>NZ_OEPW01000003.1:0-304100 GCF_900240235.1 Alistipes sp. cv1
GGTTCCACCTCTTCCCATTCCGAACAGAGAAGTTAAGCCCGTTCACGCCGATGGTACTGCAGTAACATGTGGGAGAGTAGGTAGCCGCCTCCTTAGAGTCCTCCGAGCATTCGGGGGACTCTTTTTTTATGCGGCAAAAGGGTTGAATCAAGGGGCCATCGGTGACCGATACTACTTGTCCGTTTTTGAAGGTTACTCGTATAACGGGCGCTTCGTCTCGTTCGAACGAAAAATGGTTTGAGGATCGGAGTGTTGTACGGAATCCCGGGCTTGCAGGTTTCCAATAGCTGAATTTATTTCGGCGAACAAACAAATACTATAAATCATTGGTTATTTGCATATTGGTCGGAATGGACGTTCTCATTAAATAAGAACGCACATTTAATCGTAGAAATTGGCTGCGTTAAAAAAGTTAGTTCCGGAATTTATGGCAATGGCAGTAACCGGTTGGTTCGTAATTGGATCTAATGTTTGTAAAGTTTGTGCAAAACTTGTTCCCCTGCCTGTACTTCCATAGTTTGCAGCACTTATGGGTACATTTGAATTGATACTGACCATCGCCCCCATCGCCCTAAGAACCGCATTTTGTTGTCCCGACTCTGCCGTGTTCAGACTCGTGGAATTTTGTCGCAAGCTTAAAGACGAATATCCGTTATTCATTAATGTCGTTTTGTCTTCGATGATTCGTGCATTATCCCCGGTCCTATGCTTTCGAGCCGGTTGGTAGATGCGACGTAATACCAGTCTCCGCCGATTACCGCGCTTTTCTCGTCTTCTTCCATGTAGCTACCATGGCAAATTTTTCAAGGTTCAGTTTTTTTAGCATGGTCGATTGTCTTTAGGTTTGCTTTGGGGGATATTCGCAATTTATACGAAAATAATAATATCATTAAAATAGCAATATCGGCTCTGTTTTTTTAGGGGGAAGGAGTTGTGCGGATGATGCGTGTCTGGGGCCCGGATTTGTAAATTTCCTTATGGCGGGGGGAGCGGTATTTCTGAGAAAGCTCCGTTTTTATTTTTGGCCGGATTGCCGGAAAGTCCGCAATTTTTCCGTGAAATGGGAATTGTGGTTTGTTTTTTGTTAAAACCGAATACGGAACACTGTAATCCGGTATTTCAGAAATTATTTTTCAAACCTTAAAAAATTAAAATCATGAAAGGTCAATGCTTTTTTTCGTTTCTGGGCGGAGCTGCCATCGGTGCGGTCGTAGCCCTGCTGCTGGCTCCCGATTCGGGGCAGAACACGCGTCACAAAATCGTCGATAAGATCAAACACGGCGAGCAGAAGGTAAAGGATGCCGTAGAGGAGGAATTGTACGCCCACAAACAACAGTAAATCCGCCGTAGGTATGGAAAACAACGACAGGGGCCGGATCGGACAGGCGACTCGGGATGTGAAGGATTATGCGGCGCTCTATGCGGATCGTCTGCGGCTCGGCCTGATCGAGAATCTTTCGACCTTTTTCAACGCGCTGTTCGGCGTGGTCGTCCTGATTGTTTTGCTGTGGATCGCCGCGATGTTCTTTGCCGTGGCCCTGACGTGGGTGATCGGCATGTTAATCGGGTCGATGCTCGGCGCCATACTGTTGATGGGAGGGCTGTTCGTCGTGCTGGCGGCGATCGTATATGCGGTACGCCGCAGGCTGATCGTCGATCAGATGGCCAGGATGTTCGGCAAAATGGTGTATGACATGCGTAAAAAACATTCGGACGATGAGTAAAGTACATTATCAGCGGATCCGTTCGCTGCAGGACGTCAAGATCGAACGCTTGCGCGTGGAAAATGAATTGGACGCGGTCGAACGGAGGTTGCGGGACGATTACCGCGGGATCTCGAAGATGTTCTCGGTGGGCTACCTGATGGAGCAGATCACCGGGAAGGCCAACCTGATCTATAACATCGTGCAATGGAGTATGTCCGGGTATAACTTCGTCCATTCGATGATCGACAAGTACAAAGCCATGAATGCCGAACGCTCCGGTAAAAATTCCGGGGAGACTGAAAACGACTCCTGACCGGAAATCTGCCGGAAGAAAATAAGCGTAGAACGGCTGCAATTGTTTGCGGCTGCTCCACGCTTTTGGAAACGCTCCGAAAGAGCGTTTCCGAATTTATTTTAGCATATAAAAAGGTTCGGAAATTCTCCGAACCTTTTTATGTATATCTCCCGACGGTGAAAAATCGGGATACGGGCCGCTTGCCGGTATGGATGTTCGAAAGCGGATGTAACTTCTTATTGTTATTTGTCCCGGTTCGAAAGATATTCTTTTACTACATTGTAATAATCGTCCGGTTTTTCTCCGTTGGGATAGCGTTTGTGGGCCGTTTTGCTCTCTTTGGTGTCGGCAATTCCCCAGAAGATCGCATCGCACGTGTCGTCGTATGAGCCGAAGATGCAGTATTCGGACGCTTCGCCTGCCCAGGCTACTTTCTCTTTCCATTGATCCAGCGTGCTGCGTTTCCAGTCTGCGGGAGCCACTCCTTCGTTCGGGCAGACGAACCGCACCGTGTTATCCGAACTCGAAGAGCGGTTGCGGTAACCCCATCCGTCCGAAGCGACGAAATCCATCGGGGAGTTGACCTGGCAGGTGCCGATCCGGAATTTAGCCAGGTAGTCTTTCTCGTTGTCCGGCGCGGCGTCGTACATTTCCCGGAAGTTTTCGCCCATGTAGAAAACCACCAGCATCGGCCGGTCGTCTCCGTAGCCGTATTTGCGGTAAACATCCTTCTGGGCCCAGTTTTCCCAGATGCGTTTGGCGATGCCGTTCCAGTAGGCCAACGTGTGGGCCGCCGGGTTGCCGATGAACATGATGAACTGCATCCCCAGTTCGTTGCACACCGTTTCGATGGTTTCGAGCTGGTACTTGGTATCCACGTCCCACAGGGCGTTTTCGTTGGGCTGGCATCCCGGCCAGCTCGCGGGAACGGTCGCCCATTGGCTGGGATTGGTCAGGTCGATGATCACGTTGTTGATGCCGGCCTGTTGGATCGTGGAAAGGATCGCGCGGGCCTGGTCGATGTTTTTGTAATCGTGATCGGTGATCCACTTGTCGCCTACCTTGAACTTGATGACTCCTTCGTTCGCGCTGCGGCAGCAAATCAGGATATGGGTCATCGGGACGGGGCCTTCGGTTACGGAGGTCGAGTCGGTGCCGGAATTAGAACCGGCATTGCCTTTGGACGGGTTTTCGGCGCATCCGAACCAGGCCAGGGTTGCCGCCAGAAGGCAGCATGTCAAGAAACGTTTCATAATAATGTGGGGTTAGTTGGTAATGATACGAGTTTTGTAAATGGTTGTCGGTACGTTCGATTCAGCGAGTTTTTTGAGACTTTTTTCGGAGTGTCATCTTCCGTGTTTGATACAAATATAACGATTCATTCGGGAATCGAATCCATTTTATATAAGGAAAATGAATTCGGTTTCGATTTCGGAATCGGCGATCTTGTCGATAGTCATGCTGAATTAGGAGTATGAAAAGAATAAAAATGCGATGAGAATTGAACTTTAAATAGTAAATTTGGATAAAATATCTTCGCTGATGAGGATTTAATATAGGAAAAAATTAGGTTGAGCCGGTGTTCCGTTGCGGATCACGTAGTTTTGTGGAATATGTCGTTCCAAATGCACATGGTACGGTCGGGGTAAGTGTTCCAAATAATTGTTGATTTGTAAATAAGAGCGGAGTTTTAATAGGATTGGGTATGAATAAACGATGTGTTGTTTCGGTCGTAGCGTTTTCTTTTTTTGTTTCAGCCTGCCGACAGGTTGTCGTTCCTTCGGCGGATTACATGATTCTGGACGAGGTCGCATATGTCGATACGTTTCCGCAAACTTTTACGATCGGCCAGGGGACGCTTTTCGATCCGGATGTAATCGGGGTATCGAGTATTGTTATTCGGGATTCATTGCTGCTCATTTCCACATCCGATAATAAGGGGTACTGGTCGCTTGTCTCATTGCCCGAATATAAGCATTTGGGGAAATATTTGATGAAGGGAAACGGACCCAACGAACTGTTGTCTTCGCCTTGGGTGAAGCAGCAAAATTTTCTGAAAGAGCAAGGCCGGCTCAAAGCTATTATATACAGTTTTCCGACAGGGAAATCCTATAAAATGGACTTATCTGAAACGATAAAAAACAAGGCGCTTCGTATGAGAATGATGCAAGATTCTTTTCCTCGGAATCTGACGGCGTTTATCGTATTGGACAGTACGACTTTTTTATGTAAAGAGATTAATGAAGAGCATACCCGACAAATAAGATACATTCTGCATAAAGGAGAAAAAACGATTCCGGAGAATCTCGAAAAGTTAAATTTTTCTTCCGTGCGTGCGGGAGAAGATTTTAATATTCTGTCGACGGCAACGAAATGCAATGCCGACGGTAGCCGGATTGTCGAAGCTCCTAACAGATTAAATCAGATTAACGTATATTCTCCGGACGGCTCTTTCGGGAAAACGATTTGTGTCGGCAGACAGTTGGATCGTATCGGCGACGTGCAAGATCTCGATCCCCAAAGCAGAAAGCGCACTTATATGGATCTGGTCGCATTCCCTGATTTTTTCGGCGCTTTGTACCTGGGTGAGAAAAGAGAAAATATCGGAAAGGAGATGTCGAAAAAGCCGGTGATTCAGTTTTTCGACTGGGATGGGAATCCATTGGCCGAAGTGAAATTGGATCGGTTTGTTTCTGCGTATGCCGTCGATTTGATCAACGGGGATTTGTATGCGCTGAATTATAATATGGAGGAGATGTATAAATATGATTTTAAAGAAATTCTGGAGAAATTGAATAAGCGGAGCGATTAGGTGTGACTGTTTGATTTGATAGCATCGATATCCGTCGATAAAGCGAAGCGGATGTCGCATCGCTTTATGGGTATGTGTGTAACTCGCGATTTTACTAAGTTGATAAACGAAAAAGGTTATGACGGAAGTCATAACCTTTTATAGTAGCGGGACGGGGACTTGAACCCCGGACCTCATGATTATGAATCATGCGCTCTAACCAGCTGAGCTATCCCGCCGTCATTCGGCGTTTGCGAGTGCAAAAGTAGCAAATATTTCGTTTCGCACAAATTATCCGTCCGCATTTTTTGCTCGAAAATCATTTTAACGGGAACTTAACCGCTACCTTCGGGTAAAAATCGTATCTTTGTTAAGCGAAAAACAGATTTTGTCAACTTAAAAATAGAAGAAGATGAAAAAAATTGTCTTGGGACTGCTTGTCGTATGGATGGCCGCATTGACGGCGGATTTGTCGGCCAAATCCGGACCGGGCCCGAAAAAAAGCGGAAAATGCGCGGTAAAGAATGTGATTTACATGATTGGCGACGGGATGGGATTGTCGCAAGTGTCGATGATGATGCTTGAGAACGGCTACCGGCCCACGGCGTTCGACCGCAGCGGGAACATCGCCCTGATTAAGACCTATTCGGCGAACAACCGCGTAACCGATTCGGCCGCTGCCGGGACCGCTCTGGCATCGGGGAACAAAACCGATAACGGTATGCTCGGAATGGGGCCCGACGGGCAGATTTTCAAATCGATTATGGAGCGGGCCAAAGAGGAGGGATACCAGACCGGTTTGGTCGTAACCGTCTACCTACAACATGCGACTCCGGGCGCTTTCTTCGCACACGTGCCCAGCCGCGGCGATCTGGACGTAATTTCCGAGCAGTTCGTCGAAAGCGGCGTGGACGTTGCGTTGGGCGGCGGCAAGAAGTTCCTGCAGGAAGGACAGAAGGACGGCAAGCCGCTGATCGACGCGCTGAAAACGAAGGACTACCGCGTCGTGTACGATATGAACGAACTGAACGGGGTGGACCGCGGCAAGGTGGTCGGACTGTTCGCCGACGAGTACATGCCGACGGTGATGAAGGGCCGCGACGAAAACTACCTGTGCAATGCGACCAAAAAGGCGCTCGAAATCCTGTCGAACAATGCGGCCGGCTCCAAAAAGGGTTTCATGGTGATGATCGAAGGATCGCAGATCGATTCGGAAGGGCACGCCAACAATGCGGAAGGCATCCTGGCCGAGACGCGCGATTTCGAACGGGCTGTCGGCGCTGCGATGGATTTTGCCGACACCCATCCCGGCACGCTGGTCGTCGTGACGGCAGATCACGAAACTTCCGGACTGTCGATCACGAGCAACAAGACCGATTTCACGCTCTCCGAAAGCGGGATCGGATACCAGTTCGGCACGACCGGACATACCGGTACGTTGGTGCCCGTTTACCTGTACGGCGCGTGCGCCGACCGGATCAACGGGATCATGGACAACACCGACCTGCCGAAAGAAATCGCAGCGTTGATGCGGCTGAAATAGTACCTGCGGATTTTATCCGATATGCAGAACGCTCTCCCCGACCGGGGAGAGCGTTCTGTGTTTTAATCGGCGCGAACGTTGTTCGGGCGGCCGGACGAAAGAGGCGGCGTTCCTGTGGACATCCATTTCAGACGCAGGCTGTTGGCGACTACCGATACGGAACTGAACGCCATGGCGGCTCCGGCCAGCATCGGATTCATCAGGATGCCGTACAGCGGGTAGAGCACGCCGGCCGCGATCGGGATGCCGATCAGGTTGTAAATAAACGCCCAGAACAGGTTCTGCCGGATCAGCCGGACGGTTTTGCGCGACAGAACGTAGGCTTTCGGCAGCAGCAGCAAGTCGGAATTCATCAGCGTGACCATCGCGACGTCCATTGCGATGTCGGTGCCGTGCCCCATTGCGATGCTGACGTCGGCGCGAGCCAGCGCTTGCGAGTCGTTGATGCCGTCGCCGACCATCGCTACGCGCTTACCTTCCCGCTGCAATTGCTGGATGTATTTGTCTTTGTCGTCGGGCAACACTTCGGCCCGGTAATGGCGGATGCCGAGCCGTTCGGCCAGCGCGGCCGCTGTCTTACGGCTGTCTCCGGTCAGCATGGCGATGTCGATGTGCAGCCTGCGCAGTTGGTCGAGGGCGGGCGGCGTGGTCGCTTTCAGCGTATCGTTGATAACGATGACGGCCAGCAGTCGGTCGGCCGTGCCGAAATAGACGATGCTTGCGCCAGTCTGCTGGGCCGTTTCGATCCGCACGTCCGTTTCTTCGGCCGGCGCGGCGCCTTGTTCGGCCATCAGGTTGCGGCTGCCGAGCCAGTAGTCCGCGTTGCCGGCCGTAAAACGGATTCCACGCCCGGTCAGACTGACGAACGAGGTCACTTCGCAGGGTTGCGCTTCGTGTGCCGACAGGTAGTTTACGATGGCGCTGGCCAGCGGATGTTCGGATTTCATTTCGGCGGCGCAGATCATGTTTCGGTACTCCGGCAGGTCGGGGCCTGCGGCGATCCAGTCGACGACCGAAGGGCGCCCTTCGGTCAGCGTACCGGTCTTGTCCATGACGACGGTATCGATCCGGCACAGTTGTTCGAGGGCCGTCGCGTCCTTGATTAGGATCTGGTTCTCGGCTCCTTTGCCGATGCCGACCATCAGCGCGGTCGGCGTAGCCAGTCCCAGCGCGCAGGGACAGGCGATGACCAGCACCGAGACGGCCGATAGCAGGGCATACGAAAAATAGTCCATGCCGCCGATGGCTAGCCACAGCGCGAAGGTCAGCAGCGCGATGCCGATGACCGTCGGCACGAAAACCGCGGCGATCCGGTCGGCGATGCGCTGCACGGGGGCTTTGCTGCCCTGGGCTTGTTGTACCATGCGGATGATCCGGGCCAGCAGCGTGTCGCTGCCGACTCCGGTGGTTTCGAGAACGAACGTCCCGCGCGAATTGATCGTGCCGGCCACCACTTTGTCCCCGGCCTCTTTGCCGACGGGCAGCGGTTCGCCGGTGATCATGCTTTCGTCTACGTACGACGATCCGTCGCGAACGACGCCGTCCACCGGGATTTTTTCGCCCGGGCGTACCGAAACCCGGTCGCCCACCTGCAATGCGGAGATCGGAACGTCCTCTTCGTGATCGCCCCTCACGAGCCGGGCGGTGGTCGGCTGCAGGCCGATCAGTCTTTTAATGGCGGACGATGTGTTGCTTTTGGCGCGTTCCTCGAGCAGTTTGCCGACCAGCACGAATGCGATGATTACGCAGGCGGCTTCGTAATAGACGTGCGGTTCGAGTCCGCGCCGGAGCCAGAACTGCGGGTAAACGGTGTTGAACAGGCTGAACAGGAAAGCGATCGACGTGCTGAGGGCCACCAGCGTATCCATGTTGGCCTGCCGGTGGCGCAGTTGTTTCCATCCGTTGACGAAAAAGCCGCGCCCGAAAAAAAACAATACCGGCAGCGACAGTACGAGCATGATCCAGTTGCCGTAAGGCATGTGCATGAACAGCATGGCGATCACGACGATCGGCAGCGAGAACAGCCACGCTCCGATCGTGCCGTACCGCAGGCGCAGGTAGCGGTTGCGTTCGGCCTGCTGCTGTTTGACCTCTCCGCCCTGTTCGTCGATGATCAGGTCGTATCCCGAAGCCTGGACGGCGGCGCGGATTTGCTGCGGCGTGATCTGCGATTCGTCGAATCCGACCGACAGCCGGTTGGATGCGAAATTCACCGATGCGTCGGTGACTCCGGGCAGTTTCCGCACGGTTTGTTCGACGCTCATGGCGCAGGACGCGCAGCTCATTTCCAGTACCGGGTAATTTTTGCGAACGGTTTCCTTCATAACTTAAATTTCGATTAATCGACAGGTATCAAACAAAAACGATACCCAAAGATAGGAAATATCTCCGAATACCGTTTTGAAAACAGGCGGCCGCCCGTCCCTGTCTGGCGTTATACCGACAGCGGGCCGCGTTTGCGGCGCAGTTCCGCCGCGCGGAACTCGGCCTGTAGCGAAGCGATCGTTTCGCGGACGCTCGTGATCTTTTTGGACAGGAACGCATTGGCTCCTGCGAAAGCGTATCCGCGGGACAGGTTGCCTTTGGCCGCATTGTACAGCGCCATGATAATGCAGTAGGGACTTTTGGTGTAGTCGCAGGTCTTGATGCAGTGGAACGGACATTTCTTCGGACGGGTCAGCCCTTCGCGCACCCGGCGGATGAACTCCCCGGCGATCGCGCGCCCCGGCATTCCTACCGGGCTGGCGATGATTTCGATGTCTTCCTCGCGGGAATTGATATAAGTGTCCTTGAACGCCTGCGACGCGTCGCATTCTTCGGTCGTCACGAACTTGCTGCCGAGCTGCACCCCGTCGGCGCCGAGTTCCATGATCCGGTAGATGTCTTCGCCGGTATAGAGTCCTCCGGCGGCGATCACCGGGATGCGGCGGCCGTAGAGCTTTTCGAAATGCCGCGCTTCGGCGACCACTTCCGGAACGATGTGTTCCAGCGAGTAGTTGGCGTCGTCGATCTGGTTGTTTTTATAGCCGAGGTGACCGCCCGCTTTCGGACCTTCGACGACGATGGCGTCGGGCAGGTAGTCGTAGTTCGCTTTCCATTTTTCGCAGATGATCTTCGCCGCGCGGGCCGAAGAGACGATGGGCACCAGTTTCGTGGTGCTCTCCCGCTGTAAGTAGGACGGCAGGTCGAGCGGCAGTCCCGCGCCGGAGAAGATGATATCGGCCTTCTCCGCGATCGATGTTTTGACCATGTCCGAGAAGTTGCTCAGCGCGACCATGACGTTGACCCCGATCACGCCGCGCGTTTTTGCGCGCGCCTTGCGGATCTCTTCTTTGAGACCCATTATGCTGTTCGTCAGATAGTCTTTCGAGAATTTCGGGTACAGCAGGCCCATTCCGGCGCACGAGATCACTCCGACGCCTCCTTCGTTGGCTACGGCCGAGGCCAGTCCCGAGAGGGAAATGCCTACTCCCATACCGCCTTGGATGATAGGCAGTTTGATGGTAAGATCTCCGATTTTAAAGGATTTCATTCATTCAGGTTTAGAATTACGTCGCAAATATAATTTATTTATGACGTGTTCCGTCAAAATAAATTGTAAATATACGATGTCTAAATGCAAAAAAGACGAAGCCGCCCAACTCAAGGGGCGGCCCGTCCAACAAAACAAAACTAATCCTAATCTAATTATGCAGTTGACTTGTCAGAGTGCTTTTTTTATCGACGATGCGGAAGAGATGGTGATGCTCCGGATCGTCGGGTCTCCTTTGTAAGTGATGCTGGAGGCGCTGTTTCCGTTGGCCGTCAGGTCTCCCAGTACGGTTCCGGTGTTTACTTTCGACGCCGAGGACGCTTCGATCCGGCAATCCCGCGAACTGAGTTGCTGCCCGTCGAAATTCGAAGCTCCGCTGGCCTTGATGTCGGCGATCCCGGCGTTGCCGGCCATGCGGATGCGCGAGGCCCCGGAGATATCGCAGAACAGGTTGCCGCTGAACTCCCGGATATCGGCTTTCGAGGCCCCGTTCAGGATGCCGTTCAATTCCCGGCAGTTGATCGCGGCGTCGGTCATCCGGCTGGCTCCGCTGCATTGCAGGTTTACCTCTCCGGTGACCGCGATCTCCGGCCCGTTGAGTTTGGCCGCTCCGTTCAGTTCGATCTGCAGGGCGTTGCTTTCGAAACCGCCGCTGCAAACGATGCTGGCCGCTCCCGACCCGTGAATGAATTCGGGGTGCGGCAGATAGATTCTGGCGCGGCAAACCAGGTTGTTTTCGAAACGGAGCGGAGCGTTCGTCCTGAATCCGACCGTGACTACGCCCCGACCGTCCAACTCGAACAGCAGGATATCCTCGTATTCGGCGTTGACCTCTACGACGGCATACGTCCGGTCGGAGCGGATCAACTCCACGTTGAAAGAGCCGGAGGCCGCTACGCCGACGATCGGTTTCCCTTCGAAACGGGTCAGCCGTACCATCTGGGTCTGGGCTGCCAGAGCGATTCCCGGGACGAGCAATGCGAACAAAAAGAGTATTTTTCTCATAACGGGTCGTGATTATCCGGAACGGAATCCTGTGAAATTATTTATACAACGGGAAAGATGTGTAAAAGTTACAGTTGCAGTGCGATATTTATTCGAGATAGTTTTATATCTTTGCATATTCTATTTTCGAACGGCGGTTGTCTGCGGGTTTTAGCCGGAGACGCCGGAATTTCAAATAAATGACGTATGAGTGATTCCAAAATACGGATCGGTATTACGCAGGGCGATGTGAACGGCATCGGATACGAGGTGATTATCAAGACGCTTTGCGATCCGCGAATGTGCGAATTGTGCACGCCGATCGTTTACGGTTCGGCCAAGGCGGCTTCTTTTTATAAAAAACAGATCGACGCGGCGGAAAACTTCGGATTCAGTACGGTTGTGTCGGCCCGCGAGGCCGCTCCGAAACGGATCAGCCTGGTCGATTGCGTGTCCGGCGACTTGCGCGTCGAACCGGGCGTGCTGAGCGCGGCGGCCGGCGAGGCTTCCGTCGCTGCGCTCCGGGCTGCGGCCGCCGACCTGAAAGCCGGCCTGATCGACGCGGTGGTTACGGCTCCGATCTGCAAGGAGAACGTGCAGGGCGAACAGTTCGGCTTTACCGGGCATACCGAATTTTTCGCGCACGAATTCGGCGGCGATCCGCTGATGCTGATGTGCAGCGATCTGCTGAAGGTGGGGCTGGTAACCATTCATATCCCGGTTTCGGAGGTCAGCGCATCGGTTACCAAACAGCGGATCGTGACCAAGTTGCGCGAGCTCCGGCAGTCGCTGATCCAGGATTTCTCGGTGCGCGAACCGCGCATCGCCGTACTGAGTCTCAATCCGCATGCCGGCGACGGAGGATTGATCGGCAGCGAGGAGAAGGAGATCATCGTTCCGGCCATTCAGGCTGCTTCCCAGCAGAAAATACTGGCTTTCGGACCGTTTGCCGCTGACGGCTTTTTCGCTTCGGCCGGTTATATGAAATACGACGCCGTGCTGGCGATGTACCACGATCAGGGACTCGCTCCATTCAAGGCGCTCAGTTGCGGCGGGGTGAACTTTACGGCGGGGTTGCCGGTCGTCCGTACCAGTCCGGCGCACGGCGTGGGCTTCGACATCGCCGGGGAGAACCGGGCCGACGAGAGCGCAATGCGCGATGCGATCTACCTCGCGCTCGACGTAGTGCGCAGCCGCCGCCTATACGCGGCGATTACGGCGAACCCGTTGCAGAAATACAAACGGGACAGCGGCGCCGACGTGTCGGCATCCGAGCTGCCCGATGAACCGGAAAAAGCATAACGAATACCAGCCGGCGCAGCTCGTATTGCGCCGGATAAACGAATAGATTCATGATGATAAAAGTAACTTTTCCCGACGGCGGCATTCGTGAGTACGCCCAGGGAACGACCGCAATGCAAATTGCGGAGAGCATCAGCCCGCGCCTGGCGCAGGAGGTGTTGTCGGCTTCGGTCAACGGCGAGATCGTCGATCTGAACCGCCCGATCAACGAAGATTCGTCGGTCAAATTGCACAAATGGGAAGATCCCGAAGGCAAGAAAGCGTTCTGGCACTCTTCGTCGCATCTGTTGGCCGAGGCGCTCGAAGCGCTCTATCCGGGGATCAAGTTCGGGATTGGGCCGAGCATCGAGAACGGCTTTTACTACGATGTGGACAGTCCGACGCCGATCACCGAAGGCGATCTGCCGAAGATCGAGAAAAAGATGGAAGAACTGGCGCGTACGAAGGAGGCGATCTGTCGCCGCGAGGTCAGCAAGTCCGAGGCGATGAAGACCTATACCGAAAAAGGCGACCAGTATAAAGTGGAATTGATCGAGGGGCTCGAAGACGGGACGATCAGTTTCTATACGAACGGTAATTTTACCGATTTGTGCCGCGGGCCGCACCTGCCGCACATGGGGTACGTGAAGGCGATCAAGCTGACTTCGGTGGCCGGGGCCTACTGGCGCGGCAACGAGAACAACAAGATGCTGACCCGTATCTACGGAATCACGTTTCCGAAAAAATCGATGCTCGACGAATACCTGGCGATGCTCGAGGAGGCCAAGAAGCGCGACCACCGCAAGCTCGGCAAGGAGCTCGAACTGTTTTGTTTCTCGCCGCGCGTGGGAGCGGGCTTGCCGTTGTGGCTGCCGAAAGGCGCTGCGCTCAGAGATCGTTTGGAACACTTTTTGAGGAACGTGCAGAAGCAGTATGGGTACCTACAGGTAATCACGCCGCACATCGGGATGAAAGACCTGTACGTTACTTCGGGGCATTACGCCAAGTACGGGAAAGACTCGTTCCAGCCGATCCATACGCCGGATGACAGCGAGGAGTTTCTGCTCAAGCCGATGAACTGCCCGCACCACTGCGAAATCTACAAATTCAAACCGCGTTCTTACAAAGATCTGCCGTTGCGTTTCGCCGAATTCGGCACCGTGTACCGCTACGAACAGAGCGGCGAGTTGCACGGGCTGACCCGGGTGCGCGGGTTTACGCAGGACGACGCCCACATCTTTTGCCGTCCCGACCAGTTGAAGGACGAGTTCATGAAGGTGATCGACATCGTGCTGTATATTTTCAAGACGTTGAGTTTCGATAAATTTACCGCACAGGTGTCGCTGCGCGATCCGAACAACAAGGAGAAGTACATCGGCTCGGACGAAAACTGGCACAAGGCCGAACAGGCGATCATCGAGGCGGCCGCCGAAAAGGGACTGAATACGACCGTCGAACTCGGTGAGGCCGCCTTCTACGGGCCGAAGCTGGACTTCATGGTGCGCGATGCGATCGGCCGCCAGTGGCAGCTCGGAACAATCCAGGTGGATTACAACCTGCCCGAACGTTTCGACCTGACTTACAAAGGGTCGGACGACAAGGAGCATCGCCCGATCATGATCCACCGCGCGCCGTTCGGCTCGATGGAGCGTTTCGTGGCCGTCCTGCTTGAGCATACCGGCGGAAAATTCCCGTTGTGGCTGTCTCCCGACCAGGTGGTCGTGCTGCCGATCAGCGAAAAATTCAACGATTATGCGAAAAAAGTTTCAGATTTTCTAAATAATTCCGATATTCGTGCTCAGGTGGACGACCGTAACGAGAAGATCGGACGGAAGATCCGGGACAACGAACTGAAACGGATTCCGTTCCTGCTGATCGTCGGGGAAAAGGAGGAACAGGAAGGCACGGTGGCTGTCCGCGCCCAGGGCGAAGGCGACAAGGGCGTGATGACGAAGGACGATTTCGTCGGACTGATCCGCAAGATGGTCGCCGACGAGATTCAGAAGTTGAATAAATAGAAAAGGATGAAAACGGGAGGCGGATGCCGCGCCGGAACCGGAGCCGCAAACGGCTCCCGTTTTTACAGATAAAATTTTGTTTCACTAACGTAAGGAGGACAAAACTATAATTACGAAACCACAATCGAGACCCTACATGAGGGGAAGAATGCCGGAAAAAGAGGCCGCGCATAAGATCAATAATTTTATTACGGCGCCGCAGGTCAGGGTGGTCGGCGACAATATCGAGCAGCCGGAGGTGATGTCGCTGCGCGATGCGCTGAACAAAGCCGACGAGATGGGCCTGGATCTGGTGGAGATCTCTCCGAAGGCCGATCCGCCCGTATGCCGGATCGTCGATTATTCGAAATTCCTTTATCAGCAGAAGAAAAAGGCGAAAGAGATCAAATCGAAGATCGTCAAGGTGGTGGTCAAGGAGATCCGTTTCGGGCCCAATACCGACGACCACGATTACGATTTTAAACTGAAACACGCCGAGAACTTCCTGAAAGAGGGGGCTAAGGTGAAAGCCTACGTCTTTTTCAGAGGACGCCAGATCGTGTTCAAGGATCAGGGCGAAATCTTGTTGCTGCGTTTCGCGACCGATCTGGAAGAGCTGGCCAAAGTGGAGCAGATGCCGCGCCTCGAAGGGAAGCGGATGATCCTGATTCTGGCTCCGAAGCCGAAGAAGTAGCGTTTCTTCCCGGCCCCGATCGGGCCTGCAAACAAGCCCGGAGAGAATCAGGTTTCTTTCCGGGAATTTGTGTTTTTAAGAGAACTGACCTAAAACTGACCGAATGATGAAAAGATGGTTGCTCGTTTTCTGCGCGTTTCTGTGCGCCGGGAGTTTCGTTTCCTGCGGCGTGCAGCGTTATCGGGTCGATTCCGCGAGCCGGGTCGTCGACACCGCCGGCACTTTCCGGAACGACCGGTTGGGATTGTCGTTCTACTTCGGCAGTTTTTATACGCAGCATGGGAGTTGCCCGCTGGATCGGGCGGCGGCCCGTATGCTGGCTGCCTGCGAGATCGACCCGAAAACCGATACGGTTCTGTTCGGCGGCGGGATGATGTTCTGCGTTCTTCGCTATTCGCGTCCGTCTTACCTGAATGAGACGAAAAAACATCCGCTCAGTTGGGAGCATCACCGGAATTGTTCGGTTTATCCGTTGCTCGATACGGTACAGAACCGGCCCTCCGGCTTTGTCGCGGAGCAGAAATGCCTGTTCTCGAACGAGAACCTGCGGAAATATTGTACGCCCGAAGAGATCGAACTGTTGACGACTTCGTCGTTTACCCGCAAAGTGAAAGTCTGCAAACGCGCCAAAACGGTGCTGATCGAAGACCTGATTCCCTGGAAGGGACATGCCGTTTCGATGATCTATGTCCTGAAAATGTGGAACGGTAAGGACTGGGACGAATTCCAGACCTGGAAAGGGGGCGGCCACTTGTCCGATCCGTCGGCTCCGGACAATATGATGAGCTATTGGCGCCGGCCGCAGAGCGATTTCGACCTGCGGCTGACTCGCGAGAACGGTATGCGGATGAAGCTGCCTTCCCGCATACCGGAGCAGCCGGAATAACGAAAAACCATTTCCAACCTAACTAACTGATTCAAAACGATGAAAAAAAGAACGATTCGATTCGGAGCGCTTGCGGCAATCCTGATCCTGACGGCCGGAACGCTTTGCTGCGCGGACGTTTCCGGCGGAAAAGACAACCGGAAAGTTACTCCTGTTCCGCCGTCCGAGCGCGAGGTGGGCATCGCCTACACTTCTTGGATGGATAACGATATTTGGGGAAATACGTGGGGGATGCCGGCGCTGGGCCGGTACGATTCGCGTGACCGCCGCGTCATGCGCAAACATGCCGAGTGGCTGACCGATGCGGGCGTCGACTTTATCTGGCTCGACTGGTCGAACAACGTGACTTACGATCCCGACGAATTTTGGGTAGGCGGGAAGCAGGATTTGATCGAGGACGCTACGGCCATCCTGTTCGACGAGTACTACAAGATGGGCAAAGTAAGGATGAAACATCCGAAGATCAGTATTTTCATCGGGGTGACCGGGGCTCCGGAAGCCGCTGACGACGGCCGGTTGCAGAAGAAGGCCGACCAGGTGTACGACATGTACGCCAACAATCCGAAATACAAGGACATGATGCAGCTATACCTGGGTAAGCCGCTGTTGGTGGTGTATGTCGATACGCCGTCGCCGTGGCAGAACGGAACCCCGGAGTGGAACGACGACCGTTTCACGGTACGCTGGATGACCGGGTACGTCTCGGAACAGCCGTCGCTGCGCACCGAAGACCGGGTCAGCAAATACGGTTACTGGGCATGGGAAGACCGCGGCGAGCAGACCTATCCGATCTACGACGGGAAACCCGAGACGATGGTCGTCTGCGCTGCGACCCGCAAGCAGGGCGATCCGGGCGATGCCGGTTACATTCCGGAAAAAGGACGCCGCGACGGGCAAACGCTCCGAGAGCAGTTCGCCCGCGCCCGGGAGATCGGAACCCGTTTTGCGATGGTCGTGTCGTGGAACGAATGGACGACCGGCGAACAGCCGAGCGTCGAGGTCAGCAAGGATATCGAGCCCTCCGTGGAGCACGGCGACAAATATTTGAAAATATTGAAGGAAGAGATCCGCAGGTTCAAGTCCGAGTGACGGATGTTTGGCAGCGGGAATTAGAACTACTGAATCAAAATCGAAGAACCGATGAAAGGAAAATTTTGGAGTTATCTGGCAGTGTTCTGCTCAGCCGGTTTTATGGCGGGTTGCTTGCAGGACGGGGATCGGACGCTGGCTCCGGCCGGATTCGAGAACGTTACGGTCGGCGGTGAATTGGGCGATCGCCTGAGCCGCAATTTCGACCGGATGGAAACCGAACTGTATCAGCCGGAACAGGTCTATTGGACCGAACAGGAGTCGGGCGGATGGCCCGGCGACAAGGAGGGGCGGACGATTCTCGCCCTGGTGCTCGACGGACGCGCTTCGCATCGCGAGCCGAAATACCTCGGCGAACTGATCCGCCTGCTGCCCGAACACCTGAACGCCAAAGGCTATCTCGGTTCGATCCACGAAGGGGAGGTCGACGAACAGCAGTTGTCCGGGCATGGCTGGCTGTTGCGCGGGCTGTGCGAATATTATGCGTGGAAACAGGATCCGCAGGCACTGGAAATCGCGCGGACGATCGTGGACAGCTTGTTCATTCCGATCGCGCCGTTCGTCGACAAATATCCGCTCAGCGACAAGGAGCGAATTGCCGGTACGGGAGACATGTCCGGCAGCGTGCAGAATACGGTTGGCGGCTGGCGGCTGTCGTCGGATATCGGCTGCGTATTCATCGGGATGGAAGGATTGATCCATTCGTACCAGTATGTTCCGTCGGAGCAGTCCAAGGCATTGATAGAAAAGCTGATCGCTCTTTTTGAGAGAATGGATCTGGTGGGAATCAAGGCGCAGACTCATGCGTCGTTGACCGCCATGCGCGGGATGTTGCGCTATGCGGCCCTGACCGGGGATACGACGCTGATTTCTAAGGTCGAGACACGCTGGAAATTGTATAAAGAGTTCGGCATGACCGAAAATTACGAGAACTACAACTGGTTCGAGCGTTACGATACCTGGACGGAGCCTTGCGCGATCATCGATTCTTATCTGGTCGCCACGCAGTTGTGGGCTGTTACGCGGAATCCGCAGTACCTCGAGGACGCCGATAAGATCTACCTGAACGGGATAGCCGCTACGCAGCGTGCCAACGGCGGATTCGGGTGCGACCGGCCGGTGGGCGTCGTGTCGCCCGACTTGGCGATCCATGCCGACGAGGCGACCTGGTGCTGCACGATGCGCGGCGGAGAGGGATTGGGCCGCGCTGCGGAATACGCCTATTTCGTAGAGGCGGATACGGTGTACGTTCCGTTCTATCACGAGAGTACGCTCGCGCTGCCCGACCGAAACATCGCGCTCTCGCAACATACCGGTTACCCGTTCGGGAACCGGGTCGAGTTCATCGTGACCGAAGCGCCGAAGCGCGTCGTGACCCTTGCGCTGGCGGTGCCGTCTTACCTTCGTCCCGATTCGGTGCAACTGCCGTCGCATTCGGATGTTTCGGCACATTTCGTGCAGGGATTCCTGCGGGTGAGCGGGCATTTCGACGCCGGCGATACGGTGGCGCTGAATTACGGCTTCGAACCCCGCTGGGTGCCGCTCGAGAACCGGGATATTGCCGATAAAACGCTTTATAAGGCGATGTATGGGCCGTTGGTGCTCGGTTATGAAGCGGACGCTCCGCTGGAACTGGCCGGGAAAGAATTCCCGATCGTCGCCGACGGACCGGATGCTTTCCGGATTGAAGGTACGGAGTTCCGGCTTACGCCGCTGTACCATCTGCTTGACCCGGCCGTTTCGTCCGGAGCGAATTACCACCGGATGGTGACCGTGAAAATGGATACCGCGACAGTTTGTCTCGAATAGAATATAGAATGAAGAAGATATGAAAACAGCAAGATTCAAAACTAACGCCAAGTGCGGCGGATGCGTCGCCCGCATCGGGGAGGCGCTGAACAAGATCGTGCCGGCCGAAAGCTGGTCGATCGATTTGAGCACGCCCGAGAGAATATTGACCGTAACGTCCGACCTGTCCGACGGGGAGATCGTCCGGACGGTGGAGCAGGCCGGATACAAGGCCGAAGTTCTGTAAAAGCATCTATGACACGACGAAGGGGTTCCGCTTTGAAAAGCGGAACCCCTTCGTCGTGTCCGTCGGTTTATTCGCTAACCGTAATCCGTCCCAGTTTATAGCGTCGCCGTCCGTCATTGCCGTTGTAGGGCAGTTCGTAGACCGGGGTGCCGTCGCGCATACCGGCCGAGACGTACAGGTCGTAAACGCCCGGTTTGCACGCGCGGAAAAAAGTGCCCGCTTTGTCGGCATAGCGCGGAGCGATCCGGAACGTCGAAACGATTTGCCGTTCTTCGGTTTTTCCCGCTTCGCAAACCGGAAGCGAGCGCAGGTCGAAATCGTCGACCACCAGCGCCGATACGATTCCCCCTTTGTCGTCTTTCAACGTGAAACACGGGTGGCCGCCGCGGTAGCAGGGGGCTACGCCCGCATTGCTCCATGCGGAACGGATTTCCAACGGTTCGCCCATTTTTACGCTTTCGGGCCACGATATTCCGGATACCTGCAGGCGGTAACCTATCCGGCGGTTGATCCGGTCGATCGCGTCGCGGTTCTCTTCGAGCAGGATGCGCGGCCACCAGTGAATCGACATGAACGAGGCGTGGTAATCCTCGACGGACTTGACCAGCAGATTTTTGTCCCAACTGCCGCGCTCTTTCGATCCGCCGTAGTGTTCGTGTTCGAGGATTACCGGCAGCGTCGGCCAGAAGAGCTGAGCCATTTCGCTGTGGTACCACGAATGAGGCGGCGGTTGCACCAGGATGCTGTCGTCGCGGATGGTCACGCCGCGCGAGAAGGCGTAATCGGTGATCGGGAAACGGCTGCCCGGCGCGTCGTGCCCGGCAAAGTCGTCCGAGATGCAAAGTTGGGTGTTTTTGAAATGCTTGCAGTACAGGTCGATGTGTTTTTTCTGGGTTTCCAGGCCCCATGAACGGCCGTGCTTCGGCGTGCTCATGACCGTATGGCCCTCGCCCCACATCCCGAAGTGTCCGACGTCCACGAAGGCGACGTGCGGGTTGCGGTCGTAGCGTTCGGCCATCGCCCGCAAAAAGTTTTCCACCTTCTCTATGAATACCGGGTCTTCGTAGTCGGGTTCGAGGTAATGACCTTCGACGTCGTATCCCGTCGCTCCGGCGTCGAATACCCATTTCGGCGTGGCGTGGTACAGCCAGCTTTCGGTCGCGCTGACGCGGAAGGCGACGTATTTGCCTTTGTCGATCCAGCGCTGCGCCGGGGTGTCGAGCAGTTCCCAGACGAATTTGCCTTCCTCGGGTTCGAGAAAGGCCCACGGAACCCGCAGGTAGACGGTGCTCAGCCCCGGAAAATCGTCCAGCGTATCGGACGGTTCGAGCTGCGATCCGTAGTTGGAGAGGATGTTCGAGTAAAAATGCATCGTCCAGCCCATGCCCGGGTTGGTCAGCGCCCGGCCGTGATCCCGAAGCGCGGCGGTGAACCGGCCGTTTTCGGAAGTGATGTCGTCGGTTGCCGCTGAGGGTAGGCTTCCGGCGGCCGTGCCGCTCGACGGCCGCGCTGCGACCTGATCGTACATTCCCGCGGCGAGGGCGGCGGTTACGAGTCCCGCCTGCTGCAAAAAAGTGCGTCGGTTGATTTTTTTCATATCGGTATCGTTTGATACGTTTCGTTCAAATATAGCGAAAAAAATCGTATGCGATACTTCTCGGAAGGGGATTTCGGCCGCCTGTTCCGGCGGAGCGGAAGCCCGGAACTATTTCTGTCGCAGCATCGGGGCGGCGACGGTCGTCGTGAGGCCGATCAGGGCGATCAGCGCGAACGACCAACGCAGATTCAACGCGTGGGCGATGAAGCCGATTACCGGCGGGCCGAGCAGAAACCCGAAAAATCCGATCGTCGAGACGGTCGCCAGCGCCACCCCCGGCAGCATCGTTTTCGACCGCCCGGCCAAGCTGTAACACAACGGCACGACCGACGACGTCCCGAATCCGACCAGCAAAAATCCCAGCGTGGCGGTAGTCAGGTGCGGGAACAGCACCGACAGCAGCAACCCGGTCGCGATGACGATGCCGCTGGCGCGGATCACCCGGATCGCCCCGAACCGCGTTACGAGCCGGTCGGCGGTGAACCGGCCGCAGGCCATCGTGCACATGAAGGCGATGTAGCCGAGCCGGATCAGCTCTTTCGGAGGTCGGATGACCGTTTCGAAATAGACGCCGCTCCAGTCGAACATGGTTCCCTCGCAGGCCATGCTGCCGAAAGCGATCAGTCCGAGCAGCAGGATGTAACGGTCGGGACGGACGAAAACCTTTTTCGTTTTTTTTTCGTCGGCCGGCTTGGCGTCGCGCGGCAGCATCGAGCCGCGCATCGTGACGAGCACCGCGAATGTAACCGCATAAATGATGCAGAAATGCATCAGCGGCGGAATGTCGTAACCGACCATCAGCGTGCTGACCAGCCCTCCGCAGAATCCGGCCAGCGACCACAAGCCGTGGAACGACGCCATGATACTGCGGTTGTAGAGCCGTTCGACGCCGACTCCCTGCGTGTTGACGGCGATGTTGCACAGGTTGGCCGTGATGCCGAACAGGAAGAGTCCCAGCGTGAGCTGTCCGATCGACGAGGCCGCTCCGAGCCCGACCAGCGCGGCCGGGTAGAGCAACGCTGCTACGGTCAGTACCAGCTTGCTGCCGTAGCGGCTGACCAGGTAGCCCGACAGCGCCATTGCGGAGAGTTGTCCGACCGGTAGTGCGAACAGCACCGATCCGAGCACCGCTTCGTTCAGGTGCAGGGCGTCTTTGATGTCGGGGATGCGGCTGGCCCAGCTCGAAAATACCAGGCCCTGAATAAAGAAAAAAGCGCTGACCGAGATCCGGTAGTATTTCGTAGCGCTCAGTGACAATGTTCCCATCGTAAAAATTTTCCCTCGAAATTTCCGCGGCAAATGTACGGAATTTTTGAAAACGGCTGTCGTTTTCGAAAAAGAGTTTTGCGGGGATGTTTCCGGACCGGTTTTGTGAGCGACGGCCGGCGTCGTTGCGGAGAGGTGGGGGAGCCGAAACGGTTACTCGTCGCGGTCTTCGTCCGTTTCGGTCAGTTCCCGCAGCGTGTAGATCAATGGAGCCGCAAACCGTTCGCGGCGGTACGGGCAGTCGCCGACGGCGCAGTGGCTACAGTGTTTTTCGTCGCACGAATCGGTGTGAATCGACAGCAGCACCCGGTCGGAGAATCCTTTTCGGATGGTTTCCCGCAGTTCGGTGCAGGCCGCGTGTCCCTGACGGATGTTGTAATACCACGGCAGCGTCAGGTCGCAGTCGATGTAGAAGTAACTGCCGTATTGGATCATTTTCAAGTTATGGATGTCGATCCAGTCCGGGTGCGGGTTTTCCGCGATGGTCGTCCGCATTTTTTCGAGGTATTCGCGGTCGGCTTCGTCGGTCAGATTGGCCACGGTTTTACGCAGGATCGAAAAGCCCGTCCAGACGATAATGCCGCCGAAGATCAGCGCCAGCGCGCTGTCGATCCAGCCGATGCGGGTTACGTACAGCAGCAACAGGCCTGCGACCAGGCCGATCGACGAATAGGTGTCCGATTGCAAGTGCCGGCCCCCGGCCACCAGCGCGATCGAATCGTATCGGCGGCCCGTGCGGATGCTGTACCGGCCGAGCAGGTAGTTGACCGCTCCGGCCGCGGCTACCAATACGATACCGATATCCAGTTTTTCGATCGCGGCCGGTTCGAAAAGCCGCCTGACGCCTTCGAAAATGATGATCCCGCCCGCCACGGCGATCAGCAGTCCTTCGACCGATGCCGAGATCAGTTCGATTTTCCCGTGTCCGAACGGGTGGTTTTCGTCTTTCGGTTTGGCGGCCCGGTACAGGCTGTACAGACTGATGAATCCGGCGATTACGTTGACGATGCTTTCCATCGCGTCGGTCAGGATACCCACCGAATTGGTCAGGGCGAACGCCAGAAATTTGCCGCCCATCAGCAGTACCGAACAGGCGATAATCCGCCGTTGTACCCGTTGTTTGATTTCGCTTTCGGTTCTGCTTTTCATGTTTCGTCGTTTTTTGGTTTGGTGCGGAGTGCGTTTTGCCGGGTCGAACGACGGTCGTGTGGCGCGTTCCGTATTCCGGGAAATGAAAAATTCCGCCGACAGCGGAATTTTTCAAGGTATTTCTCCGTCGAAGGATCAGTTCAGGGCGCTGCCGTCCGTGAGCGGCAGCCCGTTGAGCTTTCCGGTCAGGGTTTCGAGGAATGCGGTCAGGTCGTTCACGTCGCTTTCGGGCAGCGTTTTCCCGACCTGGTATTTCGCCATGTCGCTGACCGCCTCGTCCAGCGTCTGACGCGTCCCGTCGTGATAGTAGGGAGCCGTCAACGCTACGTTCCGCAGTCCGGGAACTTTGAATCGGTGCAGGTCGTAGTCCGTTTTGGTTTGCTTGTGGCGGCCGTTGTCTTCTTCGGTCATTTCCGTTCCGCGGTCGGCGAAGTAGTCGCCGTAGAGTCCCATCAGTTCGTAGGACTGTCCGCCGAGCGTCGGGCCGACGTGACAGGTCGCGCAGCGGTTCTCTTTGAAAAGTTCGTATCCGTGAAGCTCCTCCGCGCTCAACGCCGTCGAATCGCCTTTCAGGTAGAGGTCGAACCGCGAATCGGGCGTGAGCAGCGTTTTTTCGTATTCGGCGATGGCGTCCGTGATGGTTTCGCCCGAGTAGCCTTCCGGGTAAACGGCGGTGAAAGCGTTCGTAAAGATTTTGTCCGCTTTCAATTTCCCGATGATTTCGTCCCACGACGCGCTGGCCATTTCGACCGGGTTCAACGGCGGGCCGCCGGCCTGTTCGGCAAGATCCGCCGCCCGGCCGTCCCAGAACTGCACGAAGTTGTAGACGGCATTGAACACGGTCGGGGCGTTGACGCCGCCGAGTTGCTTGCCCACTCCTTCCGAGTACGCTTTGTTGTCGACGCCGCCGGTTTGCAGGTTATGGCACGACGCGCACGAAACCGTGTTGTCCGACGACAGCCGCGGATCGTTGTACAGCATTTCGCCGAGTGCGACTTTGCGGATGTCCACCGGGATCGAATCGGCGATCGGTTGGATGGGTTCGTTGGCGAAAACGGTCGCCGACAGGTTATTCGGATAGTGTTCCGCCCGGTGTTTTTTCACCCAATCGAGCAGGATCTCCTTTTTGGCGTCGGTAAGCGACGATCCCCAGTGCACGAGGTAGTATTTGGCCATCGGCATCGAGCCGTCGGCAACCGATTTTTCGATTTTCGACAGGGTGACTTCGCCGACCGGCCTGCCGTCCGAAAGCGCCCGGTACGCTTCCGTCAGGTCGGTGTGTTTGAGCGCCTCGGATACGTCTTTCTTGACGATATCGCCTGCGACCGGCAGGCTGGCATAGAAGGGCAGGTTCGGTGTCGCGCTGTGGCAGTCCAGACAGCCGCCGTCGTCGAAGATCGCTTTTACCCGCATTTCGGCCGTCAGTTCGGGAGCCGGAATCCGGTTCACCGCATGATAGGTGATCGTCAGCGCGATAGCGATTACCGCCAGCGCCAGAATGACTTTTACGCTTTTTTTCATTTTTTGTTCGGGTTTATTGCCGTAAATCCGGTTTGCAAATACGGACTTATGGGGTAAAGATAAGCAGGTTGTCTGAAATTTCAAACAAAAAAATCATTTCCTTCGGAAAGATCAGTCGACGGCGGCTTTTCGGATCCGCGCGCCGTTTCCGTCGATTCCCAGGGCGTAAGTGCCGTCTTCGGGAATATCGACCGTCAACGTCCGTTGCGTCCATGTTTCGGAACTGAAATCCGCTCGTGCGACCGGCACGCTCTCTTCGAACAGGCTTAGTCTGTCGGCGTAGAGCGATCCGTCGCCCTGTACTTCCGCCGTGAAGGTGTGCCTGCCGCGGGTCAGATAAAGCCCTTCGTACAGACGTCCTCCGTCGGCGTAGCCGCAGCCGTCCCGGACGCCCGCGTCGCCCCGCATCGTCCAGTAGGCGCGGCCGTGTTCGAAGTTTCCGTTCTGGAACGTGCCGCTGCTGCGGATGCCGCAGTCGGAGATGAAATTGGTCGGCCGGATGCAGAGCAAGTCGCAAGGACTGAGGTAGCTGTTGCGGTAGATGCGGACGTTTTTGATCGGCGAGTAGTCGTCCTGCTCGGTGTTGTCGAACGGTTGTTTGCCGAAATAGGGATTGTCGGGCCAGGTGCCGACCGCATATCCCCCTTTGAGGACGCAATCGTAGACCGTGATGCTGTCGATTTCGGTGTCGCCCCAGTCCGGGTTGTCGGTTCCCCACGGGATGAAGGCGATCGCCTTGCCGCCGCCCGAATTGATGTAGCTGTGGCAGGCGGTTACATTGCGGATCGAATTGTCGGCGTCCGGCCGCGCCCACCACCACAGGATGCCGCGCGGGTCGTCGTAAGCGGTCCACAGCACCACGCCGTCGTCGTTCGATTCGAGGAACGCGCGGACGATCTTGACGTTGTGCGTTCCGACGCCGAGTCCCAGGCCGTCGCCGCTGACGCACTGAACCTCGTGCATCTTCAGGTTGCCGATGAAGACGTTCTCGCAGGCGTAAAACGCCGTGTGGTAGTTGTTCGAACGGACGATGTCGAGGTTCGACACTTCGATGTTGCGCACGTTCCACAGCCCGATCGGAATGACGTGGATGCGGTCGGCGCAGTAACGCTGGTAATCTTCCTCGGCGTAGCGCTCGTCCTGGCATTCGGGATCCATCGAACGGATCTTGCCGGGGCCGGTGATCTTGATGTTTTCGATGCTTTTGCCCTGGAGCAGCGGCAGGTTCGAAACGTGCATGTTGTGCGTCCAGTTGATGCCGGGGATCGACCCTTCGTGCCCGTAGGCCGGTTTATACTTGTAATCGCGCGCGTCCTGCGACTGCCAAAGGATCGCGCCTTCGGCGATGTGCAGTTCGATGTTGCTTTTCAGCAGGATGTTGGTCGCGACATAGCGTTTGCCGTAAAACGAGCCGTCGCCGTCGAGCACGACCCGTCCGCCCCCCTTCGCGGCAGCGTCGTCGATCGCCGCCTGGATGGCGTCGGTATCGTCGGTGAATCCGTCTCCCTTGGCTCCGTAGTCGGTAGCGTGAACCGTGAGCGAAGGCAATGCGAAAGCGTAGGGATTCTCTTCGAAATCGTTCCAGTTGTCGATGTAGAAGCGCGGCCCGATCTTTAGAAAATTGCCTTTGTCGTCTTTGACGACCGCCAGGAACTGGCTGCTCAGCCGCGTCATGTCGCCATTGCGCATCGGGATGCCTGCGATGCGGAATTCCGGAGTCAGTTCGCCTTCGTACAATTCGGTCATCCGGTCGATATCGTCTTCGGGTTGTAGCATCGAAGTTTCGTAAATCGCGATTCGGGAGTATCGATTGCGGTATTTCGGGTCGATGCTGCCGGTGACCGCGATCTCATGCGGCGTGGCGGTGCAGCCGTCGATCCGGCCGGCCTGCGGTTCGAGCGCGGCCTCCTGCTCGAACGTGATCCGGTCGATTCGGAGCATGCCCTTGCCGCCGAGCGGTTCGATCCGGAAACCCTTCAGGCGGCCTTTGGCGTGCGGGTTGTCCGACAGGTTGAGGTAGCAGGTTTTTTTCGGCGAATTCGGTTCGATTTCGAAAATCTTGGATTTCGCTTCGTCATAGGTGCTGTCCCGGTCGGTGATGAAACGGAGTCGCAGCCGGGTCGCGGAACTCCGGTTCTCCATCAGCAGGAGTACCGTGTTGCGTTTTTCGAGCGTCGGATTGTAGAGCAGGTGCCGGCTGTCCGCCAGCGGCGGCGAGCTGAGCGAAGAACCTTTGCGGAACGTGTATTCCAACGCTCCGTCTCGGGTCGCCACGCTGCCGTTTACGGCGGTAAACCGTTCGGCAGAGCCGGGTTGTTCGAAAGTCAGCCCGGGAGTCGGGCCCGGCTGGGCCGGGGCCTGTCCGGTCAGCGACAAGGCGGCGCAAAGCAGCAGGCTGCGAAAAGGGGAGATTTTTTTGGGCATACGGTCGGTTTTGGGTTCATATCGAAAACGGTTGTCCGGCGGAAACGGGAAGGATTTCGTCCCGCCGCGTTGCCGGCGCCTGCCGGATCGTGCGGACGGACGTATCATTCCGGACTAAAATTATGGAAAATTTTTGTTTTTCGAAAAATTTCCCGTACGAATTCGGAAAAAGGGGAGACGTAAACGTTTTTTGCAAATCCGGACAGGGGCCGGGACAACCGTTCCGGAAAGCGTAAAAAAACATTAATATGTTGTTTGTTGATTCGTTATGCGGTGAATCGGAAAAAAACGGAGGGATTCCTTTTGAATTGAATTTTATTTTTTATACCTTTAAAACTGGATTGATCGTTGTATGGAATTTATTGACAGATCTTGCATAACTTAAACTAAACCTTAAGGATTATGGTAATTACATTTAACGAGCTGCGCCGAATCAAGGACAAACTGCCCAGCGGCAGTTCGCAGCGTATTGCGGATGAATTGAACATAGACGTTAACGTTGTGCGGAATTATTTCGGCGGGACGCATTTCAAGGAAGGCGGCCCGGTGGGCATTCATCTCGAGAAAGGTCCTGACGGGGGAGTGGTGACTTTAGACGATGCTTCGATCCTGGAGTGCGCGATGCGTATTATCGCCGAGCAGA
The DNA here is from genome assembly GCF_900240235.1 of Alistipes sp. cv1. Taxonomy (NCBI): domain Bacteria; kingdom Pseudomonadati; phylum Bacteroidota; class Bacteroidia; order Bacteroidales; family Rikenellaceae; genus Alistipes; species Alistipes sp. cv1. The sequence continues at coordinate 27,434 of NZ_OEPW01000003.1, forward strand.
AGGATCAGCAGTAACGTGGCGGAAATCGGGCGGCAGGGAGATCGAAAACGGTCTCCCTGCCGTTTTGCGAGCGGGGCGAAACGTGTTTCCGTGTATGTCGGGCGGCTCCGTATCGCGTTGACGCGCAGCTGTCGTAAGATACTAAAGGATAAATTAACGGTTTAAAACGGCCGTTTGTTGTATTTCGCAAAAAAATATGTAGCTTTGCAATCCAAATGCGGTTATCATAGCCGAACGCAGGGAATATCAGCGGGTCAGTAAAAACGAAAATATATAAAACTTTTGAACAAATGCAGAATAAAGGTGCACTGAAATTTTTGGCTATCGCGCTCGCGGTCGCCTGTGCGTATCAACTCTCATTTACTTTTGTTACGCGGCACGTGGAGAACAAGGCGGCCCAGTACGCTGCCGGAGACGCGGTCAAGGAGCAAAATTATTTGGATTCGATCAAATCGCAGACTGTCTACAACCTCGGGTTCATAAAGTTCAATTACAAGCAGTGCAAGGAGAAAGAGATCAACCTCGGTCTCGACCTGCGCGGCGGTATGAACGTCATGCTGGAGATCTCGATCGAGGATGTGATCCGGGCGCTTTCGAACGACAGCAAGGATCCCGGTTTCAACCAGGCGCTGGCGCAGGCCCGCGAAGAGCAGAAAAACAGTACGAAGGATTATATCACGCTTTTTGCCGAAGCCTACGAAAAGATTTCGAACGGCGGTCGGCTGAGCTATATTTTCAATACGCCGGAACTGCGCGAACAGATCACCCCGAACAGTACGAACGCCGAAGTGATCAAAGTGCTCCGGTCGTCGGCCGAAGGCGCGATCGAAAACTCGTTCAACGTGCTTCGCAACCGTATCGACAAGTTCGGCGTGACGCAGCCCAATATCCAGCGTCTTGAAAATTCGGGACGGATACTGGTGGAACTGCCGGGCGTCAAGGAGCCGGAACGCGTCCGCAAACTGTTGCAGGGGACGGCCAGCCTCGAATTCTGGGCCACTTACGAAAACCAGGAGATCTATCCGGCGCTGGTGCAGGCCAATGACGTGATCAAAGAACTGCAGGATGCGGGCGAAATCGTTGCGGAAACCGGCGGCGCGTCGACTGTTGCCGCCGCTGCGGACAGCCTGGTCGCCGCTACCGTCGCTGCGGACAGCACGATGCTGGCGAATGCCGACAGCGCCGCCGCAGCGGGCAATTCGACGCTGATTTCGCAGCTCGATAGCACCGATGCTTCTCATGTGGAAACCGACGAACAGGCGATGATTTCCAAATTCCCGCTGTTCGCGAAGCTGCGTCCGGTGGCCGACGAGCAGGGACAGGTCGGCAGGGGGCCGGTGATCGGATGGGCCAAGTCGTTCGATACGGCCGCCGTGAACCGTTATATGAGTCTTCCGCAGGTGAAAGCGCTGCTGCCCCGCGATATCAAGCTGATGTGGGGCGTCAAAGCCATCGATCCGCAGGAGACGACGTTCGCGCTCTATGCTATCAAGGCCAATACGCGCGACGGCAAAGCCCCGTTGGACGGCGGATCGGTCGTCGAGGCGCGCGAAGGATATGCGCAGCACGGATCGAGCGCCGAAGTGTCGATGACGATGAACGCTTCCGGAGCGCGGACATGGGCCCGTCTGACGGCCGACAACGTCGATCGGTGCATTGCGATCGTGCTCGACGGTTACGTTTATTCGGCTCCCGTGGTTCACGGGGAGATTTCCGGCGGACAGTCGTCGATTTCCGGACAATTTACGATCAACGAAGCGCGCGACCTGGCCAATGTGTTGAAGTCGGGTAAGCTGCCCGCTCCGGCGCGGATTACGCAGGATACCGTCGTCGGCCCGTCGCTCGGTCAGGAGTCGATCAACGCCGGTATGATGTCGTTTATCCTGGCATTCGTGCTCGTGCTGATCTATATGATCTTCTACTATAACAGAGCCGGTTGGGTGGCAAGCGTCGCGCTGATATGCAATTTGTTCTTCCTGTTCGGCGTGCTGGTTTCGTTCGGAGCCGTGCTGACGCTGCCCGGTATCGCCGGTATCGTGCTGACGATGGGTATGGCGGTGGACGCCAACGTGATTATTTACGAGCGTATCAAGGAGGAACTCCGCATGGGCAAGACGCTCGCCATGTCCGTGGCCGAGGGGTACAAGAATGCCATGTCCGCCATTATCGACGGTAACGTTACTACGCTGATTACCGGTATCGTGCTGTTCATCTTCGGCACCGGCCCGGTGCAGGGATTCGCCACGACGCTGATCATCGGTATCATCACTTCGCTGTTCACCGCGATCCTGATCACCCGGTTGATTTTCGTGGGTATGCTGAACCGCGAACGCAAGATTACCTTCTCGAACAAATTCACCGAAAATTTCCTGGCCAACACCAAGTTCAACTTTATCGACAAGCGCAAGATCACTTATGTCATTTCGGGTATCATGCTGTTGATAACGCTCGTTTCGCTGGGCGTGCGCGGGATGAGTTACGGCGTGGATTTCTCCGGCGGCCGCGCTTTCGTGGTGCGTTTCGACCAGCCGGTCACCGCGAACGAAGTGCGTGAAGCGCTGGGCGATGTCTTCACGGGCACCGGTTACGAAGTGAAACAGTTCGGTCAGGACAACCAGATGCGTATCGTTACGCAGTATAAATACGACGACGAGGGGGACAACGTGACCGCCGAAATCGAAGACATGTTGTACAAGGCGCTCTCGCCGCTGATGACCGCGCAGCTTACCGAAGCCGAATTCCTGACGACGGCGCAGAATCCGTACGGGATCATCAGTTCCGACAAAGTGGGGCCGAGCGTGGCGCACGACATCAAGGTCGATTCGGTTATCGCCGTGCTGTTCAGTCTGGTCGCTATCGCGCTTTATATTATTATCCGGTTCAAACGCTGGCAGTGGGGTGTCGGCAGCGTGATTTCGCTGACCCTGGACGCCCTGTTCACGATCGGTCTGTTCTCGTTGCTGCACGGCTTGCTGCCGTTCAACCTCGAAGTCGACCAGTCGTTCATCGCCGCGATCCTGACGATCATCGGTTACTCGATCAACGACAAGGTGGTGATTTTCGACCGTATCCGCGAGTACCAGACGCTCTATCCGAAACGCAACATCAAGGACAACATCAATAATGCGATCAACTCGACGCTGACCCGCACGATCAATACTTCCGGTACGACGCTGGTCGTGTTGCTGGCCATCTTCCTGTTCGGCGGCGAAGTGATCCGCGGGTTCGTCTTCGCGCTGCTGTTCGGCGTGCTGATCAGTACTTACTCGACGGTATTCACCGCGACCCCGATCGCATACGACCTGATTCGCCGCAAAGAGCCTGCTGCGAAGTAAGCGTGCGCAGATCTTTTGGAGCATGATAAAACGGCGGCTGTGAAAACAGTTGCCGTTTTGTCATTCTTTTATTACCTTTGTTTCTGCTATGGGCTTCGGATTTCTGGATATTACGCTGGTCGATATTATCGATATCTTCGTGGTGGCGCTGATTATGTTTCAGGTGTATCGGCTGACACGGGGGACGAATGCGTTGCGCATCGTTGTCGGCATCCTGATTATCTACCTGCTGTGGATCGTGACCCGCGTGTTGAATATGGAACTGCTCAGTATGATACTCGGGCAGATCATCGGCGTGGGGGTAATCGCGCTGATTATCGTGTTCCAGCAGGAGATCCGGCGTTTTTTGATCCTGCTCGGCACGCAGTATACGAACCGACGGGTGTCGTTTATGGCCCGGTTGTTCCGTCCGCGCGGACGGAAAGTGAAGGTCGTTGGGCAGGAATGGATCGATACGGTGGTCGGAGCCTGCGCCGATATGGCGAAGACCAAGACCGGCGCGTTGATCGTGATTGCCCGTAAAGTGAACCTGTTGCCTTTTATCGAGCAGGGAGAGCGTATCGATGCGCTGATTTCCGCCTCGCTGATCAAAAATATCTTTTTCAAGAATTCGCCGTTGCACGACGGGGCGATGGTGATCGCCGACGATCGGATCGCGGCGGCGCGGTGCGTATTGCCGTCCACCGAGCGCGAGGTTCCCATGGAGTTCGGGATGCGCCACCGCGCGGCGCTCGGCGCTTCCGAGATAACCGATGCGCTGGTGATCGTCGTATCCGAAGAGCGCGGAACGATCTCCATCGCCCGCAAAGGACACATCAGCCGAGATATCTCCCCGGCCCACCTGCAAGTGCTGTTGCGCAAGGGGCTTTCCGTTTAATGCATACCGACTAAAACCCGATATAGCTATGACCAATTTATTCAGAGCGCTCCGAACCGGTGTTCTCTTGTCGTTTTGTTTCCCGTGTTTCGCTGCGGGACAGATGATTTATGTGGATCGCGTCGATCCGCAGTATGTTGTCGAACCGCTGGTCAAAAACGACCGCGGCGCGGCGCAGTCCAATACCAAACGCATTGCAGCCATTATGCAGCGGGCCCCGCAGGGGGCGACGCTGTTTTTTCCGGGCGGAGATTACTATTTCGCCGGTTCGGCGGCGCCGAATCGCGGAACGATCGAGTCTACGGCGACCGGACAGGTATTTCGCGGAGAGGGCGCGGGGACGACCCGTATTTTCCAGACCGATGCGCGCCGGGATTTCGGCTTTGTCTGCCGCGAGGATCTGAAGCGGGTTCCCGCCGCGACGATCCGCATCCGGCATAAAGGGTGCGTGATCGACGGGATGACCGTAGCGCTCGACCGGCAGACGCCGTCGAAGACGATCGCCGGAACCGCCGCGATCCAGATCGCCCACATTGCTTATCATCCCGATAACAATGTCGGAATCATCGAAACGACCGGCCGCGGCGCAGACTTTTTGCTGGACCACGTGATCGTTTCGCGGGTTAACGTCGGGGAGCAGCTCGGCTCGGGTATCCTTTCCGATAAGTTTTTTGAGGTAGGGATCGATATCATAGGTTCCGGCGGTCATGTGCGGGTATCGGACGTTAATCGACTGGACGCCCGCACCGGGATCCGGCTCGATAACGGCAACCATTGCGGACAAGGCGAGTACCAGTTCGAGTCGATCTATTGTATGGGTAATCCGGCCGTGTTCCGCGACGGGGTGTTCTTCGATTGGGTAGGCGGGCAGGCTCCGTCGATCCACAACAGTTCCTGTTCGTTTACCAGCGGAATCTTCGCCGGTCCGCGCGGCAAGTTCGGCGACCGGCTGAATCCGTATCCGGAAGCCGAAGTGGTCAGACGGCCGGGGCGCGATTGGGACTGGCTGACGTTGCACGGCCACTCGGTCGTCGACGATCCGAATCCGGCGCAGCGTACCGAGTGGTACGGACTGCCGCGTTATGCCGAAGTGGTGCGGATCGGCAGCGAACCGGCCGTCGGCGGCCGGGAGTGGGTTGCGGGCAAAGATTTCGACGTGGTACGGGTCGAGGGCGGCGACTGCGACGCGGCCTCGCGGATCGTCTGGAAAGGCGGCGACCGACCGGCTGCCGGCAGCGTTTACTACGTGACATTCCGCCAGCCGGCCGAATACCGGGTGCATGATCTGGAGTGGGGCAATGCGATCAACGTGTCGATGCAGGAAGCCAACCAGAGCGACGGTTTCGCAGTCAAGTTTTCCGACCAGGGGGTCGGACACCTGAATCCCGACTTCCGGTTCGGAGTGGGGTATAATTTCCTGTTTTCCGGCATGTTCGTGATCAACGGGGATTTTATCTTCGACGGGGACGTCGACCTGGTCAACATTACGGGGCTGACTTCGGGCGTTTGCAACATCCGTTTGCAGGGAGCCGACGCCAATCGGAAGTGTCGCCGCATATCGGTCAACAACAGTACGTTGAATTACTTGCGTCTCGGAGATTTTACCGAGAATATCCGCAGTTCGAACAATTTTATGGACAACGTCTGCCAGGTATTGTCCGCCGATCCGCAGGCGCTGCCAGAGTTGATTCGAGCGCGGAAATATGTGCTGGACGGACAGACGCCGGTCGAGGCCGTTCCGTCTTTCGAGAAATAAACTAAAACAGAGACAGCATGAAAACAGGATTGATTTTAGGAATCTCCGTACTGGTTGCAGCATGCGGCGGCCAGACGGGTAGGCAGGCCGCCGCCGGGCAGGATACGGCGACAATTGCCGCGGATTCGGGAATGCAGGTGCGCTATTACGAAGGCACGCTGCCTACGGCCGACGGCACTCCGATCAATTACGAGCTGGAACTTAAAAACGAAGAGTTCAGCGGCGACGGTTCGTACGATCTGACGATGATTTATCCGAAGGCTGATAAGGGAAAGGATAAGAAGTTCCGGATGATAGGACGGTGGGGAACGTTGCGCGGTTCGGCCGAAAATCCCGATGCGACCGTGTACCAGCTTAATTTCGGGGATACGACCCTCGAACAGATTAACTTCCTCTATTACCCTGACAGTCTGGTTTTGCTGAACCGGCACCAGGCGCGTCTGAAACCGGGGCCGAATTATGCGCTGAAGCAGGTGGACGCGCTCTCGTCCGCCGCGGAGTAATTTTCGCGGGACGATTCGTTGCGTCCGCCCCGCCGCGGGATCGAAAGGTCAGAAGATCGAAAAATGTTTCGGTTTGATGGCGAACCCGATGCGCAGGTAGCTGTGAAACCGGTCGTAATCGATCATGCTTTCGGCGTAGCCGTTGTAGTATTGCAGGTAGATATACTGGTTGCTGATTTTCGACAGCCGGAAAGCGGCGTCCATCTGGAAATTCGCATTCAGATTCCAGCCGCCCCGTTTAACGACGAGCATCGAAAAGCGGAACCGCTCGTTACGGGTCTTGTAGGTTCCGGCGACCTGTCCGTAGCCGGCGTAGCGGACGATGTGCGGATTGTCCGACAGCGCGAACGGGATCCAGAATTTGGCCTGTACCGTGAAATGCGGATCGATCTCGTAAATCGCCTGAAGGGTGATTCGGTTCCAGCTGCGCGACCAAATGCTGTCGCGCCCGTTCGATTCGTGTTCGAACTGTAGGAAACCTACTCCGACCACTTTGTCGCCCCGGGTGATCGGCATCCCGAAACCGAGCGTCGGGTTATAATTGTTTTCGTAAAACGGTTTCGAATCCTTGTAGATCTCCCAGAACGATTTTTGCGTATAGGTCAGAAACAGGTAGGTGTGCAGCGGGAGGATGCTTTTGATCAGCCGGTGCCGCAGGCTGATCTGGAATTTGGCGTCCGAATTGTCTTTCGTGACGCGGCCTCCCGAAAAACTGGTTCCGGTGACGATGTAGTTGTCTTTGTAGATGCCGAACGGCGGGATCGATTCCACAGCCCGGTAAAGGCTGTCTTTGTCGGGGTACCAATCGGGTATTTGCCGCGGTTTCTTGGCTTCGGCGATCTGCGCGATCGTCAGCGCGGCGGGCAGCAGCAGCGCCAGGAGTTTATTGGTCATGTCGTTTCGGTTGCGGATTTGCCGGCGATATATTCCTGTCCGGAAGCGTTTTCGGGATCGTTGCGCCTGATATGGGCAAAGGCGGTGCCGTATTGTGAGAATTGCCGGTACCGTGAAATAGGCTTGTCTGGAGTCTTTTCCTGCATGAAATTATCCTTTTTTACACCGCTCCGGATGCGGTAATACGGCGTTTGTAATCGTGTCGGCTGCATTATATGCCTGTCAGTAAAAAAAATGCGTATAAAACATTTTGCAAATGTGGATAAACGGCCCGGTTTGAAAAGTTCGTTTTCGCCGAATAATTGTTCTGAAAGTCGTTTTCGAACAGGCGTACGGAATATAATTATAATTTTGCAAAATATAAATGAAGGCGCGGTATGAAAGAAGAGGGTGTAAAGAAAGTCAATATGTCGATACTGGAGACCGAAATCGATCTTATCACATCGATCAAGAACGATTTCGCCATTTTTGAAAATTCCAGCGACCTGCCGGTGCTCGATTATCCGAGCCGGCTCGAAATGGGAATGATGGCGATTTGCCTCCGGGGAACTACGCGGATGAGCATCGACCTGAAAGAGTATACGTTCGGAGCGAACGACATGGTGATTGTCCTGGCCGACCAGATCGTCCAGCAACACCAGCGGAGCGACGATTTTTTGTGTTGCGTGTTCGCCGTTTCGATCAAGTTCGCCCAGGAAGCGATCCTGTCTTACCGGCAGTTCCTGCCGACCCTGTTGCGGATCAAAGAAGATCCCCGGATTCCGCTGAAACCCGAAGAGGTGGTTTCCGTTCTGGAATACTGTTCGTTCTTGCGCCAGAGAGTCAACATGCGAGACAACTGTTTCCGTCGCGAGATCGCCAAGAGCCTGTTCCATGCTCTTTTTTACGAATTGGGCAATATCATGAACCGTCATGCTCCCGCCGTCGGACGGCAGGTGAAAACGCGTCGGGACGAAGTGTTCGAACAGTTCATTCATCTGGTCCGGGATCATTATAAAGCCCAGCGTAGTGTGACCTTTTATGCCGACAAACTTTGTCTGACGCCAAAGCATCTGTCGAACGTGGTTAAGGGACTTACCGGAAAATCGGCCGGCGCGTGGATCGACGATTATGTGATTCTCGAAGCCAAGGCCTTGCTGAAATCGACCACTTTGACGATCCTGCAAGTGTCCGAAGCGCTGAATTTCGCGAACCAGTCTTTTTTCGGCAAATATTTCAAGCAGCATACCGGAGTCTCTCCGACCCAGTACCGGCGGATGTAGGCGGAATGCCGTTAAAAATATCCGGGCCCATCGGCCCGGATATTTTTTGAGAACGGAAACGGGCACCGTTTCCCGGCGGGAGATCGTGCCGTCAGTTCAACCATCCGCCGGTGAATCCGGCTCCTTTCAATCCGTTTACGATGTAGGCGTTCTTTTTCATCAGTTTCCAGATCAGTTGCGTGCGGTAGTTTTCGAGCATGACCAGGATCGGGCCCTGATCGATGCCGAGCCACCATCCGTCGATCCAATCTTCACTCGGATTGAACGAGTCGAGAAAGCCGTAGTCGGTGTAGAGCGCCCCGTTTTTGTAGCTTTTCATCGCTTTCAGCGCGGCGTAGGATTCCGTCGGAGTAAACGGGAACGATCCGCCGGCTGCCGTCGGGGCGATCGTGCCGTCGTCGGCGATGCCGGCGGCCGAAGCTCCGCGGGCGTGGTACGCCCATTTGCCGTAGGTGCCGGCTCCCGGCCCGTCGCAGGCGGTGAGTCCCCAGATATCGGCGCCGTATCCGACGTATTTACTCGGATTTTCGATGCAGTAGCTACGGTTGGCCAGCGTGGCTCGCCGGGAATTTTCGAAATAATCGAGACCCGGTTTGGAGCGCATGAAGGCGTCCTTGATCCCTGCGAAATCGATCCACATGTGCGAATACTGGTGCCCGAACAGCGGCGAGAAGTTCACCATCTCGTAGTTCTGGAAACTGCTGTAATTGTAGGTAGCCGTCCAGCGGTTCCATACGCTGCCGTCGAGTTTTTTGTCGGTCTCGGGCGAGCCGATTGCGAGGATGTAGAGGATCATGGCTTCGTTGTAACCCTGCCAGGTGTACGGTTGGAAGCCGGATTCGGGAGTCCAGCCGAGACTCATCAGTTCGCCCTCGTTCATCGCCCATTTCCAGTCCACTGCGCGGTACAGTTCGTCGGCCAACCGCCGGATTTCGTTTTCTACGGCATTGTCCCGGTCGTAATAGGTCTGGGCGGACAGGATACCGGCCATCAGCAGTCCGGTGTCGATCGTCGAGAGTTCGTTCTGTCCTTCCCGGAGACTGGTGTTCCGGTTCAGAAAATGATAGAAGAATCCCTTGTATCCGGCCGAAAATACCGGGTCGGTGCCTTTCGGCGCATCGTTGAACGTCCGTAGCGTGACGACCGTCCGTTGGGCCGCTTCGTCGCGCGTGACGAAGCCGCGTTCGACGCCGACGATGTAGGCCGTCAGGCCGAATCCGGTGGCGGCGATGCTGCTCATCGCTTCGTTGTTCGTCGCGCTGGCCCGGTCGGGAACCAGTCCGTTCGCCGTGTTGGTCAGTTTCCAGAAGAAGTTGAAATGCGTGCGCTGGAGATCGTTCAGCAGCGTTTCGTCCATGTCGGGCGGAGTGGGGGGCGGGATAAATCCTTCCGAATCGTCTTTCGAGCAGGCTGCGGCCAGCAGCAGCGACAGGACGACCCCCGTTTTTTGCAAAATATTCATTTTTCAGTGTTTTTTAGCGGTTGAAACGAAGAGAGACGATCCTTGCGGGCCATCCCTCTTCGCTGTATTTTTCCGGTAAGGCTTATTTCTTGATGCAGCGTACCGGCAATTGCCAGGCCGCATCGGCCCAGTTGGCTCCGGTATTCGACGCCGAACTGTTGTTGATATCGACTTTCCACGGGGCGGTGTTGCTGCCCTTGCTCGACGTCCAGTAAGCGGCCGCTTCGCCGTAAGCCTGCGGCTGCGTGTCGCCGTTGGTCAGCCAACCGCCAATCGGCAGCTTCATCACGGAGTTCATCAGCGTCAGCGTGATGCCTGCGTTGCCCGAAACCCCGTTGCCGCTGATCGTTCCTCCGGTTACTTTCGCGATGGCGGCGTTGAACTGATCCAGTGTCGGTACGGCGTACCCTTCCGGGCAGACCGTCCATTCGCCGATAGCGTCGTAATCGATCTGGTAGGAAGCGTCGAATGCGGTGGCTCCGTACGGCTTGCCGTATTGCAACATCTGGCCGATCGAAGCGGCGTTGATGCCGTCGGCGCCGTAAGCGCCCGGATCGGCCGAAGCGGCTCCGATGTTGCGGTCGAGCCAGACGTCGCCCGGATCGACGTAGCCGTTACCGTTGACGTCGATGAAGATGGTGGTGTATTCGAGTCCCTGGTAAGTGAAGGTCTCCGGTTCGAACGGAATGCCCGGAACATCGGACAGGACGGTGACCGGAATGGTCGCGGTGTAATTCGTCGAGCCGATCTTAACGATGACCACGAGGTTCGTTACACCGTCCGAAACCGGAGTTCCGGACAACGGCACGTCCACCGTTCCGTCTTCGGCAGCCGGCAGCGTCGCGTCGAATGCGCTGCAACTGATGCCGTTGGTCAGGTCGATGCTGATCGTCGCCTGCTGCTCTTCGGCGGCCGTGTAATGCAGCGCGATTTTGACGTCGGAGAGTTCGACGCCTTTCGACAGGGTGCCGGTTACGGTACTGCCGGCGGCGTCGAGTGCGATATCGCCCGCGATTTCGACCGGAATGTCCGCCGTATAGGTGTTATCTCCCTGCGTCATAGTTATTTTCAGGGTCTTCGTTCCGTAGTCGGACGGCGTTCCTGTTACCGGGACGTCGAGCGTGCCGCCCGAAGGCGCAGCCGGTAGCGATGCGGTGAACTCCGCGATTGAAATACCGGATACCTCGTCTGCCGAAACGGTTACTTCCTGGTTCGCATACGACGTATAGTGCAGCGCGATGTTGCCGTTGGCGATGGCCTGTCCGATGCGGAACGTGCCGGTAACGACGCTTGCCGCGGCGTCGAGCGCAATGGCCGGCGTTACGGTCGCGGGGATCGAGATGAACACTTCGTATTCGCCGACGCGGATCACCGGCCGCAGGTTCATGCTGCCCGATGCAGTCGGGGTTCCCGAGACGGGGATCTCGACGGTTCCGTTCCCGTTGTCCGAAGAGGTCGGCGAAGCCAGCCGCACGTCGATCGGATCGCAGTACAGTCCGTTGACCTCCGGCAGCAGCACTTGGGCGCTCTTACCGAGACCGTTGGTATAGGCCAGCGTGATTTTGGTGCCCTGTGCGACCGCCTGACCTTGTGTCAAGCTGCCCTGGAACGAGCTTGCGGCCGAGTTGATATAGACCGTATTGTAAACCTTGTCTATTTTGGGGTCTTTGCCGCAGCCGGCCGCCAGAACCAGCGCGCAGATCGCAAGTAGTCTGAATGTTTTCATAATATTCATTTTAAATAGGAGTGGATTGTTTGCTTATTTCGTGATTTCGAAGGAACCCTCGAGCGCGGCGTCCGAGCTGCCGCCGGCCCATACTTTGAAGTCGCCGGGCTCGTAGCCGAAGCTCATGTCCTGCCGGTAAAAGCCGACCGCGTCGGACGTAATCGTGAAGCTGACTTCGCGGCTTTCGCCCGGCTCCAGCGTTACCCGTTCGAACCCTTTCAACTGCCGCGTCGGACGGGTTACGCTGGCTACCAGGTCGCGCACGTAGAGCTGTACGACCTCCGTGCCGCGTACCTTGCCGGTGTTCTTGACCGTAACGGTTACGGCTACGGGCTGTTTCATGTCGGTCTTTTCCGGAGCGACCTTCAGGTCGGAGTATTCGAACGTCGTGTAGCTGAGGCCGTAGCCGAACGGATACAGCGGCGTGGCGGTCGGTTCGTTCAGGTAGCGCGAAACGTAGTGTTGTTCGCCCTGTCCCGGCGTGTACGGCCGGCCGGTATTTTTCGCGTCGTAATGGATCGGCACCTGACCGAGGTTGCGCGGGAAGGTCATCGTCAGTTTGCCGCAGGGATTGAAGTCGCCCGACAGCACGTCGGCTACGGCATGTCCCCCTTCGGTACCCGGATACCACGCTTCGACGATCGCGTCGGCTACGGTGCTTTCCCACGACAGGTCGAGCGGACGTCCGTTCAGCAGGACGAGGATCAGCGGTTTGCCGCTTTGGGCGACTTCCCGGATCAATTCCTGCTGGATAGCCGGGATCCGAATGGAAGTCAGGCTCGTCGCCTCGCCGCTCCAGAAGCCCGGATGGCCCACCGCCATTACGACTTTATCGGCCGAACGGGCGGCATTGAGCGCGGCGGCGAATCCGCTGCGGTCGTCCTTATCGGGTTCGGAACCTTTCGTATAAATCACCTTGTCGGCCCCGAAACGCTCTTTAAGTCCGGTAAGAATCGAAACGACCTTGTCGGCTTGTCCCTGTCCGTACCACGATCCGAGCAGGTCGAGCCGGGCGTCGGCGAACGGTCCGATCAACGCGATCTTTTTCCCTGCGGCGATCGGCAGCGCTTCCTTGTCGTTCTTCAGCAGCACCATCGACTTGCAGGCCATGTCGCGGGCCGCTGCGAGGTTCGCCGGTTTGTAAAATTCTTTTTCGGCTGCTTGCAGGTCGTGGTATTTGTACGGATCGTCGAAAAGACCGAGCGCGAATTTCACGCGCAGCACTTCGGCGCACATGATGTCGACCTGTTTCTGCGGAACCATGCCCGTTTCGACGAGCCATTTCAGGAAACGGTGGTAAACGTCGCCCTGCAGATCCATGTTGATCCCGGCCTCGATCGCCAGTTGGCCGGCCAGCGAGCTGTCGGCCGCTACGCCGTGCGGAACCAGTTCGTTGATCCCGGTGAAGTCCGACACCACGAAACCGTTGAATCCCCACTCTTTGCGCAGGATCTGCTGCATCAGGTATTGGCTGGCGTGGGCCGGCACGGCGTCGATATCGTTGAATGCGGCCATCACCGTTCCTACGCCTGCGTCTACGGCCGCCTTATACGGAGGCAGGTAGGTTTCGCGCAGCGTGCGGTCGGTGAGATCCACCGTATTGTAATCGCGCCCCGCTTCCGGAGCTCCGTAGGCGGCGAAATGTTTTACGCAGGCCAGGATCGTCGTGTCGGAGGCGAGCGCCTCGGGAGTCGTTCCCTGGTAGCCCTGTACCATCGCGATCGCGATCAACGATCCGAGGTAGGTGTCTTCGCCCGATCCTTCCGAAACGCGTCCCCAGCGCGGATCGCGGGTGATGTCCACCATCGGCGAGAACGTCCAGTTCAGCCCCGATGCGATCGCCTCGCGCGCCGCTACGCGGGCCGAGTTTTCGATACCTTGCAGATCCCACGAGCACGACATGCCGAGGTTGATCGGGAAGATCGTTTTCATGCCGTGGATCACGTCGTAGCCGAACAGCAGCGGAATGTGCATCCGCGTTTCCTCGACGGCAACCCGTTGCAGTTCCCGGTTGTATTCGGGAACGTGCGCGTTGAAAATATTGCCGCAGGTGCCGTTGCGGATCGCCTCTTCGACGTTCTTGGGCAGTGTCGGGCCGGTCGTGGTGAAATGGCTCGAATAGAGTACGAGCTGACCGATCTTCTCGTCGAGCGTCATCAGGCGCATCACCGAATCGACCCGGCGGTCGATCTGCCGGTCGGCGAAGAAATGCCGCGCTCCGTCGGTCGATATGCCGCGATCGGCAGTCATGTGACAGCCCTGCGTCAGCAGCGCCGCGCAGGCGGTAAACAGGATATTTTTCAGGTTGGTCATAAGTTTCATTTTGTGTATTCGATGGTTTTGTGGTTGATCGTAAAGCCGAGCCGGTCGAGTCCGCGCCGGATGTCGTTCTTTTTCATAAAGGCGTTCCAAACGGTCGCGTTGCGGTGGTTTTCGATCATCACCAGGATCGGACCCTGGTCGATGGCGATGTAGCTTTCCGTCGAACGGGGTTCGCCGAGGCTCAGATTCACCGCGTCGTAGAATCCCATGATTCCGAACGCGACGGACCCGAGGTTGCGGTAGAGGTTTTTGAGGACGGCCATCGACTCTTCGGGCGTGTACGGCATCGACGACAAGGCGGCGGTAGGTGCGATCGTCCCGAAGTCCTCGCCGACGCCGGGCGTGTGCGCCCGGTAGCCTTCCGGCAGCGCGTCGCATGCGGTCAGGCCCCAGAAATCGGGGCCGTATCCCACCCAACGGTACGGGTTGTCGATGCAGTAGGCGCGGTCGACCAGCGTATAGCGGCGGTTCTGTTCCCAGTAGTTTGCAAACCGGTCGGCCAGCCCGCGCGGGTCGAGTCCCGTGTACGAGTAGTGCACCCAGAACAGCGGCCCGCCCATCTGCGCCCGTTTGCCGAGCGGCAGCATGATGCCGTAGAAATCGGTCGCGCAGAAGAACTCGCCCTCCTTGCGGTTGACCCAGCAGTCGTCGTAGACCTTCTTGTCGATCGGAAAGGTCGGCGATGCGGCTGCAAGGATGTAGGTGACGAACGTTTCGTCGTACCCTTTGATCGGATGGTTCATTGCGAAGCCGTAGTCCGGCGACCAATGCCAGTACAGGGCGTTCTGTCCCTGCGTATAATGGCTCCATTCCACCTCGCGCCACAGTTGTTCGATCCGGTCGCGCAACGCTTTCTCTGCGGCGTCGTTGCCGTCGAAATAGCCTTGTGCGGCCAGCAATCCCTGTACGAGAAACGCCGTTTCGACCAGGTCGCCGCCGTTGTCCTTTTCGCTGAAATGGTACGGCTGTCCGGTGCGTGTGTTATACCAGTGCGCCCATGCGCCGTGGAAACGCGGCAGTTTTTCGAGCGCCCCGACGATTTTCGTAAGCCGTGCGACTGCCTCCGGACGTGTTACGAACCCGTTGCGTACGCCCGCTACGATCCCCATGACGCCGAAACCGGAGCCGCCGGTGGTGATGCAGTCCGCCCGTTTGTCGTTCGAACGTTCGTAGGCGAGGCCGGTCAGCGGATCGGCGAAATCCCAGAAATAGCGGAACGTGTAACGCTGCACCATTTGTTGGAGCTGTTCGTCCGAAAAGTCCGAGATCGCGGCCGAAACCTGCGGGGTTTCCGAAAGCTGTTTTCCGTCGGCGCCGAGCGCCGCCACACGGTACGTATAGACTGCGTTGCGGCCGAGTCCGGCGACGAAGTCGAGGTAATAGAGGTTCGGGGTCTCTCCGCGCAGCGACTTTTTGCCGTCGCGCAGCAGGTATACCGCGTAGCTTTCCGCGCCGGATACCGCCGGCCAGCGCAGTTCCACGTGCGAGTCGTACCCCGCGGCCTCGATCCGGCCGACGGCCGGAAGGAAACTGCGCAAGTCGGTCTGCACCGGAGTCTGCGCCGCGCCGCAGTACCACAGCAGCGTCAGCAACGACAGCAGGAGTCCCGTTTTTTTCATCGATGTCCGATTAATAGCCGTCATTCTGTTTGAGGTTGTTCATCAGCAGGATCTGTTCGTTCGGCACCGGCATTACGTAATTTTTCGGAACGACTACGGGCGAAGCCGGCGGCAGCGGCAGCGTGGTCGATGCCGGGGCCAAGCCTTGCGCTTTCATCTCTTCGAGGCCCTGTTGTTCGGACTGGATTTTGGCCCATACCTTCGCGGCGAAATAGCCCGGTTGCATCTTGTCGATCCGTACCAGGTCGAAGTAACGGTCGCGTTCCATCGACAGTTCGATCCGCTTCTCTTCCCAAATGTTTTCGAGCGTCGGCTCTTTCGAGGCGAGTCCCGCGCGGGTGCGGACGGCGTTGTACCAGGTCGACGCTTTCGCGTCGCCGGTACGGACGGCCGCTTCGGCGCCGATCAGCAGCACTTCGGCCCAGCGCATCATTCGGATGTTGCCGCCGTAGTTTTCGTTACCCCCTACGACCGGCCGCGGCTGGTAGCCTTTGCGGCAGAAGCGGTTCGGGTAGCCGTTGCTGACCGAGTTCGGGTCGCTTTCGCTGTAGGCGCCGATGATTGTCGTGCCGTCGATCACGCTTTGGGTCTGTACCATGCCGCTGTATATGGTCGTTTTGCCATAGATGATGTCGTTGTCTTTGCGTTTGTCGCCCGGTTCGTACGATTGTACGAGGTTCAGCGACGGCGCGATGTATCCCCAACCCCAGTTCGGTTCGCCGCGGGTGCCGAGCAACTGCCAGCCCTGGTATGCTCCGTCGGAGGTCGTGAAGCTGGCCGCCCCGATTTCGAATACCGATTCGACGCTGTATTCGCCCGCTTTCGTAAAGATGTTATCGACGGCGATCAGGTCGTATCCGTCGGTCGAAGATTCCATGTCTTTGACTATCTGTACGATCTGTTGATAATATTGCATGGCGTTGGCCGGATCGTCGGCGGCGCGGTACAGCAGCACTTTGGCCAGCAGTCCCTGAGCCGAGCCCTTGTGGGCGCGGCCGTACCACGAGGTCGGATACCATTTGGCGGATTCGGCTTTGTCGGGCATTTTCAGCGCGATTTGCAGATCGGCTACGATGGTGTCGTACAGCGCCGTGCGGTCGGAAATTTTCAGAGCGGCCTGTTCGGCGCCGGAGAGCGTTTCGAGCGGAACGATCGGGCCTTTACCCCATAGTTTCAGCACGACGAAGTAGAACCATGCGCGATTGAAGCAGGCTTCGCCCTGCAGGATCTCTTTTTGTCGTGGGGCGAGCCCTTCGAACGTGTCGATGGTTCTCAGCGCGGTGTTGGCCCGGCCGATGCCGGTATAGGCGTTCAGCCACAGCCAGTTCAGAAAGGCGGAACTTCCGGTGAGTCCGGACAGGTTCTGGAACTGGTTGGTGCCGTTGTTGTAGATCGTGCCGCCGCCGTCGGACATCGAACTGCCGCGCAGCGCGTTGTCCGAGCACAGGTCGCCGATCCACGAACCGGTCGTTTCGTAGGTGCTTCCTTCGCGGTAGGTCGCATAGATGCTGTTGGTCAGGCTCGCAGCGGAATTGCTGTTGCCGAGAAAGTCGCCTTCGGTCATCTGCCCCTGCGCCGGTTGGTCGAGGAAGCCGTCGCAGGAACTCAGGCTCAGCCCTGCGGCCAGTATGGATAAATAGATGGTAATCCTTTTCATTGTTTCCTGTTTTTAAGAGGTTAAATACCGATGCTGATACCGAACGAATACATGCGCGAAGGCGGATAAGTGCCGTCGAAACTGTCGATACCGGCACCGTTGGGCGGACCCGATATTTCAGGCGAGTACGAGGTTGCATTGGTCGCCGTCCACAGGTTGTGCACTGAGAAGTAGACTCTTAGGTTGCGCATCTTCATTTTGGACGAGATCCGCTGCGGGAACGTGTAACCGAGGGTCAGGTTCCGGATCTTGAAATAGCTGCCGTTTTCTACGTAATACTGGCTGTATTGGTTGTTCGTCCCGGGGCCGTCGAGCAGTACGCGCGTGGTCTTGTTGGTCGATCCTTCGCCGACCCACGAGTGCAGGTAGTCGGTCGTCACGTTGTACGGCGAGACGCCGAGCGTCTGACGGCGGGTGCTGTAAATTTTGTTCCCGAGGCTCGAATAGAGATCCATTTCGAGGTCGACGCCCTTGTAGGCGAAGCGCATGTTCAGCCCGAGAGTCACTTTCGGCAGGTAGCTGCCCATGTAGATACGGTCGTCCTTGTCGATCACGCCGTCGCCGTTTTGATCCTTGTACCACAGGTCGCCGGGCGTCGCGCCGTCGATCGACGCGGTCTCTTCGATGATCTGCTTGTTCTGGTAGATGCCGAGCACCTCGTAGCCCCAGAAACCGCCGATCGGGTAGCCGACCTTCGTGACGTTCGCGCCGTTTTCGAGCGGCGGCAGGTTCTGGTTCACCGAAACGACCTTGTTTTTCAGCGTCGTCCCGATCAGCGACAGGTCGTACGAGAAGTCGCCCCGGTTTTCGCGCCATCCGATGTTGAATTCGATGCCGGTGTTACGCGCCTTGGCGATGTTCGACAGCGGCGAGTAGGTCGAACCGCTGATGCCCGGCAGCGTGATGTTGGTCAGGATATTGGCCGTCGTTTTGATATAATAGTCGAATTCCAGCGTCAGGCGGTTGTTCAGCGCGCGGAAATCGAGCCCGAGGTCGAACTGCCGCGCCTCTTCCCAGTGCAGGCCGTAGTCGATCACCATATCGAGCACTTCCGAAGTGGTCACGCTCGCGGGATCGCGGCCGAATACGCCGTTGACCCGGTTCACGTAAGCCGTCTGAATATTGTTCGGGATACCGGCGTCGGAGCCTACCACGCCGTAGCTGGAGCGCAGTTTCAACTGGTTCAGCCAGCCGACGTTTTTCAGCCAGTTCTCTTCGTGCATCGCCCAGCCGACGCCGACGGCCGGGAACGTTCCGTAGCGACCGTTGACCGGAAAGCGCGACGATCCGTCGGTACGCACCGTGGCGGTTATCAGGTATTTGTTGTCATAGTTGTAATTGACGCGAGCCAGATACGAAAGGTAGGTGAAAACCGCGCCGCCGGTGGTTCCGGTCAGCGTAGAGGCTTGTCCGAGCCCGGTGTACCACAGGTCGCGGTTTTTCCATGCCACGTCGGGCATGCCCAGAATCTTCTGACTCTGATCTTGCGAGGTGGTTTTCTGGAAGGTGATGCCGACCAGCGCGCTGAACGCATGTTTGTTCTTTTCGAACGAGTAGGAGAGCGTATTTTCGTTCAACCAGTTGAACGTGCGGCTCTGGTTGACGCTCAGTTCGTTGTCGGTACGCCGTTGGTCGACGTTGACTTCGTATTTCGGCAGGAAGCTTTTGCCCTCGGAGTTGGAATTGTTCAGCGTATAAGAGGATTGGAAAACGAGGTTCTTGACCGGTTCCAGCTTGACGAAAAAGTTGGCGATCGTCTTGTAATAGTTCGTATAGTTGTCGCTGTTGTAGTACAGGTTGGCTACCGGATTGCCCGATTTTCCGATCTCGTCGACCGGGCCGAAGAATTTCGACGGGTCGTCCGGGTCCATCACCGGAGCCGTCGGCAGGGCGCGCAGCGCGCTCGCGAGATTCGATCCCTGGCTGTTGCGCCGTTCGTAGATGTAGGAGATATTGCTTCCGATGGTCGCCCATTTGGTCAGGTCGTAAGTGTTCGACAGCTTGACGTTGGCCCGTTCGTACCCGGAGCTTTTCATCACGCCTTCCTGATTGAAATAACCCGAAGAGAGGCCGTAGGTCGTTTTTTCGCCGCCGCCCACCAAGTTGACGTTGTAGTTCTGCGTTACGGCCAGTTGCGTGATTTCGCGCTGCCAGTCCGTTCCGCGTCCGGCCGCGTCGATTTGCTGCTGCGTGTAGGGCAGGGAGATCGAAGTCCCGTCGGCGGCGTTCTGCGCCATCACCCTGCGGTTCTGCAGGTAGAGGTATTGCCCTGCGTCGGCGTAGTCGAGGTAGCGTTCCATCTGCGATACGCTGACGTTGGCGTCCATGGTCAGTTGCACGGGTTGGTTCTTGCGGCCCTGTTTGGTGGTGATGATGATCACGCCGTTGGCGCCGCGCGAACCGTAGATCGCCGTTGCCGAAGCGTCTTTGAGCACCTCCATCGACTCGACCTCGTTCGGGTTGAGGAACGAGATATTGTCCATGATCAGACCGTCCACGACGTAGCACGGATCGGAGTTGGTGAACGAACTGACGCCGCGCACGCGGATTTGCGGCGCGCCGCCCGGCGCGCTGTTCTGCACCACTTCGACGCCGGCCACCTTGCCCTGCAGGCCTTGCAGCGGGTTGGCCGCCGCAACGGTCGTCGCCAGTTCGCTTCCTTTGATCGACGCGATGGAACCCGTCACGTCTCGCTTGCGCTGTACGCCGTATCCTACGACTACCACGGCGTCCAGGTCGGTGGCGCTGTCCTGGAGTGTCACGTTGAGCGAGGCTTGTCCCGTGTAAGGGATTTCTTGCTCTTTGTACCCGATGTACGAAAATACCAGGACGTCGCCCGGTTTTACGTCGAGGGAGAAGGTTCCGTCCGCGCCGGCGTACGTGCCCCGGTTGATGTCGCCCTTGATCAGAACGCTGGCCCCGATCAGGGGTTGCCCCTGGGTATCCGTTACGCGGCCGGTCAACAGTTTTGCGTCGCCCTGCGCATACGCCGCCAGGGAACAGCAAAAAATTAGGGCTGACAGCACGATCAGCCTAACCGGTTTTAAAAAGTCGAATACTTTCATAGAAACAGATTTAGTTTGGTTCGATTGTATTTGTTGACAGACAGGTACAAAGCAGATGCCAAGAATCGTATTCCGGTGTTTTTGCGCCTGAATGAGCCTAATTCGGCGAATCCCGTATTTTTTCGTTCGTTTCTCCGGCGAAAATGCCCGGAATCCGTTACCTTTGTAGAAGGTTTAAAATATTGCGGGTTATGAAAAGAATGTTGTTTGCCGTTTTGTTGCTGGCCGTTGTGTCGGCCCGTGCGGAAGGATTCCGTTTTGCGCTGATGAGCGATCTGCACGTCACGGCCGATTCGCTGGCCGCCAACGACTTGCGACATGCCGTCGATCAGATCAATGCGACGCCGGGACTGAGCTTCGTAATCGTTTCGGGCGATTTCACCGATTACGGAGACGATGCCTCGCTGCGGAAAGCCAAAGCGATCCTCGACGGGCTGAAACTGAAATATTACGTTACTTCCGGGAATCACGAAACCAAGTGGAGCGAGTCCGGAGCGACCGCTTTCGGGCGCATTTTCGGTTCCGACCGTTTCCGGTTCGAGTACGGGGATTACCTGTTTCTTGGGTTCAATACGGGGCCGGTGATCCGGATGGCCGAAGGGCACGTCGCGCCGCAGGACGTTAGCTGGCTCGAAAAGGAGCTTGCGGACTACGGAACCGAACGGCCGGTTTTTCTGGTTACGCATTACCCGATGATGAAGGGCGACGTCGATAATTGGTACACGGTGACCGATGCCGTCCGCAAATACGATATCCGGGCGTTTATCGGCGGGCATTACCATACCAACCGGCTGGCCGATTACGACGGTATTCCGGCTTTCATCTGCCGTTCGACGCTACGGGGCGGCGAGCCGTTCGGCGGATATTCGGAATTCGAAGTGACGGCCGATTCGGTGATCGTTTACGAGCGGAAGATCGGGGCCGGACCCCAGCGATGGGGCGCGTATTCGTTGAAAGATACCTATTTTACCGCAGATACCGCCGGATATGTGCGCCCCGACTTTTCGATCAACGCGCGGTACGGCAGAGTGAAAGAGACGTGGATGACCCCGATCGGCAATGCGATCTATTCGTCGCCGGTGCTTTGCGACGGGCGGGTGTACGTGGGCGACGACCTCGGACTGTTGAATTGCCTCGATGCCGCGGATGGCAGGCTGCTGTGGCGGTTCGCCGCGAAAAATCGGATCATCGGAACGCCGGCCGCAGCCGACGGAACGGTCGTGTTCGGGTCTGCCGACGGCAATATTTACGGAATAGACGCGAAAAAGGGGAAATTGCGCTGGAAGGTCGAAACTTCGGAAGCGGTGCTCGGCGCCGTGACGATCGACGGCGGAGTAGCCTACATCGGTTGCAGCGACCGGACGTTCCGGGCGATCGACGTGCGTACGGGCCGGGAGGTATGGACGTTTACCGGGACGAACGGATACGTCGAAACGCGTCCGTTGGTTTACGACGGCAAAGTGATTTTCGGAGCCTGGGACGACCGCCTGTATGCGTTGGACCGTTCCGACGGACGCTTACTGTGGTCATGGAGCGACGGGCGTCGTGGTATGCACTATTCGCCCGCCGCGGTCTGGCCGGTGGCAACCGCCGGACGGATTTTCATAGCGGCTCCCGACCGGGTGTTGTCGGCGATCGACGCTTCGACCGGCCGGACGCTGTGGCGTACCGCCGAATCGACCGTGCGCGAAACCGTAGGGCTCTCCGAAGATTCGTCGAAAGTGTACAGCAAAACGATGCGGGACAGCGTCGTATGCTTTTCCACACGCGGCGACCGGCCTGAAAAACGGTGGGCGTCGTACGTGGGTTTCGGTTATGAAATCGCGCCGTCGATGCCGCAGGAAAAAGACGGGGTCGTCTTCGGAAGCACGATGAACGGGGAGGTCTATGCGCTCGACGCGTCGGACGGCAGCGTGCTGTGGCGGCATAAGGTCGATAACTCGCTGATCAGTACGGTCGTGCCGCTCGATCGGAACCGTTGCCTGTTCACCAGTTCGGCCGGGATCGTCGGGTTGCTGGAAGCGCGGTGACGGATGCTTCGGGAAAAAGAATAAAAACGGCGGAGAATCCTCGGATTCTCCGCCGTTTTGTACGAGATTCGTACGAACCGTCGATTAATAATTGTTCTTTTTCGGTTCGAAGTAGGCTTGCGGGTGAGCGCAGGAAGGGCAGCTTGCGGGCGCTTTCTTGCCTTTGTGGATGTAACCGCAGTTGCGGCACTGCCATTCGATCTCTTCGTCGCGTTCGAAAACTTTGTCGGCTTCGACGCGGGCCAACAGCGCGCGGTAGCGTTTTTCGTGCTCGGCTTCGACGGTGGCAATCGAGCGGAAAACGGCGGCGATCACCGGGAATCCTTCCTGATCGGCCACATCGGCGAACGTCGGGTAGAGATCCGTCCACTCTTCGTTTTCTCCGGCTGCCGCGGCTGCGAGATTCTCTTTAGTTGTTCCGATTACGCCGGCCGGATAACTCGCCGTAATCTCGACCATGCCTCCTTCCAGGAATTTGAAGAATCGCTTGGCGTGTTCCTTTTCCTGTTCGGCCGTTTCGGCGAATACGCCGGCGATCTGTTCGAAGCCCTCTTTTTTGGCTACGCTTGCGAAAAATACGTAACGGTTCCGTGCCTGCGACTCCCCGGCGAAAGATTTCAACAGGTTCTGTTCGGTTTTCGTGCCTTTGATACTTTTTCCCATTTCTTTAAGCTTTTATAGTAAATGATTTCGTTATGTCTCTGCTTTCCAGTACAAAGATACGCGGAGATCGGAAAAATAGCAAACGATCCGCGATCATAAATATTTATAACCGTATAAGTTTATGTGATCCGTCGCGAGGCCGAAGACATCGCATATGCCGGAGCCGCCCGACAGGTTTTCAGCCGTATGCCGCAAAAAGAGTTTTTTGTAGGTACGGCTTTTCTTCGAAAAACGGCGGATTACGACGTCCAATCGGGTTTGGACGGTAAATTTCCCGAATTTTTCTTTTGAAATAACGTCTATCAAAATATATCCTCCTAAGTAATCTTTCGGCGGGTTTTTAATATGTTTTTCTCTTTATCTTCGCAAGCGCATAATACGAACGGAGCAAACCAGCTATAAAACTCGGAATTTTTTCATGCGAACAGTTTTATCGGTGCCGACCGACTAAAATTAATATTTTATTCGCTGTTTTCAAAACAAAGTCTCCGCCGTATCCCGGCCCGTTCCGGTGCGCGATACGGCCCCGTGCCGGAAACGGGGAGCGTCGTGCGGAAAATGAAATTTTGTTCCGGGACAGAGCCGGTTCCGGCGTTTGCAAAACGTGTGCGTAAGCGCAATCGGTTCGCAGGGAGAAAAGTCGCCGCAATTTTTGGCCGGCGTGAAACGTTTATCCGACAACGGGGTATTGTTTGTCAAGTCAAAAATAAATACCTTTGACGCGTGTCTATCCGCGGATTTCGCGGGTTTTCCACAGGAACCCGATTTATTTATACGACATTATGAGCGATTCGATCAAACACGAGTGCGGCATTGCCTTTATCCGCCTGCTCAAGCCGGCCGATTACTACCTGAAAAAGTACGGCACCTCGTTCTACGGACTTAACAAAATGCATATCCTGATGGAGAAGCAGCACAACCGGGGACAGGACGGCGCGGGAGTGGCCAACATCAAGCTGTACCCGGAACCCGGATGCGTTTATATCAACCGGGTGCGTTCGAACGGAGCCGCTCCGATCAAGGATATTTTTCAGCAGATCGACGTCCGGATCAACGAAGCGGTCGCGAAGAACCCGCAGGTGCTGCAAGATCCGCTGCTGCTGAAAAAACAGGTGGAGTTTACCGGCGAGATTTTTCTGGGACACCTGCGTTACGGGACTTTCGGCAAAAACGACATCGAGAACGTGCACCCGGTCTCGCGCGAGAACAACTGGATGACGCGGAGCCTGGTGCTGGCCGGGAATTTTAACCTGACCAATATCGACGAATTGTTCGACCGGCTGATCGAGTTGGGGCAATATCCGCCCGCAAAAACCGATACGGTGACGATTCTCGAGCGCATCGGTCATTTCCTCGATCGTGAAAACGACGATAAGTACCGCTATTTTAAAGATAAAGGCTATTCGAAGCACGACGTCACCGAAATGCTGGCCAAGCACATCGACCTTAAGGAAGTATTGTCGCTGTCGGCCCGCCGTTGGGACGGGGGATATGCGATGGCGGGGGTGATCGGCCATGGCGACGCGTTTATCATGCGGGACCCGTCCGGAATCCGTCCGGCGTTCTACTATTGCGACGACGAGATCGTCGTCGCCGCTTCGGAGCGCGCGGTGATTCAGACGACATTCAACCTCGGGTACGAAGATATCCGGGAGCTGACGCCGGGCCACGCTTTGATCGTGCGACGCGACGGAGATGTATCGGTCGATCCGTTTACCGCGCCGCGGCCGATCCGGCCCTGTTCGTTCGAGCGGATCTATTTCTCGCGGGGCAGCGACCAAGATATTTACCGCGAGCG
Source organism: Alistipes sp. cv1 (assembly GCF_900240235.1). Taxonomy (NCBI): domain Bacteria; kingdom Pseudomonadati; phylum Bacteroidota; class Bacteroidia; order Bacteroidales; family Rikenellaceae; genus Alistipes; species Alistipes sp. cv1. Next base: position 52,403 of record NZ_OEPW01000003.1, read on the forward strand.
CAAGCAGCTCGGACGGCAGCTTGTGCCGCAGATTTTGAAAAGTATTGATTACGACATCGAAAATACGGTGTTTTCCTATATTCCGAATACGGCCGAGAGCGCTTTTTTCGGCCTGGTCGAAGGACTGGACGAATACTGCCAGGGCGTCCGTGCGCAACATATTCTGGAAGAGAACGGCAGGCTGACCGAAGCCCGGCTCAAGGAGATCCTGCGTTTCAAGCCCCGGATCGAAAAGGTGGCGATCAAGGATGTCAAGATGCGGACGTTCATCACGCAGGACAACGAGCGCGACGACCTGGTGGCGCACGTTTACGACATCACCTATGGCACGATCCGTGCCGGGGTGGACAATCTGGTGATCATCGACGATTCGATCGTGCGCGGGACGACGCTGCGGCAGAGCATCATTCGGATACTCGACCGGCTGAAACCGAAAAAGATCGTGGTATGTTCGTCGGCGCCCCAGATCCGTTATCCGGACTGCTACGGGATCGACATGTCGCGCCTGAGCGACTTCGTGGCGTTCCGGGCCGTAATCGAACTGCTGCGCGAACGCGGGATGGAGCATGTGATCGAAGACGTTTACCGCAAGGCCGTCGCCGAGCTTCAAAAAGGCGACCGCTCCGAGACGGTGAACTGCGTTACCGAGATTTACGATCGTTTCACCGATGAGGAGATATCGGCCAAAATCGCGGAGATCGTTACGGTTCCGGAGATACAGGCTCGCGTCGAGGTGATCTACCAGACGGTCGCCGATATGCACAAAGCCATTCCGATCCATAATGGGGACTGGTATTTTACGGGAGACTATCCGACTCCGGGCGGAAACGTCGTCTCGAACAAAGCATTTGTCAACTTCTACGAGAACCGGAACGAGCGAGCGTATTGATTTTCGGGTGCGAATGAGCAAGCGGGGGTCCGCCCGGTCGGAAGGAGCGGTTGATCCTAAAATTTAAGATCGCATGATGAACCTGTCACTTCTGAAAAAAATCGTTTGCCTGTCGGCCTTGCTGCTGGCGGCGCTGCATGGAACCGCTCAGCCGGCCGATCCGGTCAGTTGGTCGGTTGCCGTCGCCGAGTCCGGCGACGGGATTTCCAGGATTGTTTTTAAGGCCCGGATCGCGGAACCGTGGCACATGTACGATACGGGCCCTTACGACGGCGGCCCGAATGCGACGGCTTTTACGTTCGAACCGAATGCGGACGTTACGTTGCTCGGAGGGATCGAACAGCTTTCGAAACCCGTACGAGTGTACGATTCGCTGTTCGCGATGGAGATCGGTTATTTCGAGAAAAGCGCCGAATTCGTTCAGAAAGTGCGGGTCGCCTCGGGCCGCGAAACGACGCTGAAAGCCGTGGTGGAATGGATGGCTTGCGACGACGAGAGTTGCCTGCCGCCCGCCGACCGTACTTTTTCGATTCCTCTGAAGGCAGCCGCCGTACAGACGGCCGCAGGAGGGGCGTCTGCGACGCCTGCGGCACCGGTTTCCGCTACGGGTAATTCGTCCGCGGTTGCGCAAGCCGGGGATATGACAACGACCGACACGGCAGCGGATACGGCCGTAAATGCGGTTCCGGATGCGGATTCGGCGGCGGTGTCGCAGCCGCTGTTGCAGCCGGACGCCCCGGTCGGCGGCGGAACGCTGTGGAGCGCGATTATCGAAGCGATCCTGTGGGGATTCGCCGCGCTGCTGACGCCCTGCGTGTTTCCGATGATTCCGATGACCGTGTCGTTTTTCCTGAAAGGGAGCGGGAACCGTGCGCGCGGACGCCTGATGGCAGCCTTGTACGGCGTGTGCATTGTCGCGCTGTATACGCTGCCGATTGCAGTTATCATTCTGATAACGAAACTGGTAGGCGGAGATGCCGTTACGGCCGATATTTTCAACTGGCTGGCGACGCACTGGATTCCGAACGTGATTTTCTTCCTCGTATTCATGGTTTTCGCGGCGTCGTTTTTCGGCGCGTTCGAGATTACGCTGCCCGGATGGCTGGTCAATAAGAGCGACAGCAAGGCCGACAAAGGCGGTTTGGTCGGTCTGTTCTTCATGGCGCTGACCCTCGTGTTGGTTTCGTTCTCCTGCACCGGCCCGATCGTCGGTTCGGTACTGATCAAATCCACTTCCGGAGAGGTGTGGGCGCCGGTAATCACGATGTTCGCTTTTTCGGTGGCTTTTGCGCTGCCGTTCACGCTGTTCGCGCTGTTCCCATCCGTGCTGAACAACCTGCCCAAAAGCGGCGGATGGCTCAACTCTGTAAAGGTGGTGCTCGGGTTTCTCGAACTGGCGCTGGGGCTGAAATTTCTCAGCGTGGCCGATCAGACCTACCATTGGGGCATCCTCGACCGGGAGGTTTATCTGGCGCTGTGGATCGTTATCTTTACGCTGCTCGGGTTTTACCTGCTGGGCAAGATCCGGTTCAAACACGACAGCGAAGTACAGTCGGTCGGAGTGACGCGGCTGTTGCTCGCGATCGTTACCTTTTCGTTCGTCGTTTACCTGTTGCCCGGAATGTGGGGAGCGCCGTTGCGCGGATTGTCGGGTTACTTGCCGCCGTTGCATACGCAGGATTTCGTGCTGGATGCGGCCGAATCGCCTGCCGGAAATTCCGGCGGCGGAAAGGCCGGCGACGCTTTCCCCGTCGCCAGGCACAGCGATATACTGAACCTACCGCACGGATTGAACGGCTTTTTCGACTACGACGAGGCGCTGGCCTATGCCCGCAAAGTGCATAAGCCGCTTTTTGTCGATTATACGGGTCACGGGTGCGTCAACTGTCGGGAAATGGAGGCGCGCGTATGGGCCGATCCGCAGGTGCTGCAACTGCTGCGGAACGATTTCGTGATCGTGGCGCTCTATTCGGACGACAAAAAGGAACTGCCCGAAAACGAATGGGTGACCGCCGAAACGGGCCGCGTGCTCAAAAGCATCGGCAAGATCAACGCTTACCTTGCACACAAGCGGTTCGGGATCAATTCGCAGCCCTATTACATGATTCTGGGCCCGGACGGCGAACAATTGGCTCCGGGGCGCGGGTATAATCTGGATGTGGATCAGTTCGTCGCTTTCTTGAGGCAGGGATTGCGTAATTACCCGGTCGGAGCGGAGTAGTCCGAATGCTCGGTATGGACGGGAGTTACGGGGATGGCGGTTTTGCGCTGTAATTTTGCGTATTTGGAAAGATTTTCTACCTTTGCAAACGAAAAAATGGGCGTTTGTCTTGCGGAAACCGATCTGCGTATGCGGAGTGTTTCCGTTGCGGGGGAAGGGCGTCCGTTGTATTGAAGAGCAGGGCCCATAGCTCAGTTGGTTAGAGCGGCAGACTCATAATCTGAAGGTCGGGGGATCATGCCCCTCTGGGCCCACTTTCGAATCCGAACACTTGCAGTCTCTGCAAGTGTTTTTTATGCGTCGGGGACGGTTTACGGCGCCGAATCCGCTGTATTTCGATTTTGCGCCGGCGACCGGACAGCCGGGAATACGATCCCGAACCGGTTTGACAAACAGACCGCGAACGGCAATCGGGCGCGCTGCAACCTCTCCGGCTTCACGGCCCCGTTCCGTTTTAAAATTGGATATTGGGAAACTAATCGTACCTTTGCATCCGCATACCGTGTGCGTTCCGTATGCGACGATCCTTTATAAACTAAAATCATTACGATGGACGAAGGCCCTTATTGTCGACAGACGACCCCGATTGTTTAACCGACCGCAGAAGCCTTCCGAGTCTCCTGCGGTGTAAATTCGCAAGGAGAGACCGTATGATCAATGAAATCAAAAACCGGTTCGGGCAATTGATTGCCGACAAGAACTGGAAAATCCTTAAAAGCGAGCTCAGCGATCTCGAGCCGTTTCAGATCGCCGAAGCGATCGGCGAACTTCCCAAATCCGACCGGACGATTCCGTTCCGGTTGCTTTCGCGCGAGTCGGCGAAAGAGACCTTCAAACATCTCTCGCACGATCAGCGCGAGGAGATTATCGACGGACTGGCCGCCCACATCGATAAGATGACCGACCTGCTCAATGACCTGGATCCCGACGACCGCACGGCGTTTTTCGAAGAGTTGCCCGGCGAAGTGAGCCAGCGGCTCGTGCAGATGTTGTCGCAGGAAGAGCGCGAGGTCGCCATGAGGCTGCTCGGCTATCCGGAAGACAGCATCGGTCGGCTGATGACCCCCGAATACGTGGCCGTCCGACCGTATTTCACGGTCGCTCAAGCATTGGAGCATATCCGCCGTTACGGTCGCGATTCCGAGACGCTCGACGTGATTTATGTTGTCGACGAGCATTGGAAGTTGATCGACGACATCCGGATCAAGGAGGTCATTCTCGCGTCGCCGGCTCGTAACGTGTCGGAGATTACCGACAACCGTTTTGTCGCGCTTCGCGCCGAAGACGATCAGGAAGTGGCCGTCCGCGCCTTTCAGGACAACAATCGCACGGCATTGCCCGTCATCGGCGGCGACGGCACCCTGCTGGGTATCGTGACCGTCGACGACGTGATGAACGTGGCCGAGCAGGAAAGTACCGAGGACTTCCAGAAGTTCGGCGGTACGGAGGGGCTGGATCTCTCTTATACGCGGACCCCGCTGGCCGAAATGGTGCGCAAACGCGCCGGCTGGCTCGTTATTCTTTTTTTTGGCGAAATGTTGACGGCATCGGCGATGGGCTATTTCGACGACGAGATCGCGCGGGCCGTCGTGCTCGCACTGTTCGTGCCATTGATCATATCGAGCGGCGGGAACTCGGGCTCGCAGGCGGCCAGCCTGATCATTCGTTCGTTGGCGCTTGGCGAGTTGAAGTTGCGTAATTGGTGGTACGTGATGCGCAAAGAAATTTTCTCGGGGCTGATCCTCGGAGCGATTCTGGGGATCATCGGATTCGTGCGGATTTTCATCTGGCAGGAGGCCGGACTGTACGACTACGGGACGCATTGGCCGTGGATCGCCGCCAGCGTGTCGGTTTCGCTCGTTTTTATCGTGCTGTGGGGTACGCTGTCGGGCTCGATGATTCCTTTTATCCTGAAAAAGTGCGGACTCGACCCTGCCACGGCCTCGGCGCCTTTCGTCGCGACGCTCGTGGACGTAACGGGGTTGATTATCTATTTCTCGATCGCGGCGCTGTTCCTGACCGGAAAGATTCTTTGATGGGGTTTGCTTTTCCCGTTCGGTAAATAAACGAATACAATCTTTAGTGCGACCGTACTAAAGATTGTATTTTTATGAAAAAGCGAAACGAAAAACCGGGAAAGGGCCCCGAATGTGCGAAACCGGGGCCGGTTCCGTCCTTTGGGCGGGGTGCGGGTTTTATAGGCTGCTCGTTTTCCCCGGCCGGTTCAGGCTGAAAATGATTTTGCGGTTCGCCTCGTCGATGACGGAGTCCTCCAACGAGGCCAGGTAGATCTGGGTCGTCGCCTGCGAACGGTGCCCCAGTCCGGCGCTGATCACCGACAGCGGAATGTCGCAGTTGCGGGCCGTCGTCGCCCAGGTGTGGCGCGAAACGTAGGACGAAAGAGGAGTGTCCGCCTGCAGCAGTTTCGACAGTTTTTTCAGCAGCTTGTTGTAATAGCTCAGTGCATTCTGATACTGCGCATAAGCCTCGTTCTCGTCGGTGGCGGCGATGATCGGGAAAACGTAAGGGGAGTTTTTCGTTTTACGGGCGTAGCGGCGGATAATTTCGGTGATGCAGGGCTCCAGCCGGATGCATAGGGACTGGCCCGTTTTGCGGCGGATGTACTGCGCGGTTTGATCCCGGACATCCGACTTGCGGAGGTAGGCCATGTCCACGAAGGCCATTCCGCGCATGTAGAAACTGAAGACGAACAGATCCCGGGCGTAGGCCAGAGACCGGGAACCGCGCAAATCCAGTTTTCTCAGGCTTTCGATCGTGGCCATGTCGACGGCCCTCTTGCGGGTTTTGTCTACGCCCGTATAGACTTTTTCGAAAGGGGCGCGCTGCGAGGCGATTCCTTCGCCGACCGCCTTGTTGTATACGGAACGCAGGATCCGCATGTAAAACGAAACCGTATTCCGCGTAACGCCCCGTCTTTTGAGCCATTGTTCGTAGTCGGCGACCAGTTCGGCGGTGCAACCGGCGAACGACAGGTCTTCCCCGTGCAGAAACTGCGAGAAACTTTGCCGGGTTCTCCGGTAATTCCGGGCCGTTCCCAATCGGCCGTGGGCGAGCAGTTGTTCGATCTGCCGTTCCATGAATCCGAAAAAAGTTTCGCCCGAGTGCGATTCCCGGAAAGCCTGCGCTACGTCGTGCGCCGTATAGTGTCCGGCGGCGCGTTCCAGCGCGCCGATCGCATTTTTCAGGACGGACAGGTCGGAGTCGATCGCGCGTTGTACTTTTCGCAGGTAATAGTCGCCCCCGGTCAGCAGGACGGGTGCGACGCATTGCCTGACGCCGTCCCATTCTGCCGGGAGCAGTTTGTATCCGGTCGTGATCTGAACGGATTTCTGACGGTGGGTGATTTGGTAGTAAACCGAGCCGGCGCGGCCCGGAACCGACGAATTGCGGAGTTTGATTCTCACTGTTGCCATAATTTTCCTGGATTGATGTTTTTCCGGGAAAAAGATAATGACGGCGGTGAAAAATCGTCATTTTCGCGGTAAAAATATCAGACGGCGCGGTAAAATGCCCGGTATCGGTTTACGGCCTCCTCCAGGATGTCCCGGTCGACGGCGGTATTCGTTTCGAAAAACGAAGTTTCGACGCAAGAGTCGTCCGGCCGTGCCGGGCGTTTCCAGTTTCCGGCGATCCGGCCGCCGTACAGGATGACCGGATAGAAAATACCGTAATTCGTGAAGGCCCTGGCGCGGTGCTCCGGACGCAGGACGTCCGTACGGTCTTTGTAACCGATCAGGTACTCGTCGTAGGCGGGCAGCAGGTACAGCGGGACGCCGGAGGTCTCCGCCGCACGGCAGGATTCGTGCACGAATAGTTCCCGCTGTCCGAAACGTTCGGCGGTCAGCGATCTTCCGATGAGGCCGACCGAATGCCGGGCTTCGGTGACGGACAGTCCCGACCACCAGACGAAATCCTGCAGACTGGCCGGTGAGTGGCTTCTGAAATAAGCGGTAGCCAGCTTTGCCAGGGCTTCGTCCGGATGCAGCTCCGGGACGGGCGGGACGCGTTCCTCGAGCAGGGCGTAGGTTTGCTTGCCGCCGCTGAACGGTCCGCTGCATACGACCGCTTCGGTTTCGGCGCGCATCAGCAGGCGGGTCAGCCGCGGCGTGTCTGCGGCGATCCCCTGCCGGTTCAGTTCCTCCCCGATCTGTTGTTTGGTCAGGTTTCTGTTGCCCTCCAGCATTTTTTCGAGCAGCCGGTCGCACCGGTAGTGCAATTGTTCCGTAAGCTCCAGTTGCCGGCCTTTTGCCAGCGATTCGTTGGCCGACCGGATGCGCCGGGCGGAGAGTTTCAGCATCCAGCGGATGTCTTCCGCGGCGACCAGATGCCAGGTCGGCCGCATCACATGCGTACGCAAGATTTCTCCCCGAGAGAAGGCTTCCCCGACCGATCGTGCCGTCGCCGATTTCAGCCGTATGCCGACGGCCCAGCGGGCCATGGCGTAATCCTGAGCCTGAATGGCTCCCATCCATGAAACCAGTTTTTTCGGCGTGTCGAAACGCGGGGCGGCCAGTTGTTGTCCGGCCAGGCGGATGTCGGTTATCATAGTCGTCGTTTTTGCAAAAATAGGTTAAATCGGGCCTTCCGAAGTATTATTCGCCGGATATTTATCCGATCGGCGGGAAACCTTTCGATCCGGTGTCCGCAGATTCGGTTTTGGCGCATTCCTTGCGGGAGGGTTTCGTATTCGATCCGTTAAACCGAAAAAATGACACGAATCAAGATCAAACGCGCTTATGAAAAACCGGAACCGGACGACGGTTTCCGGGTGTTCGTCGACCGGCTGTGGCCCCGCGGAATGCGGAAAGAGGATTTCCGCTACGACTTGTGGGCGAAGCAGATAGCCCCTTCGGCCGCTCTGCGAAGGTGGTATCACGAAGATATGCCGGGGCGTTGGGAAGAGTTCGGCCGCCGTTACGCCGCGGAATTGCGGCAGTCGCCAGCCGTGGCGGAATTCGTCCGTCAGATCACCGGAAACGACACCGTTACGTTGGTGTACGCCTCCCGGAACGCTTTGCAGAATCATGCCCTGATCCTGCAAGATTATCTGGTAAAAGTTATGAGTGTTATGACTGTATAGTAGTTATTCAAGTCGTCTATTTACGCGTGAATTGTTGTCGAGATTCAATAATCGGGGTATATCCATTTGTAAAATATCAATACGGGATTACTGTTTTCTTCAATGCATGTTCCTATTTCGTTCAGTAATGTGCGCTCCTTTCCGTTTTTTTTGTAATCGTCGATCCATGAAATTATTCGTGTAGAAGTAACGGGATTGATTATGTATCCTGTATTATCGGAATCGATGTACGGGTGTATATAGGACAATTTTATGCCGTTTTTATCCGCTCCTGTGGGTGCTGAATATAATATATGCCCTTCGGAAGAGGTTATGATGATATACGGTTTGTGTTCATAACGGTAAATAATCAGGTTTCCATTGTTGAAATGGTAAAAATTATGAGGAGTCGTAGGATTTTCTTCATTTAAAGAGTTCACATAATCCATAACGGTTTTCGGAGAGTCGTCCACCGCTGGTCTGCGTGTATTGAAGTCGAATGCCAGATAAGGCGATACGGCTCCCGTAGCTTGTGATACTTTGTAAATAGTATCGTTCAGGATGGAAGACATGTAAATGGTGTCGTCGTACTGGCAAAAAAACGAACGGCACGATCCGTAAAAAAATTTGTTACCCGTTAAAACTTTGTTGAACGGCAATCCTTTGTGTATTACTTTGCCGCTGTCAGAAATGCATACGTAGTTGTATTCTTCACGCTTACCGTCTTCATCGCCCGATCCATTCGCCATATTGTATGCTATACAACCATTGTCCAGAAGTTTAAACGACCATGTTTTACGCGCGTTTTTCATCTGGTATTTGAAATTGCCGGATTCGTCGTAAACATATATTTTCCCTTGTATGGGATCGTTCAGAAATATTGAACCGTCGGATGTTACTTCGAAATCAGAAAGATATAAATATTCGCCTCCTGCACGCCCTTTTTTGTCGATCTTTGAAACAAAAGATCCGTCGGCATTGAATATAAAGACCGCCCCTTGTTTCCAATCAAGAATATAAATTTTGTTATGTATGATTTGTATTTTATTGATCTCCCCGATCAAAATATCATTGCCGGTTTGAAGCGGCACAAAATGGGAAAATTCAAGGAACTCATTGATTTTTGAAGAGCCGTCATCTCTTTTTAGTTCGACTTTTACGGTATTGACTTTGACGAGACGATCCGATTTGTCAGAACAACTGATAAGGAGCAACAAGCAAACATGCAGAGTTAAAAACTTTTTTATCATATTTCATATTTGGGGATGGTGAAAAATATCTACCGGATAAATAAAGTCTATCCGGGTAGATGAATCGAAGTATTATGGGCATTTGACGCTCCCTGTCCCTATACATACGACACAATCGTATTTTTGGCCTTTTTCATTCTCGCAGGTTCCCGTTACCTTTACCTCGGATCCGTTTTTGTTTTCATCTTGTGCCAATACTTCGACATTTACAAGAAATAATCCGGAGTCGATATTCGTCGAACATGACGAACGGGCTGTGAAAAATGCCGCAATGCCAATGGCTGCAACGAAACAAATGATTGAACTTTTAATTTTTTCAAATAGATTGTAAGTTTAAACAAAATAATTGATATGTAAAAGTTTATAGTAAAATAATTTGGGATTCGGATGTTGTAAGGAATTAAACGGTCGGGTAAAGGTTTATATCCTTGTTGTCGCTTTAATCATAGTTGTTTTTAGCAGGAAGTTCCAATTTGTTTCATAATGACTCGGTATGATACGGATTTTCTGGCACCGAATTGGCAGGTATTCCGGTAAAACCAGAGCCTATGTGTTATCATATCTCATTGGCGGCCGGCCCGTCGGAACTCGCCGCGCGCTACGGTCGTAAAGCCGACCTGATCGAACGGTTCAAGCCCCTGTACCATGTGTCGGCATTCAGCTATCCGGAGTATCCGGTGGTGACGTCCGATCTGGAGATCGAACTGTTCCGCTGGGGACTGATCCCGTTCTGGGCCGACGAGTTGGAAGACGCTTTCGAACTGCGCTATCGGACGTTCAATGCCCGCGCCGAAACCGTTTTTACGAAACCCGCTTTCCGCAAGCCGATCCGCCGAACGCGCTGCCTGGTGCCCGTAACCGGTTTTTTCGAGTGGCGGCACGAGGACGACCGGCGGATTCCCTATTACGTCGCTCCGGCCGGGGGCGGTATCTGCTCGCTGGCCGGGGTGTACGACATGTGGCGGAACCCGGATACCGGCGAACAGGTCGAGACTTTTGCGATCATCACGACCGAGGCCGACGCACTGATGCGTTCGATCGATAATGTGAACGGGCGGATGCCGGTGATTCTGACCGGACGGCAGCAGCAGCGGTGGCTCGATCCGTCGCTGGACGAGGAGGCCGTCCGGTCGCTGCTGGAGCCGTTGACCGACGGCCTGCTGCGCGCGGAAACGATCGATAACGGTTTTCTGAAAAAGTCGCCGGACGATCCGACGATCCTGCAACCTCGGACGGAATCCGCACAGGCCTGATATGGGAGGGTTCGGAGAACTTCAACGACGTCTGCGCGCCGGCAGCGGCTACAAATGGTGGGTGCTGGGCCTGGTTATGCTCGGTACCTTCATGGCGGTACTCGACGTGACGGTCGTCAACGTCGGCATTCCGACCATCATGTCCGCATTTCATATCGGCATTTCGTCGGCCGAGTGGATCGTGACCGCGTATATGATTACGATGACCATCATGCTGCCTTCGTCGGGGTGGATTGCCGACCGGTTCGGCAACAAGCGTTTCTATATCGTCGGACTGGCGCTGTTCACGCTCGGTTCGGGATTGTGCGCGCAGGCCGACAGCGACGCTTTCCTGATCGGGGCTCGTGCGTTGCAGGGAGTCGGCAGCGGGATCATCCAGTCGCTCGGACTGGCTATCGTGACCCGCGAGTTTCCGCCGCAACAACGGGGATTGGCGCTCGGCCTGTGGGCCGTGGCCGCGGCCGCGTCCATTTCGTTCGGGCCGCTGATCGGCGGCTACCTGGTGGACGATTTCAGTTGGCACTTGATCTTCGACGTCAACGTCCCGATCGGCATCCTGGCGATCGCGCTGTCGGCGGTCGTTCAGAAAGAGTGGAAAAGCCCGGTGCGGGGACGGTTCGACTGGGCGGGCTTCGTCAGCATCGCGTTGTTCATGCCGCTTTCGGTCTACGGGCTCGCCAAAGGGAATTCCCCATCCAACCCGGACGGATGGGCTTCGCCGCAGGTGATCGGCTGTTTCGTCGCTGCGGCCGTCGCGCTGGCCGTATTTATCGCGGTGGAATTGCGGCATCCGCACCCGCTTCTGAATATCCGGCTGCTCGGCGACCGGCATTTCGGGGTCGCGATGACGGTGCTTTTCATCTTCGGCATCGGTATGCTGGGCGGCACTTACCTGTTGCCGTTGTACATGCAGAAGGGGTTGGGATATACGGCGATCATGGCCGGCAGCGTTTTCCTGCCGGTCGGGCTGATCCAGGGAATCCTGTCGACCCTGTCGGGATTTCTGACCCGCTACTTGAAAATCCTGCCGTTGGTTTTCGCCGGCGTGCTGGTCATGTCGCTCAGTTTCTACCTGGCCAGCCGTTTCACGATCCATACGACCCACGGAAGCATCATGTGGGTGCTTTATCTGCGCGGGTTCGGCATGGGACTGACCTTCGCGCCGCTGAACCTTTTTTCGCTGAAAAATCTGTCGCTGAAAGATATGGCCGCCGCATCCGGAATCGCCAACAGCGTCAAACAGCTTTCCGGGAGTATCGGGATCGCGATGCTGACGGCGATCATGACCTCCCGGACATCCTATCATGCCGCGCGGGAGTCGTTGTCGTCTGCCGAAACTTTCGTCGGGGGGATTACCGACGATTTCGGCGTCGTATGCCTGATTACGCTCGCATCGCTGCTGCCGTTCCTGCTGATGCTCGTAAAGCGGAGAACGGGCCGAACGGGGACGGACGTTTCGAAGTAGAGGCCGGTGGACGACGCCGGAAAAGAAAACCCTGCGAAAGCAGGGTTTTCGATGACGGGAAGGTTTTTAAACCGATTGTTTCTTCAGTATCTTATAACTCAGCGCGCCCGACGGGCATTTCCGGATTTGCTCCTTGAGCTGTTCCGTCGTGGCGTTCTCGGGTCTTATCCACGGCTTTTCTTGCGGGTGATAGACTTCCGGAAGCGTTTTTACGCAGATTCCGGCGTGCCGGCAGCGTGCCGGTTGCCAGAAAACGGTGATTTCACCGTTCGAATACTCGATCGTGTCTTTCATAGTCTGGTGTTTTATGCGATGTTGACTCCTTCCATGACGAGGCGTTTCCATTCCGGATGCTTCTGGACGTATCCCGCGACGAAGGGGCACAGCGGTACCAGGCGCAACTGCTGTCGCTCGATGTCTTCCAGCGCCAGCCTGACCAGGCTGCTGCCGACGCCCTTGCCTTCCAGTGCGGACGGGACTTCGGTGTGCGTCAGGTAAATTTCTCCGTTTTTCGTTTTGATGTATTCGATTCTCGGGATCAGGTCGCCGATGCGAAATTCGTACTGGTGCAGGGCGGCGTTGTCGATCAGTTTGTAATTTTCCATAATTTCTGTTTTTTTAAATCGCTTGTTCTGAATTACGGTTGACTCTGTTTGTCAGCGCAATTTGTTTGCCAAAAATTTTCCGATCGGTTTCCGGTTTTTGCGAAGGGGAAGCGGCGCGCTCCGAGAAAACGAAAAATCCCCGCGGAAGATTCGCCGCGGGGATTTTTCGGATATGAACGAATCTCTATTTCTGTCTTGCCAGGCGCCACAGCACGTTGCCGTCGCGGGAAAGCACAAGCGAATCGGCGTTTAGCTTGTCGATCCGGAGGGTGTCGGTTCCCTCGATCGTCTGTCCGTTGCCGATGCTCTGGCTTTTGAGCAGCAGTTCGCCGTTTTCCAGGTTCCATTGCTGGAAAGCGAGGGTCGCCATGTTGATCGACGAGGCCGTGCCGTCCTGTTTCAGTTCGAAGCCCTGCACCTCGTCGGCGTTGATCGGGTTGAGTTCGACCCATTTGCCTTGGATGTAGTAGTACGGCGAGTGAGCGGTTACGACAAGTTCCGTCGCTTTCAGGATCCGGTTGCCGCCGACTTTTTCTCCGATGCAGGTTACCGTGACCGAATCGTCGACCAGTACGCCCGGCACTTTCGCCGGATCGGCATCCATCGTGCTGATGGCTACCGTGTCGCCCTGATCGGTGACTACCAGGATATCGTTCATTGAAGCGTCCGTTACGATGCCGTGTATGGATTGCGGCGTTTCCGGTGCGCAGGCCGTTAGTCCGGCGGCGATTGCCGTCAGAGTGCCGACAAGCAGATTCGATTTTTTCATGAATTGATTTTTAGAATATTGAAAAACATACGTTTCGGTTGACCCGATAAATGTAAAAAATAAATTCCGAAAAACCGCGCCGTTTCTTTTGTTCTTGGCGGTTACGGTTTCCGTGTCCGCAACGGATTATCCGTTGCGAACGGTTTTTGCAGGCGCCGTCTCCGGTTATCTTTTTCCCGGATGCCGTGCGGCGAGTTCCTTGCGGGCCTGTTCGAGCGCCAGGTCGATGTGGCTGCAGATATTTTCTTTCCCGATCAGGTCGTAGAACCGGGCCTGTTCGAGCGTGCGGTGAACGGTCGGGTTTACGCCGGAGAGGATGATCTGTACGCCTTCCCGTTTCGACATCCGGCACAGGTTGGTCAGGTTATGAATCCCCGTCGAGTCGATGAACGGGACTTTCCGCATCCGGATAATGCGGATCTGCGGGTGGTTGCCGAGCGCGACCATCTGTTCTTCGAATTTGTTGGCGATTCCGAAAAAGAAGGGCCCGTCGATCTCGTAAACCTCGACTCCTTCCGGGATGACGAGGTGTTCCGCGCCCAGCGAGATGCCGGCGTCGGCGTTCGGATCGATCTCGTCTTTCAGTACGGAGATGTTCGTCGTTTCGGCCACGCGGCGCATGAACAGCAGGCAGGCGATCACCAGTCCGACCTCGATGGCGACGGTCAGGTCGAACAGGACGGTCAGCAGGAACGTGACCAGCAGCACGGCTACGTCCGCTTTCGGGTTCGACATCAGCGCCCTGAACGTTCGCCATTCGCTCATGTTGTAGGCGACGATCACCAGGACTCCGGCCAGGCAGGCCATCGGGATGTGCCGGGTCAGCGGGCCGAGACACAGCAAGATCAGCAGCAATACCGCGGCGTGGATCAGTCCCGCGACCGGCGTTTTTCCGCCGTTGTTGATGTTGGTCATCGTGCGGGCGATGGCTCCGGTTGCCGGAATACCGCCGAAAAGCGGCGTGACGATGTTGGCGGCGCCCTGTGCGATCAGCTCTTGATTCGAATCGTGTTTGTCTCCGGTTACGCCGTCGGCGACGGTGGCCGACAGCAGCGACTCGATCGCGCCGAGTACGGCGATGGTGACGGCCGCCGGGAACAGGCCTTTGATTACGTCCCAGCTCATGTCGGGTACGGCGACTCCCGGAAGCGATGCGCTGATCTGGAAACGGTCGCCGATCGTTTCGATCGAGGTGACTCCGGCGTACCGTCTGAGCAGGTAAGTGAGAAGCGTCATTGCGAAGATGGCGACCAGCGAACCGGGAATTTTTTTCGAGATGCGAGGCCATAGGGCGATGATGGCGATGCTGCCTATTCCGACGACGACCGAAAGCGGGTCGGCCGTGCCGATATTTTCGAAATAGCACTGCCATTTGGGTAGGAAATCGGCCGGGACGGAGTCCGCGCTCAGTCCGAGCAGGTCTTTGATCTGCGTGGTGAAGATCGTAACCGCGATGCCGCTGGTGAATCCGACGACGATCGGGTAGGGGATGAATTTGATGACCGTGCCCAGCTTGAAGACGCCGAGCATGACCAGGATCGCGCCGGCCATGATCGTCGCTACGATCAGTCCGGTTTCGCCGTAACGGGCGATGATACCGTAGACGATCACGATAAAGGCTCCGGTGGGGCCGCCGATCTGTACTTTGCTGCCGCCCAGCAGCGAGATGACGAACCCGGCGATGATGGCCGTGATAATCCCTTTTTCGGGAGAGACGCCCGACGCGATGCCGAATGCGATAGCCAGCGGCAGCGCGACGATGCCGACGATGATGCCGGCCATTAGGTCGGCGGTAAAAGTCTCTTTCGAGTAACCTTTCAGCGAACTGAAAAGTTTCGGACGGAACGTAAATGTTTTCATCGACCCGAATCGATTGATTGATTTTGGTTTGAAAAATGTGCAAAAGTAACTAAAATTAACCATTATTCCCGCGAATCTTATTATTTTGTGAAGAAGAAGACCGGCGTTGTGTCTGGCTTTCGGATAGGGAGGATGATTGTAAAAGGTTTGTTATGAGGCTTATATGTGTGTCCGGACGGTGTCGTTTCTTGTTCGCGGTTCTTTTGTGCCTGGCATTCGTCGGCCCGGTGCGATTGAAGCCCGGATACGAAAACGCCCGCGAAAATTCTGAGATTTTCGCGGGCGTTTTATTTCAGGGAGTTGCGCGTATACTAATATTCGGTCGTGTATCCGCCGTACGAGATCTTGATTTTCGGGAAGCAGGTGTTCAACTGGTCTCCTCCCATCACTTCGGCGGTCGTGTAGTTGCTCATCATTTCGTCGTCGTTGGCGAGGCTGATCGTCATCAGTCCGTTGCCTACCGGGGCCGAAGCCGAGCAAGCCGGATTGAATTGGAACGGCTTCGGCGTCGAAACGTTCAACTGATCGGCCGGCAGGTACATCGTTTTACCGTTCAATACGCTGGTCGATACGGTGAAAATCGAGTTCCGGACGTCCGTTAACTTCTGGGTTCCTGTCTCTTGTTTGATCGTGTAAGAAGCGGTCCAGTCGGATTCGAATTCGATTTCGGAACCGTCCGAACCCTCTACGATACCCGCGTCGGGCAGTACCGAGACGAGTTGCTGGATGCTTACCTGCCATGTATTATCGCCCGAGTTCGTGACCGAATAGGTGCCCGAAGAGGTGTAGATCGCTTTGCTGTCGCTGAACATGGCGTAAGAGTCCGAAAGGTAGATGTCCCAGCGCGCACCCGCTTCTGCCAGCGAGCCGTAACCGTTTGTCGAGATGGTGATCGTTCCTTTTCGGGGATAGTCGCCGGAGATCGAACCGCTGTTGAAAACCAGCTTGTAGTTGGCGCGGGTTTCGTCGTAAGAGATGACGGTTCCCGTGCTGAACATTTTTTGCCGGATCTCGCCCGGCGCGGCGTTGAAGTCCCCGTCTCCTTCGGCGATCAGGATGTTCAGCCTGAAAGCGACGTTGAACGGGTCGAGCGCTACGAGGGTTTGTTTGGCCGCCGACGAGTAGATGATGTAACCGGTGCTGGTCATGTCGCGTTCGAATTTATCGTTTTTCAGGCAGGAAGAGAATGCCGCGACGCATCCCAGGAGTAAAAGAAGTCTTTTCATGTGCTTTTAACGTAGTTTTATGTTCATTTTCAAAATTACATAACGTATTCTAACAAGATGTTATTGTTTCTCTAAAAGTTGCACGACGCGTTTGCGAATTTTATCCGGGTGCTATGCTGCGGCGGGGGTTCCGCAGGCGGACGAACAGGCGGATGATCCATACCGTGCAGATCGCCAGTATGATACGGGGCACAAGCAGCCAGAAAAGCCCTACCCCGATCGAGTAGAAGATAGCGGTATCTTCCAGCAGGCTGTGCGAGATGGCGACGTGCGCGTTCAGCAGCCGCGAATCTTCCCTGCTGATCGCGCCGCGCCGGATTTCGTCGACGAGAGCCGCGCCGCCGTAGGTCAGTCCCACGACGTTGCTGATGATCCACAGGAACGAAGTCGAGCGGGGCAGTCCGAACACGGCCATCAGCGGTTGCAGCGGGACGGTCAGTAGGTCGAGCAGCCGGAACTCCTGCAGGATGCGTTGGAGGATGTTCAGCGAGACGATGATGATCCCGATTTTCAGCGACAGCGGCAGGATGGTTTTCAGCCACAACAGTCCCGCTTCTGCCCAGGTTTCGGGAGATACTCCGGCCGGGGGCAGAAACAACCTGCCCGTCATGTGTTTGGGCAGAATCAGGTTCATCAGGGCCGCGGCGATGAAAGCCATGCCGATCCGCAGCAGGGTCATCTTCAATCCGGAGGCTCCCGTTTTGTGCTGGATGGCCGATTCGATGATCAGGCAGTGGCAGACCAATGCCATGACCGCCAGGATGACTACGCTCCGGTAATCGAAGCCGAGCGTGGCGATGACGGCCACCGCGGCGTAGTTGTTCGACAGTGCGGCGGTCAGGAATACGAGTCCGCTGTCGCCGGGCAGTCCGACCAGTCCGAACAGCGGGGCGATCCATTCCGAGATCCGGCCGATTACGCCGAGGTGCTCCAGTATCGAGATGGCCAGCGTGATCGGGACGACCATTTTGATTACCCATACGGCTGTCCGCCAGGCGGGTCGCATGGCTTCGCTTACGGCGCGCAGCAGGCGGATTCGGAATGAGTTTTGTTCCATGACTTTGGGGGGCGGCCATTCGCCGGCCAGCAGACAAAGCTACGACATAATTTGTGAATAATAAAAAGGATTGCGTACTTTTGGAGCGGTTCCGTCCGTTCTGGTAAATGTCGGGCATTTGTCCGGTTCGAATGATAAAGCATACGAGATTGCATGGAAGGTAAATCCTATCGGAAATTGACGGAGGCCGAAATCTCCGTTTTGTCGGCCCAGGGGTGTACGTCGGAGAGTTGGGAGCTGGTCGAAGTGGCGGACGGGTTTCGGCCCGAATTCGTTCGTACAGTACATTTCAGCGGAAGCGTGCGGCTGGGAGGCAACGGTTCGGAGATCCCGTTGCCCGGCGGCGTGGTGCGCCGTTCCGGGGTTTACCGGGCCGCGTTGCACGACTGTACGGTCGGCGACGACGCGCTGATCTCCAATGTGGGCCGTTACGTCGCCAATTACGATATCGGCGACCGGGCGGTGATCGAGAATGTCGGCGAGATGATTTGCGACGGGGCAACGGCGTTCGGCAACGGCGTGGAAGTGGCGGCCGTCAACGAGGCGGGAGGGCGCGAAGTGCCGATATTCGACGGACTGACGGCGCAGATCGCCTATGTGATCGCGATGTACCGTCACCGTCCGCAGACGGTGCGGCGGATGAATGCGATGATCGCCGGTTATGCCGAACGGCGCGTTTCGCGGCGCGGGACGATCGGCGCGGACAGCCGGATCGTCAATACGCTGTCGCTGTTCAACGTAGCGGTCGGGGAGTCCGCCGTCGTGGACGGCGCGTCGTCCCTACGCAACGGGACGGTCAACAGCACGCCGCAGTCGCCGTCGACGGTGGGCGCTGGCGTGACGGCGTCCGATTTCATCCTGGCGTGTTCGGCGCGGGTCGATACGGGTTCGATGCTGCGCCGTTGTTTCGTCGGCGAAGGGGTTGTGATCGAGAACGGTTTTTCGGCCGAGAATTCGCTGTTTTTCGCCAACAGCCATTGTAATCACGGCGAAGCGTGCGCGGTGTTCGCCGGGCCTTATACGGTGTCGCATCACCGCGCGACGCTGCTGATCGCCGGGTATTTTTCGTTTTTCAACGCCGGCAGCGGGGCCAATCAGAGCAACCACATGTATAAGTCCGGGCCGGTGCATCAGGGCGTGCATCTGCGCGGGTGTAAGTTCGGCAGCGACGCCTATGTGCTGCTGCCGGCCAGCACCGGCGTTTTTACGATTGTGACCGGACGACACTACAATCATCACGATACCGAAAAAATGCCGTTTTCGTACCTGCTCGAAGAGGCGGACGACTCGATTCTGTTGCCGGGGGTCAATCTGCGCAGCTACGGTACTGCGCGGGATATCGGGAAATGGCCGTCGCGCGACCGGCGGCGGGGCGTGGCGCACGACATCATCCGTTACGAGCTGATGAATCCCTACACTGCGGGCCGGGTGCTCGACGCGATCGGCGAGTGCCGCGCGCTGATGGAGAGGTATCCGACCGCTGAAGTGGTGACGTGGAATCGGGTGAAGATCAAGATGCATTCGCTGAAGAAGGGACTGATGCTCTATACTCAAGCGTTGCGCGGCTATCTCGGCGAACTGTTTGCCGAAGGGGGCGACGTGCCGCCCGATCCGTCGATGCGGGAATGGATTGATTTGGCGGGGATGATTGCGCCGAAAAGCCGGATCGAAGCGCTGCTCGACCGGGTTGATGCCGGAGCGGTGGCCGATACGGACGCTTTCGTCGGGGAACTGGAAAGTATCGACCGGGATTACGGATCGAACGAGCGGCGGTGGGCGTTGTATGCGCTGGCCGTTTTCCTCGATAAGTCGGAAGACCGGATCACGCCGGACGACATCGCGTCGCTGGTCGAACAGGGCGCCAGGGACCGCGCTGCGCTCGCTGCGGCCATCGCACAGGATGCGGGTCGCGATTTCGCCCCGGCCATGTCGGTCGGCTACGGGATCGACGACGGGGAGCGCCGGGCCGAAGATTTCCGGGCCGTGCGCGGCGAACCGAAAGTATAGTTCCGAAAAAATACCTATCTTTGCCGGTAACGGGCTAAATCCGGAAATTTTTAACGAAGCATATGAGTATAGTAGCGATAGTAGGTCGTCCCAACGTCGGGAAGAGCACCCTTTTCAACCGTTTGGTCGGGATGCGCAAAGCGATCGTCAACGATTCGGCGGGCACCACGCGCGACCGGCATTACGGTACGACCGACTGGTGCGGCCGCGAGTTTTCCGTGATCGACACCGGCGGATACGCTATGGGGGGAGAGGATATTTTCGAGGCCGAGATCCGCAAGCAGGTGGTGTTGGCGATCGAGGAGGCTGACGTAATCCTGTTTCTCGTGGAGGTGTCTACCGGGATTACCGACCTGGATATGGTGATGGCCGACCTGCTTCGGCGCTCTTCGAAAAAAGTGATCCTCGTGGTCAACAAGATCGACAACAACGACCAGATATACTCCTCGCACGAGTTCTACGCGTTGGGACTCGGCGACCCGTACTGCATTTCGGCGATGAGCGGCAGCGGAACCGGCGAAGTGATGGATGCGGTGATCGCGGCGCTGCCCGAGGATGCCGGGGCGGAGCAGGCGGACGACCTGCCGAAGTTTGCCGTGATCGGGCGTCCGAACGTTGGCAAGTCGTCGCTGACGAATGCCCTGCTCGACACCGAGCGCAACATCGTGACGCCGGTCGCCGGGACGACCCGCGATTCGATCTTGTCGCGCTACAACAAGTTCGGTATGGATTTTTACCTGATCGACACGGCCGGGCTGCGCAAAAAGGCGAAGGTGACCGAAGATCTCGAATTCTACTCGGTGCTGCGTTCGATCCGTTCGATCGAATCGTCCGACGTCTGCATTTTGATGCTCGACGCGACGGCCGGTATCGAGGCGCAGGATCTGAATATTTTCAACCTGGTCGTCCGTAACAAGAAGGGGTGCGTGATCGTGGTCAACAAGTGGGACCTGATCGAGAAGGAGAGCAACACGATGAAGGAGTTCGCCGAAGCGATCCGCCGGCGGATCGCCCCGTTCAGCGACGTGCCGATCGTCTTCACGTCGGTGCCGAACAAACAGCGTATCCTCGACGTGCTGCAAACGGCCATGCGGGTTTACTATTCGCGGATACGCAAGATCCCGACCTCGGCGCTGAACGAATACCTGCTGCCGATTATCGAGGAGACGCCGCCGCCGTCTACCAAAGGGAAATATATCCGGATCAAATACGTTACGCAGTTGGCGTCGCCCACGCCGTCGTTTGCGTTTTTCGTCAACCTGCCTCAGTACATCAAAGAGGGGTACCGCCGTTTTCTGGAGAATAAGATCCGCGAACGATGGGACTTCGAGGGAGTGCCGATCCAGATCTTTTTCCGCCAGAAATAAAGCGGGCATTTTCACCAATGATACCGTTCGCATTCATGAAAAAATCAGTTTGCTTATTGGCAGTTTGCTGCGCGGCCTATTCGCTGGCCGCCCAGGTGCCTGTATGGAACAATCCGTCGGTCGGCGGCGAAGGCAAAGCCGATTCGCGCCCCGAGTTTATCAGCTATCCGACCCGTGAAGCGGGCGAGACCGGCGATCCGGCCAATGCGCCGCATTACGTGTCGCTCGCCGGCAAGTGGCGGGCGATTGTTTCGACTACGCGGCAGGGCGGCGAGCCCGGTTTCTACAAACCCGCCTTTACATCGACGGCCTGGCAGGAGGTCGACGTACCCAACACGTCGGTCGTGCAGGGGCTTTCCCCGCTGGAGGCGCTGACGCCGCCGCAACTGCCGGCCGAGATTCCGCTGGTGCAGTACCGGGCGGTAATCGACGTGCCGTACCTGTGGCTCGACCGGGATATGTTCATCCATGTGGAAGGGGTCGGCGGAGCCTATACGGTGTATGTCAACGACCGGCGCATCGGATACAGCGACGACAGCCGTACGCCGACCGAATTTCCGATCTCGGAAGCCGTTACCGACGGGGTGAACACGATCGGGATCGAAGTTTACGGTTATTCGACCGGCAACTGGATGGAGACGCTGCTGCCGCAGTTGCAACCCGGGAGTCTCGGCGGGGTGTACGTCTATTCGCAGCCCAAGCTGCGGATCGAGGATTTCGTGATCCGGACGCAGAGCGATACGACGAAAGTGCACGGCTGGGTCGATTTCGCCGTCGTGATGTCGAACTCGTACCGCAGCGCCGAGAAAATCACGTTCGGCTACGATATTTATTCGCCGACCGGCAAGCTGCTTACCTACAACCTGATCGATACGGAGATTCCCGGCAACAGCACCGATACGCTGGCCTGCCGCGAAGTGCTCGAAAATATCTGGAAAAGCACGGCCTGGTCGCCCGAACGGCCGAGCCTGTACAAGCTGATGCTCTACACCCGGCGGGACGGCCGGATCACCGAATACATTCCGTTGAAATTCGGGTTCAATCACGCGGAACTGCGCGACGGCGAACTGTGGATCAACGATAAGAAGGCCGAACTGTCGGCGGTCGATTACGATGCTGCGGCCGATGCCGCCGCGACCGAACGGCAGTTGAAGATACTGAAAAACCAGCGGGTAAATACGCTTTGCGTCAGCTACCCGCAGCCGCACTGGTTTTACGAATTGTGCGACCGGATCGGATTTTACGTGATCGACCAGGCCAACATCAACGCCGGGTTCAGGAAAGACGACCGGAACGTGGGCGGTTCGGTGGCTAACGATCCCGCTTTCCTGCCGCAGTTCATCGACCGGGTGGCGGGTATGCAGGGACGCAGTAAAAACTACACGTCGGTGATCGCCCTGTCGATGGGCGGAATGTCCGGCAACGGTTATAACATGTACAAGGCTTACCAGTGGCTCAAAGGGGCCGATTCGTTGCATCATGTCACCTACCGCGACGTGCAGGGCGAGTGGAACAGCGATTTTCCGTTCCCGCAAGTGCGGGATGCAAAAACCCTGCTGGATGCCGCACCGGCGCCGGCGGCCCGTTCCAAAACGGCCGTTAAACCCAAAAGCGCCGCTCGCCGATGAACATCGATTTGCTGGTGGTCGGCAAGACGGATTCCGCCGAAATACAGAGCCTTGTCGCGACGTACCTGAAACGGCTGAATTTTTATACCCGGGTGACGCTCGTCACGCTGCCCGACCTGAAAAATACGCGCAACATCTCGGCCGAAAGCCAGAAACGGCAGGAAGGCGAGCTGCTGATGCGGCAGTTCGCCGACGGCGATTACGTGGTGTTGCTGGACGAAAAGGGAGCCGAAATGCGATCGGTCGAGTTTTCGATGTGGTTGCAAAAGCGGATGAACAGCGGCGTCCGTCGGCTTTGTTTCGTGATCGGCGGCCCTTACGGTTTTTCGAAAACGGTCTACGACCGGGCCGACGAAAGCATATCGTTGTCGCGGATGACCTTTTCGCACCAGATCATCCGCGCGATTTTCGCCGAACAGCTTTACCGCGCTTTCACGATCATCCGCAACGAGCCTTATCATCACGAGTAGACGGGGATTCCGGAAGTGTCCGGACGGCGTGCCGGTTTCGACCGGGCTTATTTCTCCGCGGCTACGTACATTTGGCTGAAATTGATCGTCACTTTGCGGAATTGCCGGATAAAATCCATGCCGAGTACGCCGTCCCCGCTTTGTCCCGTACGGGAAGGGCCGTTTTCGGCTGTTTCCACAATCATGTTGTCGATTCCGATCTCCGAACCGCACGTCCGTAACGGAAATCCGGGCAGGCGGTAAACCGTTGCGGTGTACAGATCCATGCCGCCGACCAGCACGGTGTCCGGCGCGCCTTCTGTCTCTATCCTCTCTTTGTGTTTCCTATAATACGAAGGATACATGCCGCCCGTGGAGTTTCCCGTGTCGAAGAGCATCAGCAGCCGCTCGTCGCCCGACCAGGCTTCGAGGTAAGGGTCTCCTCCGTTCATCAATACGAGGTTCTTTTCCGGCAGAGGGGAGGGCGTGGGCGTGGCCGGGAAAACGGTTTTCTTCTTTTTCGGGTAGATCTGCACCTCTCCGACCGCTATCAGAAGGTCGCGTCCCAGGATCGCGTCTATGTATAGCAGCGTGTCTACTGCGGGATTCGGCGGAAGTACGGCGACCACGGGGTTTTTGTATACGATGTTCCCGACACAAAGGCTGTCGGCGATTGCGAGGCTCCCCAGGCGGGAGCCTATTCCGTCGATTCGGATCGAATCGCAGATCGTTCGCAGTCCGAGTTCGTCGGCCAGGCGTTGCGAAATTGCCGTCGTCCCGGTTCCTGTGTCGAGCGTGAACGGGTAAGTTTTGCCGTTGATTGCGACCGGAACGGACAAGTGGGCTCCTTCAGTACGGCCTTTGACGACGACGGGCCGAATCGCCAGCGGCAGCCGTACGTCGCGTTCGGGACGAACGATCTCCGGAGCCGGGGCGTCGCGCAGCCCGTTCAGGATTCTGGACATTTGCAGGTGCTCGGGGAATCGGGAGATATCCATCGTAGCCGACAGGTAGCGCAAAAAGCTGTCGAGATAGTCCGCCGCCGCCGCGTATTTCTTATTGAGCCGCATCGCTTCGCAGCGGAAAAGCACCATGTTCGGAATATTCGAGAAACTCATGTTTACCAGCAGGGGGCCCATCAGCGTGTCGAGTGCGCCCAGCGCCTGTCGGGGGCGGTTGAAAGAGCAGTCCAGTAAGGACTGCGTCATATACCGCAGACACGGATCCCGGATGCTGTCTTTTATTTCGGGAAATATTTTTTCGAGCGTAAGCCAATCCTGACGGTTGAACAGGTCGGCGACGTTCTCGTCCGGCGGTTGCGCCGAAACGAAAACGGACGAGGAAGCGATCGTCATCGCCAGGAGAAATTTCGGAAATTTCATGGTATTCGGCAGTTATTTACGGCAATTTAATGAATAAAACGGGAATAATCGTCCGGATGCCGAAATAAAAATCGCCGTCCGCTGGGACGGCGATTTTTGGGAAAACGGAATTTTTCGGTCGGATTACGCGGCAGCGCGGCCGATCGTCCGGAGACGGAAACGCGCTGCCGGCACGATCAAAAACGGTCGGTTATCGCAGCGTTTCGAGCGCTTTGTCGATACGGCGCAGGGTCTCTTCCTTGCCGATGATCTCGCAGATGTCGAGGATGCTCGGGCCGGAGCTCGTACCTACGATGGCCAGTCGGAACGAGTTCATCACCTGTCCCATCGGATATTCGTTTTGCGCGATCCATTCGAATACGATTTTTTCGGTGTTCTCTTTCGAGAAGTCGTCGATCCCTGCCAGCAGCGTCCGCAGCGCTGCGATCCGCGTCGGATTTTCGCCTTTCCAGAATTTGGCGGTCGATTTGGGGTCGTATTGCTCCGGCGCGACGAACATGAACGAGGTTAGATTCCAGAAATCGCTGACGAATGTCGCGCGCTGTTTGATCAGCGCGATCACCCGGGCCGTTTTGGCGGCCGGGGCGTCCACCCCTTTCGCCTTCAGGATCGGGGCGTACAGCGCGGCCAGTTCCGCATCGGATTTGGCGTGCAGGTACTGGGCGTTGAACCAGTGCGCTTTTTCCGGGTTGAACCGGGCGCCGCTCTTGCTGACGCGTTCGAGCGAGAAGGCGCCGATCAGTTCGTCCATCGAGAAGATCTCCTGGTCGGTTCCCGGATTCCAGCCCAGCAGTGCCAGCATGTTGACGAATGCTTCCGGAAAATACCCGTCTTCGCGGTAGCCGTGCGAGGTCTCGCCTTCGGGCGACGTCCATTGCAGCGGGAATACCGGGAATCCCATCTTGTCGCCGTCGCGCTTGCTCAGCTTGCCGCCGCCGGTAGGTTTCAGCAGCAGCGGCAGGTGGGCGAATTCGGGCTGCGTGTCGCTCCAGCCGAGCGCGCGGTACAGCAAGTAGTGCAACGGCAGCGACGGCAGCCACTCTTCGCCGCGAATCACATGCGAAATCTCCATCAGGTGATCGTCGACGATGTTGGCCAGGTGGTAGGTCGGCAGCGCATCGGCCGATTTGTAGAGCACCTTGTCGTCCAGCGTCGAAGTGTGTACCGTCACGTCGCCGCGAATCAGGTCGTGCATCCGCACCTCCTCGTTTTCGGGCATTTTGAAACGGATCACCCACTGGTCGCCCGCGGCGATGCGGCGTTTGACCTCTTCGTCCGACAGGGCCAGCGACGTGGCCAGCCGGGTGCGCACTTCGTAATTGTACGCGAACGTTTTGCCGGCTGTTTCGGCTTCCGCGCGGATCGCGTTCAGTTCGTCGGGCGTGTCGAAAGCGTAATAAGCGTCGCCCGATCCGACCAGTTGCAAGGCGTATTTCAGGTAGATCTCTTTGCGCTCGCTCTGGCGGTACGGGGCGTGAGGGCCTCCCTCGTTGATGCCTTCGTCGATCGTGATGCCGCACCATTTGAGCGACTCCATGATATAGCTCTCCGCTCCCGGTACGAATCGGTGCGAATCGGTGTCTTCGATGCGAAGGATAAAGTCGCCGCCGTGCTGGCGCGCGAAAAGGTAGTTGTACAGCGCCGTGCGGACGCCTCCCATATGCAGGGGGCCGGTAGGACTCGGCGCAAAACGGACTCTGACTTTTTTATTGCAAGACATATTTTTAGAAATTGTTTTTGCGGGATGACGATGTGGACGGCACATGCTGCGGTCTGTCGCGACGCGTGTCGCCGGCCGATTCCGGTTCGGCGTGGTTTACACGGTTTTACTCCGGATCGACCGCCTGCAAAGATAGGAAATCTATTCGAAAGAGTTTTGGATCGGGAGGGTTTTATTTGCTATGTCGTTGCAGGGAGGCCGGTTCGCCGGGGGGGCGTTTCCGGGAAACGTACTTTTATCCCGGATGGCATAACTTTTATTTTTGTAAACTCTGAAAGTTTATTTTATACAACACATGTTTTCGTAGCGGATGCCGGGTATCGAGCAGCGGATGGTCGAATATTCCGATCCGTTGCATACCTGTCTTCTGCATGACTCGCTCCGACCGGCGGTTCTGGAGGGTCGTGAAAGCGTATATTTCCCGGAGACCGAGTCGTTTGTCCGCATATTCCAGGCAGGCGGCGGCCGCTTCGGTCGCATATCCGTTGCCCCATGCTTCGCGGATCAGCCTCCAGGCGATCTCGATTCCCGGAGTGAAGTCCGCTTCGAACGGAATCCGGTGGAGGCCGGTAAAGCCAAGGAACTTTCCGTCCGTTTTCCGTTCGACGGCATATGCTCCGTAACCGAAATCGGCGAGTTCGTTCCGGATGCGGAGGAAAAAAGCGGAAGATTCCTCGGCGGTCAGCGGTTTTACGAAATATTCCATGACTTTCGGGTCGGCGTTCATTTCGGTGAACGGGAGCAGATCGCTGTCCTGCCAGTCGCGCAGGATCAGCCGGGGCGTTTCGAGGTATCGGGTTGTCATCGGGCGATGGACTTGCGGCCGGTTATCGGTCCCAGCTATGCTTTTTCGCGCCGCCGGTACGGACGGCGACTTTTTTTGCCGGTTTTTTGTCGATAACGGGCAGAACGATCGCTTCCATGATTTTGTAGCACTCCGGATTGGGGTGTACGCCGTCGCCGCTGTATTTCTCCGGCAGGCCGTTCCGTCCGTCCTTCAGGGCGGAGTGGTAGTCTACATAAGAGATGCCGTTTTCCCGGGCGTACCGCTCGATCATTCCGTTCAACTCGATGATCCGGTCGGCCGCCGGAACTTCCTGTCGCCAGCCGAACCGGTAAGCGGGCAGTACGGAACAGAGGATCGGCCGGATTTTGTGGAGCTTGGCCAGTTCGCACATCGAGGCGATGTTGCCCAAGATATTTTCCAATGCGATGTAACCGTTGTTCTGGGCCAGGTCGTTCGTGCCCGCCATGATGACGACGGCTTCGGGCGACAGTCCGATGACGTCCTGCCGGAAGCGCACCAGCATTTCGGCGGAAGTCTGTCCGCTGATGCCGCGGCCGACGAAACGGTGTTCGGCGAAAAATACGGAATCCATCAGCGCCCAGTTGTCGGTAATCGAATTGCCCATGAAGACGGCTTTGACCGGATAGTCGATCCGCCGGTTCGCCGCTTCGTATTTTGCGAATTGCGCCCAGTCCCGTTGGGCGGAGACTCCCGACAGACATAGGCCCGTCAGAAGACAAAGGAAGATTTTTTTCACGGATGAAAAGGTTTTATTTTCGAATAAAGATAATGGTTTTATCGGTTCCGTACAAAAAAAAGCGGCGGCGCCTTTTTATTATTACATGGCGCCGCCGCTTTCGATTCGGTTTCGGAATTTATTTCTTTTTCTAAACGATATAAATAATTTTTTGTAAGAAATAAATCGGTTAAAGGACTCCCTGTGCGTAGGTCTTTACGTCTTCGAGCGTTATGTTGTTGTCGCACAGGATGATCAGTCGCTCGATCACGTTTCGGAGCTCCCGGATATTTCCGCTCCATTCCATCTGGGACAGTGCGGCGAGCGCATCTTTCTCGATGACTTTGGGTTTCTGGCCGTATTCGGCGCATATTTTCTCGACGAAGTGATGGGCCAGCGAAGGAATGTCCTCGCGGCGTTCGCGCAACGGCGGAACCGGAATGATGATCACGCTCAGCCGGTGGTAGAGGTCTTCCCGGAAATTGCCCATTTCGATTTCGTGCAACAGGTTTTTGTTGGTGGCCGCGACGACCCGCACGTTGACGGTGATATCCTTGTCGCTTCCGACCCGGCTGATCCGGTTTTCCTGCAGGGCCCGCAATACTTTGGCCTGCGCCGAAAGGCTCATGTCGCCGATTTCGTCGAGGAAAAGCGTTCCTCCGTCGGCCTGTTCGAATTTGCCTTTGTGCTGTTTGTTGGCCGACGTGAACGACCCCTTCTCGTGCCCGAAAAGTTCGCTTTCGATCAACTCCGACGGAATGGCGGCGCAGTTGACTTCGATGAACGGTTGTCCGGCCCGCAGGCTCTGTTCGTGCAGCCGGTGGGCGACCAGCTCCTTGCCGGTTCCGTTGGCTCCGCTGATCAGTACCCGCGCATCGGACGGAGCTACTTTTTCGATCAGCCGTTTGACGGAAACCATTGCGCGCGAGGAACCGATCAGTTCCGTGGCGCCGCGGTTCGCACGCAATGCCGGAGCTGCTGACGATTTCCGGGCTACGGTCTCCGTAGAAGCCGCCGCGACGGTTGTGGCATGATTTTGGTTTTTAGGTTCGGTAGCCGATCGGATCGATTCGAGTAATTTATTCAGATTGATCGGTTTGAGTATGTAATCGTATGCTCCGTGACGCATCGAATTGACGACGGGTTCCGTCCCTTTTTGCGACGACAGCATGATAAAAGGCAGGCTTTTTCCGTTTGCCCGCAGGCTGTCGAGCAGGTCGAACGCTCCCGTGTCGGGAACATTGATGTCGCAAAGTACGATGTCATAGGTTGATTTTTCGGTTTTGTCGGCCGCCTCGCTGCCCGTTTCGGCGGTTTCGACGCGGAAGCCTTCATATTCGAGCCGTTCTTTCAACGTGTTGCGAATGCTCCGCTCGCTGTCTACTACCAATACGTTTGTCATAACTTTTTTATAAAATATTAAATACTAGGATGGGAGTGTTACTATATTTTCTGCTGCGTGGTTTTGGTTTTCTGGGAAAAACCATGTAGCTTTGTCCGAAAGTTAGTAAATACTCCCGTTTAAAAAAAACACGGCATTCCGGATCGACCGAAGCAGGATTCTGAGAATATCGACCGTAAAACACCATTTTTTCAGACTTTTTCTTAGATTTTTCGTTTTACAGCGTAGATCCTTGCGGGAACGGCTCGTCGTGGAGACCACAAAATTCTTTATGGATAAAAATTATAATTTCGAAAGGAAGAAACTCATGCTGCCCGAGTATGGTAGGCATGTGCATCAAATGGTTGATTATCTGATGTCTATACATGACCGAGATCTGCGTAACCAGCAGGCGCACGCGGTGATCGAGGTGATGGGAAACCTGAATCCGACTCTGCGCGATACGGCTGATTTCAAACATAAGTTGTGGGATCACCTGTTCATCATGTCCGATTTTAAGCTGGATGTCGATTCGCCCTATCCGATCCCGTCGGCTAAGATATTGAACCCCAGGCCGGATCATATGGCTTACCCGGGCGGGAAGATTGCCCGCAAGCACTACGGCAAAAATATAGAACGGACGCTCGCCGCTCTGAAAGCGATCGACGACGAGGAGGCGAAGACTTTGATAGTAAATAATATAGCGAAGTATATGCGGGCTAAGTCGTTCGAATACAACCAGGAACACCCGAGCAATGAGATCATCATGAAAGATATACGCTCGATGTCCGATAATGGGGTAACGATCGATGAAGTTGCATTAAATAATCTCCGAAACGACTATAAACAGCCCCGAATGAACAATCGTTCACGCAAGAATTTTCAGACGGGAAATCATTCCGCTGGGAAAACGAACGGTCATGCGGGCAACAATAAACAGGGAGGCAAACGCCGTACCGGAAAATCGCAATACGGAAAATAACCGGCCATGAACGACGGGAAAAACATATCCATTAAAAATAAGCGGGCGACTTACGATTACGAGATGCTCGACACCTATGTTGCGGGTATCGTTTTGTCGGGTACGGAGATCAAGTCGCTGCGGCTGGGAAAAGCTTCGCTGACCGACTGCTATTGTTATTTCAACGACCATGAATTGTTCGTCCGGGGGATGAACATTTCGGAATACCATTGGGGCAGCTACAACAATCACATGCCCAAACGCGACCGCAAATTGTTGCTGCAACGCCGAGAACTGGCCAAGTTGGAGCGCGCGTTGCAGGACAAGGGGCTGACGATCGTAGGATTGAAGCTTTTTATCAACGACAAGGGGCTGGCAAAATTGCAGATCGGCTTGGGACGCGGTCGTAAGAGCTACGACAAGCGGGAGTACATCAAGGAGAAAGACGCTCGTCGGGAGTTGGAGCGCGTATTCCGGAAGTAATTCGTAAACGGATAGAAAAAACAGCGGTTCGCTTGAGATAGCGAACCGCTGTTTTTTATTCGTTCAGCGTAAATAGATCGGAGCCATTCCGCTGAACGTTTTTTTACAACTCCTTGACCCGGATGTTTTTGAATTTGACCAGGGAGCCGTGACCGAGGAATCCGATATGGCCCTTTTCGTTTTTCAGGCCCGGGTGATCCTTGTGGTCGATCGTTCCGTTCTTGCTGGCTTCGGCGATGTTGCCTTCGAGGATCACTTCGCCGTTCAGCGTAACGCGGATGTCGTTGCCCTTGATTCGGATCTCTTCGCTGTTCCATTCGCCGACCGGTTTCAGGAAACCGCGTTTGGCCGGAATAACGCCGTACACCGAACCGTGATACTGGTATTTCTCGAGCTGGCTGTAAATCGGGGATTCGTTGTCGAGCACCTGAATCTCCATGCCGACATAAGCGGCATCGCCTTCGAGCGGGGCCCGGATTCCGATCCCGTTGTTCGCGCCTTCGGTCAGCATGAAGTCGAAGCGGAAGACGAAGTCTTTGTACTCGTCGACCGTATATAGGTTGCCGCCGCCGCCGTTGCCCGGATAGAGCACGATCGCTCCGTCTTCGGAGACATAATCGCGCGTATTACCCGTCCAACCGTGCATGTTCGTGCCGTCGTACAGCAGTTTGAAACCTTCGGCTTTCTCTTCGGCGGACAGTTCGGTCGGTTTCACCTGCGGCAGTTCGTTGATGTAGAGGTTGCGGAAAGCGGTTTTGGTGCCGTGCGCCTGCAGTTCGATCTGTTCGATCGGGAAGATCGCCTGGCTGCGGTCCCAGAAGTTTTCGAGGATCACGTTGTCGACTACCTTCTCGCCGTTCAGCAGTACGGTGACGCGGTCGCCTACCATCTTGATGTAGAATGTATTCCAAGTTCCCAACTTATTGTCGGCCACTTTGGACGGCTTGCTCGGATTGACCTGGTTGTTGTAGAGTCCGCCGGAACCGACTTCGGCGCCCACGTTACGGCGCGCCGTATCCCAGATCTGCACCTGCGGCGTACCGCGCAGGTAAATGCCCGCATCGGCCTCGCTACCTTCGGCATAGAGTTTCCAATCGACGTACATTTCGAAATCGCCGTATTGTTTTTCGGTGCAGATGTTGTCGAATCCGTGTCCGACGTATTCCATCAGTCCGTTGTTCACTACCCAGTCCTTGCGCATCGTTTCGTCTGCGGCGGCCTGTTTCTTGGCCAGTTCCGCCGGTTTCATCTTGGCGCGGGCGATCGGGTTTTCGACAAGCCCTTTCCACCCGGTCAGGTCTTTGCCGTTGAACATCGAGACGAAACCGCCCGTCGCCGGCAGCGAAGCCAGGTGTTTTTGCACCTCTTCGCGCTGGTAATTGCTGTCCTTGTCTTTGTTCAGTTCCACAGCCTTTTTCAGTAGTTCGGTAACGGCCGGGCCGTAGAATTCTTTGTGGGCCAGAGCCGTCCGGATTACGGCCATCACAGCGGCCTGAGAAACGTCCGCGTCGGCGTTGCCGAGGTATTTTCCGGCAAGCATCATCCCCTGGAACGTCTTGTTGTTTTCGAGTCCCTGAAGCGCTTTGGTTTCGATCTTACGCGCATCGGCGGCGGATAGGGCTTTGTTCGATCCGGCTATATCCAGCACGTCGGACAGCAGCAGCGTCTTGTTTTCGGGCGTTTTGTCCGATGCGGCGATCCGCTGTACGTACACGTCGAGCGCTTTGGCCGCATAGGCGGCATCGTCGGCGGCCGCGATTTCGGCCAGTTTGTCGGCAGCGGCCATTCCCTTGATATTCAGTAGCGCATAGAACGCGTTGTCCTTGTCGACGGCCGAACCGCTGTCGAAGCCTTTCGAGATAGTTTCCATTGCGTCCGGCAGCCCTGCTTTCGCCAGAACGGCGTAGTACAGCGATTTCTTGGCTCCGCTTTTGGCGATGCGGTCGCCGATCGCTCCGGCCTGTTCGTCGGGAGTCAGTTCGCGCAACGCTGCGACGATGGCGTTCTGAATCGCTTCGGTATTTTGGTCGTTGACCGACTGCTGTTTTTCGAGCATCGTGTACAGGGCGGGGAGGTCTTTGGCCGACGCTACGGCGGGCAGCGCCGCATAAGCGGCCTGTGCGACGGCGGCATTGGCATTCCGGGTCGCATCGAAAACGACGCCGGACTGATCCTGCGCGCGGCGGGCGGCGAGTACCGTGATTCCGCGGACGTCTCCTTTCTTTTGAACGATCTCGGCCGCTACCGGATTGACGTTCCCTTTATAGGCGAGTAGGCATTGGGCAGCCGTATTGGCTCGGGCCTGGTCGTGCTCGCTGTCGGTCGCCGTCAGGATCACTTCGCTCAGAGCGGCGGGAACTTCCGATCCGCCGATCTGCGTCGCTGCCCACATAGCGGCTTCGCTAAGTTCCGCATCCGCATCTTTCAGATAGGGCAGGATAGCCGGCAACGCCGTTTTCGCTCCCTGGTTGCCGAGGTAGTTGACAATGTCGGTTTTGGCTTCGTTGTCTTTCAGTTTGCCGAGCGTAGCGCCCAGTTCGGTGTAGAACGCGTCGTCCGCATACGGAGCGGCGAATCGCAACACGTTGTTGCGGTAAGCCCGTGCGGGATCTTTCATCGCTTTCATCGCATAGGCGACCGGACTCTTCTGTAGCGACAGCAGGATTCCGGTGGCTGCGATACGGGCGTGTTCCGATCCGGCGGCTGCCGCTTTTTTCAACAGTTTACCGGCTTCCGCAGCGGCCAGTTTGTCCTGTCCGTCTGCTTTCAGCTTTTCGATCAGGCAGATATAAGCGTCCGTCGCGTCGCCGTCGTAGTTAGCGTTTGCGGCTGCGGCGCTCAGCACGGGAAGCGATGCGGCCGTACCGATTTTCGACAGGGCGTAATAAATCGACTTGTCGGCGCTTTTATCGTTGCCTACCCAGGCGATCAGAGCCGTTTCGACGCCTTCGTTGTCGATGCCCGCGTCGCCTGCGGCCTGAGCCAGCGCGTTTTTATCGCCTGTCCCGGCAACGATCGCCTGGGCGATCGCCGTTTCGGCTTCCGGCGTTCCGTTCGAAACGAGCGCAGTCAGCGCGGGGCCGCCCAGCCGTTGATCGCCGATCAGACCGGCCAGGACGTCGACGCTCTCCTTTTTGCCGCATTGTTGCAGCAGGCGGATGTAGAACGCCTTGATTTCGGCATCGTTGCTTTTTTTCAGTCCGCGGATAATCCCGTCGACGAACTCTTTGCGCGCTTGTTCACGGTCGGGGCCCGAAACGAAGGCCGACCAGCCGGACAGCGCGTAGCTGACCGGAACGTTGTTCGTATCGTCGAACATGGATACCAGCATGTCCACGCCCTCAGCTCCGGTCGAAACCAGATCGTTCATCAACCGGTCGTATTCGGCTTCGTTCGGGGCCGGCATCAGACCCAGCGCATCCGATACTTTGGTTTTCCACGTGCGGTTCGGATTGGTCTGTGCAGACAGGTTGCTGCCGGCCAACGCGAACAACGCAAAAAGAACTAAAACTATCTTTTTCATCATAATTATCGTTAATCGGGTTAGACGTTAAATGGCCCAGGGGGCGCGCATCGGTTGGTCGATCAGCCGGTTGGCCGCATCGTCATCGACGAACAGCAGCTTTTCGGGATCGAATTTCAGCGAACGTCCCAGACGCAGCGCCACGCCGCCCATATTGACGATAGTCGCCGAGCGGAACCCGTTCTGTTCGTTCAGGGCGAATTTCTGACGGTTCTTGACGCAATGCAGGAAATCGGTCTGCTGCGGCATCGGGTCGGGAAATTCGGCCAGTTTGCGTTCCCAGTCCGGAATGTCGCACTGGAAATTGGGGTATACTTTTCCGTTCGGGCCCTCGATGTAAGGATCGCTCGGACTGCCGTTGTCTTCGCCGTACAGGATGATTTTGCAGCCGTCGTCGTAAGTATATTCGATTTTACGCCACGTACCCACCGCGTCGGGATGCTGCTGCGGCGCGTCGATCTCGACCGAGATCGGGCTGGTTTCGTCCTTACCGAGCAGGTATTGCACCGGGTCGATGTAGTGCTGTCCCATATCGCCCAGTCCGCCGGCGTCGTAGTCCCAGTATCCGCGGAAGGTTTCGTGTACGCGGTGCGCGTTGTAGGGTTTATAAGGAGCCGGGCCGAGCCACATGTCGTAGTCGAGTTCGGCGGGGACTTTCTGTTCTTCGAGTTTTTCGTTGCCGACCCAGAAAAATTTCCAGTTGAAGCCGGTATGCTTGCTGATCGTCACTTTCAACGGCCATCCGAGCATACCGCTGTCGACCAGTTTTTTGATCTTGTCGACGGTCGTGTTCATGCCGTAGAACGTGTCGGTGAAGCGGAACCATGTGTTGAGGCGGAAAATATTGCCGTGCTGTTTGACCGCTTCCATCACCCGTTTGCCTTCGCCGATCGTCCGCGTCATCGGTTTCTCGCACCAGATGTCCTTGCCGGCGCGGGCGGCGTCGACCGACATGATCCCGTGCCAGTGCGGCGGGGTGGCGATGTGTACGATATCGACGTTCGGATCTTCGATCAGTTTCCTGTAGTCGGAATAGGTGGCCAGTTTATCGCTGGCCAGTTGCTCGCCGGCCGCCAGATGATTTTTGTCCACGTCGCAAATGGCTACCAGGCGAGTGCCGGCGTAGCCGTAATGACCGCGTCCCATCCCGCCGACGCCGATGATGCCCTTGGTGAGCTGATCGCTCGGAGCCGTGTATCGCGTTCCGCCGAGTACGTGACGGGGAACGATGGTCAGGGCGGCCATTCCTGCGAACGTTTTCAGGAAATCCCTTCTTTTCATAAGTTTGGTATTTTTTGAAGATTAAGTTAAGTATTGCGTAAACGATGCGGAGGGATTTTTCCTCCGCATCCCGTTATTAGTCTTTCAGGTAATAATCGACGGACGTTACGACGCGCACCGTCTTTATATAGGGCGTATTGGCGTCCCGGTCGGAGATCGAGAACTGTCCCTGGTTGGCAAATTTGATCTTTCCCAGTTTGCTTTTCGAATCGTGCGCGAATTTTTCGCCGGCGATGCGGGCGTTCTCGGTCGCTTCTTCGATCATTTTCGGTTTGATCTCGTTCAACGCAGTGGAAGTGTACAGGAACTGCGTTGTGAAACGGTAATCCCCGCCGGTGATGGCTACGCCCTGTTTCAGTAGGTCGCTCTGGCGCGACATCAGTTTGACCACCAGATCCACCTTATCGGTCGTAACGGTCAACACGCTGGTTACGTTGTAACGGTATTTGACGCTTTGCGGGCCGTAGCGTTCGGCGTCCATGTCGATGATTTCCGCCGGGGCGATCGTAATTTCGTCGTCCGTGATGCCGTTCGACTTCAGGAAATCGACGATTTTCGCATTGCTCGTTTCGAGCGTATTGTAAAGTGTCATCAGATTGTCTCCGACTTCTTTGTAGGCCAGCGGCCAGATCACCCGGTCGGCTTTGACCTCTTTTTCCGAAAGTCCTTTGACGGAAACGACGCGTTCGCTGTCCTTGAAATGTACGATGCCGCTCCGCAGCATCCATCCCGCTACGATCAGGCCGATCGCCAGCAGGGCGCATTCGACCAGGTAACTTTTTGTCTTTTCCATAATAGCAGCTTTTAGTATTGTTGTTTATTCAGGATGCAAATCCTTTTTTGTTGCGGATTTTCAGTTAAACGGGAAGCCTAATACGACAGTTTAAAATTAATAAAAAGATTTCAAAAAACAGCAAGGCTTTCCGGGATAAAGTTCCGACTTCTGTGTAGTCGGTTGTTTATCAGTATGTAATGATGCAATATAAAAAAGACCCCTCGAAAGGGGCCTTTTTTATGAATGACGGAGGAAGCCTACAACTGGGCGATTCCAATGATTCCTTTAT
Organism: Alistipes sp. cv1; assembly: GCF_900240235.1. Lineage (NCBI taxonomy): Bacteria > Pseudomonadati > Bacteroidota > Bacteroidia > Bacteroidales > Rikenellaceae > Alistipes > Alistipes sp. cv1. Next base: position 88,847 of record NZ_OEPW01000003.1, read on the forward strand.
CCGATTTCTCGATGAAGTCGATGATGTACTGTATCTCGGGACTCATCGGGATGGTCTCCTTGATTTGGATCAGCGCGTTTTCGAGGCTGGTTCCGGATTGGTAGATCTGGCGGTAAGCCTTTGCGATGTCGTCGATGATATTTTCCTGAATTTCGCCGACTTTAGACAACAGTACGGCGTTCACTCCATAATAAACGATCGGGTTGTGCGCGGCTACGATGAAGGGCGGTACGTCCTTGTTGGCCCGGCATCCGTCCCGGAGTAGCGTCCAACTGCCGATGTGGCAGCCGTGCTTGAGGATAACGCCGCTGCCGAGGATCGCCTTGTCGTCGATGACGCATTCGCCGGCGGTCTTGGCTCCGTTCCCGAGAATGCATTTGTTGCCGATCTTCGTATCGTGCGCTACGTGAACGCCTTCGAGCAGGAAGTTCCCGTCGCCGATCGAAGTGACGCCGTCCGGATAGGTAGCCCGGTTGACGATCGCTTTTTCACGGATCGTGTTGTCGTTGCCGATTACCAGGATGGTATCCTCCCCCTTGAACTTGAAGTCCTGCGGGGCGGCGCCCAGGATGGCGCTTTGGTAAACGGTGTTGCCGGTTCCCATCCGGGTGCCGTCCAGCACGCTGGCGTAAGGCATGATCGTACAGTTGTCGCCGATTTCGACATTCTTATCGATGTATGCGAACGGGTAGACGGTCACGTTCTTCCCGATTTTCGCACTGGGGTCTACATGAGCTAATGGACTGATCATATCGCTGTGTTTTTATCGTTATTCGTTGCGTCCTCCGCCCAATGCGTTGTACAGGTTGACGATGGCCTGTATGCGATCGAACTGGTCGGATACGTTCGACAGCTGAGCGCTGAGGAGCGATTGCTGCGCCGTAAGCACTTCCAGGTAGGTGGAAGTTCCTAAAGTTAATAATTCCTGCGTATATTCGACCGATTTTTCCAGGGAATTGATCTGTTTTTTCCGCTGAACGATTTTGTCTTCGGCCGACTGGTACTGGCACAGCGCGTTGCTGACCTCGCTGCCGGCATTCAGGATTGCCTGCTGGAAACTCAGCAGCGCTTCCTGCTGCTGGGCCTTTGCGATCCGCAGCCGGGCCGTATTGGCGCCTTTGTTGAAGAGAGGCTGCGTCAGCGAGCCGAGGGCCGATGCGATCATTTTGCCCGGGTTCGCCACCATGCTACCCAGTTGGTTCGTCCATCCGAAGTTTCCCGAGATCGACAGCGACGGGTAGAAAGCCGACCGGGCGGCGTTCGTGTTGTAGAACGTGCCGGCGAACGCCATCTCGGCCGCCTTGACGTCCGGACGGTTCGACAACAATTGTACCGGAACGCCGGCGTTCATCATCGCGGGGAACGATTGCGATTTCAGGCTGCCCCGTTCGATCTGCTGCGGAGCCTCTTTGAGGATCAGCGACAGCGCGTTCTCGATCTCGCGGATCTGCTGTTTGAGTTCCGGGATCGACGCTTCGATCATGTAGCTGTTCGCTTCGCTCTGCACGATGGCCGCTTCGTTCACCATGCCGGCCTCTTTCATCGCCCGCATCGTCTCGACGGTCTTCTTCCACAGTACCGAAGTATTTTCGGTGATGGCGAGCTGTTCGTCGAGCATCAGCAGCGTGTAGTAGTAGTTCGCTACGGCGGCGATCACTTGGGTTTGGACGGCTTGCTTGTAGGCTTGGCTCTGCAGGACGGCGGCTTTCGCTCCCCGTTTGGCGTTCAGCAGTTTGCCGAAAATGTCGATTTCCCAGCTGGCGGCGATCGGGGCGCTCCATGTCCACGTCCGCCTGTGATTTTCATACCAGCTCAGGCCGCCCTGGGGGGCCAGGTTCAGCGAAGGCGTGTAGGCCAGGCGCGCCGACATCAGGCCCGCTTCGGCCTCCTGAACTTTCAGGATGGCCGTCTGCAGGTCGGTGTTCTGTTCCAGCCCCAATTGGATCAGGGACTGGAGCTGCGGATCGGTGAATACTTCGCGCCACGGCAGGTCGCCCATGTTGGTCGTATCCGAAACCAGCGTGTCGGTTGCCGAGACGGGATCGCGGTACAACCCTTTCGTGTCCATTTCGGGCCGGCTGTAAGGCTTGTATATGTTGCAGCCGCTTACCAGCGCTGCAAGGCATACGATATATATGAACTGTTGTTTTTTCATCTCCGTTATTTCGTGTATTGTTCGATTTCTGCTTCGATTTCGGTGTTGTCGGTATCGTCCCAGTGCAGCGGCTTGAACCGTTCCTGCAGATGCTGGAAGGCGACGAACAGCGCCGGTACGACGAAGATCTGGCAGATCATACCGATCAACATACCGCCGATGGCGCCGGTTCCCAGCGTGCTGTTGCCGTTGGCTCCTACGCCGCTGGCGAACATCAGCGGCAACAGGCCGATCACCATGGCCAGCGAGGTCATCAGGATCGGGCGCAAACGGGCCGACGCTCCGAGTACGGCTGCCGAGACGATGCTCATACCGGATTGGCGTCGTTCGAGGGCGAACTCGGTAATCAGGATGGCGTTCTTGGCCAACAGACCGATCAGCATGATCAGGGCGATCTGCATGTAGATGTTGTTCTCGACGCCCATGAATTGCGCGAAGATGAAGCTACCCATCAGACCGGCCGGGATCGAAAGGATTACGACCAGCGGAAGGATGTAACTTTCGTACTGGGCGCTCAGCAGCAGGTAGACGAAGACCAGACACAGGATAAAGATAATGGCCGTGGTGCTTCCGCTGCTCTGCTGTTCCTCGCGCGTCATACCGGAATACTCGAATCCGTAACCGGAAGGCAGCGTTTCGTTGGCGACTTCCTGGATGGCCTGAATAGCCTGTCCCGAACTGTATCCGGGTTTCGGGTTTCCGTTCACCTTGATCGAGGTAAACATGTTGAAACGCGAGATGTTGTCCGGGCCGTACACCCGTTTGAGCGTAATGAACTGGGTGATCGGCGCCATTTCGTTGCCGTTGCGCACCTTGATGCTGTTCAGCGTTTCCGGATTGACGCGCAGTTCGGCGTCGGACTGGATCATTACGCGGTACAGGCGGCCGAAACGGTTGAAGTTCGACGCGTAGATACTACCGTAATAGCCTTGCAGGGCGGCGAGCAGCGTTTGCGGACTCAGGCCGGCCTGTTTACATTTGGCTACGTCGATATCGACCATATACTGCGGGTAGAACGGGTTGAACGCGCTGTAGGCCATTGCGATCTCCGGACGTTGGTTCAGCTTGCCGATGAACTGCTGCGAGATGTTGAAGAACGTGTTGATGTCGCCGCCCGTTTTGTCCTGCAGGTTCACTTCGAAACCGTTCGAGGCGCTGTAACCCGAGATCATCGGCGGAGCGAAGATAAATACCTGGGCGTCTTTGATCAGGTTGCGCGTCTGCATGGTCAGCATACCCATGATCGCATCGACGTTCTGTTCCTTGGTACGTTCTTCCCACGGCTTGAGTTTACAGATAAACGTACCGTAGGCGCTACCCTGTCCGGCCATGAAACTGTATCCGGCGATTTCGGTACGGCTTTTCAGACCCGGGGTGGCTGCGAGCAGACTGTCTATCCGAGCCATGGCGGCTTGTGTCTTTTCCAGCGAAGTTGCCGGCGGCATACTCACGGCGACGAAGAAAGTACCGGTATCTTCGTTCGGCACCATACCCGTCGGAGTGATTTTCATCAGGCCGAGCAGAACGACCACCGAAGCGATGACCAGGCCGAAGGCGAGCCATTTCCGTTTGATGAACAGGTTGACGCCTTTTTTGTACTTGGTCAGCGTGACGTCGTAAGCGACGTTGAAGGCTTTATGGAACCGTTTGATCGGGCTCAGTTTTTTCTGTCCCTCTTCCTCTTTCTGGTGCGGTTTCAGGAACATGGCGCACAGCGCAGGACTCAGCGTCAGCGCGTTGATGGCGGACAGGCCGATGGCGATGGCCATCGTCAGACCGAACTGGCGGTAGAACGTACCCGACGTACCGGTGATGAAGCTTACCGGAATGAACACGGCCATCATCACGAGGGTGATCGACACGATAGCTCCCGAAATTTCGCTCATCGCGTCGATAGACGCTTTCAACGGCGATTTATAACCCTGATCCAGTTTGGCATGTACCGCCTCGACGACCACGATGGCATCATCGACCACGATGGCGATCGCCAGCACGAGGGCGCAAAGCGTCAACAGGTTCACGCTGAATCCGATCAGGTACAGGACGAAGAACGTACCGATCAAAGCTACCGGGATCGCGATCGCCGGGATCAGCGTCGAGCGGAAGTCCTGCAGGAAGATGAACACCACGAGGAACACCAGAATAAATGCTTCGATCAGCGTTTTGAGCACTTCATTGATGGAGGCGAACAGGAAATCGTTCGTATCCATCATGATTTCGTAGTCCACTCCCGGAGGGAAATCCTTGGCGGACTGCTCGAGGATTTTTTTAACGTCGTTGATAATCTGCGTAGCATTCGAGCCTGCGGTCTGGTAAATGATGAACGAGGTACCCGGATGGGCATTCGAACGGGTCGAGAATGCATACGAAAGTCCGCCCAGTTCGACACGGGCGATTTCGCCGAGTCTCAGTACCTTGCCGTCCGGGGTCGCCCGGATTACGATATCTTCGAACTCTTCGGGCGTAGCCAGGCGTCCCTTGTACCGCATGATATATTGGAAAGACTGGTCGCCGCTTTCGCCGAACTGTCCGGGCGCGGCCTCGATGTTCTGTTCGGCGAGTGCGCTGATAACGTCCGTCGGCATCAGCATGTACTGCGCCATCACATCCGGTTTCAGCCAGATACGCATTGAATAATCGGCGCCCATCATCATCACGTCGCCCACGCCGGGTACGCGCTGAATCTGGGGAACCAGGTTGATCTGAGCATAGTTTTTCAGAAAGTTCTGGTCGTATTCGTCGTTCGGACTGAAAACCGTGCCGACCAGCAGCATACTGGTCTGCCGCTTGCTGGTGATCACGCCGACCTGCGTAACTTCGGACGGCAGCAGACCCTGGGCTTTGGCGACGCGGTTCTGCACGTTCACCGCGGCCATGTCGGGGTCGGTTCCCTGTTTGAAATATACGTCGATGCTCGCATCGCCGGTATTGGTAGCGGTGGAGGTCATGTACATCATGTTCTCCACGCCGTTGATCTGCTCCTCGAGCGGTGCGATCACACTGTTCAGTACGGTTTGGGCGTTGGCGCCGGTGTACGACGTGCTGACGTGCACGGTCGGCGGCGCGATATCCGGATATTGAGTTACCGGCAGCGAAACCAATCCCAGCACACCCAATATCACGATAAGAATCGAGATCACCGTGGATAGTACCGGGCGTTTTATAAATCTGTCTAATTTCATAATTCTGCTTTTTTATGCGAAATTCATTCCCCCCGGGCGTTTATTTTGCTGCACCTTTGGCTGCTGCGGCAGCGGCTGCCTGTTGAGTCGCCTGTTGCATTTTGGCGGCTGCCTCTTCCGGGGTGATCGGTTTGATCGGCATACCGTTCTTGATAAAGCCTACGCCCTCTACGACGATCCGGTCGCCGGGGTTCAGACCTCCGGTTACGACATACTGCTGGCCGTTATTGATCGGCAATACCTGAATCATCGTCTGGTTTACCGTCGAACTGTCCGTTACGACGAATGCGAAGATCTTATCCTGGGCTTCGACCGTTGCGCTCTGCGGAATCACGATCGTCGAATCGAGTTTTTCCGGAATCAGGATGTTGCCCGATCCGCCGCTGCGCAATACCTGGTTCGGATTTTTGAATGTGGCGCGTACGCGGGCTCCGCCGGCGGTCTGGTCGATCACGCCGCTCAGCGTTTCGACGGTGCCCTTTTCCGGGTAGATCGAGCCGTCGACGAGCTGCAGTTGCACTTCCGGCATCTTCTTCAGCGATCCGTCGGTCGTCATCTTCAGCAGTTCTTTTTCGTTCAGCGAGAAGTAGACGTACATTTCCGAATTGTCCGCTACGGTGGTCAGCGGGGTGGCCATGCTCGGACTTACGAGACTTCCGACACGGTACGGAATTTCGCCGACCACTCCGTTTGACGGGCTGGTCACCTGCGTATAAGAGAGGTTATTCTTCGCGTTGGTCAATTGCGCTTCGGCTTGTGCGAGGGCCGCTTTCTGCGATGCGAGGGTATTTTCGGCCATTTGCAGGTCGTACTCGCTGATGATATTTTTGCGGGCCAGTTCGCGTTTGTTGTCGGCGGTCAACTGGGCCGTCGCTACGGCTGCCTTGGCTACGTTTACGTTTGCTTCGGCCACTTTGACGGCCTCCTCGAATTGTACCGGGTCGATGATGAACAGCGTTTGGCCTTTTTTAACGGTCGCGCCTTCGTCTACGCACAGTTTGGTGATGAATCCGCTGACGTTCGGGCGGATTTCGATATCCTGGCGTCCGCGGATAGCGGCTGCCGGGTAGGTATTGTTCAGTTCGATCGAAGTCGGCTCGAGCGTTATGGTGGCGTATTCCGGTACGCCGCCCATCATTCCGGCCTGCTGTTTCGTGCCGCACGAAAAGAAAGTCGCGCCCAATGCGGTTAATAAGAAAAACCGTTGAGACTGAATAAGCATTGATTTTCGAATTTTCATATTCTTTAACTATTTGTTTGTTATTTTTCGAATGTCGTAGTGTGCGGGGGAACCGCATTCCCCATTGTCGTGCGCCTGCATGAGGTGCGACCCGTTCCGTGTTCTGCTCATGTTTTTTCGTTTTTTCCGCTATCCATATTTTTCACCATGTTTTCTTGCCTGCGTCGAACGAACGGATGAATTGCCGACGAAAATCCGACAGACAAAAGTACAAATATTCGTTCGATAATCTAATCCGTGCATTCGGTAAAGTCTTTTTACTCCGGATAATACGTTATTTCGTTTTTCTTAACGTGTTTTCACCGGATAAATTGCCCGTATGATGCCGGTTTTATGTGGATTCGACCATTTTTACGGCATTTTTTCACAATCCGATTTTACCGCATTGTACAGGTCGCAAATGTAAATAAGAAAACTGGAAAAACAAAAATAGTTTTCCAGTTTTTGAAAGTTTTTTACCCGATCGGTCAATTTAGTCGGGTTTTTAACCGGGTCTCGATATCCGAAAACGGGTCGAAACGGCGGTAAGGAAGCTGTTTTTACTCGAATTTCAGCTCTTTTAACTGCCCCAGTTGTTCGTAATTGGTCAGATCCACCTGGATCGGAACGACCGATACGTACCCGTTTTTGAGCGCCCATTCGTCCGTGTCGGTCGCTTCGGGCTCGGTATTTTCGAAATAACCGCAGAGCCAGTAATAGTCGTGTCCGCGCGGATCCTGGCGGCGTTCGAACACTTCCCGCCAATAGCCCCGGTTCTGGCGGCAGGGCATGATCCCGCGGATTTGTTCGGCCGGCAGGTTCGGTACGTTGACGTTCAGGCACAACGGGCGTCCGAGGTTTTCGGTCATGGCTTTTCGCACGATCGGCAGGATGTACTGCTGCACGGTGCCGAAGTCGGCGTCCTCGTCGTGGTCGAGCAGCGAGAAGCCGATCGACGGAATGTTGTAGAAACTGCCTTCGATGGCGGCTCCCATCGTTCCGGAATAGAGGACGTTAACGGCCGAGTTGGCGCCGTGGTTGATGCCTGACAGCACCAGATCCGGAGTTTCGCCGTTTTGCAGCAGGTAGTCGAAAGCGATCTTCACGCAATCGACCGGAGTGCCGTTGCAACCGTATATGGTCAAGCCTTCCTGCTCGGTCACCTTTTTCAGGTACAGCGGGCGCGTCATCGTGATGGCGTGCGACATGCCGCTTTGCCCCTCTTCCGGGGCCACCGCTACGATCCGGCCCAGCGGTCGGACCGTTTCGATCAGCTTTTGGAGTCCTTTGGCGCGGACTCCGTCGTCGTTGGTGATAAATATCAATGGTTTATGATTCATAGGCTTTGTCTGTTCGTTTGTTCGTAAACTGCAAAGGTACGAAAAAACGGGCCGAATACCAACTTGGCCGAAAGCGACGATCCCGAAAGTCCGCAACATTTTCGGATTTCCGGGATCGTGGTTGTCGGGGTGTTTTGCCGGCGGGTCAGCTTTGCGATTCGCGGTAGGCGTCGATCGCTTTGCGGGCCGATCCGTGCAGCAGCAGCAGGCGTTTGGCCTGTTCGTAACCGAGCCCCAGTTCGTCGGCGACCATCCGCGTTCCGCGGTCTACCAGTTTGTCGTTGGTCAGTTGCATGTTGACCATCCGGTTGCCTTTGACGCGGCCCAGCTTGATCATCGTGGCGGTCGTAATCATGTTGCAGATCAGCTTCTGCCCGGTTCCCGATTTCATCCGCGAACTGCCGGTGACCAGTTCCGGCCCGACGATCATTTCGATCGGAATATCGGCTTCGGCGGCCAGCGGGGAGTCCGGGTTGCTACAGATACAGGCGGTCAGGATGCCGTGTTCGCGGGCGCGGTGCAGTGCCCCGATCACGTACGGGGTCGTGCCCGATGCCGCGATGCCGATCACCGTGTCGAGCGGCGAGATATTCCGTTCCAACAGTTCTTGCCAGCCCCGCTGCGGATCGTCTTCGGCGTGTTCCACCGGATTCCGCAACGCCGTGTCGCCGCCGGCGATCAGGCCGACGACCAGCGTCGGCGGCATCCCGAAGGTCGGCGGGATCTCCGAGGCGTCCAGCACGCCGAGCCGGCCGCTTGTGCCGGCTCCCAGGTAAAAGATGCGGCCTCCTTTCTGCATCCGCTCGACGATGGCGGTTACCAGTTTTTCGATCTGCGGGATCGCCTTGCCGACCGCTTCCGGGACTTTCCGGTCTTCTTCGTTGATCTCTTCCAGCAGCTCGCGGACGGATTTTTGTTCCAGGTTGTCGTGCAGCGACGCCTGTTCGGTAATTTTTACGAAAGTCATATGTTATCGTTATTGATTCGCATGGTAACGGACGAGTCCTTTCATCGGCGTGCGGACGATCGACCCGATCCGCAGACCGGATTCGACGGCGGTCTCTTCCAAGATCTCCTTATAATAATAGGCGACCGATCCGGTGAAATGCACGGGAAGCTCGCGGCAGTCGGGGTATTGCAGTACGTTCCGGCGCAGGAAGCTCGCGAAACCGTTTTTGACCAGCGTCCGGATTTCCGGTACGTCGAGGTTTTCCGCGAGAAACGGCGACAGGCCGGCGAGGAAACGGTTCGGGAACGGTTTTTTGTAAATCCGTTCGAGAATATCGGCCGGCGTCAAGCCGAAACGCGAGAGAAATTTCTCTCTGAGTCCTGTCGGGAGCTGGTTTTTCAGGCAATCGCCGACCAGCGTCCGGCCGAGAACGGCCCCGCTGCCTTCGTCGCCGAGGATGAATCCGAGCGGCGAGACGTTGGCCGTAATTTCGGTTCCGTCGTACAGGCAGGAGTTCGAGCCGGTTCCGAGGATACAGGCGATGCCGGCGTTGCGGCCGCACAGCGCGCGGGCGGCTGCCAGCATGTCGCTGCCCACTTCGATGTCCGCCGCCGTGAAACGGGCGGCCAGGACGTCGCGGATCACGGCGATCTTATCGGGGAAAGCGCAGCCGGCTCCGTAAAAGCGGATCTGTTCGATCGGACGATTTCCAAGCTGCGGGAGCAGGCCGCCGTCCACTTCCCGGGCGATTTCGTCGGCGCTCTGGAAAAACGGGTTGGTTCCGTGGGTGGCGATCCGGCATATTTCCGCGGCGCCGTCGGCCACGCACCAGTCCGTTTTGGTCGAGCCGCTGTCTGCAAGCAGTATCATATTTTGATGTAAATTTTCCGTTTATACAACGTATAACCGATTCCCCAGTTCAGCGCGACGAACAGCAGCGCGTAGACCAGCGAACCGAAGTAGTCGCCCAGCGCGGGTTTCAGGCACAGCGAGTAGGCGAACCCGTGCAGGCTCAGCAGGCCGTTTCCGTGCGGCAGGCGAATGTTGTTCAGCAGGATCGAGAGCACGGCCGCCGAGACGTACAGAAACAGCGGATTGATGCCGAACGATTCGAAAAAACGGCTCCAGCGCCTGTAACCTTTGACATCGATCGTCCAGATCAACAGCGCCAGCAGCGACGAGGCCATGCCGCAGGTGACCAGTACGAACGTGGGCGACCAGATTTTCTTGTTGATCGGACAGCCGTAGCTCAGCAGCCAGCCGCACAGCATCAGCGCCGATCCGACGAGGAACAGGTTTTGGATTTTATCCGTCAGGTTCCGTGCGCCGACGAGCAGTCCTCCGCAGCAGAATCCGATCAGCACGTGGGCGATCGACGGGATCGTACTCAGCAATCCTTCCGGGTCGAAGGCGAGATCGCCCTGACGGTACATGTGCGCCGGGCCGAGTATTGCTCGGTCGACGATGCCGACGACGTTTTGTTCGGAAATTTCGAATCCGTGTCCCGATAGCAGGATCGCGAAATAACCGGCGAGCAGTCCCGCGGCGATCCACGGGATGCGCCGGTGGCGAACCGTTACGGCGATCAGCGCCGCCGCGCCGTAACTCAGCGCCAGGCGTTGCATCACGCCGAGGATCCGCATCCGGTCGAACGTCCAGCACGAACGTCCGATCCGTTCCCAAAACGGAACTCCTTCGTCCGACAGCGCGTTGAACGTGCCGCAGAATCTTGAGAACCACCCGATCCCGACGCCTATCAGGAAGATCACCAGTACTCGCCGCAAGATTTTCCGGACCGTGGCGCGGCTGCACCGGAAATCGAATTTTTTCAGCGACAAGTAGGTCGATGCCCCCATGATGAACATGAAAAACGGAAAGACCAGGTCGGTCGGCGTCAGTCCGTTCCACGAGGCGTGTTCCAGCGGGGCGTAGATCGCGCTCCAACTGCCCGGGTTGTTGACCAGGATCATCCCTGCGATCGTGATCCCGCGCAGGATATCGAGGGCCAGCAGGCGTTTGTTTTCAGCGGCGTTCATTCGTCCGAAGGGTTATGGTTGTTCGAAAAATTCCAGAATCCCGCGCATCAGGCTGTCGCGCCGTTCGTCCGTAAGGACGGTCTCGAACGGGAATCCGAGCGTGCAGACCTTGTAGGCGCCTTTATAAGCCACTCCCGCGCTGAGGTTGTTTTCCGTATAACGGAATACCGTGAAGGCGCCGTCGGCAGCCGGTTCGATAGCGTCGGGCGATTCGACGACGTAACAATCGCCGTTGAGTTCGTGGTTGTAGTCGTAATCTCCTTTCAGCGTTTTGTACGGCGAGGCGACGCTCCGGACACTGCCGCGAACGGCCGCCCGTCCGGTACGCAATTTGAATTTCAACGTGTTGGCGGCGAATTCCTTCGATGCCCCGGTCGTGTCGCTTTCCCACAGGTCGGAACCCACGTAAGCGCCGCTGACCAGCAGGTTGCCCCCGCCGTTGCAGTAGTCCGCGAGGGCCAGTTGCAGTTCGGGCGGGAAAGCCCGGAATTCCGGCGGACAGGCTCCGCGCGCCAGGACGGTTTCGCGCTGCTTGCCGAGGATCAGATCGACCGCTCGGTAGTCCCCGAGGTTCACCTCGTCGTCAATGACCGATTCGTTGCTGCACGACACGAACGAATATCCGGCGCTGACGATCGAGCGGCCGTGCAGGGCCGGATAATCGAACGTATTGCCGGCGATGACCTCTTTCTCGTAATCCGCGCGACTGGCCCCGAAACCGGCGGCATCGTCGTCGGCATACGGCGCCGGACGACGGAATTCGTACTGGCTGCCGATAAAGCTGATGTCCTGCCCATCCGGCACGCCGTGGTCGATTTCATCGTAAAAACCGGCCAGCGAGTCGCATACGAAACTGTACGGCGCGCTGATCCGGTCGAATCCGTTGATGACCAGCACCGTCCCTTTCTCGTCGGGAACTCGGCAGGCCGAAAGGATCTCGGATGGGAAACTTTCGCCGCCCCGGTTCAGCGCCGTCACTTTGTAACTGTATATTTTGCCGGGCTGCTGGTACAGCCTGATACGGTTTTCCGCGACCGGCACCCCGTTGTCGAAGCCGCCGTCGCCGATCCGGGTGTAGAGCACGTATCGTCCTGCCTGGGCGGTCGGTTCCAGCGGGTCGGCGACCGGCTGCCAGTTCAGTTCGACGCTGTCCCGCCCCGCGAATGCGATCCGGAAATGGTCGACCGGCAGCGGTTGTATGACGCAATCCTGCTTGTACTGGAATGCCAGGAACCGCAGGATGCCTTTATAAATCGCCCGGCTGACCGTAAAGCGGAAACGCGGGTCGAGGCCGTAACGCATGTCGGCGAAATTCTGGTGCGACAGCAGTTCGAGCAGCATGGCCGGCACTTCCGGGACGTGCGCTTCGAAATAGGCTTTGTCCCACATGCCGCGACGCGACCATTCGGGTTCGTACAACGCCTGTATATCCGATACGATCTGCGATTGCACCAGGTCGGTCAGGTCGCGCGACAGGTCGCGGGAGGCGCCGTTCGGGTAGAGTCCGTCGTCTTTGTGCGTATAATAGATGCCCAACGTGCCGATGATCGAGTCGTTCATCGTCGTTCCGGCGTCGGAATGGAATGCCAGCGATAGGTCGACCGGAATGTGCAGCCCTTCGCGGTCGGGGGCGTTCTTCGTCCCGCCAATCAGGTAGTTCACCCACAGGCCGCGGCACAGGTAGTCGTCGCGGTAGTCGTTCGTATGCCCCGTGGCCGAATAGACCGAATCCGGAAATCCCGCCCATTGCAGCCAGTAGCGCGCACCTTCGGTGAAACGGGGATAGCCGCTGGTCTCGTATGCGTAGTCGATTTCCGGATTGCGTTGTTCGGCCGGCATGATCCGGGCGATGTTGCCCTGTCCGCCGCCGATTTTGACGGCGTCGGCCGTGACGATCCGACCTGTCTTATGCGACAAATTGCTCAGCGTAACGCAGCCCGATTCGGAACATCCCGCATCGAAATCGAAGTGCCCGAGGTAGATCCATGTGCCGCCGCCCATCGTTTGGTTAACGCGGAAACGGGTCGTTCCACCTTTGTGGCGAACCGTGTAGACCGCATCGTCCGTGCTGTTCGGCAATGTTTTATAGGAGACGTAAACGGCATACCGGCCGCCTTTCGGAATGTCGGGCGTCCAACGTGCCGTGCTGACGTCGTCCGGATGACCTACGGTCACGGCCTGCCGGAACGTTCCGTCGCGGAACGGGTTCTCGGCGTCCTTGTAGCTGGATTGTTTGTAGGCGAAGCCGGGCTCCTCGCCGGTCGTCCAGGGTTTCGTCCCGTTTCGCTCTTCGTAACGCGACGCGCCCGCTATCGCCGGGTCGTTGTCTGCGATCGCCTCTTCGGTCTGTACGTCGCGTTCGCGCGGCATCAGGACGTAGGCCCCGGCGTTTTCCAGCATCGGAACCAGGTAGGGCAGCACGTAGCTCTGCGTGTAGAGGTCTTCGACGATCTCGAAAATACGTGCCCGCTGCCACTCCCAGCGGTTCAGTTTCGGTTCGAAATAGTATCCGTGACTTTGCCACAGGGCGATGTGGCGTCCGTCGAGTCCGGCGGTCGGCCGGTAGGGCCGATTCGCCCGCGTGACCAGCGGCTCGGGCGATTTCGTGACGAAGCGTTTTCGGCTGCGGTCGGCTTTGCTGCGCAACGGGGCGGGGATCAGTTCCTCAATCCGTTTTCCGTCGGAGAACAGGACGATCTCCTTGCGTTTGAACCCGGCCGGCAGCAATTCTCGGATACCGTCGTAAATTCTCCGGACGTTGTCTTCGCGGAACGGGATGTAGGCGCAGTTCTCGCCGGCATAGAGTTCCAGCGTTTTTTTGTCTGCGGCCACCGAGTCGATCGTAATCCGGCCCGAGCGGATCGTCGTGCGGGCCGTTTCGGTGAGCAGGTCCCCGATCCGGTCGCGGACATCCTGCGGGAGCGGCTGGGCTTGCAGCGGCAGAGTTGCCGCGAAGAACCCCGACAACAGGAACGCAAGACGGACTGCGTGCGTTTTTTTTATGATTTTCATTTTTTTCTGATTAGCAGGCAAAGGCCTGCAAATGTAAATAATGCGTTGAATATCAAAAGTTCGTAACTGAACGAATAACCGTTGAACCAGGTTTCCGAGTGACTGTCCAGTACGAAACAGAGCACCGGAGACAGCAGCGCGACGAGCGGAACCCAACGGTCCCGAACCGGGCGTTTGGTGAAAATGCCGAACGCGAACATGCCGAGGATCGGACCGTAAGTGTAGCTGGCCAGCACGTAGACGGCGTCGATGACGCTCGTGTTGTTCAGCACGTTGAAGATCAGGATTACGACGCCCATCGTGACGGCCATGCCGACGTGCACCCGCTTGCGGATGCGGGCCGTCCGGGTTTCGTCGTGTTTTTTCGTGCTTCCGAGAATATCGACCGTGAACGAGGTCGTCAGCGAGGTTAGCGCCGACCCCGCCGCCGAATAGGCTGCCGAAATCAGTCCGAGCACGAACAGAATACCGACGATCACCGGGAAGTAACCCTGCGTCGCGATCATCGGGAACAATTCGTCGCTTTTCTGCGGAACCTGCAGGCCGTTGCGTTCGGCGAACGTGTAGAGCAACACTCCGAGCATCAGGAACAGCAGGATCACGAACAGCTGCAGGATGCCGCTGGTTACGATGTTTTTCTGCGAATCCCGGAAATTCTTGCAGCTCAGGTTGCGCTGCATCATGTCCTGGTCGAGGCCGCTCATCGCGATCACCGTGAAAACGCCCGCAAGGAACTGCTTGAAAAAGTAGCGTTTGTCGTTTATATCGTCGAAAAAGAAGACCTGCGAATAGTCGTGGACGGCGATCGTCCGCACCATCTGCCCGAAGCCGAGCTGCAGGTCGGACGCGATGTAACAGATACACAGTACGACGCTTACTACGAGGCAGAACGTTTTGAGCGAATCGGTCCAAATCAGCGATTTGACGCCGCCGCGGAACGTGTAGAGCCATACGAGCGCCATCGTGGCGGCGACGTTCCAGACGAATCCGATGCCGAGCGGTTCGAAAACCAGTAGTTGCATGACGATACAGACCAGGAAAATCCGCACGGCCGCCCCGAGCATTTTCGAGATGAAGAAGAACCATGCCCCGGTTTTGTAGGAGGAGGCTCCGAAGCGGTTTTCGAGGTATTCGTAGATCGATACGAGCCGCATCCGGTAAAACAGCGGGATCAGCACGAACGCGATGATCAACTGCCCGGTCAGAAACCCGAGCACCATCTGCATATACGAAAAGTGGCTGGTCGCCACCCAACCCGGCACCGAGATGAACGTAACCCCCGAAATGCTCGATCCGATCATCGCGAAAGCGACCACGAACCACGGCGATTTCCGGTTGCCGACGAAAAATCCCTGGTTATCGGCCTTCCGTCCGGTCACGTAGGCGACTGCGAACAGCACGGTAAAATAAGCCGCGACGGTAACGAGGACTAAAGCAGGGGTCATATTCCGGATCGGTTTGGTATCCCAAAGGTACGAACTATTTTAGAAAAAACGGCAGATTACGAGACGGTTTCCGTCGGATTCCGTTCGGTGGGGGACGAAAGGATTTCGCGGGTTTTCCGTTTTACGCCGGAGTCGGGTAAAATTGCCTGTGCGGAATCGTCGGTTCCGGCGTTGAATATCGGATAGAAGCGAAAGGCCGTCCCCGAACCGGGAACGGCCTTTCGAACATCGGTTTCCGAAACCGGAGGCGGTTATAGGGTCCGTAACGCTTCGTCCAGGTCGGTTTTGAGGTCTTCGACCGCCTCGATGCCGAGCGATAGCCGCAGCAGGTTCGGGAAGACGCCGGCTTTGCGCTGTTCGGCTTCGCTGAGCTGGGCATGCGTCGTCGATGTCGGGTGGATGATCAGCGACTTCGTGTCGCCGACGTTGGCCAGGTGGCTGATCAATTCCAGGTGGTTGATGACCTGAGCCGTCTGTTCGGCGTTGCCTTTGACGCGGAACGACAGTACGCCGCCGAAGCCGTGGCGCAGGTATTTTTTTGCCAGCGCGTGGTGCGGACTGTTTTTGAGGCCGGGATAATTGACGCTTTCGACCTTCGGGTGTTTTTCGAGCCATTGCGCGATTTCCAGCGTGTTGTCGACGCTGCGTTGTACTCGCAGCGACAGCGTTTCGAGGCCTTGCAGCAGTTGAAAGGCATTGAACGGGCTCAGGCACGGTCCCAGATCGCGCAGTCCTTCGGCACGCGTGCGGATTGCGAACGCGATGTTGCCGAAGGGACCGTCGCTGCCGAATACCTCCCATATTTTCAGCCCGTTGTAGCTTTCGGTCGGTTCGCTGAAGGCCGGGTATTTGCCGTTGCCCCAGTCGAAGTTGCCGCCGTCGACCACTACGCCGCCGAGGCTGGTGCCGTGTCCGCCGATCCATTTGGTCGCCGAATGCGTCACGACGTTGACGCCCCATTCGATCGGGCGGAACAAGTAACCGCCGGCCCCGAACGTGTTGTCGGTGATTACGGCGATGTCGTGCTTACGCGCCAGTTCGACGATCGGTTCGAAGTCGGGCACGTTGAACTCCGGGTTGCCGATGGTTTCCAGATAGATCGCCTTCGTTCTCGGATCGATCAGCGAAGCGATGCTCCGTACGTCGTCGCCGTCGGCGAACCGTACCTCGATACCGAAACGGCGCAGGGCGACTTTGAACTGATTGTGCGTGCCGCCGTAGATGTACGAGGTGCTGACGATGTTGTCGCCGGCTTCGGCGAGGTTGCTGATGGCCAAAAATTGCGCCGACAGGCCCGATGCGGTCGCTACGGCCGCCGTGCCGCCTTCGAGCGCCGCAATGCGGTCTTCGAATACGGCCGTCGTCGGATTGGTCAGTCGCGTGTAGATGTTGCCGAACTTCTTCAGAGCGAACCGGTCGGCGCCTTCCTGCGCGTCCGAAAAGACATACGACGTGGTCTGGTAAATGGGAACGGCGCGCGAACCGGTCGTGGGGTCGGGCGCCTGTCCTGCGTGAACCTGCAGGGTGTCGAAGTGATAATTTCTTTTGCTCATGGTTTTATTTTTTTGATTGGTTTGTGAATTCGGGATACAAAAAAATCCGGCTCGAAGGCCGGATCGTTATGATTGTGTCGTTTTGAATCGGTGCGGGGCAGACAAACAGAATCACATCCGGCGTAAGCAGGAAGACATGCACATACCCATCGTCATCCGGCAGGAAGCCCGGAGTGCTGCGAAACGTTCGTATGCGCTGTTGTTTGTCATTTCATTCATGTTCCTGCGGCAAATATATGCATTTCCCGTAAAGTTGGTGCGTTTTCCGCAAATTTTTTTTAATTTTTTTTAGTTTCTGCAAACGAAAGGCTGCGCGTCTGTCAGGATTCGGACCAGATACGGGCCAGGTTTATAATGGTTTGCACGGCTCGTTGCATCGTGTCGACCGAACAGTACTCGAATTTGCCGTGGAAATTCATGCCGCCGGTAAACAGGTTCGGGCACGGCAGGCCCATGTACGATAGCCTCGCCCCGTCCGTGCCGCCGCGGATCGGACGCACGATCGGCGCGACGCCTGCCTGCCGCATCGCTTCCATCGCCTTTTCGATCACTTCGGGATACGGTTCGATTTTTTCGCGCATGTTGTAGTACTGGTCCTTCAGCGTCAGGCGGATGACGCCTTCCCCGTATTTCTCGCCGAGCAGCGCCACGGCGTCGGCGAGATAGCGTTTTTTCGCTTTGAACTTTTTGTGCGAATGGTCGCGGATGATGTATTCCAGCGAAGCCCGTTCGACCGTTCCCTCCAATCCGACCAGATGATAAAAACCTTCGTAGCCCTCGGTGTGTTCCGGACGCTGGGCGGCGGGCAGCAGCGCGTTGATTTCGCAGGCTACCTGCAAAGCGTTGATCATTTTGTCTTTGGCGTATCCGGGATGGATGTTGCGTCCCTGCACGGCGATTTCGGCGGCGGCCGCGTTGAAGTTTTCGTATTCGATCTCGCCTTCGAAGCCGCCGTCCATCGTGTAGGCGAATTTCGCCCCGAACCGCTCTACGTCGAAGAAATCCACTCCGCGGCCGATCTCTTCGTCCGGCGTGAACCCGATCCGGATCGTGCCGTGTTTCGCTTCGGGGTGGGTCGTCAGGTATTCGGCTGCGGTCATGATTTCGGCGATGCCGGCTTTGTCGTCGGCGCCGAGCAGTGTCGTGCCGTCGGTCACAATCAGCCGGTGCCCTTTGTAGAACGCCAGTTCCGGGAAATCGGCGGCGCGCATCGTGAGTTTGTCGTTCAGCGCGATATCGCCGCCGTCGTAGCGTTCGATAATGCCGGGGCGGATGTCCGACCCTTTCATATCGGGACTGGTATCGACGTGCGAAATGAAGCCGACGACCGGGGCCGACTCGCAGCCCGGCGTCGCCGGGATCGTACCGGTGACATAGCCGTTCGGATCGATCTCGACATCGTGCAGTCCGAGGGTCGTCATCTCTTCGAGCAAGTGGTTCAGCAGGGCCAGTTGTTTGGCCGTCGACGGATAGGTTTCGCTTTTCGGGTCGCTCTGCGTGTCGAAAGCGACGTATTTTAAGAATCGTTGTTCGAGGGTCATATTTTTATCTCTTTCGTATTAACTTCCGTTGTTCTTACGGGCCGAATCTCTTAAACTGTCGCGGACGAAATAGGCGATCAGCAGGATGTACATTGCAAGCGACAACACTTCGGCTCCCGTCGTGCCGTTCCATTCCGTAGCGAACCAGTCGGCTCCGAAATATTTCAGCAGGGCGCTCACGACGCCCATCAGCGCGCCTCCGGCGATGAATCCCGATGCAATAAGCGTTCCGCGTTCGCGGCGGGTCTTGTTCGTTTCGGCGTTTCGGCTGCGGCTGCCGACATACCAACTGACGAGACCTCCGACCAGCAGCGGGGCGTTCAGTTCCAGCGGAATAAACATGCCGAGCGCGAAAGCCAGCGCCGGAACGCCGATCATCGTCAGCACCAGCGCCAGCGCCGCGCCGGCGAAATAGAGCAGCCACGGCGTTGCGCCGCCTTCCATCAGCGGTTTGATGACCGCGGCCATCGCGTTGGCCTGCGGTGCGACCAGCGCGCCGTCGCCGGTGAAGCCGTAGGTTTTGTTCAGCACCATCATCACGCCGGCGACCGTTGCGGCCGAGACCGCCGTTCCGAGAAACTTCCAGCCCTCCTGTTTAGCGGGCGTCGAGCCGAGCCAGTAGCCGATTTTCAGGTCGGAGATGAAAGCGCCGGCCATGGCGAGCGCCGTGCAGACCACGCCGCCGATGATCAGTGCGGCGGTCATGCCGGCCGTGCCGCTGAGTCCGGCGCTGACCAGTATCAGCGAGCTGAGGATTAGTGTCATCAGCGTCATGCCCGATACCGGGTTCGTGCCGACGATTGCGATGGCGTTGGCCGCGACGGTCGTGAACAGGAACGAGATGACAAAAACAATGGCGATCGCGATGCCCGCGTGGAGCCAGTTGTCCAGCAGTCCGAAGCGGAAAAAGATGAACGTCGTGGCCAGTACGGCGATCAGCACCGAGAGGATCAGTTTCATCGGAATGTCTCGCTGGGTGCGTTCGGCGGTTTCGGCTCCGGCGCGTCGGCCGCGCAGTTCGGTGACGGCCAGCCCGAGCGCCTGCCGGATAATGTTCGACGAGCGGACGATGCCGATGACCCCTGCCATTGCAATCCCACCGATCCCAATATGCCGGGCATAATTTTTAAAAATCATTTCGGGCGTCATGTCGCGCAGCAGCGTGGTGATCCCTTCGCCCACGGCGAGGGTCTGCCCGTCGGCGAAATGGCTGAGAAACGGGATCAGTACGAACCATACGGTGAACGATCCTGCGCAAATATAGGCCGCATACCGCAGGCCCACGATGTAGCCGAGACCGAGGACGGCGGCGCCGGTGTTGATCTTGAGAACGACTTTCATCTTGTCGGCCAGCGCTTCGCCCCAGCCGGTCATGCGGGTCGATATTTCTTCGGTCCACCAGCCGAAAGTACTGATGATAAAGTCGTAGACTCCTCCGACGAGTCCGCTGACGGCGAGCAGTTTGGCTTGGTTTCCCTTTTTTTCGCCGGAGACGAGCACTTCGGTCGTGGCGGTGGCTTCGGGGAACGGGAGTTTACCGTGCATGTCGCGCACGAAATATTTGCGGAACGGGATCAGCAGCAGGATGCCGAGCATACCGCCGAACAGCGAAGACAGGAAGATCTGGTAGAACTGCGCTTCGAGCCCCAGAATGTAGAGAGCGGGCAGCGTGAAGATGGCTCCGGCGACGACGACCCCGGAACTTGCGCCGATCGACTGGATAATGACGTTCTGTCCGAGCATGTTGCGGCGGCCGGTGAGGTTGCCGACGCCGACGGCGATGATGGCGATCGGGATGGCGGCTTCGAAGACCTGACCGACGCGCAGACCGAGGTACGCGGCGGCGGCGGAGAAGACGACGGCCATCAGGATGCCGAATGTGACCGAGTAAGGGGTTACTTCGCGCGGTGCGGGCGTGTCGGGCATGACGGGGCGGTAGGTTTCGCCGGGGGCGAGTTCGCCGTATGCGTTTTCGGGCAGCGAGGTAGTATCGGTTTTGTGCGGTTGTGCCATGGTTTTCGGGTATCTGTCATTCAAAGGTAGTTATTTTACGACAAATTCGGAAAACGGATCGGAATCGCTTGGTTTGCCATCCGCGTTGTTTTGCCGTAAGCTGTCCGCCGCCCGTCGGCCGAAAAGAGAGAGACCGGATCCTTGCGGAACCCGGTCTCTCTGCCTTGTTTATGAAAAAGTCGCCTTATTTTTTCAGCATCGCTTTCACCTGGTTGTAAACGTTCTCGCCCGAGAAGCCGAACTCCTTGTCCAGGACGCTCGCAGGAGCGGAATATCCGAAGTGATCGAGACCGTACACTTCGCCGTCGCAGGCGACCAGGCCGGCCAGCGTCACGGGCAGACCCGAGGTCAGACCGAACTTCGGCACGCCGCACGGCAGCACGCTCTTCTGGTACTCCTTGCTCTGGTCGCGGAATAGTCCTTCGGACGGAACCGATACTACGCGTACTTTCACGCCGTCGGCTTTCAGCTTTTCGGCGCCGTCTATCAGCGTAGCCACTTCCGAACCGCTCGCCAGCAAGATTACGTCCGGGGTTCCGGCGCAGTCTTCGACGATATAAGCGCCCTTGACGGCCTGCATGGCTTCCTTGGCGCGGTCGCCGCTCGCTGCGGGCAGATTCTTGATATTCTGACGCGACAGGATCAGCGCGGTCGGACGTTCGTTTTCCATCGCGATTTTCCAGGCGGCGACGGTTTCGTAGCTGTCGGCCGGACGGAGTACGACGACCGAACGTTCGCCTTTGTGGTTGCGCAGTTGTTCCATCAGGCGCAACTGTGCTTCGTGTTCGATCGGTTGGTGCGTCGGACCGTCCTCGCCCACGCGGAACGAGTCGTGCGTCCAGACGTATTTGACCGGCAGGCGTTGCAGCGCGGCGATACGCAGCGCGGGTTTCATATAATCCGAGAATACGAAGAACGTTCCGCAGGCCGGAATTACGCCGCCGTGCAGCGCCATGCCGTTCATGATGCAGGCCATCGTGAACTCGGCTACGCCCGGTTGCAGGAAACGGCCGGTAAAGTCGCCTTTGACCATCGCATGCGTCTTTTTCAAAAATCCGTCGGTTTTGTCCGAGTTGCTCAGGTCGGCCGATGCGACGATCATGTTTTCCACATGCTCGGCCAGGTACGACAGTACGGCGGCCGATGCGGCGCGAGTAGCCACGTTGTCGCCGCAGTTGATCTTCGCATAGTCGATATCCGGAGCCTTGCCCGACAGGAACTGGTCGAGTTTCGCGGCCAGTTCTTTGTTGGTGGCGCGCCAGATCGATTCTTCTTCTTTACGCAGCGCGTACCATTTTTTCAGCTCTTCGCGACGGCGGGCGTACAGCTCTTCGACGTCTTTGAAGATCTGGAACGGTTTTTCCGGGTCCCCGCCGAGGTTGGCGATCGTTTTGGCCGTGTCGCCGCCGGCTGCCGACAACGGCTGTCCGTGCGTCGAAACCTTGTTCGAGAAGTCTTCGCCTTCTTTGCCGACGGCGCCTTTGCCCATCAGCGTATGGCCTACGATCAGCGTCGGTTTTTCGGTTTCGGCGATCGCGCGGTTCAGCGCCTGGCGGATTTCGGCGGCGTCGTTGCCGTCGATGCTGATGACGTTCCAGCCCCACGCTTCGTATTTGGCCACGATGTCTTCGGTCGAAACTTCGTCCACTTTCGTCGAAAGCTGGATGTTGTTCGAGTCGTAGAACATGATCATGTTGCTCAGACCCAGATGGCCGGCGATACGGCCCACGCCCTGCGACACCTCTTCCTGAATACCGCCGTCGGAGATGAACACGTAGGTTTTATGCGCCATCCATTCGCCGAAGCGGGCTACCAGAAAGCGTTCGGCGATCGCTGCGCCCAGCGCCATCGCATGTCCCTGGCCCAGCGGACCCGACGTGTTTTCGATACCGCGGGCGACGTCCACCTCGGGGTGTCCCGGCGTCGGGCTGCCCCATTGACGGAAAGCGGCCAGTTCGTCCATTTTGAAATAACCTGCCAGCGACAGCACCGAATACAGCATCGCGGACATGTGGCCCGGATCGAGGAAAAAACGGTCGCGGAACGGGTAACGCGGGTCTTCGGGATTGTAGTTCAGGTATTCCGAATAGAGAATGTTTACGAAATCGGCACCGCCCATTGCGCCGCCGGGATGTCCCGACTTCGCTTTCTCCACCATGGAGGCTGCGAGGATACGGATGTTATCCGCAGCTCTTGTCGTCAAGTCTTTCATTTTGTTAATTCAGTTAGTATTTTTGGTTTCAAGTGAATTCGTTTCCGGAAAAATTAAACGAAACAAATTTAGGTAAAAAAACCGATTCTTCAAAATCCTGCAAACGAATAATTCCCCGGCGGCGGGCCTTTCCGCGCCGTTCCCGGATCGTCTCCGCGCCGTCCGGGAACCGTTCCGAAAACAAAGGGCCGTCCCGATTGCGGGACGGCCCTTCGCCTTTGTCGTTATACGGTAGGCGCTACTCTTTCTTTTCGTTCGAGTAGTCCATCGCTACGTAACGTTTGTAGGTGTCGTAACGCCATTTGGCGTCGGACTCGGAGGCTGCGAACAACTCTTCGGCCTCTTTCGGGAACGTTTTCAGCAACGAAGTGTAGCGCACTTCCTTGTGGATGAATTCCTGGAATTTCGACCAGTCCGGTTCCTTCGAGTCGAGGATGAACGGATTCTTGCCTTGTTCCGGAAGGGTCGGGTTGTAGCGCCATAGGTGCCAGTAGCCCGATTCGACGGCTTGCTTCTCGGTCATCTGAGACAGCCCCATGCCGCCTTTGATACCGTGGTTGATACAGGGCGCATAGGCGATGATCAACGACGGGCCGTTGTAAGCTTCGGCTTCTTTAATGGCCTGGAAGTATTGGTTGTGATTGGCTCCCATGGCGACCTGAGCGACATAGACGTAGCTATAGGTCATTGCCATCGCTCCGAGGTCTTTCTTGCGGACGCGCTTGCCGGCCGACGCGAATTTGGCGACGGCGCCGATCGGGGTGCTCTTCGACGACTGTCCGCCGGTGTTCGAATAGACTTCGGTGTCGAGAACCAGGATGTTTACGTTCTTGCCCGATGCGATGACGTGGTCCAGACCGCCGAATCCGATGTCGTAGGCCCAGCCGTCGCCGCCGATGATCCAGATCGACTTTTTGATCAGGTAGTGTTTCAGTTCGAGGATCTGCTGGCAGATCGGGCAGTTGCAGGCTTCCATCATCGGGATCAGGCGTTCGGCGATCTCTTCGCTTTTGGTCGCGTCCTTGCGGTTGTCGATCCATTCGGTCATTACGCTTTTCAGTTCGGCCGAGCAGGTCGATCCGTTTTCGATCGCTTCGCGCATCAGGATGCAAAGGCGCTCGCGCTGTTTGGCGACGCCCGACAGGATCCCGAGTCCGAATTCGGCGTTGTCCTCGAACAGCGAGTTAGCCCAGGCCGGCCCGAAACCTTTGTCGTTGGAGCAGTAAGGGGACGACGGTGCGGAGCCTCCGTAGATCGACGAGCAGCCGGTCGCGTTGGCGATAATCATCCGGTGACCGAACAACTGGGTGATCGCTTTGATATAAGGCGTTTCGCCGCAGCCTGCGCAGGCGCCCGAGAATTCGAATAGCGGACGCGAGAACTGGCTGTTCTTCACGGTCTTGGTCTTGTCTACGACGGTATCTTTGTAGCCGACTTTGCGGTGCATGTATTCCCAGCGGGCTTCCTCGCCGTTCTGGAGCTGTTCTTCGAGCGGCTTCATCACGAGGGCCTTGTTCGGAGCCGGGCAGACGTTCGCGCAGTTGCTGCAACCGGTACAGTCGAGCGGAGAGATCTGGATCTTAAATTTGTAGGCTTTCGTCGCGCCGGCGCCCTGGATCGTTTTCGTTCCTTCGGGAGCGGCTTCGGCTTCCTCTTCGGTCAGCAGGAACGGACGGATCGCTGCGTGCGGGCAAACATAAGCGCACTGGTTACACTGGATACAGTTGTCGGGCTGCCATTCCGGAATTTTTACGGCGATGCCGCGTTTCTCGTACTGCGACGTGCCCGGATCCCACGAACCGTCTTCACGGCCGACGAACGCGCTGACCGGCAGGTTGTCTCCTTCGAGGCTTTCGATCGGGCGGACGATTTTCCGGATGAATTCGGGTGCGTTTTCCGGTTCGGTCGGAACGACTTCGATCGAAGCCCATTCGGCCGGGATCTTCACTTTGGTCACGTTGCCCCCGCGTTCTACGGCGGCGTAGTTCATGTTGACCACGTCCTCGCCTTTCTTGCCGTAGGATTTGTAGATGGCTTTCTTCATCTCCTCCTTGGCCTTGTCGTACGGAATGACGCCCGACACCTTGAAGAATGCGCTCTGCATGATCGTGTTGGTGCGGCTTCCGAGGCCGATTTCCGATGCGATTTTCGTCGCGTTGATGATGTAGAAGTTGATTTTGTGCTCGGCCATGTACTTTTTCATAGCGTCCGGCAGGTGCTTCTTGGTGGTTTCCGCGTCCCAAACGCTGTTCAGCAGGAATGTGCCGCCGTCCTTCAGCCCTTTCAGCAGGTCGTACTTGCCGAGGTACGAAGGAACGTGGCAGGCTACGAAATCCGGCGTATTGACCAGGTAGGGCGAACGGATCGGCTTGTCGCCGAAACGCAGGTGCGATGCCGTATAGCCGCCCGACTTTTTCGAGTCGTAGGCGAAGTAGGCCTGGCAGTATTTGTCGGTCGTGTTGCCGATGATTTTAATCGAGTTCTTGTTGGCTCCAACGGTACCGTCGGCGCCCAGGCCGATGAAACGGGCCTCGAACGTATCTTTGTTTTCGAGGTGCAGTTCCGGGCCTACCGGCAACGAGGTGAACGTTACGTCGTCCACGATGCCTACCGTGAAGTGATCCTTCGGCTCGTTGGCCTTCAGGTTTTCGTAAACGGCCAGCATCTGCGCCGGGGTGGTGTCTTTCGACGACAGCCCGTAGCGGCCGCCTACGACGATCGGCGCGTTTGCGGTGCCGTACAGCACGTCTTTGATGTCGAGGTAGAGCGGTTCGCCGTTGGCGCCCGGTTCCTTGGTACGGTCGAGCACGCAGATTCGTTTTACCGATTTCGGCAGTACGTTCATCAGGTATTTCGGCGAGAACGGACGGTAGAGATGTACCGAGATCAAGCCGGCCTTTTCGCCTTTCGCCTGCATGTAGTCGATCGTCTCCTTGATCGTTTCGGTGATCGAACCCATCGCGATTACGACGTTTTCGGCGTCCGGATCGCCGTAATAAGTGAACGGTTTGTATTCCCGGCCGGTGATTTTGCTGATGTTCTCCATGGCCTCGGCCACCAGATCGGGGATGGCGTCGTAGAAGCGGTTCGACGCTTCGCGGGTTTGGAAATAGATGTCGGAGTTCTGGGCCGTGCCGCGCGTTACCGGGTTCTCCGGATTCAACGCCCGTTTGCGGAACTCGGCCAACGCTTTGGTGTCGAGTA
The DNA here is from genome assembly GCF_900240235.1 of Alistipes sp. cv1. Classification (NCBI taxonomy): domain Bacteria; kingdom Pseudomonadati; phylum Bacteroidota; class Bacteroidia; order Bacteroidales; family Rikenellaceae; genus Alistipes; species Alistipes sp. cv1. The sequence continues at coordinate 114,708 of NZ_OEPW01000003.1, forward strand.
GTTTGATGAGCGCTTCCTCGTCGATCAGCTCGATTTTCTGGATTTCGTGCGAGGTGCGGAATCCGTCGAAAAAGTGCATGAACGGAACCCGCGATTTAATGGCGATCAGGTGGGCGATGCCGGCCAGATCCATCACTTCCTGCACGCTGCCCGAAGCCAGCATGGCAAAGCCGGTCTGACGGGCGGCCATTACGTCCTGGTGGTCGCCGAAAATGGACAGGGCCTGTGCTGCGAGCGCCCGCGCCGATACGTGGAATACGCAGGGAAGCAGCTCCCCGGCTATTTTGTACATGTTCGGAATCATCAGCAGCAACCCCTGAGAAGCGGTGAACGTAGTGGTCAAAGCACCTCCCTGGAGCGAACCGTGCACTGCGCCGGCGGCTCCTGCCTCGGACTGCATCTCAACGACTTTGACTGTCTCCCCAAAAATGTTTTTACGTCCGCTTGCCGCCCATTCGTCGACATATTCTGCCATCGTGGACGACGGAGTGATCGGATAGATCGCCGCTACCTCGCTGAACATATAAGCGATGTGGGCGGCTGCGTAGTTTCCGTCACAGGTGATAAATTTTTTTTGTGCCATTTTTAAAAACGATTTGTTGGAATAATTTTCCTAAAAGTTTTTCCCTTCTCTGTAATTTCGTGCAAATATACAGCGATTATTTTAAATTGAATAATTTGCTCATTTTTTCACTATGAAATGTGAAAAATTATATTATTTTTGCCCGAATGCTCCAGAGCGTTTTCTCGTTTCGGATGTGTTTTTTTGAAAATTAATTGTCTGTAAATCTTGATTATGCGCTACTTGCTGCGGTTGGTAGTTTATCTGTCGCTGTTTTTTGTGACCTATTCGATTTGCTCGGTGCTGTTGCTTCGGGCGGTGCCGGTAACGGTCACGCCGCTGAAGGTGCTCCGTTTCTTCGAGAATTTCACGCAGGACGGTTTTTCAGTGCATTCAAATTGGGTGCCATTCGACCGGATCAATCCGTCGGTCGTACAGGCGGTAATCGCCACCGAGGATAATAATTTCGCTACGCACAACGGTTTCGACTGGGAGGCGATCAACCAGGCGTTCGACGAGAACCGCGAGGGTAAGCGCCTCCGCGGCGGAAGCACCATTTCGCAGCAAACGGCCAAGAACGTTTTCTGCTTTCCTTCGCGCACCTGGCTGCGAAAGGGGTTCGAGGCTTATTACACCGTGCTGATCGAGTGCTGCTGGAGCAAACGCCGTATCATGGAAACCTACCTGAATGTCATCGAGACCGGCCGGAACATGTACGGGGTTGAAGCTCCCGCCCGCGAGGTGTATGGTAAGAGTGCCAAAGAACTGAACCGTTACGAGGCGTCGATGATCGCCACCGTGCTGCCGAATCCGCTGCGGATGCGGTTACAGAACCCTTCGAACTACATGGTGCGCCGCGCCGCCCGCGTGCGTACCCTGATGAACATGGTCGGCGAGGTCGATCTGGGCCGGTGAGCCGCGCCGGATTTTATAGACCGCCGATAAAATTTTTCAGTTCGCTTTTGCTTCCCGAAAATTTCAGCGTCGACAGCAGCGTGTTCCTGTTGGCGTCGAACGCCTCTTCCCGGATCATGTTCAGCAAGCCGGCCGAACTGCGCCCGGCCGATCGCCGGAGCGTTGAACAGGCACGGCTACGGTTTTCGACGCTGATTTCGGTGACCTCGCGGCCCGAATGACGTACGATTTCTGAAAAAACGGGACTGCCGTCGCGTTTATTGTCGCCGTACCCGTCGTAGGCCTCGATCCGGCAGTCGCCGCTTTTCAGGTTGGCGATGAAACAACTGTTGGTGACGGACAAGACCCGCTCGCCGTTCAGGTAGATCGTTACGGGATTTGCCGGACTGACGATGCGGATTCCCCGCAGCGGACGCGCCGCCTGCGCAACGGAAACCGCCGGCAACAGGATCGACAGCGTCGGCAGGACTTTTACGGATTTCATGATTTCCGAATAGAATTCGTTAGTACTTGTATGATACGGCCCTACGCATACAAAACTAATCATTTCTGTGGAATATGCAATATATTATAGGTGAAATTGCGGATTTTTCGGTTGAAATTCGGTATCTTTGTCCTGTCTCGGCCGTCCTCTCCGGAACGGCGTATCAGAAAAAAACGAAATATGGCAGTGCAGATGGATCAAGCGACGGCCCGGCTCGGGTCGGAGCGCGTAGGGAAGTTATTACTCGATTATTCCATTCCGGCGGTGATCGGGATGGTGATGGCGTCGTTGTACAACATCGTCGACAGAATTTTTATCGGGCAGGGCGTGGGCCCGTTGGCGATTTCGGGGCTGGCGTTGACTTTCCCGCTGATGACGCTCGTGATGGCGATCGGTACGCTGGTCGGCGTTGGCGCGTCGGCTCGGATATCCATCGTGCTGGGAATGAATGATGTGCGTTGGGCGCGTAATATCCTGGGGAACGCTTTCGTGCTGACGTTTTTGTTTTCGGCGGTGCTGATTACTTTTTCGATGCTCTACTTGGACGATATCCTGTTGGCGTTCGGCGGCAGCGCGCAGACGATCCCGTATGCGAAGGATTACCTGCGGATCGTGATTCCGGGGAGCGTCCTGTCGAACCTCAGTTACAGTTTCAGCGGGGTGATGCGGGCCACCGGTTATCCGCGCAAGTCGATGTACACGATTCTGATCGGCGTCGGGCTGAACGTGATCCTCGATCCGGTCTTCATTTTCGGATTGAATATGGGGATCGAGGGGGCGGCCGTCGCGACGGTCATCTCGATGTTTGTCAGCATGTTGTTCGTGATGAGTCACTTTTTCAACACCAAACACCAGGTGCATTTCCGGGTCGGTTGTTTCCGGCCGAAGGCCCGGATCATCCGCAACATCGTTTCGATCGGCATGGCCCCGTTCCTGATGAACCTGGCGGCAAGCGTCGTCAACATCATCATGAACAACCAACTGGTGCGCGAAGGGGGCGACCTGGCGATCGGAGCATTCGGCATCATCAACAGCTTCGGTATGCTGATCGTGATGTGCGTGCTCGGGCTTTGCCAGGGGATGCAGCCGATCGTCGGCTTCAATTACGGCGCCGGAAAACACAAACGGGTCAAAGATGTGCTGCTGCTGACGATCCGGATCGCCACGCTGATCGTTACGGTCGGTTTCCTCGCTTCCGAACTGTTTCCCCGCTGGCTCGTCAGGGCTTTTACCGACGATCCCGATCTGACGGCTATGGCCGTGCACGGGATGCGGCTGGGGTACTGCCTGTTGTTTCTGGACGGTTTTCAGATCGTCGTTTCGGTATTCCTGCAGTCGATCAGCAAGGCTCAGAAGGCCGTTTTCATGGGGTTGTCCCGACAGGTGATTTTCCTGATCCCGGCGCTCTATTTCTTTTCGCGCTGGTTCGGCCTGACCGGAGTGTGGCTATCGATCCCGGCCGCCGACCTGCTGGCGGCCGTTGTGGCGATTCTGTTCCTGCGCAGCGAAAGACGCGTATTTTATCCCTCTTCCGGCCGACGGGTATGATTGTTGCACGTTCGAAAATCCGTAAACGATTTTTAAACACATCAATCACATGGAAAAGTTCAATGTACAACCGGGCACGAAAGTGGCCCCCGACCGGTTTCATATCACCGTTATGGAGGAAGGGCCCTATCTGGTTTACGGACAGCCGCCACTGAAACAACAATTCATGTTGCCGAACCGCGAAGGCGAAATCTGGTATTACAAGGCGGGCAAAGAGTATGCTACCCAAGACGAACCGACGGCGCTGTGCCGTTGCGGCGCGTCGAAGACCAAGCCGTACTGCGACGGTTCGCACGTGCATACCGACTGGGACCCGTCGCTTACCGCATCGGAAGAACCGCTGCTGGATGAAGCCGAGTCGTTCGGCGGTCCGGAAGTGGCGTTGACCGATAACCGCGAGTATTGCGCTTTCGCCCGTTTCTGCGATGCGAAGGGGCAGGTGTGGAATCTGGTAGAGGAGGAGGGCGAACGCGCCCGCGACCTGACGATCCGCGAGGCGGACCGTTGTCCGGCCGGACGTCTTTCGGCGTGGCTCGACGCCAGCCATCCGCACGAACCGCATTTCGAACCTTCGCTCGGCCTGTTGGAAGATCCGCAGCGCGGGTGTAGCGGCGCGTTGTGGGTGCGCGGCGGCATTCCGATTCAACGCGAAGACGGGTTTGTCTACGAGATCCGCAACCGGGTGACATTGTGCCGTTGCGGCCAGTCGTCCAACAAGCCGTACTGCGACGGGACGCACGCTTCGATGGGGTTTCGCGACGGATTGCCGGGAAAGCCCGAGCCGGACGGCGAAGAGTGGTAGGGTATTTCGAAAGCTTCGTCGCTGTTTTCGAAAATAATGTTTGTCGGAGGGAAATTTTTCCCTCCGTTTTTTATGCCTGTCGAAATCGTTCGGAAAATCCGCGAAAAATGGTAATTTTGTCGAACTCCCCGATTTTATGACCGCGGGAGGATGCGGAAAACCTAAATAACCGAATTTATGAAAAAACTGAGTGCAAAAGTTGCGGGCCTGCTACTGGCGGCCTGTCTGGTCGTTTCCGGCGCGTCGTCCGCGGCGCGCGGAAGCGCCGGAATCGTTCCCGGAAAACTGACCTGCGAATACCAGATCGACCCGTCGGTCGTAGACGCGCAGCATCCCCGCTTGTCGTGGATCAATACCGCTGCCGCAGGCCTTCGCGGCCAGGAGCAGCGAGCATACCAGATCGAGGTGGCCTCTACCGAAAAAGCGTTGCGGGACGGGACGGCCGATCTGTGGAACAGCGGGAAAGTAAAAAGTCCGCAGTCCACGCTGGTGAAATATGCGGGAAAGCCGTTGCAGTCGCGCGAGACCTGCTGGTGGCGGGTGCGCGTGTGGGACGGGAAGGGCAACGTATCGGCGTGGAGCGAACCGGCCCGCTGGAATATGGGTATCCTCGATCCGTCGGAGTGGAAATGCCGCTGGATCGGCGCGCCGTGGCAGGGCGAGGAGTCGCTGGAGGCCCTGGGCAAGGATGTGCCGCCCCCGGCCCCGTTGCTGCGCAAGTCGTTCGGCGTGGATAAGGAGGTCGCTTCGGCTTACTTCTACGGAACCGGCCTCGGTTATTTCGAGTTGTATATAAACGGCGAAAAAGTCGGCGACGACGTGTTGGCTCCGAACCTGACCAATTACGGCAAGCGTCCCGGGCTCGAAAAGCGCGGAATCCCGGTCGAGGATAATTTCAGGGAGTACCGGGTGATGTACGTCGGATACGACGTGACCGACCGGGTGCGCCGCGGCGAAAACGTGCTCGGAGCGATTCTCGGCAACGGTTTCTACAATGCGAAGATCCATTGGGTAATGGCGTTCGGGTCGCCCCGCTTTTTCGGGGAACTGCATATAACCTATGCGGACGGAACGCAGGACGTGGTATTGAGCGACGGGTCGTGGAAAGCGTCCGAAAGCGCGATCGTCTCCGACGGGGTCTATTCCGGCGAACAGTACGACGCCCGCCGCGAACAGCCGGGGTGGTGCGCTCCGGGATTCGATGACTCGGCCTGGCAGCCGGTCGCGCTGCGCAAAGCGCCCGAAGGGAAGCTCGTCGCCCAGAACGGTCCGGCCGACCGGGTGATGGAACGGCTCGAACCGGTGAAGATCGAAAAACTCGGCGAAGGTCGTTACAAAGTGGATTTCGGACAGGAAATTTCGGGCTGGCTGCATCTGAAAGACGTTCGGGGCGAACCCGGGCAGAAGATCGATATCCGTTATATCTGCGAATCTCCGGTCGGTTCGAACAGCTATACGATGAAGGGCGGCGGCCCCGAGTCGTACCACACCCGTTTTACGTGGTATGTATTCCGTGAAGTGGAACTCAGCGGCTGGCCCGGAGAACTGCGTCCGGAACAGGTGACGGCCGAGGCGGTATATTCGGACGTGGCTACGACCGGCTGTTTCGAGTGTTCCAATCCGCTGTTCAATACGATCAATCGGATCTGGTGGCGCAGTCAGACCGATAACATGCACGGCAGCGTGGCGAGCGACTGCCCGCACCGCGAACGTTCGGCCTATACGGGCGACGGGCAGGTCGCGTGTGTGACGGTGATGCATAACCTCGATGCCGCGGCATTTTACAACAAGTGGATCCGCGACATGTGGGGGGCGCAGAATCCGGAGACGGGTTACGTGCCTAACGGCGCGCCGTGGCAGCCCGGCTGCGGCGGCGGCGTGGCGTGGGGAGCCGCGATGAATATCATGCCGTGGGAATTCTACGTGCACTACGGCGACCGCGACCTGCTGGCCGGCAATTACGACGCGATGAAGGAGCAGATCCGTTTCATGCAGAACTGGGTGGGCGACGACGGCGTCATGCTGATGCAAACGCCGAACCAGTGGATGAACCTCGGCGACTGGTGTCCGGCCTTCGATTTTCCGCCTGCGGAAATGGTGCATACGTTCTACCTGTGGCGTTGCGCCGATTACACGGCCCGCGCAGCCGAAGCGCTCGGCAAAACGGACGATGCAAAGGCCTACCGTGAGCTGGCCGACCGGACGGCTGCCGCTTTCCACAAGCGTTTCTACGATCCGCAGAAAGGAACTTACGGCCGTTACGGAGGAAATATTTTCGCATTGCGGATCGGGGTTCCCGACGAATACCGCGACCGGGTAGTGGCGTCGCTCAGGCAGGATATTCTCGATAACGGAGGTCATCTGGATACCGGCATTTTCGGCACCCAGTTCTTCTTCGAGGTGCTGGCCGAGAACGGATTGGGCGAATTGGCTTACGAAGCGATGAACAAACGGGACTATCCGAGTTTCGGTCACTGGATCGACCAGGGCGCCACGACGACTTGGGAACAGTGGAACGGCGAAAATTCGCGCAACCATCCGATGTTCGGCGGTTCACTGACCTGGTTCTACCGCAAACTGGCCGGCCTGAACGCCGACCCGTCGCAGCCCGGTTACCGTCATATCGTGTTTCGCCCGCAGCCGGTATCGCAGATCGACTGGGCGAAGTACGCCACGGCGACTCCTTACGGGCAAGCGTCGGTCGACTGGAGCAAACGGGGCGGTCGGTTTACGATGACGGTCGAAGTGCCGGTAGGCTGTACGGCTACGGTGTGCGTACCGGATGCGAAAGCCCCTTCGGCCGTTCGCACGGACGGAACCGGTAAGAAAGACGGGAATATCGTTTATAACGGCATGAAGGACGATTACGCCGAATATACGGTGCGTTCGGGCAAATATACCTTTACGGTGGAATAGCCCGGACGGTCGCGATCGACGGAAACGGAGGCATGTAAACGCCTCCGTTTTTGTATGGAGATAAAAATGAGGCGTTTATTCCGTCGATTGCGGAAATTTTATTAAATTTGAAATCAGAATATTCATAAAATACTAAAACTTAGACCGATGAAAAAAATCTTCTTGCTGTCTCTATTGGCTGCCGGTCTGGCCGGATGTTGTAATTCCGGACAGAAGCAGGTGGCGGAACAGGCTGTCTGGCCGAAACTGCAGGCGACCGGCGAAATGCCGATCCTGGCTTGGCACAGCATCCCGTCCGACTGTACGACGCTCGAACGTTTCCGCGAAATGAAGGAAACCGGGATCACACACAGTTTTACCAGTTACCCCGATGCCGATGCGATGCAGCGGGCGCTGGATACGGCGCAGGCGGCCGGCGTCAAACTGATCGTTTCGTGCCCGGAGCTCGAAAAGGAACCCGAAGCGACCGTGAAACGCTTTATGAACCATCCGGCGACGGCGGGTTATTTCCTGCGCGACGAGCCGAACACCGAGTCGTTCGCCGAGCTGGGCCAGTGGGCGAAACGGATCCGCGCCACCGACGACGCGCATTTCTGCTACCTGAACCTGCTGCCCACGTACGCTTCCCTGGAGGCGTTGAAAGCCGACAGCTACCGCGATTACGTGCACCGCTTCGATCAGGAGGTGCCGTTGCAGTTGCTGTCGTTCGACCATTATCCGGTCGTAGGCCGGACGCTGCGTCCGGATTATTACGAGAATCTGGAGATCTTCTCGGACGAAGCGCGCCTGGCCGGGAAACCGTTCTGGGCCTTCTCGCTGGCGACCGCGCACGATCCGTATCCGATCCCGGATCTGGCCCAGATGCGGTTGCAGATGTTCAGCAACCTGGCTTACGGGGCCCAGGGGTTGCAGTATTTTACTTACTGGACTCCGGGAAAGAACCCGAATTGGAATTTCCACCACGGGCCGATCGGTCTGGACGGCAAGCGTACCGACGTCTATGACAAGGTGACGGAATTGAACCGTGAGATCAAGGCGCTTACCGGCGTGTTCCTCGGTGCGAAAGTGCTGTCCGTACGTCATACCGGCGATACGATTCCGCAGGGAACTACTCCGTTGGCGGAGCTGCCCGCGTCGGTCAAGAAGCTGCAAACGACCGGAACCGGCGCCGTCGTTTCCGAATTGCAGAACGGAGACAACCGGTTCCTGGTAATCGTCAACCGCGATTTCAACGACCGGATGCAATTGGATATCGAACTCGATCCGTCGGCGAAGCGGATTCTGAAAGACGGTTCGATCGTTCCGGCGTCGCTCTACTCTTCGACGTTGATGGTCGAGCCGGGGGATGCCGTAATTTATATGCTGCAATAGGATGAAAAGAGTACGGATAAATACGCTGTTGCTGTGTTGTGCCGCGACGCTGCTGGGGGCCGGAATCCTCGGCGCCCAGCCGAAGCTGCCGCAGAAGGAGATTCCGATCTTGGCCTGGTACGGCATTCCGGCCGACGAAGCTAAGGTGGAACGGTTCCAGGAGCTCAAGGACGCCGGATTTACCCTCAATTTCAGGGGGTATTCCAATGCGGACGAGGTCGTGAAGGCGCTCGATGCGGCCCAAAAAGTAGGGGTTAAGATAATCGCCGCCTGTCCCGAATTACGCAACGATACGGAGGCTACCGTGAAACGCTTTATGAAACATCCGGCGTTGGCCGGATATTTCCTGCGCGACGAACCGCTCAGCAGCGATTTCCCCGCATTGGGCGAATGGGCCCGGAAGGTGCAGGCGGTCGATGACAAGCATTTTTGTTATTTGAACCTGTTCCCGAACGGCGGCAAGGAGCATCTCGATGCGCTGGGCGTTCAAAGTTACCGCGAGTACGTGTCGCGGTTCGATCGGGAGGTGCCGATGCAGTTCCTGTCGTTCGACCACTATCCGATCACGTACGACGGCATGAAGCCGGAATGGTACGAGAACCTCGAGGAGTTTTCGGACGAATCGAAAAAGGCCGGCAAGGATTTCTGGGCGTTCGCCATGGCTACCAAGCATTGGAAATACCCGCATCCGACCCTCGCCACGCTGCGGCTGCAGATGTTCAGCGACTTGGCTTACGGCGCACAAGGCCTGCAGTATTTCACTTACTGGACGCCCGTGAATTCGGAGGGTTTCGACTACGAGTTCGGACCGATCGGCCTGGACGGCAGGCGGACGGTCGCCTATGATCTGGTGCGGCAGGTGAACGGGGAGATCAAGGCGCTGTCGGGCGTTTTCGCCGGGGCGAAGGTCAAATGGGTGCGCCATACCGGCAAAACGATTCCGCGCGGTACGCAGCGGCTGACCAAGTTGCCCGAACCGGTCGACGTTCTCGAAACGGAAGGGTTGGGAGCCGTGATTTCGCTGCTGGAAAACGACGGTCGCACGTTCCTGGTGATCGTCAACCGCGATTATCAGCAGCCGATGAGGCTGATCTTCTCGGCCGATCCGTCCGTAAAACGTATTCTGAAAGACGGTTCGATCGTATCGGCCGGAGATTATACTCCGGCGATGAACGTCGATCCGGGCGATGTGGCGATCTATATGTGGTAACGTTTGTGCGTTCCGTTTTCGAAAAACCCGCTTCATCAGAAGCGGGTTTTTCGTTTCGATCCGATGCCGTTCGAGGGTAAATTCTTATTTTTGCCGACAAAATCGGAATGATCGGTATGAAAAGTATGCGAAAATGCGCCGTCCTGTTTGCGGCGGTATTGTTGGCCGCGGCGTCCGTGCGGGCGCAGACGGTCGATACGGTGGAGGTTTACAGTCCTTCGATGGACAAGAAGATCAAAAACGTCGTGATCCTGCCGGCCGGGTACGGTCGGAACGCCGTCGGCCGTTACCCGGTGGTGTATCTATTGCACGGGTATAATAATCGGTACGACAGCTGGTTGCGTAAAACGAAACCCGAACTGCCGCAGACGGCTTCCGCTTTCGGGGTGATCGTCGTATGTCCGGACGGCGAGTCGAGCTGGTATTGGGACAGTCCGGTCAATCCCCGCAGCCGTTACGAGACTTATGTCGGGACGGAACTGGTGGCTTATGTGGATGCGCATTACCGGACGTTGCCCGACCGCCGCGGGCGGGCGATTACGGGGTACAGTATGGGCGGGCATGGCGCTCTATGGCTCGCTTTCCGGCATCCGGACGTTTTCGGCGCGTGCGGGTCGATGAGCGGCGGAGTCGATATCCGGCCTTTCCCGAACAATTGGAAAATCAGCGAGCAACTCGGTCCGTATGCCGAAAACCGGGCGGTGTGGGACGAACATACCGTACTCAGTCAACTGTACCGCGTGGTGCCGTTTACCGATGCGAACCGGGAGGTGGCCTCGACGAAAGCCCGGCCGGTCGATTACGGCTTGCAGCCGGGACAATTGGCGATCGTGATCGACTGCGGGACGGAAGACTATTTTTTCGAGGTCAACCGGAAGCTCCACGAGCAGATGCTGTATTATCATATTTCCCACGACTACATCGTGCGGCCCGGACAACATACGCACGATTACTGGCGCAGCGCGGTCGAGTACCATTTGTTTTTTTTTCGGCGTTTTTTCGATACGCAACAGAACCGGTCGGGAGAGCCTATTTAAACAGCAGTGCCTTGTACTCCGGGTGTCTTTCCAGATAGACTCCGACGAACGAGCAGGACGGGATTACTTTCAGCCCGTTGTCGCGGGCGTAGTCGAGCGCGTTGCGTACCAACCGGGAGCCGTAGCCGCGGCCTCCGAGCATCGGCGATACGATCGTGTGGACGATGTCGATCCCTCCTTCGACCGGGACGTACTCGAGGTAGGCCCGGTGTCCTTCGCCGTCGATTTCGAACCGGCGGCGCTGTGTGTCGTGAATGATCTCCATAAGCGCAGTTTTTAAAGTCGTCGCGGCAAACGGTGTGCCGCTTTCCCAAAGATAAGCGAAAATCGGGTTTTCGCAAACGGTTCTCCGTTTTCCGGATCGCCGGGAAAACGGCAATCCGGAAAAATTTATTACTTTTGTGCTATTGCGGGCAGAAGGTGCAAATTACCGGCGCTTTCGGTGCTCCGGCCGGTCTTTTTACGAAAGACGTTCCCGGCCGGAAATGATCCGGGAAGCGCCTAACAACATATATTCGGATGGATTGCAAAGAGTGTAAAAATAAAGATGCGAAATCGACGCTCGACATCGGACGGGGCTGCGAGTTCTGCCGGTGCGGCGGAGAGGTTTCGGCGTCGCCCTGTTCGGGCTGTTTTAAGTTGCATGCCTACGACTGGCTCGAGGGCATGCCGGAAGTTTTTCCGGACGATATTTTCGAGGTGCGCTTTAAGAATACGCGGAAGAGTTATTACCGGAATGTCAACGGCCTGCCGCTCAAGCGCGGCGACATCGTGGCCGTCGAGGCCTCGCCCGGACACGACATCGGGATCGTGTCGCTGACCGGCGATATGGTAGCCCGGCAGATGAAGCGCGTGGGGTTCAATCCGCAGAACGGCGAATTCAAGAAAATTTACCGCAAGGCGAAACCTTACGACATCGAAAAGTGGCAGGAGGCGATCGGTCTCGAGCACGAAACGATGATCCGTTCGCGCCAGATCGCGGCCAGCCTGAACCTGAATATGAAGATCGGCGACGTCGAATACCAGGGCGATAAGATCAAGGCTATTTTCTATTACATTGCCGACGAACGGGTCGATTTCCGCGAGTTGATCAAGGTTTTCGCCGAGCAGTTCCGCATCCGGGTCGAGATGAAGCAGATCGGGGCGCGGCAGGAGGCCGGGCGCATCGGCGGGCTGGGGTCCTGCGGCCGGGAGCTGTGTTGCGCGTCGTGGATCTCGAATTTCGTATCGGTGACGACCAACTCGGCGCGGCATCAGGAGATTTCGCTGAACCCGCAGAAACTGGCCGGACAGTGCGGCAAGCTGAAGTGCTGTCTGGTGTACGAACTGGATACGTACCTGGACGCCCGCAAGGATTTCCCGCGCGTCAACCAGCCGTTGCAGACGATCGAAGGCGATTACTTCCTGGTGAAAAGCGATATTCTGGAGCGCACGATGTGGTTTGCGACGGATCCGGGATCGCAGGCGAATCTGGTTGCGCTGCCGGTCGAACGGGTGCGCGAGGTGATCCGGATGAACCAGAAAGGAAACAAGCCGGAACGGTTGAGCGACGCTTCGCCCGTATCGGTCGATATCGAACCGACGTTTGCCAACGTGGTGGGCGAAGAGAGCCTGACCCGTTTCGATAAGCAGCAAGGACGGCGCAAAAACCGTAAAAAGCGGAAAGCGCCGGCCGGAGCGAGTCAGAGCGGCGATACCCGTTCCGGATCGCCGAAAGGGGCGAGGGAGCAGAAGCCGGCTTCGGGGAAACCGGAAAACCGGCGTTCCGATAAACCGGCGCCAGGTCAGCAACCTGCCCGCAAACAGCGCGTTCCGGCCGATGCGGCCGGGGGCGCTCCGGCGGCCCGCGAGGATGCGCCGCGTCGCAACAACGGCCGTAATCGCCGTCGCAATCCGAACGGAGGACAGAACCGCGACGGACAGCAGTCCGGCGGCGGAAAACAGGAAAAAGGTGGCGCCGGCGAGTAAAATCGTCCGGAGGTTGCCGGGACTGGTTTGCCTGGCGACTATGGTGTCATGCCTCGCGCCGCAGCAGGCTTCGGTGGCGGAAACCGATCAGTACGGATGGAACCGGTCGGAGCGGGTCGCCGTCAGTTTCGAGAATACCGATACCGCGTCGCTGCGGACGATGGATGTCGTCGTGCGGTACGGCAGTAATTTCAGTTACGACCGGTTGGTATTGGCCGTGACCACCGTAACGCCTGCCGGGTATCGCTGGCGCGATACGGTGGTGGTGCACGTGCCGGACGGGCATCCGGGGTTGGGGCTTTACCGGGACGTCAGCCAGGCTTACCGCAGCGGGGTGTGCCTGTCGCGGCCGGGCAGTTACCTGTTTCAGTTCGAGCCGTTGATGCCCGGCGAAGAGGTGGAGGGCGTTGCTGCCGTCGGAATGGATATTTATTGAGTAGAGATTCCCGGAATACCGGATCGGTTTCCGGATCAGTCGAAGAGGATCGAATGGGAAAAGATAAGATCAGACGTTTTGCGGAGAATGCCACGTTCCGTTGTGTCGTTCAGCCTGGGTTCGAGGAGGTTTTCCGGAAAGATTATGCGTTGAAAGGGAAGTGGAACCGCGATTTTTTCGGGAACGACCGACCGATCGTTTTGGAATTGGGGTGCGGGCGCGGCGAATATACCGTGGCGTTGGGCGAACGTTTCCCGGAACGGAATTTTATCGGGGTGGACGTCAAAGGCGCCCGCTTGTGGCGCGGGGCCAAGACCGCGACGGAGAACGGAATGAAGAACGTGGCTTTCCTGCGTACGCGGATCGAATTCATCGATTCGTGTTTCGCTCCCGGCGAAGTCGATGAGATCTGGATCACGTTTCCCGATCCGCAACTGAACAAAAACCGGATCAAAAAACGGTTGACCGCCCCGCAATTTCTGGCTATGTACGCCCGCTTTCTGCGCGAGGGCGGCATGATCAATCTGAAGACCGATTCGGTTCACCTGCACGAATATACGAAAAATCTGGCCCGGGGCAACGGACTTCCGGTCGCCGCCTGCTGCGACGATATTTACGGGACGGGATTCGCCGACGAGGTGCTGTCGATCAAAACCACTTACGAACAGCGTTTTTTGCAGGAAGGGCTGCCGATCACCTACCTGCGTTTCGGGCTCGGCGACCGCCGGGAGTTCGAGACGATTCCTTTTGCTCCCGACGAAGCGTTGCTGTCGGCCGGAGTTGCCGTACAGCGGTAATTCTTTAATAATTTATTATCCGGGGCGTTCCTGTCGGGACGCCCTGTTTCGTATTTGCGGGGCGGGGATCGGCACAATAATTGAGTTTACGGAGACCGTCCGAGGACGCGTATGCCCGAAACCAATTTAAATTCCATAATTATGAAACATTGTATACTTTTTGCAGCAGCGATCATCGCATGTTTCTTTTCGGAGGGCCTGCAGGCCCAGGTGCTGAAGAACAATGCGAAACCCGATGTGCTTTTTATCAACCGCCGGGGGGCCGAAGTGGACACGATGTCGGCGACCCAGGTGATCGATCTGTACTATTCGACGATCGAAAAGGGGTTTCGCCAGACCGGTCTGCCCAAGTTCATCATTTCGGGTAAAGACCAGAAGATGATCTTCGGTATCGGCGGTAACGTGAACACGCGTCTTTCGTACGATTTCGACGGGATCGCCAACGATCTCGATTTCGTAACGTCGGCCATTCCCGTGCCGAATTCGCCGAAACAACGTCAGCAGTTCCAGCTCGATCCGTCGACTTCTACCCTGTATTTCAAGGCGATCGCCCATGCCGGCAAGCTCGGGCCGATCGTCGGTTACATTCAGGCCGATTTCCGGGAATCGAATAACCTGGGGTTCAGTCTGAATATGGCTTATATCGAACTGGCCGGATTCTCGATCGGACGCCGTTTCACGACGTTCTGCGACCTCGGGGCATCGCCTTCGACGGTAGACTTCGAAGGGCCGAACGGCTATCCGATGGTGTATAACACGATGATCCGTTATACCCGGAAATTCAACGATCACTGGTCGATGGCGGTCGCCGCCGAAATGCCGAATCTCAGCGCGTCGCTGGCGAGCGATATGAGTTCGATCCCGCAGCGGATGCCCGATTTCCCGCTCTATTTCCAGTATAGCTGGAACAAAGGGCGGAGCCACTTGCGCGCATCGGCCATTTTCCGCGATATGTTCTATTACGACGACCAGTCGGATGCCACCAAATCGGTTTTCGGATGGGGAACCCAGTTGAGCGGCTCGATCCAGGCCGGCAAACGACTGACGACCTACATGCAGTTCCTCTACGGCGAGGGGATCGCGGCTTATATTCAGGATATAGCCGGCACGGGACTCGACCTGGTGGTCAATCCCAAACGGCCGAACAGTCTGCAGGCGCTGCCGATGATGAGCTGGATCGCCGGGGCCCAGTACATGTTCTCTTCGAAATGGTTGGCCACCGCGGCTTACAGCGGCGTGAAGGTTTTCAGCCGGAACGACTACCGCGACGCGAATACTTATCAGATAGCCAATTACTTGTCGGTGAATCTGTTCTATAACCTGACCGAAAGTTGTCAATTGGGAGCCGCTTACCTTTACGGAACGCGCCGGAACATGGACAAGGAGCAGGGGCACGCCAACCGCGTTCAGGCGATCGTGCAGTACAATTTCTAAATCTTATTTAATTAGCGACGAAGGTTATGCTGAAAATACAAACGGGACGGGGTACGATTCCCCTGAATGTACTGGTGGCAATCTGGTCGGTTTCGGCGGTGGTTTCCCTGCCGGGGTTGGCCATATCGCCGATTCTGGGCGATCTGGATAAAATTTTCAAACACGCGACCGATCTCGAAATCCAGATGCTTACCTCGCTGCCGTCGTTGCTGATCATTCCGTTCGTCCTGCTGGCCGGTAAGCTGTCGGTGAGCAGGAACAAGCTGCTGATTCTTTACACGGGACTCGCGTTGTTCTGCATCAGCGGTTTTTTCAGCCTGTTCGCAAAGAACATCGTGCTGTTGATTTTTATCAACTGCGTGCTCGGGGTGGGAGCCGGGATGGTGATCCCGCTGTCGACCGGACTGATCGCAGACCATTTCACCGGAGCCTACCGTACCCGTCAGCTAGGGATCAGTTCGTCGATCAGCAACGTTACGCTGGTGCTCGCCACGTCGCTGACCGGCTGGCTGGCGACGGTCGACTGGCATTACCCGTTTCTGGTCTACCTGCTGCCCGGAGTCGCGCTGCTGATGACGCTTTCGTTGCGGAAATACAAGCCGGATCGGGGGGAGGCCGCGACGATACCTGCGGTTCCCGCTTCTCCGACGGATGCGGCTATCGGGGCTGTAAAATGGTTGCCCGGGATCGACGTGCCGCGGCTCGTAGGATTGATGCTGCTCTATTTTTTGGCTACTTACGTCGTACTCGTGGTCACGTTCAACCTGCCTTTCCTGATGCAGCACTATACGCTGAGCAGTTCGGCTTCCGGCGTGATGATTTCGCTTTTTTTCCTGGCGATCATGCTGCCCGGTCTGTTTATCACCTGGATTATCCGCAAATTGAAGAATGCGACCGTTTTCCTGCCGCTGCTGCTGATTTGCGCCGGGCTGCTGCTAATCTACCTGTTCAAATACGAGTGGACGATCGGGTTGGGATGTTTCGTCGCGGGGATCGGCTACGGGGTTATCCAGCCGCTGGTTTACGACAAGAGCGTCCGGACGGCCGATTCGAAAAATACGACGCTGGCGCTGGCGCTGGTGATGTCGGTCAATTACCTGGCGATCCTGCTGTGCCCTTTTATCGTCGATCTGCTGACCGGGCTGTTCGGGAAGTCCGGTTCGGCCGATTTCCCGTTCGTGCTGAACGCTGCGATCGTGCTGTTGATGGCGGTCGTCGGCTACCGGTACCGGGAAAGTTACGTTTTCGGAGCTCCCGATTTCAGCGAATGAAGCGAAATATGGGATCTAAAAAAAGAGGAAGCCTTGCGCTTCCTCTTTTTTGAAAATGGATAGAAAGATTATTTCGTTTCGCTGATTCCTACGGCATATACCGGATCAAGACCTCCCGATACGGTGATGTTGACGGCATCTCCTCCATTGATGGTGAGGCCTACGTTCATGTTATCCGTAGTCTGGTCGATCGAGTTGATCGGGAATCCTCTGGTAAGCCCGATGCTAATCAGTTTTTCGCAGACTTCGTCTTGGGTGAAAGAGGCAGTGCCGGAAACGAAGAATCCGGCCAGGTCGGCATCGGAGGGTTCCCCGTGATATGCGAAGAAACACTGCGTTTTCTTTGTGGTGGTGTGCGGCGCAACCGACGTGTATCCGTTCGGCGCTCCCGGATTCAGGTAGAATCCGTTACCGGTGAATCCTTCGACTACAGGCCAGGGATTCTCTTTCGTGTCGAAGTTAAAGAACGTGTCGCCGTCCCAGTCGCCGGTATAGTGTGCCCAGTTGCCGTTAGTTTGTTTGGCGAACATCGGGCCCTGACCGCCTTTTACAACGACCTGAGAGGCGTGGAATGCGTTCTGGAGGTTGGGCGTTCCCGAAACCAGGATAGTGTTTTCATCCGCATAATCCGCTTTGTAATCCGCAAAGGGAACGGCGTCTTTTCCCAGGTGGTAGGTCGTGAAATCGGACCCTTTTTTCCACATGACCACGTAAGAATTGGTCTCGGGGATTTCATAGACTGCGATCGTAGCGGGAATATCTTTGCCGTTAAACCGGTTGAGGCGTACCCAATCGGCCGGAATGTCTTTTCCGGTAATGTCCTTCGGGTTGAATCCTTCCACAACGGGAAGATCCGCGCCCAGGCAGGTTACGCCGTAGGATACCTCGTTTCCGTATTTATCCGACAGTTTGATCGCGGCGTTTTCGCTCGACAGATTCATCGTGGCCGGCGATGCCGACGGATTTACCAACGTTGCGTTTTCGGAGATGTCGATCGTTACTTCGATGGCCGATTTGTCGATCTGGGTCGTTCCGAAGTCGATCAGGATCTTTCGGGTCGCTTGATCGACTTTTCCGTTGACCGTCGTGCCGTCGTAGGATGCCTGAAGCGATTTTACGAGCGTATCGACTACGGCGGTTACCTGATACGGAACCGTGAAATCGTTCATAACGACATCGACCGTGGCGGGATCCTTCAGATTCAGCGTTTTGCTTACGGCGCCGCTCTCGTTATCTATCGTTGCGCCTTCGATCAGCGTGAAGGTTACCGGAATGGCCTCTACATCCACCGGTCTGGTATAATACAGTTCGATGGCTGCATTCTCTTTGTCGAAGCTTATTTTGGAGACATTGTCCGATTCGACTTTTGAGATCAGTTCGGTAGGAGTCGCTTTGACCGATACGCCTGCCGACATGCCGCCGTCTTTGTAGTCTGCGATGATCGTTACGGTGTATTCGGTGCCGTTGGCCAATTCGTCGATAACCGCTGAAACGGCTTGCGGGTCGGCAACTTTGATCGGTTCCATTTCACCCGGCGCAACGGTAATCGTATAACCCGACAATTCGGCTTTCGGAACGATTTCCGGAACGGCCCATGTCAGCGTGATCGCCTTATAGCCCGCCTGGGCTGCTACGTCCGTGCAGGCCGTGTAGTTGATCGCTTCGGTTTTCGGCGTTTTCTTGACCGTAAGGGCGTCGGACGACCCTGACGCGTAGACGGCTTTCACCGAAAAAGTGTATTCGGTGTCGTTGGTCAGTCCGGTCGCCGTGTATGCCATGCCGTTTACCGTAGCGCTGCCGTTGCCCGGAGTCCAGGTTACGGAGTACTCTTTCACCTCGCCGCTCAAAGGAGCGTCCCAGTTCAGGATGACCTGCCCGTCGCCGGCCAGTCCGACAAGGTTTCTCGGAGCCAGCAACGGGTCGCCGTCCGATTTGTCGTCGTCCTTGCACGATGAAAACATCAGTGCCGGAATCAAAAACAACCATGCACTCAGTTTTAGGTAATTTTTCATAATCAGTGTGTTTTAGTTAAACAAAATAGGATATTGGTTTTATTTCGACGTGTTCGTTCCGTGCTGTTTACGAACTATAAAATAGTTATTGGTAATAGACATAATTAATGAAAATTTTCTTTCGGACCAAATTAAATAAAAAAAATAAAACGAACAAGAGAATGTAAAAAAAATGAGATTAATTTAGATCGGGGCCGGTTCGCGTGGCGTTTCCGTAAGGCGGACGGATCGGTTTTGTTTGTTTTCCGATGGGTTATTCTTCGCTGATTGCGCGGAGTTGTTCGCGGTACGCGGCCAGAATGCGCGATTTGGAAATGAATCCGAGGTATTTCTTATCGGTCGTAACGACCGGCAACATCCAGGCTTTGGAATCTTCGAAAGCGTCCAGTACGCTGCCGATCTGCTCGTTCTGGTAGATCAGGTCGGGCGGCGCGATCATGTAGCGGTCGATCGTCGTCCCGTATTTTTCCGGAGAGAACATATCGGCCCGCAGGTCGTCCAGTTGAACGATGCCCAGCAGGGTGCCGTCTTTGCTGACCACCGGGAAAATGTTCCGGTGGACGGTAGAGATAAGGTTCACGACGTCGCCGAGCGTCGTGTTCATCGAGATTTTGTAGAAATCGGTCTCCATCAAGGCGGGCAGATCGAGGAATACCAGTACCGAACGGTCTTTGTTGTGGGTCAGCAGTTCGCCGCTTTGCGACAGCTTTTTCGTGTAGATCGAATAGGGTTCGAGGTAGTAGTCCAGCGCGAAAGAGAGCGCGGCGACCAGCATCAGCGGGACGAACAACGCGTAGCCGTTGGTCAGTTCGGCGATCAGGAAGATCGACGTCAACGGGGCGTTCATTACGCCCGACATGACTCCTGCCATGCCCACCAGCGTAAACGGAATGATCGGTAGTTCGAGTCCGAAAAAATAGTTCAGCCCATAGACCATCGTCGCGCCGGTGAAAGCGCCTACGAACAGCGACGGGGCGAACGAGCCGCCGACCCCTCCGGCTCCGTTGGTGGCCGACATCGCGACCACCTTGAAAAACAGCGTGGCGATCAGGTACAGCATGACGACCCAGCCGATGCCCCGGTATTGGAAAAACATCGAGTTGTTGAACAGCGCATCGACGTTTCCGTGCATCAGATCGGCCAGCGATTCGTACCCTTCGCCGTAAAGCGGCGGAAACAGGAAGATCAGGACGCCGATGATCAGGCCGCCCGCGATCCAACGGCGGTACATGCTTTTGATCCGGGCGAACAATTGCCCGATTTTCGAGTTGATCTGTGTGAAATAGTACGACATCAGCCCGCATATCAGGCCCAGGACGATGTAGTACGGCAGGTGTTCCAGTTCGAACGAGTGCAGGATATTGAGGTTGAAAACCGGATCGAAACCGTTCAGGAAAAACATCAGCGTCGTGGCGGTCACGGCCGAAATCAGCAGCGGGATGATCGATGCGACGGTGATGTCGAGCATCAGTATCTCCAACACGAAGACGACTCCGGTGATCGGCGCCTTGAATACGGCCGACAGGGCCGCCGCCGCGCCGCAACTCAGCAGCAGCGTGATGTTCTTGTAATTGAGTCGCATGAAGCGGGCGATATTCGATCCGACGGCCGCTCCGGTCAGTACGATCGGCGCCTCCGGGCCGACCGAACCGCCGAAACCGATCGTCGCCGAACTCGCGACGATCGACGAATAGCAGTTGTGCGGCTTGATGCGCGACCCTTTTTTGCTCATCGCGTACAGTACGCGGGTCACTCCTTCGCTGATGTTGTCGCGCACGACGTACTTGACGAACAGTGTGGCGATGATGATTCCGATGACCGGATAGAACAGGTAGAAAACGCTGGCCGTGTCGATGTCGAACCAGCTGGTCAGCACGAAGCGGAAAAACATCAGCGCCCGTTCGAATACGAACGTAGCGAACCCCGCCGCCAGACCGACCACGATCGCGAGCAGAATCATCAACTGTTTATCGGTCAGCCGCTTGGTAGCGATGATCAGGTAGCGGTACAGCAGCGCTATTTTGTTTCTCAGCTTAGGCATGGCCGTCGCAGAGTTTAAGGGATTGCGGTTTAGAACGGTTTGATACCCATGATCCGGCGAACGTCCGACAGCGTCCGGCTCGAACTTTCGCGGGCCTTTTCGGCGCCCTGTTTGACGACCCGGCTCAAGTAGGCGTCGTCGCCGATAATGTCTTGGATGCGGGTGCGGATCGGGGCCACGACCTTGATCATGTCTTCGGCGAGCTGTTTTTTCAGGTCGCCGTAGCGGATCTCGCAGCGGTTCCACAGGTCGGTGAAATGCCGTACCGTATCTTCGGTCGAAACGGCTTTCAGCAGCGTGAACAGGTTGGCGATCACCTCCGGCATCGGACTGTCCGGCGCGGTCGGGCCCGAATCGGTCACGGCTTTCATTACTTTTTTACGAATCGCCTCGTCCGTGTCGGATAGGAAAATACCGTTGCCCTCCGATTTGCCCATTTTGCCGTTTCCGTCCAGTCCGGGGATTTTTACCAGGTTGCCGCCGAACGTGTAAGGCTGGCATTCCGGGAAAAATTCGACCTGGTAAAGCTGGTTGAACCGGCGTGCGAACCGGCGTGTCAGTTCGAGGTGTTGCTCCTGATCCTTGCCTACCGGTACGCGGGTGGCGCGATGCTGCAGGATGTCGGCGGCCATCAATACCGGGTAACTCAGCAGACCGATGTTGACGTTGTCGGCGTGCTTGCGGATCTTGTCTTTGAACGAAGCGGTGCGTTCCAGCTCGCCGACATAGGCGTGCATACTCAGCAGCAGCGACAGTTCGGCTACTTCGGGAACGTCGCTCTGCACGTAGATCGTGGCAGCCTCCGGATCGAGCCCTGCGGCAAGGTATTCCGACAGCACGTTCTTGACGTTGACGTGCAGCATGTTGGGATCCGGATGCGTCGTCAGCGAATGGTAGTCGGCGATGAAGAAAAAGCACCGTTCCGTGTGCTGCATTTTGACAAAGTTCCTGAGCGCCCCGAAATAGTTTCCGAGGTGCAAGTTTCCGGTAGACCGTATTCCACTGACAACAGTTTCCATAATTAAACGTTTGGCGCAACGCGCCGTTTATCGACAACATATTCGGTTGAATGCGAATGTGTTGTCCGGATTCGACATGCCGGGAATCGGTGAATCCCGGAGATTTCAGCAGACAAATTTACGAATTTTACCCTAAAACAGGCAGCTTTCCGGCAAAATAGATAAAGGATATATCGGAAAATGGATTACTTTTGTCCGAAGTAATCTAATGAAATCCAGCGAATGAATACCTATTGGCGGCTGCTCGGCTTTGCGAAACCCATCGAAAAGTACGCGATCCCTTATTTTTTCTACACGCTTTTTTACACGATATTCTATACGTTCACCTTCATGCTGATCATGCCGTTGCTCAACACGTTGTTCGTTGAGGACCAACTGCTCGAGCCGGTGACCGCGCTGCCGTCGTTCGCGTTGAATACGGATTATTTCAGGAGCCTCGTCAACTTTTTGATATACCGTGTCTTCGGAACCGATTATTCGAAAATGGACGTGCTGATTTTCCTCAGCGTATTCATCATCCTGATGTCGTTTCTGAGCAACCTGTTCCGTTATCTCGGACAGCGCGTGATGGAGACCATGCGCGTGCGTTCGTTGCAGCGGCTCCGCAACCGGGTGTACGATAACGTGATGGGGTTGCATGTCGGTTATTTCAACAACGAGCGCAAGGGGGACATCATTTCGAAAATTTCGTCCGATGTGCAGGTCGTGCAGTTCTGCATCACCAATACGCTGCTGGTTGCGTTCCGCGATCCGTTCATGATCGTCGGTTTCCTGATCGCGTTGGTGATGATTTCGTGGAAGCTGACGATTTTTTCGGTGATTTTCCTGCCGGTCGTGGCGCTGGTGATCGGTTCGATCGTCAAGCGGCTGCGCAAGTCGGCTACGGCTGCGCAGGAACGTTTTGCCGATATGGTCAGCCTGATGGACGAATCGCTGACCGGGATCAAAATCCTCAAAGGGTACAATGCGACCGACTATATCCGCAATAAGTTTCACGATATCAACGGTCTTTTCTCGCGGATCTCGCTGAGCATGGCGCGGCGGCAGCAATTGGCGTCGCCGACGAGCGAGTTTCTCGGGATTTCCGCGGCGGCGGTGTTGATGGTCTACGGCGGCAGCCTGGTGTTGTCGGGCGATCTGGAGGCGAGCGCGTTCGTCGCCTACCTGTCGATCTTTACGCAGATCACCCGGCCGTTGCGTTCGTTTACCGATTCGTTCGCCAACATCAACCAGGGGATTGCGGCCGGGGAGCGCGTGCTGGCGCTGCTCGATGAGAAAAGCAAGATCACCAATGCGCCCGATGCAGTCCGGATGACCGGACTGCACGACGAAATCGAGTTCCGCGACGTGCGTTTTTCCTACGATAATAAGGAGGTAATTTGCGGCGTTAACTTCAAAATACGGAAAGGGGAGACCGTTGCGCTGGTCGGTCCGTCCGGCGGAGGCAAATCGACGCTTTCGGATCTGATCCCGCGCTTTTACGACATACAGGGCGGCGCGATCCTGATCGACGGGGTGGATATTCGTCAGTACGACATCGAAAGTTTGCGGGAGTATATGGGCGTCGTGTCGCAGGAGACCATCCTGTTCAACGATACGATCGCCAACAACCTGCGGCTCGGCAAGCAGGACGCCACCGACGAAGAGATCCGCCAGGCGGCCGTCGTGGCCAATGCGCATAATTTCATCATGGAGACCGAGCACGGCTATCAGACCAACATCGGCGACCGGGGCATGAAGCTTTCCGGCGGCCAGCGCCAGCGGTTGAGCATCGCGCGGGCCGTGTTGAAAAATCCGGAAATACTGATTCTCGACGAAGCGACCTCGGCATTGGATACCGAGTCCGAAAAACTGGTGCAGGAGGCTTTGAACGCCTTACTGAAAGGGCGCACTTCGCTGGTGATCGCCCACCGTCTGAGCACGATCCACAACGCCGACCGGATCATCGTGATCGAAAAGGGCCGGATCGCCGAACAGGGGACTCACCAACAACTGATGGAACGGCACGGCATCTATGCCCGGCTGATCGAGATGCAGCAGGTCGAGGAGTAAAATTCCCGCGCGGCTTCGCTTACGGGTTGCCGCGTTGTTTTCAATTTGAAAATCGTTTTTCCGTGCGTGCGGAGTCGCTATTTGTCGATCCCGTCGCGCGAGCGTACGCCCTGCCGGTAATAGTGTTTTATTTCGCGCATTTCGGTTACCAGGTCGGCCCGGTCGATCAGTTCCTGCGGGGCGTAACGGCCCGTGATGACGATCTCGGCGGACGGATGGCGGCGGTCCAACGCTTCGAGCACTTCCCGGACGGTCAGCAATCCGTAGTGCAGGGCGATGGTCAGTTCGTCGAGTATCACTACGTCGTAGTCGCCGCCGGCCATCAGCGCGGCGCATTTGTCCAGTCCTTCGCGGGCCATCCGGATATCGGTCTGTTCCGGCTCCTCGCGAATAAAACAGCCGCGACCCAGTTGCTCGATCCGGAGTTTGTCGAACATTTCCGCTATTTTCGTTTCGTGATAGGCCATGCTTTTGACGAACTGTCCGACGTAGACGCTTTTTCCGGCGCAGAGCGCCCGTACCGCGAGCCCGAAAGCGGCCGTCGTTTTTCCTTTCCCGTCCCCGGTGTACACATGGATGTATCCTTTGTTGCCCATGATCGTCGTGTTTTTACAAAAATACGGTTTATTGCGGGGAAAGCGGCGGACGGTACGGAAAAAAGCCCCGGAACGGAGGTTCCGGAGCTTGTCGTTTTGCGGCGGGAGCCGTTATTTCAGCGGTTGCAGCTTTTTATGCGTGAATGCGATGTGCCCCGGAATGTCGCCCGTGGTGGCCGACCATTTGGTGCGTCCGTCGGAACCGTAGCAATAGATCTTTCCGGGCGTTATATAGTCTTTCGCATCGGTGACGAAAAAGTCTCCGTTGTCCGGGTTGACCGCGATTTCATAGGCTGCGGTATAATTTTTATCCGTTCCGTCCTTGATGAAATTCTGCCCGGCGTCTTTTTTCGTCCGGGTGTCTATGAAAGTGAACGAATAGGCGCTTTTTCCGGTGGTCATGTCCCAGGTGGCGCTGTACAGTAGCAGCGAGTCGCCGCGCAGGGCCATGTTGGCGTTCGGCACTTCGAGCGTGTCGGTCACTTTGTCCGTTTTCGTGTCGATCACGAAAGTCCGCGACGGGATGTCGTAGTAGTTCCCCGGGGTCGACACCCAGAGGTTGCCCGAACGGTCGAGCCTCATCTTCTGTATGTTGATCGCTACGTTGATTTTGTAAATCTCCTTGAATGTGCTCAGGTCGATCACCGAAACCGTGCTGTCGTAGACCGGAGCCCGGTATCCGCCGGAGTTGGCAACGTAAAGTTTGTTGCCGGAGACGACGATGTCTTCGGGCTGATAGCCGACCACGCAGGTATCGACTTTCCCGAGTTGCGCCGTGTCGACCCGGGCCACGTAACCCTTCCGGGCGTTCGGATCGAAATTAAGCGGGCCTGCGTAGGAGCTGATGTAGACGTACTGATCTTTGAATGCGAGTCGGCGGCCGCTCGGAACGGAGATCTGCCCCACGTGCTTGGCCGTGTTGACATCCATTACTTCGACCAGTCCCGAACCGCCGATCACGGCATACAGTTTTTCGCCGTAAACCTGCAGGTCGTTGCCCAGGTCGCCCAATTCCTTGACTACGCCCGGGTTCCGTTCGGGGTAGATGTTTTTTGTGTAGACGCCCGTTTCGTAGTCGAAATAGTCGAGCGAGGCCTTGTTGCTGCCTTGATTGCCTTCGTTCAGCAGGAAGAATCCTTTCACCGTACCGGCGGTCTCTCCCTCTCCGCCGCCCGAACCGGACGAAGGGGTGCCCGTTTCTTCTTTCCGGCAGGAGTTGAGGCTGCAGACGGCTGCGCTGAGCAGCAAAAGCAGCAGTGATTTTGTCAAATGTTTTTTCATAACGTAAAGTTTATTTTGATTTTAAAATTCGTGCCCGGCATCGGGTAACATTGTACGACTTCGTATTGCTGGTTGAAGATGTTGTTCACTTCGGCGGTGATGCGCAGCGCCGTTTTTTTGAACGGGATGTATTTCGAGAGCGCCATGTCGTGCGTGTACCACGGCCGCGCGTAGTTTTCGGGGATGTTCGCGACGGATTCGTAGCGTTCTCCGGTGTAAAGGAAACTGTAATTCAGATCCCATCCCCGGTAGCCGAGATTCAGTACGGCGGAACCGCTGTGCCACGGGATATAGGGGATTTGGCCGCCGTACCATTCGCTCGTCCGGTCGGTGACATCCTGGGCTTTCTGGTAAGTGTAGTTCAGCCGGGCGTTGAAGGTTACCGGACCGAACAGCCAGTCGGTCTGCACGGTCGTTTCGATCCCTCGTATTTCCACGCGACCGAGGTTGATCATCGTCCACTGGAACTGGTTGCTGGTGGGCATGGCGACGATCTTGTCGTCCACTTCGTTGTAGTAGGCGTCCGCCTGGAAGTCGATCCGCCGCAGGACGCCGTCGAAATTTTTCGCATAGGTGACGCCGAGGTTGTATTGGGTGGTGTATTCCGGGTTCAGGTATTTGTTGCCGATGAACGTGTAGTACAGGTCGTTCAGCGTAGGCATCCGGAAAATCCGTTTGTAGAATGCGCGGAAACTCAGCTCCGGCCGACTCCACGGTTTGTACCAGACTACGAAGGTGGGCGTGAATTCGCTTTTGTCGCCGGCGCTTCCCCCGACGGCTTTCGTCCGGTCGTGGACATAAGTGTGCAGCAGGCTTGCCTGCACTTTGACCCGGGAAAATTCGAACGAGGTCGCCGCGGCCGTCAGTACCGAATAGCGCTGCGGATAGACGAAATCGACCAAGTCGGCGTCCAGCGTGTTCCATTGGAAATCGGCGGCGAGGTTGGCTTTCCACCATTTGAAAAACGTAAATTCGTTGGCTGCCGAGAAATACGTCTCCTGCTGGTAGTAGTGGTTGTTGACATACATCGTGCTCTCGTCGAGGCGCGGATCGGACAGGTAGTGCAGGTAATCGTAGGCGTACTTGCCGTTCAGCAACAGACTGTAAAACGGACTGAAGGTTTTCCGGAAAGAACCCTGTACGAAAAAGTTGTCGTCCCACTGCCGGTCTTCGTGCCGGAACCGTCCGGGTTCCTGTCGCACCGAAGCGCCCGGGTAGCCCCGTTCCGAGTTGTAAAAGTAGACTTTCGCTTTCCATTCGCCGTTGCGTACCAGGCCGAAAAGGCCGCCTTCGGCCCGTAGGGCGCGCACGTCGCCGTTGCGGCGCACTTCAGTCGTGTCGTATCCGTTTTTTTTCGTGTAGCTGAACTTGTAGCGGCCCGTGGTGTACAGGTATTCGACGTTGAACGAACTGCTGAGCCGGTCGTTGAACCGGTGTTCCCACAGGATCGACGGGTTGGCCGTGCCGAAAGAGCCGGTTTTCATCGACACGCCGAAATGGTTGTTTTTTCCGTCTCGGTCGAAACGGGGCGTTCGCGTCTGCATGTAAATCGAACCGGCCGATGCGAAATCTTTAGCCGGCTGGAATACCGCGCTTTTCTGCCCGTTGTACAGCGAAATGGATTCCATGTTGTCCAGCGAAAAGCGTCCCAGGTCGATCTGCCCGTTCTGTGCGTTGCCGAGTTGGATGCCGTCGAAGAAAACGCCGACGTGCTGGGTGCCCATGCTACGGATATTGATGGTTTTGAGTCCTCCGATTCCGCCGTAATCCTTGATCTGCACCCCGGAAAAATAGCGTACCGCATCGGCGACCGACAGGGCGTTGAGTCGCTGCAGTTCTTTGCCGGAGAGTTCCTGGGCGGGGATAATCCGGGACGGTTGGTTCTGTCCGTATACGGTCACCTCGTCGATGCTGTAATGGCGTAGGCTGTCCGGATACGCTTTGCGTGTCAGGCTGTCGGAGCCGTTCTGCGAATAAAGCGCCGCCGGTGTCAGGCAACACATAAACAGGAAGAGATAAATGGGAGGAATACGTTCCATGCCGCTCGTTGATCGTTAAAAAATCCAATTCGGTTTTACAGCGGGCGGCATCGTGCGCAAATAGGTCAGCCGGAAATTCCGTCGATTTTCGTCTGTTCACCGCAGACTGTAAAATCCGTAAAGCAAAGGTAGGTCTTCTGACTCGTTTCCGTTTCGGCGCCTTCCCGACTCGATGTCAGTGGCCAAGAGTGTCGAAACATTTTATTCCTTTCGGAACTGAAACTTACAGCAGCGGGGACTGTTGCCGATTCGCACGGCATTCCCTTTTAATTCCCTGATCGCGGTCGAAAGCGCGATGCGGAAACCTTTGCACGGCAAAGATAGTTTTTTTTCGGGACGATGCGGCCTAATAATGAAAATAATGTGCGTTCCGGTGGGCATACTGCCTGGGTTGTCTTTCAGAAAAATACGTCCGCGATGGAAAATATATCCCGGAAAGTGTTACCTTTGGACCGGACCTACAGGAAAGAGAGTGACCGGGTTCGAAACGTGGTGTACAGACCTTTTACAATGTAACCTATGCAAAATATGTTTAGTTTCAATTTGATAAAGAATACCGTTTCCTCTACGGTTGTCGTATCGCCCGTTCCCCAGAGAAATAACAGCATTGATATAGCAAGAGGCATTTGTATGTTTCTCGTGATGCTCTATCACTCGGAATGTTATTTTCCTACGAGCATACATATCCAACCATTTTTTGCACCGTTTTTTCTAACAACTTTTTTCTTTATAACAGGAAGATATATCGTCAAAGAGACTGCGCCGCTCTCTTTTCTTCGGAAATTAAAACGAATATTTGCCACTCTGGTTTGGCCTTATTTGATATTTACAACCCTTATTTGGCTACCGAAAGCATTTGCCCACGGAAATGACGTGACAATAAAAAGCATGTTATATGATGTTCTGGGAGGAACAGCGTCTTGGTTTGTTGCAGCCCTTATTGTCTGCGAAATTCTTTTCTACATTTTTTACAAACTCTTTCGAAATGAATACATCCTGTTGATTTGCGGGCTCAGTCTCTTAATTTTGGGCACTTATCTGAAACGTGTGGATCCTGCACCTTCTTTCTGGTATTATAAAGAAGCTTTCGTCAATCTGATATTTGTTTGTTTGGGATATATTTGGAGCCTGCACTACAACGTGATTCAGAAAACTTTGTCGGGTAAATACAGCCTGTTGGCCTTTACTTCGCTTTATATAGCCTTGTTTGCAATTTTTCGATACACGCCCGTTTCAGAATACGATGGAATTATGATCGATAGTTTTAAATCGTTGGTTTTGTCAGGGAGCGGGATTGTGTTTATCTTAAAATTGTCGGAATTTATCCGCAATCAACCTGTTCTTGAATATATCGGTCGGAACTCAATATTGTATTATTTTCTAAATGGAGGCGTGATTTTGATTCTGTCAAAAATACTGAATAAAATAAACATTCCTCATTATTACGTGATCGATTTCTTAATTGCGGTTATTGCAACTGCTGTCATTACCGTGCTTGTTTGGATTATTAATCGATATCTCCCGTTTTTCAAGCGGTTTCCCTGGGAGAACAATCGGTCGCTCCACTTTGCAAAGAAAGGATAAGTGGAAATATTATTAATATAAAAGATTTAGTCCAAAAATTTTCGATAATCAGAATTGTTGATTAACTTTGCACCCGCAATAGGAGAGTTGCCGGAGTGGTCGATCGGGGCAGACTCGAAATCTGTTGAACCGCTTATGTGGTTCCTGGGGTTCGAATCCCTAACTCTCCGCGATCAACACTGAATATTAGTGTATTGCAAGATCAACACCCGACTTTACACCCAAAAATGTAAGGTCGGGTGTTTTATTTTCTACATCTAAAATCTCATACAATATAAACTAATGAATAAATAAAAGTCTATTTGATCTCGGCCATAAAATATCAGATACATCTGTTAATTAATTTATTGGCAGATGTTTCTATTTATGCAATGGATAAAGTAGAAACAAAAACTAAATAGATAAATTTCTCAACATTTTCGAAGGCATACGGGTATTTGCAAACTTTTTATTTCCATTACCCGATTCTATACTTTACTTTGATGTACCAGCCATTGAGGAAGTATCTTTCGGCTCATTTCTCCCAAACGGTTGGAAACCGTCTGCCGCGGAGCTGATCGGGGAATGTTGCACTTGAACATTAATATATTAATGTATATAATCGATTGAGTTTAGCTGCTCTAAAAATGTCAGACTTTGTTAGGGGAAAATCATTTTACACATGTTTATATTCGGTAAATGTGTATATTTGCACTAACCATGTTGGTAAAATGTGATTGATATAAAAAACGGATATATGGAGATCAAAAGGGATATAACGGCTGCATTGCTTGAATGGAAACGGCGGCCGGAGCGCAAGCCGCTTATCATCCAAGGCGCACGTCAGATAGGCAAGACATGGATCATGCGGAAGTTCGGAGAAGAATTTTTCGACCACGTCGCCTATTTTAATTTCGACGCATCGGAAGAATTGTGCCGGGAGTTCGAGAATACGAAAAATCCCGAAAGACTGATCGATATTCTCCGTCTTTATACGGAATATCCCATCGAGCCGGGGCGAACGTTGATCATCTTCGATGAGATTCAGCAGAGCAACAAGGCGCTCAATAGCTTAAAGTATTTTTGCGAGGAGGCTCCCGAATATCATATTCTTGCGGCAGGATCGCTCTTGGGTGTATCTCTTTCGCAGGGAGATTCGTTTCCTGTAGGTAAAGTGGAATTCCTGAAAATGTATCCGGTTACATTTCGGGAGTTTCTGCGTGCCGATACGCCTCGGATGTACGAATATCTGGAGAACCTGACGGAGATCGCGCCGTTGCCGGAGATCGTTATGGGACGTATCGCAGAGGCATACCGCCGCTATCAGGTTTGCGGAGGGATGCCGGCGGCTGTTGTTGCTATGCTCGAAAAACGCGGCGTACAGGAGATCGAGGGGATTCAGAAAGCGATTCTGACGGCCTATGCGCTTGATTTTGCTAAACACGCTCCGGGTAAAGACATTCCGCGTATTGCCGCCATCTGGAACTCCATACCATCGCAATTGGCGAAAGAAAACCGAAAATTCGTCTACAAGTTGGTCAAAACCGGGGCGCGGGCACGGGAATATGAAGACGGGCTGTTGTGGTTGGAGTACGCCGGGATGATCTATCGTATTTACTGCTCTTCCAAGCCCGGTTTGCCGTTGAGCGCATACGACGACCTTTCGGCGTTCAAAATCTACCTGTGCGACGGGGGATTGTTGCGTGTTATGGCTCAGCTTCCGGCCGAGGTACTCTGGTCGGAGAATCCGCTTTATACGGAGTTCAAAGGGGCAATGGCTGAAAATATGGTATTGCAGTCCCTCGCAGCCCATTTCGACGTAATGCCGCGATATTGGATGTCGGAAGCCACCGCTGAGGTGGACTTCCTGTTGCAGGACAACACCTCTCTGTTTCCGGTCGAGGTTAAGTCCGGCACTCGTTTGGGTGGGAAGAGCCTCGGTATTTACATCGACCGCTTCTCGCCGGAACTGGCACTACGTTACTCCATGAACAACCTGAAAAGGGACGGTGCGATTCTCAATATTCCCGTATTCCTTGCGGATTGGACAAAAAGGTGTGTCGAAATATAATATTAGAATCAATACAACAAGACTTATGAAAGCATTGGAAATTAATATGGAAAATTGCTTCGGAATATCAAAGTTCGAACATAAATTCGATTTCGACGATGATACTTGCGTATTGATTTATGCGCCCAATGGAATGATGAAAAGTTCATTTGCCCGTACATTTGAGTGTATTTCAAAAGACGATAAGAAATCGGTTCCATGTGATCGAATATATCCACAAAGAAAAACCAATTGCACTATTAAATGCGATGGGAAATCTATTAATCCAAAGTCAATTTTCGTTGCGAATGCAGAATCCCACATTGCTACGGATAATAGAATAACGACATTTTTGGCAAGTAAAGAACTGAAAGAACGATATGATAATATTTACCAAGAACTTGACAAAGTAAAAAATGATTTTTTAGCAAAGCTTAAAAGTATATCGAAGAGTACCGATTGCGAAAGCGAGGTTGTCTCGACTTTTCGAACAGGAGAAACAGATACTCTGTTTTCATGCCTTCTCTCTATTGAGGAGAATATTCGTAAAGCCCGGTACTATTATGATTTCAGATATAACGATGTCTTCGATAAAAAAGGTAATGTCAAGAAGTTCTTAGACAAACACAAAGATTTGATTCAACAATATTTCACGGATTATCAAAAGTTATTAAGTCGTTCCAGATTCTTCAAAACGAATCGTGAGGGCGTATCGTTTGGTACATATCAGGCGACGGTTCTGAGGGAATCGGTAGCTGATGAAGCTTTTTTTGTTGCCAAACATAGAATAAAATTAAGTTCCGGAGTGGAAATAGCATCCGCAGAACAATTACAGGAAATCATCAATGCAGAGATAGATAAAGTTATCAGCGACGGTAAACTAAAATCTACATTCGAAAAAATAGATAAGGCAATCGGTAATAACAGTGAATTGAGGGCCTTTAAGGCTGTATTGGAAAAAGATAACACGATCATCCCGCTATTGATGAATTATAATGAGTTCAAGAAACAGGTATGGTATGGGTTTATTCACAGGTTGTGTGATGATGCTATTGCCTTAATCAATTTCTATAAAACCAAAACAGAAATATTAAACGATTTAATTGCCAAAGCTCAACAAGAGAGCCATACATGGGAGACGATTATAGATATATACAACAAAAGATTTAGTGTTCCTTTTACCGTAGAGATCAAAAATAAAGCGGATGTTATACTCAAACAAGATACGGCAAATCTCGTATTCAAATACAAAGATGAACGGGCTGAAGAGCCGATTGAGCAACCCAAAGAAACTCTGTTGAAAATTTTGAGTAGAGGAGAATGCCGGGCGTTTTACACATTGCAAATATTATTTGAAATAGAAGCTCGTAAACATTATGCAGAAGATAGTTTGCTGATTCTCGACGACATTGCAGACTCTTTTGATTATAAAAATAAGTATGCCATTATAGAGTATCTTGCCGATGTATGTAAGGATAGTAGATTCAAAATAATCCTGCTGACCCACAATTTCGATTTTTATAGAACGGTCGCATCCCGACTCGGTCTGAAAAAATCCGTATTTATGGCTATACACGATACAAGCGGAGGTATAAAATGCAAAATAGGACAATATAGGAAAGATGTTTTTCAGCACTTTTCAAAACGAGCGAATGAGAAAAGAGTATTCATTGGATTATTGCCTTTTGTAAGAAATATCATTGAATATTCTAAAGGTGAACAATCGGATGAATACAAGTGCTTGATAAATTGTTTACATATTAAAGCAGGATCGGGAACTATTTCCTCAGATATAATCTGTCAGCTATATAAAACCTATATTCATAATTGCCAGAATCTCGTTATTGATTTTGGTGCGACTTTAATTACAGACCTGATACTGCAAGAAGCTGATGTAATCGTTAATGAAAATCCTTTGATTGACGAAATATTATTGGAGAATAAATTAGTTTTATCCATCGCTATCCGATTGCGGGCAGAACAGTTAATATTGAAACTGATAAGTGGCATTAACACAGATGAAATTTTGTCGAATCAGACACGTGTGTTGATCGACAAATACAAACAATCGGATGCTCCGAATCCTGAAATATTATCAATTTTCGATAAAGTAAGCCTGATGACCCTGGAAAATATCCATGTAAATGCGTTCATGTACGAGCCGCTGATCGATATGTCTGTAATGCACCTCATTAAATTATATAATGACATAAAGTGTCACATGGCAGACTGATATTTATCTGTCAACTACTATTGTAAAATAGTATACCATTACATTGTGTTCTAAACACCGGAGTCCTGCCGCAATATTAGCGGAAAATATGAATGTCAATAAGTTTTTTTATTCTGATTTAATGGTAAATAAAAAAATATTCAATATTGTGGCATTATTATGAATAAAATTTGAGGACAAAACAATTATGTCATAAATGTTATCGTACGGCATTAAATCATATGAATTTTAAGTGAAATTTGTTATAGTACTCACATAGAACGAAAATGAGGTTAGAGTTCGTTTAACCTCACGAACGGGCGGACATAATCGACCCGGGACGCATTTATGTAAATGCGTCCCGGGTCTTCGTGTACTAATGTTATGTAGAGGATATTCCTCGTCGAAAGGTTATTACAAATCCCGATATTCGATCGTGTAACCGCATTTGTCGGGATTCAACAGCACGGTTTTCCAGTAGTTTTCGGTCCCGTCTTCCTGAAGATCGTCTTCGTATCCGGTCGCACCGGTAGGCACGATCAGTTTCTTTTGCCCATCAGGCACGTTCAAGCCTGCCAGATAGTTTCTGCCGTGGTCTTCATTGATCATTCCGAAATCCTCGAATTTCACCGCAGGGGCTTTCTTGGCTTTGCAGGTGATGGTTTCCAGATTGTAGCATCCGAGCAACACCCTATTGTTGAAAGCGGCCGTATTGGACGGGAAGGTCACGGATGTCAACGCTTCATCCTGATAAAAGAATCCGAGTCCGAATGTCAACGGAGCTTCCCCGTCTTCGATAACGGCGGTTTTCAGGTTCGGCATATCGGCGAACGCCACCTGTTCAACCGTGGATACCGTACCCGGAATGGTGATCGACTCCAGAGCCGTCCAACGGAAAGTTTCAGATCCTATGAAAGTAATATTGTCGGCAAAGGTTGCTGAAGTTAATTTTTCGCATTGTTTGAACATCCTCGGCGACAGTACGGTAACCGCGTCGGGAAGTACGATCGAAGAGATGGATGTTCCCGCAAAAGCGCCATAATCGATACTGGTCACCGATTCGGGCAGATTGATCTCTGTTATGCCCGAACAACCGCTGAACGCATTGTACCCGATGGTTTCCAGTTGCGGCGGGAAAGTTACGGCCCGAATGCTTTTGCAGTTGGCGAATATTTGATCGGGAATCGCCGTCATATCGTCGGGGAAAGTTACGTTCTGTATCTCTAAATGTTCGCACCCCTCGAACAGCAGACGCTCGTAAGTGGTAATGTTCGACAAATTGACGGTTCGCAGATTCGTACAGCCTCTGAAAGCCATTGTCCTTAACGTCGTCACGCTTTCGGGCAGTGTGACTTCGGTCAGCGAAGTGCAGTTCTGGAAACCGCCGGCCCCGATATATGTCATTGCATCGGTCAAACCGACACTTACCAAATTACTGCACCCTTTGAAAAAATAGGCCGGCATATAGGTAATGTTCTCCGGGAATATGAACGAACGCAAAGCCGTGCTGTTTTCGAAAGAGTTGTTGAACATGGTATTCCTTTCGAATATGGCTTTGCTCAGGTCGATCACTTCGAGATTCCGATCCTTTATCGCGGTGAGATGATTCTGAGTCAATTTCTGTCCTCCGACGGAGAGCGCCGCGAACGAAGAATAGGTCCCTTCCGGCATATCCGCTGTTTCCCATTTCGTCCAGTCTTCACCGTCCAGCGAATAGTAAAGTCCCGTTTCGGTAGGCGTATCTTTCGGCTCGGTCGTTTCGATGTCGTCTCCGGCGAAAGCGGCTTCGGTCTCGACATGGAGCGTTCCGGTTTGAGTAAGCAGGGCGCCGGTCACGTTGGTACGGTAGTTCTGTTGCAACGGAATGTTGGTCATGTTATATGTCACGACTTCGCTATTGTCGGCACGGTAGAAATGCACGTCCATATCCACTACGTTTTTCCCTTCGGACGAAGTGAAATAATAACCGGTGAACACCTTGTTCTTGTCGGGCGTAGTACCTTCCTTTTCGGTCTTGACAGCCACATACGAGCGGAGATCGGAAGTCGCCGAACCGAACGAAGTCCCGGTCAGTACATTGAAATCCGCCGCCGTCGTTATGGTAAGGCCGGTGTAGACGGGTCTGAAGCTCTCCTCCACCTGCTCATAGTCCGTAGTAAAGATATTGAGCTGCGCTACGGCACGGGTCAGGATAATGGTTTCGTTTATGGGTGCATCTGCGGTCACTTGCTTGTGTGCCGAAAAAGCATCGCGGGTGGCTGCCAGCCCGTAGTCGTGCTGCTCGTCGGTAATATAGGTCTTTTCGGACCGGCTGACCTCCTTCAAACCGTTGACGGTCGTATAGTGCATATCCTCGTTGCCGCCGTCCTCGGCATAGTCGGCCCACAAGAGAAAATCGAAAGTACGGCCGGAAAGGAGCGTGACGTCGAAAGAGGTCGTCTTGTCTGCGTCCGCCTCCTTTACGATCCGTTTGTAGAGTTCGGGCTTATCGCCGCTTGTCCAGATTTCGAGGATATACCGCAGGTGGTATCCCTCTATGTCCGCTACCTGTTCGGTTACGGCCCTCGATTGCGGGGCCGACGGCAGCCGCGTAGCGAGTGAAACGGCTACTTCCTTCGTCCGGACTTGTCCCGGATCAAGCTCTTTGCTGCACGATGTAAAGGCCAACGCGGCCGATAACATCACCAATGAAAACAATGTGAACTTTTTCATAGAATTAGAATTATTAAAAAGGTGAAACTTAAAGGTAGATATCGTATTCTCCGTCATAATCCGGATCGATGCCCACACCGGAATTGTAGCTTCGGGTCAGAAAGTCCCCGTATATCCGGGTGACGACATTCCGCTTATAGGGAATGCGGATGCCGGTGCTTTCGCTGACGAGTTCGCCTCCGTCGTCGTATATGCGTATGTCGGCCGTTACGGCGGATTCTGTACCGTTGACGAACACATAATCGAAGGCGAGCGTAGCCGAGGTTTCGCTCACTTCGGCCAGCGATGCGTTGAAAGCGACTCCCTGCACGGCATCGCTGGGATTGTCCGTAGCCGCGTTATACGTGGATGGCAGGTATCCCCGGTAGGCGACTTCGACCCGGAAAGAGGAGAGGTCGCCGCCCGTTCTCGCTTTGGCGGCACGCTGTCGCCGGAACTCCGCCACGTCGCGCGTGATGATCTCGTAGCGGGCGAGGGGCCTGTCGAGGGTGATTCGTTCCTCGACGACTGCGTTCCGCTGTCCTCTGTATCGGGAAAGGTCTATGCGTTTGTTGGCGGCGAAGGCGTCTTTCGTTTCCGCATTACCGCGATAAGTTCCGCAGAAACATACGCTGTGAAGTCTGTCGGCCGTGTAATGCAATTCATCCCCCGTTTCGGCATCCTGATAATCGGCCCATGCGAGGAGCAGGTAGGCCCGGGGAGCCAATTCGAGCGTCAGTTCTACGGGATCGTCGCAAAAGGCCCTTTCGTCCAACGGGATCACCTGCCGCAAGCAAGGTTCGGCCCCGTATATATCGGAAGGGTACAGTTCCCCGCCGGGATGGTTGTCGGTATAAGCCTCGACGATCAACCGGGCAGGCCCTGCGGCGTTTTCCGTTCCGGCAGCGCCTGCACGGGTAATTTCATGGACATCCTCAAAAGGGGTAAGGAAGTTTATGTCGACCATGATCCGGACCTCCATCGTCGAAGGCGTTCCGAAATCATCCGGAAATTCGTGCACGTCGCAGGCGGTCAGCCATGCCAGCGGAAGGCATATCGCCAGGTACAGTAGTCTTTTCATCGCCTGCCTCCTTTCTTTTTCAGGTCGAACGTATAGGAGAACGACACGGCGGCGTTATCTACCCCGAAGAAGGTCTTGCGGACGGTCGAGGAATACGCTCCGCCGGGTTCGTTGTGGAACTTGTCGTAATGCAGGCGGTACGCGCCCGCGCCGAGCGAGAACTCGACGTTCCAGCGGTCGTTGCGGCCGAGGGGCATCCGGTAGCCGACGCTTACGCCTCCGCCCAAAGCCGGGGTCGTCCCGTCGTGGTCCTGTATGCGCCACTTGCCGCCGAGGGCGAGGTTGTACGAGGCGACGCCGAAGTGGACGCCCGCGAAGAAGCGGCGATCCCGCGTGGGCCAATAACGCAGTTCGGGCTGGGCGGCCAGTATGCGGAACTTGGTCGTCCCGCTGAAGTAGTTCCATGCGGAGTAGTAAACCGGGATGTTGAGCGACAACCTTTGCGAGAGGTCTATCTCCACCGCGACATTACTTATGGCCATAGCCCAGCCGACGGCGTTGGTCTTGACTACGAGCCGGGGAGTCCACCCCTTCGCTTCGGGACTGGCCTTGCCTATAAGTGCCGGGATTGCTTCCCCGGCTTCGTCCGTACGTTCAGGTGCGGCGGCCGTATCGGGAACGGTTGCCGGTTGCGGCTCGTCGTTCTCCGCAGGTTTCAGTCCAGGTTCCGGAGCAGGGGGCGGAGCGACCGCAGGCGGTTGCGTGCTTTCCGGTGTTTCTTCCGACCGGAAGTATAATGTCACGACGACGCTGCTTCGCAGGTCGGGGAAGAACTCCCGCAGCATATAGCGATAAGGTTCGCCGCCGCGCAGGTCCATCAGCCGTTGTTTACGGCCGCCCACGACCTGGTTCTTTTCATCGAAGATCCAGACGGGCGTGTTGTCCAGCACGTCGAGCACTTCGTCGCGGTACAGCATGCCGGATGCGGCCACCTGTGCCCGCAGTTCGTCCCACGCTATCCCGGCGGCCTGCCTGTCGATCAGGGAGGCGGAAACGTCGGTATGACGGACGATATAGGAAACCAAAGAGTCTGCACGGCGCTCGGACAACAGTTCGTTGGCACGGTTAGCCCCGTCCGGGGAGGCTCCGGAACGTACTACGATACGTTCTATCGTTCCGTCACGGAGTGCTCTGCGGACAGATTCTGTAAAACGTGACAACTGCATACCGTTGTCGCGGTAGTCAGATTCTACGTAACGGTAGCCTGCCCGGTAGTAGATACGCACCGAATCGGCTCCCTGCCCGGCATGGGCCGACAGAAAGCACGACAGGCAAATGACCGATAAAAAGATTTTTTTCACCGACATAGCCGCGAACATCCGTTAACCCGTTCGTAACCGGGAAAATCTTTCATGTCGTTGCGGATGCCGGTAATGTCGTATTGATCAAACCCGGTCGGCACGGCTCCGACCGATAGAATAGAAATAGGCAGATTGTTTTTCATGTGTGTAAATCGGTCCCGCCCGTCCCCCGGCGGAAGTTTAGTTACACATATAAAAAAGACGTGGGACAGTACCTTTTATTTGCTTTTGAGGTCTTGGCCAACCGTGCAGACAAATAAACGAGTAAAGCCCACGTTACCGTGAGCGTTTACGCTTTACTCTTGTCTGCGATTAAAACGGCCAAGTTTCAAAAGCAAGAATAAAAGCTAACGCTTTTTATATTTTATCTCTTAATATTTCTCCGTTTATGCCATAGGCATCGTCTAATTAATTGGTTTGTCGCGGTAAATATACGAATTTTGGCTAAATATATTAATAAAATGCCGGGGAAAGGAGCAAAAGACTGGGGCGGGATCTATCTCATCCGCATTCCCTGCCCTTGTTCACGGTCTTTGATTTTGATTCCGATATGCTCCAAAAACTCTTTCGCTTTTTGCCGGAACCATTGCAGGATCGGTATTAGGTCGATGAACAGTTGAAACCCTCCGGGGCCTTTCTCATCCCGCATGAGCCGGGCTTCCGAGTGTTCGGTTTCAAAGTGTTGGGAATGTTCGTGCGAATAGAGTTCTCCGGAGAAACGAACAGGCCGCATATTTACGAGATCACGGGCCTGCCCGTCGGAGAATCCGAGCGAACGGCAATACTCTCCCCACTTGACAAGCTGGGGCGTATCGGGGAACCAACCGTAAATGCGATCTATCTCGCCTTGAAGTCCTTTGGCTGTCTGTTCATGTTCCCGCCTCTCCCGGTCTATCGTCTTGTTCTGCCTCCGTATCTCGGAGTGCAGGCGTTCGTTCTTTTGGGCAAGATCGTCTATCTGCTGTTGCTGCCGCTTGACTTTCGACGTTCCGATCATCGAGCCGATACCGTCGAGAATGGTCATGCCGACCTCAGCGGCGGAGTTTTTCAGCTTCTCAGTTCTCAGCTCTCCTTTTACCGCCTTCAGTTCCGCTTCGGCCTGCTCTTTGGCTACCCGGGTTTTCTCGGCCTCTTGCTTCTGCTTGGCGATAATGTAGTCCGTCCGTTCCAGATGTTCGCGTCCGGTCAACTCTTTCGACGTGCCGCGTTCCATACCGAGCGCTTCGGCCAATATGGTCTGCATTTCGCTCGTGTCCTGCGGCGAGAGTTTGCAGGACTTTCCCGTGTCGTGGTCCATCCAGTCCCACACGATATGGGCGTGGTAGTTCGGCTTCCATGTGGTTTTGTCGCCGGGCGTTTGGTAATGTCCCTCGTCGCGGTGTATGAAGATCTGCAAGGGCGTGATGCCCCAACGCTCGTGGCACAATTTTCCGTATCGCTGTAACTGTTCCATCGTCGTGTCGGCCTTGCATACGATAACGCCTTCTTTGATCGGCGTACTGCCGCGCACGGTAACGGTCTTCCCGGTCTTCGGGTTTACCCGTGTACGGTCTTTGGTCTGCATCGCCCGTCCGGTCTTCGCCTTGACCATTTCGCCGATGTACTTATAATACTCCCTAAGCGATATGCCCTCGATGCGCGGTGATACCCACGCTTCGTTGTCGTCCATAAGGTCGGTACGCAGGTAGATATTTTCTTTGTTGATGCGGGCGAGGTATTGGGGTGTTCGCCTGTTGTGCGCCTCGCTCTGCCCGATATTGCATGGGCGTATGTTGTCCGATGTCTTTGCCATAATCTTTGATTGCTATAAGCTATAAAAGGATTGGGGTCTTGGGGCGATGCTCCGAGCGGAGTTTCCAAAGAGAGGGTCACTCTTTGGTCGGGTTGCACAGGGCTGAAAGTCCTTGCCGGGTCGAGGGCAGCGCCCTCGTGGGACGGGGCGAAGCCCAGCCCTCGGAGAGCCCACAACTACCGAAGCGCAGCCGGTAGTTATAGTGGGCTATAACAAGGCGAGCCTTGTGATTTGCGTGCCGATCCTCCCGCTTGCTCTTGTTTCCTTATTCCTCCCTCTGTTTGCTCGATGCTCTATATCTTGTGCCTGTGCGATCGTTTCTTGTGTTGCGCCCGTTGCCTCTCTTGCAGGTATTCGTTCAAATCCTTGTACCTGTGGTAGTGCTCGGACTGGTCGGACAGGTTGCGGCATGCCGCTTTCAGTTCGGCGGTCGCCTTGCGCCCTATTTGCGTAATGGCTTTGTCGATCTTTCCGCTTTTCTTGATGCGGTTGGCCGTTGGTAGGCTACATCCGAACAATTCGGCGATCCCGCGATGCCGTAAACATGTTTTCTCTGCGGAGCAACGACATAGGG
The DNA here is from genome assembly GCF_900240235.1 of Alistipes sp. cv1. NCBI lineage: Bacteria > Pseudomonadati > Bacteroidota > Bacteroidia > Bacteroidales > Rikenellaceae > Alistipes > Alistipes sp. cv1. The sequence goes on from NZ_OEPW01000003.1 coordinate 155,763, forward strand.
CTGTCGCTCCGGTTGCTCGCTGCTGTTCTGTTGCAGGTAAAGAAATTCTTCACCCGTCATCTGCCACAGCGGTTTCGATTTCAATGCTTTTATATCCATAGACGAATCACATTTGGTAAGACATGCGATCGCCGGCCGGTCGATCGTGGTGCAAATGTAATTCGGCAAAAAACGGAGCGCGAGCAATCGTAGTCAATACGGGATAACTGTACTGACTATGAATGATATATAAAAATAGTATGTGATACGGAATCGTACTACGGTCGTAGCCGAAACACTAAAAAGGAAGGTCGTAAAAGATCGTACGGTAATCTTGCGTCAGCGGTTCGCGTCGCTTGCGCTCGAAGTTCTGGCCGATCGGGATTCGGTAACGCTCCTCGAAAAAGCATTTGATCGCCGCATCGCGGTTCGGAAGGAAATAGCCGTTATCGAGCAGACCGGCAAGAAACGTAACCAGCCGTTTGATATCCGGTTTGCCGTTCTTGTGCTTCGCCTGCCAATGTAAGTTTTCGTCGAGGTCGCCCGACCTGATTAATCGCGATTCCAATTCACGAAGTTTGTCGAATATCCGCGACCGGAAAATTTCGTCGGGCAAAATGCTTTTGGCTTCGGCCGGCCGTACGTACAATTCTGTAGGTGAGGATGTTATTATTTTCTTTTCAACAGGGAAATAGCTGTCGAAAACTGCGGCGAACGAACGGCTCGTTTCGCAGATGGCAGCGTAGTAGTCCTTGCATATCCATGCGACATTTTCCTGTCGGTAGCGATTGCGTTCGTTATCGAGTTCATTGAGTTCCGACCGATTTTCCCGCAACAACTGTTCGCGCTCCCGCTCCGTCGGATAGGGGTATTCTTCGATCAGTTTTCTGTCGTTCACCAGCAATGTACGTTTCCCGGCAAACAGATACTCCTCCTGAAGCCGGCAAAGAGCCTCGAAATCGACTTGGCTGAAAACCTCTTGGCGGGTTTCGCAGATATGGATATTCTCCCGTATCAAATCCCGCAAACGGACAAGTACACGGTCTCCGATTTCCTCGGCGATAAGGCGCAGAGCGACCTGCTCCACGGGTACGGCACACAATGCAGCGTAGGAGTCCCGATATGCCTGCTGTCGGTCAACCTGATAAGCGTTCGTCGTACAGGGATCGGACTTCAGACATTTGTTGAGCGTTTCGTAAACTGCGGTCAATTCCGTTATCGAAGTATAAATATCCTTTTCCATCATCACAGCGTATTGAATTTATCCATCGCGCTGGCCTTGATGCTGTCGGCAATGTCAATGTAAGGTTTCATAGCCTTATAATCGCTGTGTCCCGTCCATTTCATTACAACCTCTGCCGGAATACCCAACGCCAGCGCATTACAAATGAATGTCCTTCTTCCTGCATGGGTGCTCAATAATGCGTATTTTGGGAAAATCTCATCTATACGCTCGTTCCCTTTGTAGTACGTTTCTCGTACAGGTTCGTCAATCTCCGCGAGCTCGCCCAGCTCTTTCAGATAATCATTCATCTTCTGATTGCTGATAACGGGCAATACCATGTCGTCCTCAAATTGGATATCCTTGTATTTTTCAAGTATGGCTTTGCTGTGGTCGTTCAGTTCGATAATCAGGCTGTCGGCAGTCTTTACCGTGGTTACTTCGATATGGTCAGGTTTGACATCGCTTCTTTTCAAGTTGCGGACATCCGAATATCGAAGGCTCGAAAAACAACAGAACAGAAAAACATCCCGGACACGTTCCAGATATTGTTTGTCTTGAGGTATCTGATAATCTTTCAGCTTGTTCAACTCGTCCCATGTCAGGAATATGACTTTTTTAGGGGTAGTCTTCAATTTCGGTTTGAATGTGTCGTATGCCGTGTGCTGATGATAACCTTTCTTGAAACTCCAGCGCAGGAACCATTTGAGAAATCCGATTTGTTTCCCGATGGTGCTGTTCCTCATGTCCTTTTCGTCGCGCAGGAAGTTTACATATTCGTTCAATCCGAACTCGTCGAAATATTCAAAGGCAACATCCTCCTTAAACTCTTTAATGTGGGCTTTTACGGCTGCAAACTTTTCGTAGGTGGATTTTGTCCAGTCATTTTGGTTGCCGCATTCCTTGACAAACTCATCGAACACCTCCCAAAAGCTTATTCGAACATCTTCCTGCTGTTCCCCGTGCGTGTCTTTCATTCGCAGGTTAAACGCATCCTTTAGCTGTTGTGTGGTCGGCATGGTTTCCCGCACCTCGAACTCCTTGAACACGTTTTGAATCTCGGTATAATATTTCAGAAGGTCAGCATTGATTTCGGACGCGCTTTGCTTCAGTTTGTTGGTGCATCCATTCTTTACCCGTTGCTTGTCGGCATCCCATTTGGCCACATCAATGCGGTAGCCCGTTGTAAACTCGATACGCTGGCTTGCGTATATCACGCGCATACGGATAGGCACATTCTCTATGATCGGAACGCCGTTCTTTTTCCGGTTTTCCAATGCGAAGATGATGTTTCGTTTGATATTCATAATTGGGTGCACATGAAATTCTACACCCAAATATACACCCATTTAGAGATATTTTAATTTACTACAACTTGTAATAATCTGGTAATTAACAGCAAACTGCAATTTTATGATACTCTTTAATTATTTAGGTTCGAGAGCATATCTCTCCGCCAAAAGACACTGAATAAGGAAGCAAAACCCTGTAAATTACACATTTACAGGGTCTGTTGTTTTTAAGCCTATGGCGAAAAAATGCGGTTTTAAGCGTTTTTTCGGTGGCAATTCGGTGGCAAAAATATTTTTAGGAAATTGCCACCAAAAACGTATGTAACGCATTATTGTTCATGGTTCTGCCTCTTGACATCTGCACTTGACGAATATAATTTTGTAACCAAAAAATCAAGTGAAATGGAAAAAACAACTTTCAGTCTTGGGTTTTACATTCGTAAAACCCGAACAAACAAAAAGGGCGAGGCCCCTATTCAGGTACGTGTGACAGTTAATGGCATGCGTGCTGACACGACGGTAAAAGAAACAATCACTCCGAAGCTATGGAATGACGCCAAAGGAAAAGCCTACGAACGGAATCCGCTTACAAAAGAATTGAATATGTATTTGGATGCTGTCCGAGCCAAATTTATGCGCATCCACCGCGATATGGAAATGGACGGAGAAGAATATATTACCGCGCAAAAGGTAATGGATCGTTATTTAGGCAAGGATCAATCCGAACGCCATACGTTGGTGGAATTATTCCGTGAACACAATGAGAAATGCCGTAAACTCTCCGGCATAGACATGGCCCCTGCAACCGTCCAGCGTTACGAAACCTGTTTGAAACACACGCAGGAATTTATGCAATACACCTACAAACGGAGTGACATTTACCTTGATGAAATGAATCGTCAGTTTATCGAGGATTATGAATTTTACCTGAAAACCGTCTGCAAATGCAATCATAATACAACGACTAAATACCTGAAGAACTTTAAGAAAATTACCCGGATAGCGATCCAAAAAGAGTGGATGAAAAAAGACCCGTTTGCCGATATTAAGTTTTCGCTGAATCCCGTAGAAAAAGATTTTCTGGAAAAACACGAAATCGAAATTATCCGCCAAAAGGAAATCGGCATCGAACGCCTTGCACTGGTACGGGACATCTTCGTATTCTGTTGTTTCACGGGACTGGCGTTTTCTGACGTAAAACAACTTACCCCGGAACATATCTCCATCGACATCAACGGGGATAAATGGATCAGGAAGATGCGGCAGAAAACCAAAAATATGTGTAATATACCGCTGTTGGAAGTTGCTCAGGAGATTCTGGCTAAATATGAAAACCATCCCTACTGTGTAACGAAAGGCGTATTGCTGCCTGTTCTGAGCAACCAGAAGATGAATACTTATTTGAAAGAGCTGATCGACATTTGTAACATAAAAAAGACCATAACTACTCACCTTGCCCGCCACACATTCGCAACGATGATGCTGACGCTCGGTGCAGACCTCTACACCACTTCGAAATTACTCGGCCATGCTGATGTGAAAATGACACAGGTGTATGCCAAAATCATCAATCAGAAAAAGGACGATGCGGTCAATCTGGTGAACGGATTGTTCGACTAAAGCAGGCACCGAATTTTCGGGTCTCCCGATGTTTTTTTGCCGGTATAGTTTATTCCCGCGCGGGCATATATAATTCTGTTTAGTTTAGTATTTCTCTATATATAGGGCAAGAAAACTAAAGTAAACCGTTTCGTGCAAACAACTGAAAAGAAATGCGGTTGAACTTCGATGACCGAAATCGTACTCTGAAACAGGATTCTTACACTCGAATGCCGGTAGCATTATCGACAAGGAAAAGGTCGTAATTCGACCGCTGAGAAATGAACGGATTATGTCGGAGAAACAACCCTGTTCTTAACCCACAAGAAACAATTATGGGTAACACATTCTTTTTATTCCCTTTTGTCGGCCGAAACCTGCCCGAGAACTAAGATCTAAATCTTCCGACAAGGAGAGATGTTTTTTATCCATTTGACTGCCATTCTATAATCCGTCATATATCGGACAATTCCACTGCCTTTGCTTGCAGATTGAGTGGCAATTCTCCCGATGACGAATATCGGGCGAGGTATTAGGCTCCCCCGAAACATTTTTCGTGACACCCGGGCAAGCCCGAACTAAAACGGCTTTGGCACCGACAATACTGAGATTGCTCCGAGAATTCTATAGCCTTGCTATCAACTCATTCCCGAGAGTTGCTCACCGTGACTTGCCCTACTTGGAGTTTTAAGTCGATCAAATCATAAGGAAAACTATTTGAATCGAGGAGAAATGAATGCGATTCGCTTTTTACTTTTGGAAATGGTGTATTTTTCCAAACAGGTGAAATCGAAGAACCGTGGGGAACGTCTTTCATTGGAAAAGAACCGAATCTGCACCATTTCACCAATTCGTCTGCCGTAAAGGGACGTTTGGTTATGGTGCAGATCCGTTCATTTTGTTCATCATCCGTTTTATTCAATTCCTCCTCCGAGTGCATGGTAGAGCGAGACGACACCTTGCAATTCGGAGAGACGGTCTGCAATGGCTGAGAGCTGGGCTGAAAGCAAAGTCTGTTGTGCTGTCAGCACTTCAAGATAAGTCGTCGAACCGTGCCGCATCAGGAGTTGCGTGCTTTCGACGGCCCGTTCGAGCGAGCGGAGCTGTTCGCGGCGCGAGTTCGTCTTGGCGCGGGCTGTCTGCACCTGCGTCAGGGCATCGTTCACCTCCGCTCCGGCGTTGAGCAGGGCTTGCTGGAACGCGAGTTTCGCCTCCTCCTGCTGCGCCTTCGCGATCTTCACACGGGCACGGTTCTGTCCCGCATTGAAGATTGGTTGCAGGAGTGATCCTGCCGCCGAGAGCAACAGTTTTCCGGGATTGACAACAATGGTTCCGGCACTGTTCGTCCAACCTGCCGACCCGCTCAACGTCAGCGATGGATAGAGCGCGGCGCGGGCTTCGGCTGCTGCATAAAATGCCTGCACAAGTGCCTGCTCGCTTTGGCGGATGTCGGGACGGCGGGACAAGAGTTGCAGCGGAACGCCGATGACCAGTTCCGTCGGAGTGGATTGTGCATCCAATGTGCCACGTTCGATCGTGTGCGGCGTGTCGCCCAAAAGAAGTGTCAGCGAATTTTCAGTCTGCCTGATCGAATACTGCAAATCGTGCAGTGTCGTTTCGGCTGCATGTAGCGTTGCTTCGGTCTGGGCAACGGCGGCTTCATTCACGTTTCCGGCCATTTTTAATGCCTGAATAACCCGTACCTGCTCCCGATAGCGTTCGACAGCCTGCTCCGTAACAGCGACTTGCGCGTCGAGGCTCAACAACCGATAATAATAGTTGGCTATGTTGGCTATCAGTTGCGCCTGCACTGCATCACGGTAGGCTTCGCTTTGCAGCAAAGCCGCACGCGAACGCCGTTTTGTATTGGTCAGACGACTGAAAATATCGACCTCCCAACTTGCCGTAACGGGAACGCTGTATGTCCACGCGGCTTTCGCACCATCAAAGCTGCTCACGCCTCCCGACGGCGCGAAGTTGAACGACGGCAAATAAGCCAGCCGCGCAGCTTTCAGCGTGGCTTCTGCCTCAGTGATGCGAAGTTGTGCAACCTGCAAATCGGTGTTATGCACCAATGCCGTGTCGATCAGACGCTGCAACCGCTCGTCGGAGAACAACTCATGCCAACCGATGTTTGCAACCGATGCGGTGTCGGTCGTCGAATACTCCGCACCGTAGAGGTTGCCGGTCCGCACTTCGGGGCGGGTGTATGGTTTGTAGATGCCGCAGGCAGTCAATGTGCATGCGGTCATCGTTATTATGATTGTCTTTTTCATCATTCCTCCTTTTTCGGGGTCTTCAAATCCTCCATTTCGGCTTGTATCGACCACTCGGCAGCTCGCTCGAACTGTACGGGGCGGCTCTTCTCCTGCAACCACTGGAAAGCGACGAACAGCACGGGTACGATAAAGAGCAGGGCAAGCGTTCCCACGAGCATACCTCCGACGGCCCCTGAACCGAGCGTGCGGTTGCCGTTGGCTCCGACTCCTGTCGATACCATGAGCGGCAACAGACCGAAAATCATTGTCAGGGCGGTCATCAGAATCGGACGCAGACGCACTTTCGCAGCCCCGACAGCGGCCTGAATGAGCGACATGCCCGCCTCGCGGCGTTTGACGGCGTATTCGGTGATAAGAATCGCCGTTTTGGCCAGCAGACCGATCAGCATGATGATGCCCGTCTGCATGTAGATGTTGTTCTCCAGTCCCATCAATTGAGCGAAAAGGAACGAGCCGAACAGACCGAAGGGCAGCGACAGCACAACGGCCAGCGGGATGAGGAAACTTTCGTACAGAGCGCTCAGTATCAGATAGACCAGCACAAAGCAGATGGCGAAAATCATCACTGTATTACTCGTCGAAGTGCTTTCCTCGCGCGTGATGCCGCCGAACTCGTAGCTGTACCCTTTGGGCAGCGCCGCCTGCGCGGTTTCACCGATGGCATGGATTGCATCGCCTGACGAATAACCGTCGGCAGCCGCGCCGTTCACGGCAATCGAGCCGTAGAGGTTGAAGCGGTTGAGCGACTGCGGGCCGTAGGTCTTGGTCAACCGTGCGAACTGCCCGACAGGAGCCATCCCGCCTCCGGATGTGCGGACATAGATGTGGTTCAGCGATTCGGGCGTCACGCGGTACGCCGGGTCGGCCTGAATCATCACACGGTAGAGTTTCAAGAAGCGGTTGAAGTTAGAGACATATTGTCCGCCGTAATAACCCGACAGGGTCGCCAGCACGTCCGACGGCGAAATGCCCGACCGCTCGCACCGCGCGGCATCTATGTCGAGCGTATATTGCGGATAGCCCGATGAGAAAGACGAATAAGCCGCACCGATTTCAGGACGTTCGGAGAGTGCTGCAATGAATCTGCGCGTCGCCTCGTCCAGTTCGGCGACGGGTTTGCCCGCCTTGTCCTGTACATGCAGTTCGAAGCCGTTCACCATGCCGTAGCCCGTAATCATAGGCGGTGCGGCAGCGAAGATCTGCGCATCGGGAATCTTGGCAGACAGTGCGTTGAGGCGGTCGATGACCGACTGTACGTCGTCGCCCTTTCCGGAGCGTTCCGACCAGTCGCAGAGCGAAAGGATAATCATGCCCGCACTTGCGCCCGAACCGCTGAACGAATAACCGCTCACAGTGGCATAGTGTTCTACCTGCGGCATTTGTTGAATCTCCTTCTCGATTTGCGACAGCACTTTGGTCGTTGTGTAAAGCGACGTACCGGGCTTGGTGGTAATGCTCACCATGACCGATCCCGTATCCTCGTCCGGGACAAGTCCCGTCTGTGTGTTTCTCATAAGAAGGACAAGGAGCACAACAGCGGCAACCAGTGTCCCCCATGCCACAAAACGGTGGCGTACAAACCAGATGACACCGCGTACATAACGTTTCACCATCACCGAGAAAGCGGCATTGAACGCCTTGCGGAAGCGGGCAGCGAAATTCTCCCGTACATTACCTTCCTCATCGACGTAAGGTTGCAGCATCAGAGCGCACAAGGCAGGTGAAAGCGTCAAGGCATTGACCGCCGAAAGCCCGACGGCGACAGCCATCGTGATACCGAACTGTGTATAGAAGACACCGGATGTACCTCCCATCATCGAAACGGGAATAAACACGGCCATAAAGACGAACGTCGAGGTGACGATCGCACCCGTGATGCCCTGCATGGCATCGTTCGTTGCCATATACGACGATTTGTAACCAACATCGAAACGCGCCTGCACCGCCTCGACCACCACGATGGCGTTGTCGACCACCGTGCCGATCGCCAGCACGAGGGCGAAGAGCGTCAAAAGGTTGATCGAGAAGCCCAGCAGCGACATGACGGTGAACGTCCCGACCAGCGAGACGACGATGGCGATGGCCGGGATCAGCGTCGAACGGATGTCCTGCAAGAATACGTAAACCACCAACACGACCAACAGAATTGCCTCGATAAGCGTCCTCAATACGTTTTCCATCGAAGCGTAGAGGAAACGGTTCACGCTCAACAGGTCGGCGAACGCCAGTCCGTCGGGCAGGTTTTCCGTCAGTTCTGCTATGAGGGTGTCGATATTCTCCACCACCTCCGTAGCGTTCGATCCGGCACTTTGGTATGCTTCGCCGATACACCCGGCGTGGCCGTCGGTAAGGGCACGGTAAGTGTACGCCTCGTCACCCATCTCCACACGGGCGATGTCTTTCAGACGCAGAATATCCCCATTAGGCAGTGAGCGGATGACAATCTGTTCGAATTGTTCGGGCGTCGAAAGACGACCGCTCCACTTGATTGTATATTCATAGGCGTTCTCGTGGTTCTCACCGAATGCGCCCGTCGCCGATTCGAGGTTCTGCTTTTCAAGGGCAGCGGTCACGTCAGAGGGAATCAGTCTATACTGTGCCATGATGTCGGGTTTGAGCCAGATACGCATTGAGTAGTTCGATGCCAGCACATTGAACTCGCCAACGCCTGCAATACGTTTCATGCGTGGTTCGACGTTGATCTTCATGTAGTTGTTGATGAACTGCATGTCGTAGCTGTCGTCGGGGCTGTACAGAGCAACCACCTTCAGTAGCGACTTCTGCTGTTTGAGGGTCTGCACGCCGATTTTCGTCACTTCGGCAGGGAGCAGTCCCTGAGCCTTCGACACGCGGTTCTGTACATTCACGGCGGCCATGTCAGCATTGACCCCCTGACGGAAATATACGTTTACCGTCACATCACCCGTATTGGAGGCTTCGGAGTGGATGTATGACATATTCTCTACGCCGTTGATTGCCTCTTCGAGCGGCACGATGACGGCCTTCTGCACCGTCTCGGCATTGGCTCCGGGATAGGAGGTCGTTACCTGTACTGTCGGTGGCGCAATGTCGGGATATTGTTCGACCGGAAGGGTTGTCAGGGCGATAACGCCCAACAATACGATCGTAATCGAAATGACGATTGAGAAGATCGGACGGTCTATAAAAAATCTCAGATTCATACGTTACCTCCTGCTTTGTTGTTCACCTTGATTTCGTCGCCGTCGTTAAGCAAACCCACGCCCGTCGTGACGATTACGTCACCGGCCGAAAGACCTTTCGTCACGGTGTAGTTCACACCGTCGTGAATCGGACTGACCTCGATACGTGTAGCGACAGCTTTGCCGTCAATGACACGATAGACGAAGATTTTGTCCTGTAATTCATAGGTCGCTTCCTGCGGGATAGCGATTGCATTCTCCAAATGTTGCGGGATTACCACATTCCCTGTGCCGCCGCTGAACAGTATGCGGTTCGGGTTTGGAAATACAGCGCGCAGCGAACCGCTTCCCGTCTCGGGATTCAGCACGCCGCTGATGCTTTCGACGCGCCCCTCTTCGGCGTAGAGGGTTCCGTCGTTCAGCCGCAGCTGCACAGCGGGCATGTTGTCGATCGTCCGGTCGAGCGAACCGTAACGCATGACCAGCTCCTGCAACCGATTCTTGGACATCGAAAAGTAGACGTACATCTCCGAATTGTCGGCCACGGTCGTGAGGGGCTGCGAAGAGGTCGGGCCGACCAATGCGCCCACCCGATAAGGAATCGTGCCGACCACGCCGTCGGCGGGGCTCTTCACCTCCGTATAGGAGAGGCTGTTGCAGGCATTGGCCTCCTCGGCCCGGGCCTGCTCCAGCGAGGCTTCGGCGACGGCCAGCGCATTGCGGGCGGTCGAGAGATCGAATTCCGAAACGACATTCTGCCGGAACAGTTCCTGTTTGCTCTCGAAAGTGATCCGCGCCGTCTCGACCTGCGCTTCGGCGGCATGAACATTAGCCACGGCCGTGCGCAGTGCCGCTTCATACGGCACCCGGTCAATAATAAAGAGTGATTGTCCCTTTCGTACTTTTTCTCCTTCCTTGACGCAGACGCGCTGAATCGTTCCGGATACCTGCGGATAGATCTCGATGTCTTGCCGTCCACGCACCGAAGCGGAATAAGACTCCGTAAGCGTCACATCGGTCCTGGCAACCGTCTGTACCGAATAATCCACTGGCTGTTGCGGAGGAACAGCCTCCTTGCACGATACCAGACATATAGTCAACAATCCTGTTACACTCAATAACTTCTGTTTCATGGTTTCTTTTTGCTTTTTCAGGGCGCAAAATTACGGAATCTCCGATGTCCAAGCGGCATACAAATCCAAACGAAAAGAGTACTTTTGAAAACTAAACTTATTTTTTCACCTATATCTCGTATTTTTGCGGTCAAAAACAGAAACTATGGTACAGAATCGGGAAACGGAATGCCGCGTTGCGACATCCGATCTGCATACGTCGTGCGGCTCAGCATTGCGGACAAAGGGGTGTATGCTGCTCTTTTGCCTGCAAGGCAAAGCAGTCGTTTCAGTCAACCTCGAACGGCGGGTGTTCCGAAGCGGAAACATCGCAGTCATTTTCCCCGATACGCTGTTCGTTGTCCACAAGGCGTGCGGTGATTTCCGTGTGCGCATGATCGAGTTGTCGCCCGAACTCACCGATGAAGTAATCCTGCCGTTGTCGTCGGCATTCTTCGAGCGCATCTACGACGAACCTATATTGCCGACCACCGGGGAAGAGCGGACATTGTGGGAAACATGGAACACCCTTACCGACTATTACACGCAATGCTCCGCCGCAAAATCCGCCCGCATGATGTTCCGAAACCATCTGCAGAATCTGTTTCTTGCGATAGAGGTCAAGCTGGTTTTCGATGCTCCGGCCGAGAACCTCAAATCCATTCCTTCCTCGCGCCGACTTTTCAACGGCTTCTGCAAACTGGTGACGGAGAACTGCTATGCGCGGCACGAGGTGAAATTCTATGCCGACAAGCTCTGCATCACCCCCTACTACCTTTCGAAAATAACGGCCCGAATCGCGGGGACTACGCCCAAGCAACTCATAGACTGGCAGATTGTGGCGGAAATCAAACACCTGCTCACCACGACCGATATGACGGTAACGGAGATTGCCGACAGGTTTCATTTCGATTCAACCTCTTATCTGGGCCGTTACTTCCGCCGGCACACGGGTATGACGCCTACCGAATTTAGGAAACAGTAAGCCGAAGCGAATATCCTTGCCCTCCAACTCAACTTTGTGAGTTGCCCGACTCACAGAAACAAGTTGCCCAATTAAGAGTTTTACGTCGAACAACTTGCAATGAATCCGGCTGAATCTGCCGAAATTTAGTCGAATAGACATTGTAATCGTAATTATTTTTCTGGTGTCGAACTTAGTTGCCCAAGAGTTTTCTAACCATTTGTATAGGTTTCAGAAGTATGATTCAGTCCAAAAGTTGCATTGCAGCCAAAAGAGAAAATACGATGTAGTTCCGGGTTCTTTTTTGGCTGAGCGATTGTGAGGAAGAAAGGGCAAAAAAGAGGGGAAAATTCAGTTTAGTTTAGTACATTAGCCTATATATATGCTAAATCAAAGTAAACTAAATTTAGGTAGGCATATTTACCTTTTCATATGCCTATGACTTGATAGGAAAGTCTACCTTTGCGGGGAATAAAAGTTCTAAAGAGCGTGTAACCTGAAGATAATCTTTGGCTCATTTTCTCTTTTGGCTGCAACAATTCATCAACGCGCGCTCCAACAATATATTCTCAGAAAAACGACCGGTTATCGGGAAAATAGTTTGAAAAGCCTTTCAGTACGACCAAGTGAAAAGAATGAAATCAGATGCAAAGCAAAAAACGGAGAATCGCTTAAATTATTGATTTTGTTGCTGCTTTGTTTCTTTATTCCGAGGAGTGCCTGTATAAAATTCTTATTTTCAATATATTACTATATGTATAAATGACATTTACCAGTCTTTACAAGAAAGCACAAAACGGAGATATATCGGCTATGAGCGATTATGTTGGTGTGTTGGAAAGTGCTGAAAAATTGCAAACCAAGTTAGAAAAAGCCGAATCCGAACTAACAACGGCGCAGATGTCCCGTTTAACAAAAATCGTTACTAAAATGACAAATGCTGTATTGTAAACAGATAATGGTTGAAATGAAAACGGGAGCAAATTGCTCCCGTTTTTTGTTATCGAATGTTTGGTGTAACTTTGTATATAAGTGCCATAAATAATATTTATGATCTATTTATTACAGCATCAGGTTATGAAGAACGAGCAACCTTTATTGCATTAAAAAATATAAATGCCAAGAGAAAAGTTGTCATTGTTTTTTCTAAAAATAAACAAAATAAAACGAGGGAAAATAATGACAAATTTTATCATCAAAATAAATTCGAATATCTATTCTCCGATGGTAGTCAAGGTAAGGTAATTACTAACATTATTGATGATTTTTTGAAAGAAAATCAAAACCATGTCATAAACATTTTAGTCGATTATTCTTCTATGACTAGGGTATGGTATAGTTCAATTATTGATTACTTTAACAATTTGAATACATCAAAAGATATTCGAGTATTTTTTAGCTATACTAGAGCACAATTCACACCTCCTCCCATGACAGAAGATTTAAATCATTTTTGTGAGCCTATATATGGATTTAGTAATATTACTATACCAAATAAAGAAACAGCTCTCATATTAGGATTAGGATACGAAAAGAGAAGAGCATTTAGTCTCAAAGAGTATTTCGACGCTGAAGAAGTGTATATGTTCATGACAGATGCTGAAAGTGCCCCCGATTTTTATAAAGATGTTACAGAACGAAACCACGAGCTTTTATCACATGTCGACAACAGTCACAAATTTTCATACCCTATGGATGATTTATTATTCACAAAGAAAATTCTCTACGATCTATGTAAAGATTTATTGAATAATTTTAGAGTGGTTATTGCTCCATGCGGACCTAAACCTTTTACATTAATTAGTTTGTTAGTAGCAAGCGAACTGAGAAATATTGATGTATGGAGAATCAGTGGTAATAAAGACATTACAAATCGAAAGCCTACGGATGACATATTGACCATTTTGGTTGAATTCGAAAGTTAATCACAACGTATCAGTTTGTCATATTTATCAAAATCGTCATACATCTACCTTGTAGTTTATTTTGCTCGGAAACGTATTTAAATATAAAAACAAAGACTGATTTTGCAAGGTCAAAGTACATTAATAGTAATGAGCAAAAACCAGAAATATAAAGCGACTGATATAGTGCAAGATCGGAGGATAGCAGGAGAGATATTTTATAAGAGATGGAAATACATCTCACTGTAAAAATTACAAAATTTCTTGTTGAGTATTTTTTATGGAAAAATAGTCTATCTTTGTTATAGTCGAATGCAATTCAGGGTAAAACACAGCAAATAAGTTGTGGGCTATTCGGTGGAATTTGGATAATCTGATTTTATAACAGGTTGATATACAGGAGTGATTTGGGGCGAATACGTTCCCTATCTCTCCGCAGTATGATTTATCGATAAACAGAGACTCCGCATGATCCGGTCGATCGTGCGGATGTTTTTTATGATTCCGTTCAGGAATTTTCCCGCTTTTTGCGTTGTAAATCGTAACAGTCGTAGACGGAAGCGCTTATATGCCGACATGTAAGCGCTTCCGTCTATGTTGAAATCGGCCGGGGGAGGCAGACCTGCCGCCGTTTTATTCCTTAAGGCGGATAGGCCGTCTATTTTCGGTCTCCTTCGCGGTTCCTGACTGCACGTTCGAATACTTCCCGGTCGTATTTCCAGTCGTCGTTGCGGTACCGTATCTTCCAGCGGAGCGAACGGAGATATTGTTGCTCTTTTTTCTTTCCTGCGTTGGTGAACCAGAGCTTCAGTCCTATGCTGGCCCTGCCTTTTTTAGAGACGATCATACCCGTGCAATGCGTGTAGCCCTTTTTGAACGGATCGTCCACCGGCAGGGTGTACAGGAACACCGAGTCGGCATTGAACCACCTCCGGGCTTTGCCGCCCGAAACGATCGTTACGTAGGTTTCGAAATCTTCCCGGGTGAACACTTTCCCTTCCACCGGGTTGAAAAAGCCTTCCGTATAGCCGTAGGCCGCTTTCAATTCGCCGGTTATCAAGAGGCGGGGATAGTTGTCGTTCGTGAGCAGCTCGTTCGTTGGCGGCGACTTTTCTAACTTTCTCATGGTTTGGTCTATCTCGATCTCGCCCTCGGTTCTGTAAATTAAAAAGCTCAGGTACATCAAAATGAACTCCCCGTTCTCGGATTCGAGTACGGGAGCATATGCAGTTCCCGAGCGGTGTCCTCTTCGGATCCACTGTCCCGCCAGCGTATCCAAATCGATCATATGCCTGGGCCGGGCCCAGACGATATCGAATGCAGCGGCACTGAATTCGGCTCTTTTCTCAAAAGATTCCGGGGATATCGCTGCCGTTCGCTGCTGTGCACAAACTACCGACGGGAACAGAAATAGGGCGAGTATCGTTAGGCGTTTCATAAAAGCAGTGTTTTAATTTCGACTTTCGGATCGTACCCTACCGTACGCTCGTACGCTGTTGGCTTCGAAAACGTCGGTGACCTCTTTTCTGTGAACCATGATAGGAGTTCCGTCGTTTGTATTTTGGGTATCTTTTATGTAAACCCAATTAATGTCGGCTTTGACCGCCGGGGCTGCATGTCCTCCCGAATTCGCCATCTTGGTTGCCACGAGATAGACGTTTCCCGAACCTTGCGAATATTGGTAAGAATGCGAAATGCCGCTTACGGACACTCTGGTGCCTTTTGCGTAATTGGCCGGAAAATACTTACCAGGTCGGAATCGCCGAGTCCAGCCACTGCACGCGGCGGGTTAGGAAGTCCTTGGCGTACTGCACTTCGTTTTCCCAGGTTCCCAGCGTGATGACTTCGACGCTGACCGGCGTGTTGAGGATGTTCCACTTCGTGAAGTTGGCCCGCTGCGATACGGAGATCTTCTGAGCCGTCTCGTTGATGTAGGCGTAGAGCTGCGGCAGGTATTCGCTTTTAAGCGTTTTCCAGCGCTCTTTGACCAGTCCTGCGAAGTAGGGATCCTGCATCAGCCGGTCGAAATAGAGCGAACGTTGTACCAGGACGTCGTGGCGGGCCGGTTCGGTGTAGTTCCAGCCGATGCCGAGCGACCACTCGAAGTCCCAAACCGGCGACATGCCGAGTTTGGTGTCCGGCTGCGCGTTCTTTTTGAAGAAGTAGTAGTTCGTATCTTTGTTGCACAGGGTTTCCTGTACCAAGTACCAGTTCACCCAACTGTCTACGTCGATGTATTTGCGGTATCCCTCTTCCGGGTCCATGAAATTCTGCGAATAGAGCACATATTCGAATTTATTGACGTAATCTTTGATGTAGGCGACCTGTTGCTGCGTGATGTCGTCCGTATCGGGATGCTTGAACGTGAACGGGTTGCCGCGGTCGGTCATAAAGTACAGCGGTTCCTGCTGGTAATAGCCGTCCCGTTCGATCAGGTAGCCGTCGTCATCGGCGTTCAGCCGGTTTTTGGAAACTTTCACGTGTTCGCCGAGCAGGTAGTTGCCCTCGTAACGCCCGTTCAGGAACAGTTCCACGAATTCGGTGCGGGGCGTCCACGGCATCGACATCAGCTCGCTCAATTTGAATGCGATGCTGGTGCGCAGCAGCGATTTGTCGCAGTAGTTGGCCAGCAATACCCACTCTTTGTCGGACGGCATACCCAGAATCTCGGATTTTTCGTCCAGCTTGATCTTGTACGGCTTTTTCGGATACCCGAACGTGGCGTTGCCCCGGCCCCGGATACGCATGGCGCCTTCGTATCCGGCTTTGAAATCGGCGGTTTTGCTAATCGTCAGCGTTCCGTTGACGTAGTTCTCTTTCGACGTGATTGCCGCACGCTGGTCGGTTTCGACCGTAACGACCGGCAGACCGGTGAAATTGAACAGGTTGACTTTGTATTCGGCGGACGTTCCCTTGCTGTCCGTAACCGTATAGACGACCTCTTTCGTGAAGTCGTTCGCCGTGACGCCCGACTGCTGCGAAACCTTGCCGACGGAGATCTGGTCGAAACGGCCCAAGAAGGTCGGAACGAGTTTGTCGATGTCCGTCACGTAGGGTATCAGGCCCGAAATCGATGTTCCGTCGATCGTGCATTCGACGTCCGACAGTAGGTACAGCGGGTTTTTGGCCGCTTCGAAAACGAACGACGTGATCGCCGGGCCGGACTCCGCCCCTTCGAAACAGGATATGTTGACTTTATAGTCGACCGTTTGTCCGATGCTGTCCATGACCGTATAGACGACCTCTTTCGTGAAATCGTTTTCCGAAACGCCCGATTGCTGAACCGTATGGTTTACCGAGATCTGAGCGAACCGGCCTTTGAAGGACGGAACGAGCTTGTCGAGGTCGGTCGCGTAGGGGATCAGCCCCGAAATTTCGTTCCCGTCGATCGCGCATTTGATGTCCATGATCAGCGTTTGCGGATTCCGGGCGGCTTCGAATACGAAGGCGGTAATCGCCGGTTGGGTGGCCGGCGAGTCGGGCCGGCCGTTTTCGTCGTTGTCTTTGCAGCCTGACAGCAGCGCGACGCATGTGGCGAAAAGGAGTAGCTGTTTTTTCATAAACGGTAAAGTTTTAGGTGGATTCGGATGTCCGGGGGTCGCCGGACGGTAAGTGGCGTTTTTATAGAACGCCGTTCGCTAATTTAACGATAAAATTCGAAAATGCAATCGGTTGCCGGATAAATACGCAATGTGCGGCCGGCTCGGTTCGCAGAGGCGTGCCGGGAAGATACGAAAAACCGTGTCGTGAAAAAACTTTCCGGAATTTCCCCGTACGGGGAAATTCCGGAAAGTTCGTCGGTTGCGTTCGTACGCGTATCGGTCAGGAAACTCCGTTGCTCATCAGGAACGCTTTGATAAACTCGTTCAGGTCGCCGTCCAGCACGGCTTGCGTGTCGGAGGTTTCCTGTCCGGTGCGGTGGTCTTTTACCAGCTTGTAGGGATGGAGCGTATAGCTGCGGATCTGCGAACCCCATTCGATCTTTTTCTTCTGTCCTTCCAGTTCGTTCTGCAATTCCATCCGTTTTTCCAGCTCGCGCTGGTAGAGTTTGGACTTCAGGATGCGCAGCGCGTTCTCTTTGTTCATGATCTGCGAGCGGGTTTCGGTGTTCTCGACCACGATGCCCGACGGCAGGTGACGCAGGCGTACGCCCGTTTCGACCTTGTTGACGTTCTGGCCGCCCTTGCCGCCGCTGCGGTAGGTGTCCCATTCGATGTCGGCCGGGTTGACGACGATTTCGATCGTGTCGTCTACCGCCGGCGAAACGAACACCGACGCGAAAGTCGTCTGCCGCTTGTTGTTGGCGTTGAACGGCGACAGGCGTACCAGCCGGTGGACTCCGTTTTCGCTTTTTAGGTAGCCGTAGGCGAACTCGCCGACAAATTCCAGCGTCGCCGATTTGACCCCCACTTCATCGCCTTCCTGCAGGTCGACGATTTTTACCTGGTATCCGTTCGCTTCGCCCCAGCGGGTGTACATGCGCAGCAGCATGGCCGCCCAATCGAGGCTCTCGGTGCCTCCGGCCCCGGAGTTGATTTCCATGATCGCGCCCAGGTGATCCTCCTCGCCGCCGAGCATGTTGCGCATTTCGAGCGCTTCGATCTTTTCGAGCGTCGCCCGGTAATGGGCGTCCAGCTCTTCGGCGGATGTAAGCCCTTCCCGGACGAAATCGGGCATCAGCGACAGATCGTCCGCGGCCGACGCGATTTCGTCGTAGGCCGTGATCCAGTATTTGATCCCGGCGACCTTTTTCAGTTGTTTCTCGGCTTTTTCGGGATCGTCCCAGAAATCGGGAGCCTGCGTGCGGCTCTCCTCTTCTTCTAATTCGATGCGTCGGTTATCGACGTCAAAGATGCCTCCTCAACGAATCCTGTCGTCTTATAAGCTCTTTAATTTGTTCCGCGGTTATCATACTATAATATTTAAGGTGTAAATTCGAAAAGAGTTAAACTTCCGCCTCGATCGTTTTCGGACAGGCCATCGGTTTCAGGAACGTCAGGTAGATCATCCGCAGCCAGGTGAACGTGAAGCAGTAGATGTTCAGTTGCAGCGTGTCGCACAGGAACCGCATGACCGGCGTCGGGCAGACCAGATCGACCGGTACGGCGACCAACAGGACGAAGTTCGCCCAGAAGAGCGTCCTGTCGAGCCGGGTTTTGCGGGCCTGTACCCAATACCAGAGCAGATAGCCTGCCAAGGCGATGACATAAGTGTGTTTTTCGGTCGAGAGGCTGAACAGGATCACCCAGCCCATCAGGATGCCGAGCGAGCCGGCCCGGAAGTCGAACCAGTCGAACTGTTTGCGATTCACTACGAACAGGACGGCCAGCAGGGCGATCGATCCCATCTGTACGTAGGTCATGACCGGGGTCAGCAGGTCGTGGATCGGGTAGAGGTTGAACAGCGCGTAAAACTGGAACTGATCGACATGCAGCGACAGCACCTCGGCCCAGCGGGCGTAGAACGGCATCAGGCCCGACGGCTCGATGCTGACCAACGGCAGGAAGACGAAAACCGCCGCCAGCGCGATCGTGAACAGGATGTTACGCCAGAACTTCGGGTAGCACAGCAACAGCGCCAGTTCGAAAATGCCGTATATCTTGCAGAACCCGGAGATCAGGATCAGCGTGATCGCCCAGAAAGGTTTCCCGCGCTCCAGCAGCGTGAAGGCGAACAGGAACAGGTAGGTTACTACCGGGTTGAACTGCATCGACATCTGCGTCGTCGCGAGGATCATCGCCGTGTAGAGGTAAGTCTGGCATTTCTGATTCTCCGTAAGCCGGGGCAGCGTGAAAATGGCGCAGAAGAACATCGAGAAGTTGAACAGGTTCCATACGAACGGGCCGACCGTCATGCCGAGGTAGGCGAACGGCGCGAACAGGATTGCGAACAGCGGGCCGTACAGGAAGTCGTACTTTTCGACGCCGTAGGGGTCTTCCCCTTTCCAGAAATCGAACGTGCCGTTCTGGAACGTAAAAAAGTTGTATTGTTTGCCGTGCGACACTTCCAGCAGCGTCAGTACGAAAGTCAGTACAAAGCCGAGGATGAAGATATTGCGGCGGTTCAGAAAAAAACGACTGATGTTTTCGGTAAATCGGGACATGGCGTTGGTTTGGGTTTCGTGGGAAAATCAGCCGGCGACCGAGCATGGGATACCGAGCGCTTCGACGCGCGCGGCGATCGCCCGGAGTTCGGGAACGGATACTTTGCGAAGGTTCTCGGCCGGGGTATCCCGGTCGATCGTGTAGACCATTACCTGACGCGGAGCGATTTCGGCGATTCGTGCCAGCCAGGCCGATACTTCTTCTTCGGTGGTGTTGTCCACCGTCCGCCCGCCGTACTCGCCGCGCAGGAACATCGTCTGGATAATCAGCCGTCCGTCGAAGCGTTTCATGTTCTCGACCGTGCGGGCTACCGAATAGTCCCCGCGCGGAAGATCGATCTGCCGCACCGTGGCGTCGAATGCCGAATCGAGTTTCAGGATGTTGTTGTCCACCTTCAGCAGGGCTTCGCGCACCTCTTCCCGCCCGATCATCGTAGCGTTGCTGAGCACCGATATTTTGGCTTTCGGGCAGAGTTCGTCGCGCGCGGCGATCGTATCGTCGATGATGGCGCCGAACTCGGGATGCATCGTGGGTTCGCCGTTGCCTGCGAAGGTGATGACGTCGGGCGGAGTTCCCGCTCCGGTCATTTCGAGCAGTTTGGCCCGCAGTAGTTCGCGTACGGTCGCCCGGTCGTTGAAACGAGGTTTCGCACCGCGGCCGGCCCATCCGCATTCGCAGTAAATGCAGTCGAAACTGCACAGTTTGTTGTCGAGCGGCAACAGGTTGACCCCCAGCGACAAGCCGAGCCTGCGACTGTGTACAGGGCCGAAAATCACTTGATCGTACAGCGAAGTGCTCATGGCGTCTGGTCTTTTATCCGGCCAAAGATACGAAATGAATCCGGATCGTGCAATCGGCTAATCGGTTTCGCCGACCACTTCGATCAGCGCGCGGGTCAGTTTCTCCAGATCGTGGTCCTTTATTATATATGGCGGCATGACGTATGCCAACCTGCCGAACGGCCGGATCCAGACGCCCTCTTCGACGAACCGGCGCTGCATCGTCGCCATATCGACCGGTTTGCGGAGTTCGAGCACTCCGATCGCGCCGAGGACGCGCACGTCGGTCACCTGTTTCATGCCGGCAGCCGGGGCCAGTTGCGCGCGGAGCAGATTTTCGATTTCGGCGATCCGTTGCAACGGGGAGTTGTTTATCAGGATGTCCAGCGATGCGTTCGCTACGGCGCAGGCGAGCGGATTGCCCATAAACGTCGGCCCGTGCATGAATTCCGGCGGATTGCCCGAAGAGATGACGTCGGCGACCCGTTCGGTCGTCAGCACGGCGGCAAAACTCATGTAACCTCCGGTCAGCGCTTTGCCCACGCACAGGATGTCGGGCGCGATACCGGCCCATTCCGATGCGAACATCCGTCCGGTGCGGCCGAAGCCGGTGGCGATCTCGTCGGCGATCAGCAGGATGTCGTACCGCGTGCACATTTCCCGCAACCGGCGCAGGTATTCGGGGTGGTAGAACCACATGCCGCCGGCTCCCTGCACGATCGGTTCGACGATCACGGCGGCCAACTCTTCGTGATGCTGTTCGATGATTTCGGCCATCGGCGCGAAATCGCGGTCGTCCCACTCCTCTCCGAACCGGACAGCCGGTTGCGGCGCGAAAAATTGTACCGGCAGCCGTCCGGTAAAGACCGAATGCATTCCGGTGACCGGATCGCATACCGACATGGCGTGCCACGTGTCGCCGTGATAGCCGCTGCGGATCGTCGCCAGCGTATTTTTGCGCGGCGTGCCCTGCGCATACATGTACTGCATCGCCATTTTCACGGCGACCTCGACGGCCACCGACCCGCTGTCGCAGTAGAAAATTTTCTCCAGCCCGTCGGGGGTCAGGCTTACCAGCTTGCGGGCCAGTTCGACGGCGGGAGTGTGCGTCAGTCCGCCGAACATGACGTGAGCCATGTGCTGAAGCTGCGCCTCGACGGCTTCGTTCAGTTTCGGATTATTGTATCCGTGGATCACCGACCACCAGGACGACATGCCGTCCACGATCCGCCGTCCGTCCGAAAGTTCGATGTGCACCCCGTCGGCCCGGACGGCGTGGAAAACGCTCAACGGCTGTTTCATCGACGTGTACGGATGCCACAGGTGCGTTCTGTCGTAGTCGAGTATCTCTTTTGTCTCTCTGTCTTTCATCTTAAAGCCCATCTTTGTTGTAAAAATAGTAAATTTAACAGACTTTTTGCGGAAGAGTTTGTGGCAGCGCCGGACATTTGAAGGAAAGATTGTATCGAATGCGGCCGGAGCCGTTATGTATGATACGCTTCAAAGGGGTTTGTACATAGGCCCATGAGAAAAAATATGAAAAAATATTGGAAAAATTAGAATAATCCATTGCATTTTAGATTTTATCTTGTATATTTGCAATGTGAAATAGATGTAGTGCTGATTATATATAGGCAAATCAAAATATTTATCGAATCGTTAACTTTTAAAATTATTGAATTATGGCACGTTTATCTTCTCCGATTCCGGCACAGCAGCCTATGATTGTAAGGTATGTGCAACCCAACCGCAGTGGAATTCAGGCAAACAATTATGCCCGTCACAGCATCGGTTACGTAGTGCGCGGGAAGAAATGCATTTACTACGGCGATTTGTGCCACGAAATACCTCAGGGAACATTATTCTATATGGGAACCGGCAGTCATTACACGGAAGACATTCCGGAGGCCGGTAAGAATTTCGAGCAGATCGTGTTTTATTATACTTCCGCTCAACTTTCCAAAGTGTTGAATAACCTGAGCGTGGTTTATCAACTGCACATAACCAACGATCACAGCTGTCCCGATTGCGAGCAACAGACGCATGTAAGCTACCCTGCGACGAGCGCCATCAAGAATTTCTTCGGAACGGTCAGCCAGTACCTTAAGGACGACTTGTTCAGTCAGGATACGACGGCGGAAATGATCAAAATCACCGAACTGGTCTATCTGATCCTCACGCAAAAGGAATGTTGCCTGAAGAGCAAGATCCTGAGCAATATGGACCTGATGAAAGAGAGTTTCGAGCAGACGATCCAGGATTATATCTTCTCCGATATTTCAGTCGAAGAGCTGGCCGAAAAGTGCAACCGCAGCCTCACTTCGTTCAAGAAAGAGTTCCGGAAGCATTTTTACGAACCGCCTCACAAATGGTTCATCCGCCAGCGCCTGATGCATTCGCGGCTGCTGCTGATATCGACCAACAAGTCGATCTCCGAAATAGGAAACGAATGTAACTTTCCGAATACGTCCCACTTTATCAAACTATTCAAAAAAGAATACGGTTTCACGCCTGCGAACTACCGCCATCGCCATGCACAGAGCGATTCCGGGGTCGCGTCGGAAACCAAAGGTTTCGTTCCACACGGCACTCCGGCTGTTCCTCAGCTTTGATCTGAATATCGTATGGACACCGGGCGAACGGAGCGTATGAATGGTTGTGAAGATTTATAAGTCGTATTGAATGGCAGGTATTTATATATTGATTCAAGAATCTATTTTTAGTAAGAAGTTATAAAAGAAATTATAAAAAAAAGCGAAGTTTTGGAATAGAGTACCTCCTTCGTTCGGTTTTTTATCGGGTATGCGGCGACCGGGTTTTCCGGTTTTGCCGCATACTTTATTTCTGTTGGCGACGAAAAAGTATATTAAAAATTTGGGGAATTGAAAAATAGTTCTTACATTTACACTACCTAATTGATCAAAGCTAACTAACCTTTTATGAATATCGGCAGCTTCCGAACGAAGCTGCCGATATTTTTATACCCCGGAGGAGACGATTTCTTCATTTGCGGCAGAGGCGAAAAGTATATGGCAAAGAGACGCTTACCGAACGGGTGTTCCGGAGCGGATCGTCGGTCGGGAAGCCGTTCTTGCTGCCAACGGCCGTCGCGGAATCGGCCCGCTCCTGCGGATAGAAGCGGAGCCGGATGCCGTGCGTTATTCGTTGGGCAGGTCGATGTAGTAGTTCACGTTTTCGGCGGTCAGGATGTCCATCGACATGTAGTTGTCGGCACTGGCCGGCGTGGTTTTGAAAACGAACAGGTTGCACAGCGCTCTGACGCCCCGGTAGGCCTGGGTTTCGCATTTTTGGGCGATGATATAGTCGAGGTAGCCCGATTTCATGCACTTCACATTCCGCTCCAGCGGGTCGAAACCGAGCAGGATGCGATCGCCCATGCCGTGCGCCTGCAGGTATTCGGCTACGATGTAGGCGCGCGAGTTGAAGATGATGATGTGCCGGATGTCGGGATGCGCTTCGAAAAAACGGTCGAGGATTTCGGTATTTTGCGCACAGTCGGACGGATACAAGTAGTCGACCCATAGCCGGCATGCCCGCTTTTCCTGTTTTATGAAATGCAGGAAACCGTCCTGGCGGATCGATGCCGTGTTGCTGAGCGCGTCTCCGCTGCGGTGGAACCGAAAACAGGCGACCTCCGCCGGGGCCGAATTCCGCAACAGCAGGCTCGCTCCCAGGTAGCCGCTTTCGAAGACCGGCATCCCGTAATAGGCCAGATAGGGCGTGCCGGGCAGTTTCGATTCGATGAAAACGAACGGCACTTTTTTCCCGGCCAACTCCGTAACGAACTCCGTCGCGGCTTCGCGGAACATCGGGACGATCAGCACGGCGTCCGGCAGGTCGGCCAGCGTGTCGCTGCAAGCCTGCCGGAACGATTCGACTCGAAACTGGTCGTAACGTACTACCTGCACTCCGATATTGAAATCGCGGCACTCTTCATAAGCTCGCAGGACGCCCCGGTGCGCGATCTCCCAGAAGTCTCCTCCTTCGAAGTCGGGCATCAGGCAGGTGATCCGGTAATGACGCCGGGAGGCGAGCAGCGAAGCGTACGCGTTCGGTTTGTAGTCGATTTTCCGCACCACTTCCTGTACTTTCCGGAAACTTTCGGCCGACACTTCGCCGCGGTTGTGGATCACCCGGTCTACGGTGCCTTTCGAAACTCCCGCGAGCTGGGCGACGTCTTTTATCGTAACTTTTTTATCCGGTTTGCTCATGCCTTGTCGTGTTTTGTCTGTTCGCCGTGGTTTGCGGCCGGTCGTCGGATGTCCGTACCGGTAGCAAAACTCCCGGTAAAAATAGCGAATATTTTCCAGAGTGCTGAATTTTATTTCGTGCACGTGCACGAAACTCCGGAAAATTGATTACTTTTGGCTTCGGTATATCGGAAGGTTCCCTGGGGAACGACCGATAAAATCTGAAAATCACATGGGCCCGTTCATAGGAGAAAATTTCATGCTGACGACCGATGCGGCCGTCGAACTCTATCACAGGTATGCTGCGAAGATGCCGATCATCGACTATCACTGTCATCTCGATCCGAAAATGATCGCCCGCAACCACCGTTTCAGCGGTATTACCGAGGCATGGCTCGGCGGCGACCATTATAAATGGCGCGCGATGCGGGCCAACGGCGTTTCGGAAGAGTATATAACCGGCTCCCGAAGCGATTACGAGAAGTTCGGGAAGTGGGCCGAAACGGTTCCGTATACGATGCGGAATCCGTTGTACCACTGGACGCACCTCGAACTGGTCCGGCTGTTCGGGATCGACCGGGTGCTGTCGCCCGCTACGGCGCGTGAAATTTACGACGCCTGCAACGCCGCGCTGGCGACCGACGCGTTTACGGCGCAGGCGTTGATGCGGCGGTGCAACGTTCGGGCGGTCTGTACGACCGACGATCCGGTCGATTCGCTGGAATACCACCGCGAGTTGGCTGCCGGCGATTTTGCCGTCCGGGTGTTGCCTACGTGGCGTCCCGACCGGGCGTTGGCCGTAGCCGATGCGGCGGACTACAACGGATACCTCGCACGGCTCGAAGAGGCGTCGGACGTTTCGATCGGCTCGTATGCTCAGTTGTTGGACGCGTTGCGTAGGCGGCACGACTGCTTCGCAGCGGCGGGATGCCGCCTTTCCGATCACGGGATGGATACCTTCCCGACGGACGATTATACCGAAAACGACTTGCGTCGCATTTTCGATAAAGTGCGCGGCGGCAGCACGCTCCATCCGCAAGAAGTCGCGCAGTTGCAGGGCGGTCTGTTGTTCGAACTGGCCGTGATGGACAGCGAAAAGGGGTGGACGCAGCAGTTCCACATCGGGCCGATCCGCAATCCGAACACCCGGATGTTCCGCAGGCTCGGCCCCGATACCGGCTACGACGCCATCGGCGATAAGCCCTGCGCCGAAGCGGGACACCGTTTCTTCGACCGGCTCGAGTCGCGCGGCGCGCTGGCCAAAACCATTCTGTATAACCTGAATCCGAAAGATTTCGAAGTGCTGGCCGCGATGGCCTATTCGTTCAACGACGGATCGGTGCCGGGTAAGATGCAGTTGGGTTCGGCGTGGTGGTTCCTCGACCAGGAGCGGGGTATGCGCCACCAGATCGATACGCTGTCGGCCTTCGGGTTGCTGGGGCGTTTCGTCGGGATGCTGACCGATTCGCGCAGTTTTCTGTCGTACCCGCGTCACGAATATTTCCGCCGTATCCTGTGCGACGTGATCGGCGCCGACATCGAGAGCGGGCGATTGCCGCGCAGCGAGACGGCGTTTATCGGGCAGTTGGTCGAGGATATCTGCTACGGCAACGCCGAGCGTTATTTCGGTTTTTTCGAAAACGATGATAAGCGACAATAGGAAAACGTTTTACGGGCGGGCTACCTCGAAACCGATGCCCGCGATGCGACTCTCATAGTTCGGAATTGTTAAAAACGCTAAAAATATGTCAAAAGTTGTAACTTTCGGGGAGGTGATGCTGCGTCTGGCGACTCCGGATCGCCTGCGCTTCGGACAGGCCGGTTCGTTCACCGCCACGTTCGGCGGCGGCGAGGCGAACGTAGCCGTTTCGCTGGCCAATTACGGCCTGCCGGTCGAATTCGTAACGCGCGTGCCGAAAAACGATATTGCGGATGGCTGCCTGCGCGAGTTGCGCAAATACGGCGTAGGCACGTCGCATGTCGTGTACGGCGGCGACCGGCTGGGGATTTATTTCCTCGAAACCGGGGCCGTAGCGCGGCCGAGCAAAGTGGTTTACGACCGCGCGCATTCGTCCGTTTCGGAGATCGCTCCGGGCATGGTCGATTGGGAAAAAGCGTTGCAGGACGCATCGTGGTTCCATTGGACGGGCATTACGCCGGCAATTAGCCAGGGGGCTGCCGACGCCTGCCTCGAAGCGATCCGCACGGCCAACCGGCTCGGCATTCCGGTGTCGACCGACCTGAACTACCGCAAAAACCTGTGGAAATACGGCAAGACGGCGGCCGAAGTGATGCCGGCGCTGGTCGAAGGGTGCGACCTGATTCTCGGCAACGAGGAAGATGCCGAAAAAGTGTTCGGCATCAAACCTGAAGGCTTCGATGCCGCATCGACCGGCGGGCGCGTCGACGGCGCGCGTTTCGAATCGGTCTGCCGCCAGCTCACGGCGCGTTTTCCGCGGGCCAAACGCGTGGTCATTACGTTGCGCGGCGCGGTGAACGCCGATCATAACACCTGGAGCGGCGTATTATGGAACGGCCGGGAACTGTTGCAGGCTCCGACCTACGATATCACCGACATCGTCGACCGGGTCGGCGGAGGCGATTCGTTCATGGGCGGCCTGATCTACGGGCTGCTGGCCTACGGCGACGACCGCCGCGCGCTGAACTTCGCGGTGGCGGCTTCGGCGCTGAAACATACGATTTACGGAGATTTCAACCTGGTAACGGTTGCGGAAGTGGAAAACCTGATGAAAGGAGACGGATCGGGCCGCGTCGTCCGCTGACTCGCGCATCGTTCAACCTTAAAAACACGGAAAAATGGCAAGATTTTCAAAAATAGAGACATTGTCGGCGATCGTTTCGACCGGCATCGTCCCGGTATTTTACCACCAATGTCCGCAAACGGCCAAAGACGTGCTGAAAGCGTGCTACGACGGCGGGATCCGCGCGTTCGAATTTACGAACCGCGGCGAATTCGCCCACGAGGTGTTCGCCGAACTGTCGAAATTCGCAGCCGCCGAATGTTCCGGCATGGTGCTGGGCGCGGGTTCGGTTGTCGACGGCCCGACGGCGGTGCTGTACATCCAGCTCGGCGCGAATTTCATCGTTGGCCCGATGTACAACCCGGACGTCGCGAAGGTCTGCAACCGGCGGCTCGTTCCCTACACGCCGGGTTGCGGTTCGGTCACCGAGATCAGCGCGGCGCAGGAGGCCGGCTGCGACCTGTGTAAAATTTTCCCGGCGGGGTGCGTCGGCGGTCCGTCGTTCGTCAAAAACATCAAGGCCCCGATGCCGTGGAGCATGTTGATGGCTACCGGCGCAGTCGAGCCGACCGAAGAAAATCTGTCCGGTTGGTTCCGTGCGGGGATCACTTGCGTCGGCATGGGCTCGAAACTATTCCCAGCCGAGGCGATCGCCGCCGGGGATTGGGATTCGATCGCCGGCAAATGCCGCGAGGCGCTGTCGATCGTCGCCAAATACCGGAAATAACCGAAACTAACTAACCAAACTTCAACCTACGATGAGCAAACTGAACGAAAAAATGACCAATTACCGGTGGGTGATCTGCTCGATGCTGTTTTTTGCGACGACGGTCAACTACCTCGACCGCCAGGTGCTGTCGTTGCTGCAGCCGATCCTTGAGGAGGAGTTTCACTGGACGGATAACGACTACGGTTCCATAACGGCTGTGTTTTCGTTATTCTACGCCGTATCGATGCTGTTCGCCGGCCGTTTCGTAGACCGGGTAGGAACGAAAAAAGGGTATGCGTGGTCGATTGCCGTTTGGTCGCTGGGCGCGGCGCTGCACGCCGTGTGCGGCGTCGTGACCGAGCGGTGGGTAGGTCTCGAAAACGCCGAGGCGTTGCGCCTGGCGCAGGGGGCCGATCTCGTCGCGCAGATCTCGATGGTCAGCGTGACGGCCTTCGTCGTCTGCCGCTGCGTACTGGCGCTCGGCGAAGCGGGCAACTTCCCGGCGGCGATCAAGGCGACGGCCGAATATTTCCCGAAAAAG
Organism: Alistipes sp. cv1; assembly: GCF_900240235.1. NCBI lineage: Bacteria > Pseudomonadati > Bacteroidota > Bacteroidia > Bacteroidales > Rikenellaceae > Alistipes > Alistipes sp. cv1. The sequence goes on from NZ_OEPW01000003.1 coordinate 184,381, forward strand.
GACCGGGCTTTCGCGACCGGGATCTTTAATTCCGGGGCGAACGTCGGAGCCATCGTGGCCCCGCTGACCGTGCCGGTAATGGCCGAACTGTGGGGGTGGGAGACGGCGTTCATCGTCGTCGGCCTGGTCGGGTTCGTCTGGCTCGGGATCTGGCAGTTCGTTTACAAGAGGCCGGAAGAAAATACGAAAATGAACGCCGCCGAGCGCGCCTATATCAATCAGGATATCGAGGCGGACGCCGCCGCCGGTCTGGTCGCGGCCGAAGCTCCGGCGCGCAAAATGTCGTTCGTCGAATGCATGAAATACCGTCAGACCTGGGCGTTCGCGTTCGGCAAGTTCATGACCGACGGCGTGTGGTGGTTCTTTCTGTTCTGGACGCCCGCCTACCTGAAGGCGCAGTACGGCATGGTCGGCACGCAGATCGCATGGCCGATCGCGGTGCTCTACACGATCACGGTGTTCGGTTCGGTGTTCGGCGGAAAATTTCCGACCTATTTCATCAACCGGGGTATGAACCCTTATGCCGGACGTATGCGGGCGATGCTGATTATCGCGTTTTTTCCGCTCGTGGTACTGTTGGCGCAGCCGCTGGGATACCTTAGCTATTGGGTGCCGATCCTGCTGATTTCGGTCGGGGCCTCGGCGCACCAGGCTTGGTCGGCAAACATTTTTTCGACGGTCGGCGATATGTTTCCGCGTAGCGCGATCGCCACGATTACCGGTATCGGCGGTATGGCGGGCGGCCTCGGCTCGGTATTTATTCAGAAAGGAGCCGGGATGCTGTTCACTTACAGCGGCGATGCGAACCTCGCGTTCATGGGATTCGAGGGCAAACCGGCCGGATATGCGATCGCATTTATCTTTTGCGCCGTAGCCTATGTCGTGGCGTGGTGCGTGATGAAGGCGTTGGTTCCGAAATACAAACCGATCGCCGACCGGTAATTACGCCGGCGGATCGGTTGCTGCATGTCGGCGCACGGCAAACGGGCAACGACGCCTTTGCCGTGCTTGCGCTGGCAGCCGAGGGCGATCTATATACGGTTGGCAAGCTGCTCGGACATTCCGATATTCATTCAACACAGGTGTATGCGGATGTGGTAATGGGAACCAAGATAGAGGCAGTAAGCCGGGTTTCGGAATTGCCTGGCATTTTTATTAGAACAGAAACGCGGATTATCTAAATGCATTATTTTGTGCTATGAATAACGGGATTAATAACTGTGATAAGATTGACTTAGGTTTTGTTCACAAAAGAAATGATAGCCCTCTGCGGACTGGATTGCAGTGTCTGTATCGCCCGACTGGGGAAAAATCCGCCTTATCCGGGTTGTTGGAGCGATGGAGAAGGCAAACCCGAACATTGCGCCCGGTTATGCAAAATTGCGTTCTATGAACATCGCCGGAACTTGGATGACGGCTATTGCGACAAATGTCGGCATTATCCATGCGGACATATCCTCGGAATGGAAGAAAAATATCAGCATGAGTATCCGATGAAGGAATCACTTATGAACAACTTTTCCGAAATGCGCCGATTGGGGATGGATGTGTTTTTGCGAAACGAAAACGCGAAATGACGTTGCTCACATTGCGGCGGCGTCCTTTGCGTCCATACTGGAAAATGCATTGATTGCGGTAACGTGAACTGTTGAGTAAAAGCGTTGCACCGTAGAACCGCGACGCTTTACAGCACAAAAGAGTGTGAGGGGGAACTGTTAAGATTGGCTAAATCGCCAATCTATCTATTAGTTGATAATATCAACTAATATTGCTGCTTTTGTGCCCATAAAAAGAGAGTGAAGCATGAATGACATTCTATTCTTTGTACTGGTCGCCAAAGAATTACAGTTCACGTTTAAGAAACGGATATCCGGGAAGCTGGAGATTCCGGTCGAGTCTTTAGGTGTCCTTATGGCTATACGGCATAAAGCAAGCATGATTCAACAGGAAATCGCAGACACATTAAAAAAGGACAAGTCCGCAATTTTACGCCATATCAATCTGTTTGAAAGTCAGGGATTGATAACCCGTTCAAATACGGCGAATGACAAGCGTATGAATGTCATACAGATAACGGAAAGGGGAAGGCAGCTATTGGTGTCGGCAGATGCCGAATTGGACAGCCTGTCGAACTTTTTGTTTGACGGAGTGAGCAAATCCGACCTGGATATATACGGCAAGGTGCTGACACATCTGAAAAACAAAATCGAGGCCATCAGTCAAAAAAAATAACAAAATGACCGCGCGTCCATTCGTATCCCTTGCGACTTTCGCCACTTTTCTTTGTCTGGCGGTTTCCGGTGTAGCCTTGCAGATGACGAACCACCAGCCGTACACTCCTGTAAAAGTGTTCTTTACAGTCTTGCACAATGTCTCGGCAATCTTCTTTCTGGTATTCTCGATACTCCACATCCTGAAAAATTGGAGAGCCATTAGAGCATATATAAAAGGTAAAGCCGCAGGGAAGATAAGCCGTGAATTTATCGTCTGCTGTATTCTCCTGCTTGTTCTCCTGATTGTCTGCTGGCTGAAAACGGCATACGATACGCGTTACACATATATAACTACCAATAACCAAAATACGCCATGAGTAAGATGAATAAGCTACAACGTATCCATACTCCATACATATGGGTGAACCCCAGAGCGTGTGCTGCCTGCTGGAAATGTATCGACAACTGCCCGCGCGATGTTATTGGCAAAGTCGGTTTCTTGTGGCACAAACACATTGTCATCCGAAATGCCGATAATTGCATCGGCTGTAAAAAGTGTATGAAAAGCTGCCCTTCGGGTGTTTTCAGCGAAAGCATGTCGAATGTCGTGATGAAACTGCTTAAACGTATTTGACAAGAATTATTACCTAATCCGGGGAATCTGCACCATGTCCCATAGCGTTCGTGCCACGGCCATGCTTCGGGCAACTGAAAGTTGATTGATGTTGTCTTCATAATGGAACGGGCTTTATCGTGCTGCGAAAGTACGGTAAAGCCCAGTATGACGAAAAAACAGGGTTTTAAGATAATCTGTACCCGACTATGGAACAGAACCGGAACATCAATCTGTGGGAAATTGTCATAACCCGCATAAAGAAAGGATAGCGGTTTCTGAAAAACAGCCCCTGAGAAGATTGGCGTATCAGTTGAATACGGCTATCCCATTTCTCGATGTCGCGGCCATTGTCAAGCCCCCAGTTGAAACGTGCCGAAACTTTTTTGACGGTATCATGCTTGTTCTGATTCTTAACCGATAATGTCCCGCACAGGTCAAACCATATCTCGCAGCCGGGAAAGTGTTTCAGCAGTTTTTGAAACAGGGATTTGATTTCGTCCTCCCGGAAATACATTACCACACCCTCGGCAATAAAAAGAAATTCAGCCTCCGGATTCGCGGATTTCAGTTCCGCCATCCACTTTTCGTCAAACATTGAACCGGGGACATACGTTTCATTCTCTGCCGGAGGCAAAAGTCTGTCACGGGCAGCGATTACTTCGGGAAGGTCAAGACTGTAATACCTTGCAGAAGATTCTATTGTTGTACGTTGTGTACGGGCATCAAATCCACACCCAAGATTGACAATGATCGGATTGACGTGTGATTTCACATAATCGCGAACCACATTGTCGAGATACCAGGCACGGACATTGCACCCTACTTCGCTGAGGACTGCACCGTCGAACTTTGAATAGTCGTATGGTATCTGCTCAACCAGTCTTTCAGCGACAGGGTCGCGGATGATAGCCTTTTCTCCGCGACGGCTTTCTTTGGCCCGCATATATAGCGGAATAAGGAGCGTTTCAGAAACGGTGTCTGCGAAAAATGTGCTGTTCATTCTTTTTGTCCTTGTTTTGTCAGTTTCCAAGACATTACACAGAGAATGGCGCTGACGATTAGAATAACCGGCAGCAAGGGAAGCTGTACGATGGAAAAATCCGTGAACAGTTCACAGGTGTGGAACAGGTTGAACAACAGAATGAAGGTGGCGAGCAAGCCGTTCAGAATGTTCCATGAGCGGGTTTTCCCATATAGGGATAACAGAATACCGCATACAGGGACAAGATAGCTTATCGACATCATGAATGTAAGCAGTCCTTCGGGAGCATGCCCCGTTTCGCTTATGGCAATGGCCTCATTCCAGAAAAGCGGCATGAGATCGGCAAGCGAATGTAGAGTCAGGCCACACATGACGGCCACCCACAGGATAGCGATTTTGGTATGGCGGCCTGTCCGATTGATGATGTTTTTATCTTCCATTGTAATGATTTGTTAATAAATTCAAAGTTATACAGGGAAAACAAGGAATGAAATACCCAAAAGTGATGAAATTTAAGCGGCAGAGTAAAAAAACCACCGAAAGCACGGTGAGGTTGGCGAAGTAGTTCTGTTCGGGACGTGTGTCCGATGTGATATGGAATCGTCTTTTCATCCCGTCGCCTACTTAGTCTTATCCGCCAGTCGTAGCGACCTTCAGCCACATCGCCAATTTTCTTATAGGCGCGGTCTGTCTGTAATTCGGTCTGCTTTCCCTTGTCACGGGCAAAGTTCACAAGCCAGTTTCCTTATTTCAGCTTCCGCCTGTTTGGTAAACGGATTCTGCAGCCGTTCTTTCTCCTTTGGCAAGGATGCTTCCAATTTCCGATTCCGGTTCTTGATTTCTGCATATCTGCCGCGCCCTGCGATGTTGGCAAGCCCCGACAGTATGGTGTTGCCGCTTTCCCTGTCAGCCCAGCTGCCCTTCCCGGCAATCTCCTCGTCAAGTTTCGCGCGAGTGCGCTCTTGGGCGCGGTTCTCGATGTCGAGCCATTCAGTCTCAGTCCTCGCCTTCTCCATTTCTGCGACGGCTGTTTCCCGTCCCGCCTCCGCCTGTAACCTACACTACCTAATCTCCGTTAGAAATAGAGTTTTACCCCCATTCCCGGAACAAATGCAAATTTCTCCAGATCGGAACTGATTGTGTAAATGCCCGTGGGCTTTACGTATAGGTTGAACATCTCTGTGATGATGAACTCCACCTGGTACCGATAAATAAAATTAAAGGAAGAGGCTAAACAGTAAAAAAATTCTCTGAAAATTGAAAATCCAAAAGAAATCTCCATGAAGAGTACAAACAAAAAGAGGGCGACTAAAATTTTTTGGTCGCCATCTTTAACAGCTCATACAATATCTGCCGAATGGATCGTTTCGATCCTCGTTAGGAGATCGGATTATTCGAAGGATTCTCGTATAGGGACGAAATAAAATCCTTCAAGAGTATACCTTATGAAAGAATTAATTAACGTCGGATCAGTTGTTTGACATTGAAAGCCGACGTAAGAAACAGAAAACAGAACCGTTGCCTTTTCGTTACATCGACCTAATTATAAGAAGGTAACAGTCCGATTTTACAGACTGTTACATTGATTTAAAGACGTTCTATTTCGTGGGTTTTCGCTTTGCGGGGCAGCGGTTTGTTTTTACAAAATAATCGCTACCTTCGCACAGTGGTCGAATCTGAAGGACATTGCGGTTATGAGCGGAAAACATACGAAGATCGTTTGGATGGTCTGTCTGGTCGTACTGCTGTTTGCCGGTATGCGGGCTTCTTCGCGGCTCCGGCCGGGAAAAGGGTTTCGGCTGTGTATGCAATCTTATACTTTTCAACGTTTTACGCTCGAACAAGCCATGGACAAAATCTGTGAATTGGGAATAAAGTATCTGGAAATTTTTCCGGGTCAGCGTTTCGGCGGTTACCAGTCCGTCGAGTATGAATGCAATTGGGAAGATTCGGTTCCCGATATCCGGGAATGAATCGTCCGTTTTCGCCGTATTTGCGATAGACTTTAACCGATTTTAAGTGGAAAAGATGAAAATAAAACTGTTTACGATACCCAATATCCTGACGCTTTGTAATTTGCTGTCGGGATGTGCCGCGGCGGTTTTCGCGCTGTGCGTGAACGACCTGCAGTGGGCTTTCTGGTGCGTGGTTGTCGCGGCCGTGTTCGATTTTCTGGACGGTTTCGTGGCGCGTCTTTTGAAATCCCATTCGGCGATCGGCAAGGAACTCGATTCGCTGGCCGATATGGTGAGTTTCGGGTTCGCTCCCGCTGCCGTATTGTATACGATGTATGCGATGACCGGCGGCAGCGACGTCTGGGGTTTCGCCGTGTTCGTCGTGGCGGCCTTTTCGGCCCTGCGTCTGGCGAAGTTCAACCTGGACGAGAATCAGACCACCCAGTTCATCGGCCTGCCGACGCCCGCCTGCGCCTTGTTTTTCGTGTCGGCCGGCTATCTGATGCAGGCGGGGGCTTTTACGGCTCCGGCCTGGGTGATGATCGCCGCCGCAGTCGTTTTTGCGGGTCTGCTGGTATGCAACGTGCCGATGTTCGCCCTTAAATTCACCCATTACCGTTTCGCCGGCAACCGGGTGCGCTACGTATTCGCACTGTGTTCGTTGGCGGCTCTGTGCGCAGCGGGGATTGCGGCGATTCCGTTTATCATTCTGGCTTATATCGTCGTTTCCGTATCGGTGTATGCGTTCCGGACGCAGCGGTAAGCGACCGTCTTCGGATTGCATGAAATTTGCATGTGTAATATTTTTGCTACCTTTGCCGTTATTTCGGGAGGTAATTGCCTGCGACTGATGTTTGGAATATCAAAAGGGTATGCGTTAAAAGTGTTATTCGGGACGGTTTTTGTTCTGAACATTTGTGTCGCATCGGCGCAACGGCCGATTACTTCGAACCAGAACCGCAATCAGTACGGGACTCTTCCCGGACTTAATAACCAAAATCAGAACCAGATGCAGTACGGCAGCATCGGCGGGGTACAGGACAACGACGCCCCCGAAGAGGAGGCCGATACCACCAAAAAACCGCCCAAGATCCGCAAGCCGCTGGAATCCTATTTTTTCAACGATTCGATCCGCGCCCGGCAGAGTTTCGCGTGGAACGTGAACCTCGAGCGAAACGATATCGATATCATCGACGTGGACACTGCGCTGGTCGGTTTCCAGAACGAGTATCCTTACCTCCAGAACAACGTGGGCTCGGCCTACCTGGGCAACTTGGGCGCCGCCTCCGTGCCGCTCGACTATTTCCTTCGTCCGCAGTACCGCAACTTCAGTTTCGCCCAGTCTTTCGATGCCTACCTGTTCACTCCGCAGCGGGTGCGTTATTTTAATGTCAAGAAGCCGTTTACGCATTTGTCCTATTTTATGTCCGGGCAGACCCGCCGTCTCGAAGAGAGTTTTTGGGGGGCCCATGCGCAGAACGTTTCGCCTTCGACGGGGTTCAACGTCGATTACCGCAGCCGCGGTACGCGCGGGATCTATACGTGGCAGGGTACGCGCGAGCGCAATCTGTCGCTCGCCTTTTCGCATACCGGCAAAAAGTACAGCGTTCATGCGGGCTATATTTACAACATGCAGAACGTTAAAGAGAATGGCGGTATCATGCGCGACGAGGACATTACCGATACGGTCTTCGAAATGCCCGAGTTGATTGAAGTGCGTTTGCAGGATGCCCGCAATCAGCTTAAAAACAATACTTTTTATATCGTGCAGTCTTACGGGGTGCCGTTGCGGAAACTGACCGACGAGGATTTTTCGATCGCTCAGAATTCTTCGTTTTTTATCGGCCATTCGCTGGAACTGAGCAAATTCTATAAGAAGTACACCGATACGAAGGCGAAAAGCGGCGATTTCTACGAGAACTGGTATATCAGTCCCACCCAGAGCGTCGACTCGATGTACGAGCGCGTGCTGTCGAACCGGATTTTCGTTCAGATCCAGCCGTGGGATCGGGACGGCCCCGTCGGGGTGATCAACGCCGGGATCGGCAACGACGCCCACCATTATTACCAGTTCAGCATGGAGGACTACCTGACCAACAGGAATAAGGGGGTCAACAAGAACGGGACTTTCGTATACGGTTCCGTCGAAGGAAAATTCAGGAAATATTTCAGTTGGGACGCCAATATCAAGTACCACCTGTTCGGATACCGCAGCCAGGATCTCGAGCTGGGCGGCGACGTGGCGTTCTCGGTTTACATAGCAGGCAAGCCAATCACTCTGAAAGGCAGCATCGGGCATACGATCAGTACGCCCGACTACTGGACGGAGAACTATTTCTCTAACCACTATGCGTGGAACAACTCTTTTGCGAAAGAGTCTGAAACCCGAATCTCTGCGACTCTGAGCGTCCCGTCCGTAGGACTCGAATTGGGCGCTTATCAGAGCCTTTTGAAAGACAGGATCTATTACGACGCTCAGGCGCTCCCTGCCCAGCACGGGGGCAATGTCAGCGTTTCGGGTTTGTATGCCAGAAAGGATTTCCGCATCGGCGGACTCCATTTGAACCACAGGGTATTGCTTCAGTTTAGTACAGTTCAGGAAGTTGTCCCGGTGCCTCTGGCCAGTGCTTATCTCAGTTATTTTTACGAATTCAACGTGGTGAAAAACGTGCTGCGGCTGCAGATCGGTTTGGACGGACGTTACAATACGGAGTATTATGCGTTCGGTTACAATCCTGCGACGGCGCAGTTTTACAACCAGCGTGAAAAGAAACTGGGAAATTATCCGATGATTGATGTGTTTGTCGCTGCCAAGTGGAAACGCATGCGGATTTTGGCCAAGATGCAGCATCTGAACGACAATTTGTTCGGAGACCGTAACTATTTTACGGTGCTCCATTATCCGCAGAACAAACGGGTCTTCAAAATGGGATTTTCCTGGAGCTTCTACGACTGATGCGTAAGAGCTGCCCCCGAAAACAGTTTTTATGATTTACAAATCGATTGTATCGTGTAAGTTATTTTTGTTCTTCAGTTTATTGATCCTTACCGCCTGCGGCGAACAGCGGCAGGCCGAACTCCCCGAACGGGTACGGCTGACGGTCGCTATGGACGACGACATGCCCGGCTACTTCGTGTTCGGCGGGGAAAATTACGGTTACCAGTACGATCTGTTCAAGGCTTATGCCGATTACCGGGGGCTTGAATTGCAGGTTGTGCAAGGTCTTTCCGCATCCGAGCGTTCGGAGAAGCTGGCGCTCGGCGAGTTGGATTTCGTGACCGCGCTTACGGCTCGGATCGCTGCGGCGGAAATCCCCGCCTCGGTTCCTATTTACAACACATCCTATGTTTTGCTGGCTGATAAGTCCCGCGCTGCCGCGGCGCGCAAGGCGAAACATTTCAACCTCTCGTCTTTCGTCGGCGACGGACGGGTGCTGATCTCTTCGGGTTTTAAAAAATCGAAAACGTACGGCATGTTGCTCGATTCCCTCTCGTCGGCTGCGATTTACGTATCGTCCCGCAACAGTTTCGAAATGCTCGAGGCGCTCGGCGACGGACAGTACGACTACCTGATCTGCGAAATGAGCGAAGCCCAGCTCGGATGCGCGCTGTCCAAAAACGTCGAGCAGGTCTATACTTTCGCCGAGCCGGTTTCGCTGAGCGCGGTCGTTTCGCCGCGGGATGAAGGGTTGCGGCAGGATTTCGAAGCGTGGCTGAACCGTTTCCGCAACAGCGAGGAGTACGCCATGCTGAACTACCTCTATTTCGAAAAAGGGATCGTCCGTCAGGTGGTGGGCCGCGGGCTGGCTTCGTCCCGCGCCGGCGGAATTTCGGCCTTCGACAAACTTTTCAAGGAGATTTGCGAGAAAGAGGGCTACGACTGGCGTTTCGTCGCGGCGATCGCTTACAACGAATCCCGTTTCAATCCGTTCCTGGTGTCGAGCCGCGGCGCGCAGGGCCTGATGCAGATCATGCCGCGGGTGGCCAGGCAGTTCGACGTGCAGGGCAATGTGATGGATCCGGAAAACAATGTGCTGCTGGCGGTGAAGATATTGGGAAAGATCGAGAAGTCGCTGCGTTTCGCTCCCGGAACATCCGAAATGGATCGGATGAAAATCGTTCTGGCGTGTTACAACGGCGGGATCGGCCATGTGACCGATGCGCGGAATCTGGCCCGGAAATACGGCGCGAATCCCGATTCGTGGAACGATGTTTCGGAGTACCTGACCTTGAAGTCCGATCCGCAGTATGCCCGCGACGAAGTGGTGCGCAACGGTCGTTTCGTCGGCCGGCAGACGCTCGCATTCGTCCGCGACGTGATCAGCCGTTATTCGGTCTATTGCCGGAACGTCTCGCGGTAGCGTCCCGTACTGCCGGGTTATGGCTTGTTTAAATTCGGCCGGCGCTGTTTCTTGCGTCGGCCGAATCGGTTTTATACGGCGGATCGGTTCATGCCGTATTTGAAAGAGACCGGGCCGGTTTGCGGGAATCCCGTACTCCCGTCGCCGCGTTGCTTCCCCGCCGTTTTTCGGGCCGTAATCCGCCGATTTGTAGAATGTCGATAGCTGTTAATGCATTGAATTAAAGCGTTCTGTATTCGATAGAATGGCGGATGCGCTTGTCCGGATTCAGCTTGGTCCGATTTTATCTGACTGTTTTGGTTACTTTCTTTCTTTCCGCGAAACGCTGCGACTTTTCCCTGCTTTTTTTGCTGTCCAGAAAGAAGATCAGCGCGAGGGCCGACAGGATATCGACGAACAATAACACATTGATGTTGACAATCGGGGCCAGCAGAAAATTGGCGATGATATAGACGATCTGGATGCACAGGATGAGCCAGAAACTTTGCCGCTGGGAACATCCGATTTGCAGGAATTTATGATGAATGTGATTTTTGTCGGGACAGAACGGGGAGTGCCCGAGACAGATTCGTTGGATGAACAGCCGGGTCGTGTCGAACAGCGGGATGAAGATAATGCTCATCAGCGTTACCAGGGTCAGCTGCGAATTTCCCGTGCCGTTGTTCGCGGAAGCCAGTTGCAACAGCAGGAATGCCGTGATGTAGCCGAGCGTCAGCGACCCGCAGTCGCCCATGAACACTTTCAGCCTTTTGCCGAAGTAGTTGTACCGGAAAAACGCGGCGACCACTCCGACGGTGGACGCGGACAGCAGCGCCAGCATCGGGTTGCCGCTGTGCACCAGCAGTACGGTCAGCGTCAGTAGGGTTACGATGCTCAGCCCCGAGCAAAGCCCGTCCATCCCGTCGATCAGGTTGAAGGCGTTGATAACGACCATGACGATGAGTACGGTCAGCGGCGTCGACATCCAGTCCGGTATGGCGTATATTCCGAAAATTCCTTCCAGGTTGACGATGCGTCCCGCCGGCAATACCAATAGCAGCGCGACGAACAGTTGTACGAGCAGTTTGTATTTGTAAGTCAGGCCGATGATGTCGTCCCAGAGTCCTACGGCGGCGATTGTGATCAGTCCCGTGAAGAAATAGAAAATGGTTTCCTGGTAAATGGTTTCGACGTCCGGCATTCCGTTTCCGCCTATGGTGCATTGTATGCCCCGGATCAGAAAGTAGGCGATCAGCATACCCGGCAGGAACGACACGCCCCCGAGCCGCGGAATCTGCTGCGTATGGATCTTACGCGGATTCGGCGTATCGAAGATGCGCTTTCTTTTGGCGATTAGTATGATGCGGGGGATAGCGACCCGCCCGATCATAAAACTAATGCATGCGCCGGCGATTAAATAAAACAAAGTCGGATTCATAAAGTTGTTTGGTTGTGATAAAGGTAGGCATTTCTCTGTTCGGAACAAAATTATCCGAGCAGGTTGTCTTGATGTTTTCTTTCCCGGAAAAGCGACCGATTATCTTAATCGGTTAGGAAGTTATGAATTATAATCGAGCGTCGGTTTACGATGTTTGTTTCGTATTCGGAATATTCAGGCGAAGTTTTTTTTCAAGGGCGAAGAGTACGTTCTCGCTGCTGTTGCGTCCCGCCATGACGCTGCATACGTAATCTCTTCCCCAACCGTTTTCGCGTGCGACTTCGGCATAGACTCCCCGATGGCGTGCGGCTTCCGAACGAATAGCCGCAATACGCTCCTCTTTTCGTTCAATTCTTTTTTTCATAATCGGCAATATTTGATACCTTTGTTGTAGTAATACGCAAAAATACCCAATTTTTTTGACATAAAAAACAATATTGTCAATTATTTGTGTCACCACGATGGATTTAAAAGGGCGGATTAAAATACTGAGTGTGCATTTGGGACTATCCATCCGGGAATTTGAACGCGAGTGCGGATTGAAACGGGGGAATATTTCCAACATGACAGGCGCTCTGGGGTCGGACAAGTTGTCGAAGATTATCCAGCGTTTCCCGAGCATCGACCTGTACTGGCTGTTGACCGGGCGGGGGAATATTTTCCGGGACGCTTCCGACGCCGGCGGCAAAACGAACTGCGAGGACGAAGACTTGCCGCTGGTGATCGACAGCATGGTGTCCAACCTGACCAATTATACGGAATTGCAGTTGCGCCAGTTGAAATTGCTGCAAAAACTGATCGATCAGAATAAAAAAGAGCGCGATCCTTTGCAGAATCGATAAAAAACGGTACTTTTGCACCCTACTTACTTCAGTAGGTTGTGTAAAACCAATTAAAAATTACAAAATGCCTGTAAAAATCAGATTAGCACGCCGCGGTAAAAAGGGTTATCCTTTCTACCACATTGTCGTTGCCGACAGCAGGGCGCCACGTGATGGTAAATTCATTGAGAATATTGGGTCGTATAATCCCAATACCAATCCTGCCACAATCACACTCAACTTTGACCAAGCATTGGCATGGTTGCAGAAGGGCGCTCAACCTACCGACACCTGTAGGGCGATTCTTTCCTACAAAGGGGTCATGTACAAGAAACATTTGCTGGGAGGCGTCAGCAAAGGTGCGTTCAGCGCCGAAGTGGCCGATGCCCGTTTTGCCCAGTGGATGGAACAGAAAGCCGAAAAGATCGCAGCTAAGGAGTCCAAACTCAGCGGAGACAAAGTAGCCGATAAGAAAGCCCGGTTAGAAGCGGAAAAGAAAGTGAAGGAAGCCCGTGCCGAAGCCGTTGCCGCCAAGAAAGCGGAAATCGCCGCCGCCGCTGCTGCCGCTGCCGCCGAGTCGACCGAGGCCGAGACCGAAGCGCCTGCCGAAGAACCGGCTGCCGAAGCCTGATTTTTTGCCCGATGCAGGAGCGACGTAAAACGGCGGTCGGCCGTATCGCCAAGTCTTTCGGACTTTCGGGCGAGTTGATGGTCAGTCTGTTTGATACGTTTCCTGCCGATTTTGATACGAAGGAACCGCTTTTTGTCGTGATCGACAAACTGGCGGTTCCTCTTTTTTGCGACCGTTTCGAGCGTCGCGGAAGGCGTAGCGCGCTGGTCGTATTTTCCGATTTCTATTCCGAGAAACGCACGGACGAGTTGATCGGCTGCGAACTTTTCCTGGAGGGGGAGGAGGATGCGCCGGACGGAGAACTGCTGGATCCGGATGCCGATGAATTTTATCCGGAAGACCTGGTCGGATTCGGCGTAATGGTCGATGAGGCCGGGGAGGGGATCGTGACCGGATTTATTGACGGGGAGAATCCGCTGTTCCTGCTGTCGCTGGACGGAAAGTCCGTTTACGTTCCCGTCGCCGACGAGTTTATTACCGAGATCGACGTTGCCGGGCGGAAAATCCGGATGCAACTGCCCGAAGGACTGATCGATCTGAACGATTGATATGCGAAGCGCGCCTGCCGCGCCGTCGAAACGAGTCGGGCGGTCAGCCCTTCTCCGAAACCGGTTCCTCCGGTTTTTCGGGTTCGCTCTGCGAAAGTTTTTTGAAAATCTCGCGTCCGACCCATGCGTCGGTCGCCGCGTAAAGTTGCTGTGCGGGCGTCAGTTGCTGCGCTTCCCAGTTGCTGAGACGCTGGGCTTTCGAGATGCGGATGTTCAGCGTGATGGCGGCCAGCTTGCGTAGACTTTTGTCGGTAATCCCGTACCGCGGGGCTATGTTCTGCAATTCCACGAATTTTTTTGGAGGAAACCGGTGCCACGAACGCAGCATCCGGACGTCTTCGTATACGGCGACGCCGACTTTGGCGATCCGGTCGGAAGAGAGTACGCGTTGTACGGATTCGGGCAGCCCGATCAGGTTCAGCCGGAACAAGAAGGCTTTGTCGTCGGCCGAGAGTTGTAGCAGCGCCACCTTGTTGAAATGTCCTTTCGTGAACGACGGCCGGGTCTCCGTATCGAATCCGATCAACGGGAAGCGGCTCAGGTATTCGCAGGCAGCCTCCGCCGCTTCCGGAGTATCGACGACGACGATTTCCCCGGGGAATGCCCCTATCGACAGTTGGTTGATCGCTTCGTTGGTTATGCTTTCCGCGTAAATTTTTCCCATCGGCCGCAAATTTACGGATTTATCCGAAGTTTCCCGTCACTTTCCTCGATTATTTTCTTTTCCCGGAGCAGGACGGTCACGCACTCCAGGATATGACGGATGTCGCGGCGTATCTGCGCTGCGAGCGACCGCACGTCGGCCGGCCCGTCGGACAGCCGGGAGAGGATTTCCCGTTGCAGGGCCTGTTGTCCGGGTGTATCCGTCCCCCTTTTTTTCTGTTCCAGGCAACGGTCGCACGCGCCGCACGGGACTGCATCCGTTTCTCCGAAATAACGCTGTATCAATACGCTGCGGCACTCCGCCGGGTCGGTGGCGTAACGGAACATGCTGTCGAGCCGTTTTTCGGCCACGGCTTTGCGCCGGGCGTAGCTTTCCGGCGAGATCCGGACGTTGGCCACCGGCAAACGCTCTTCGGAAAGGATCAGCATCGGACTTCTTCCGCCCGGAATGTAGCGGATGATGTGCAACTGCCACAATTTCTTAAAAAGTTCGTGCAGACGGGCCACGGTGTATCCCGACAGATGCGCCAGTTCGTCCTCGTCGATCGCGGCGAAGTCGCTGAAAAGTCCCGTATAACGGCGCAGCAGCACGGTGATCAGGTGGTCGAGTTCCTTGCGGTCGACGCGAATCCGGTAGAGTTCGTCGCGCGGCACGACGAACCGGATCCGCGGCGGGTTATCCGACTCGTCGGTCAGGATCAGGTAGCCGTTCGTCTGTAGGATTTTGATGGCGTTGAGCGCTGTCGGGACGAAAAAGCGGAATCGCGCGGCGAATTCGTAGACGTTGAACGGGTGGACGGTTCCCTTGCCGTCCCCTACGGCGACGGAGAGGTAGTTGAACAGCGCTTCGTATACGTTCAGGATCGTTTTTACGGGCGGAAAGTCGAGTTGCATCCGGCGCGTCGCCAGCGGGGTATCTCCCTCGGACAGCAACAGCACCGCATAAGCTTTTTTACCGTCCCGTCCGGCCCGTCCGGCTTCCTGGTAATAGGCTTCCAACGAATCGCACGGGTCGTAGTGCACGACGATCCGGACGTCCGCCTTGTCGATGCCCATACCGAATGCATTGGTAGCGACCATGACCCGCAGCCGTCCCCGTATCCAGTCGTCCTGCCGCGCTGCCCGCATCAGGTATCCCATGCCGCCGTGGTAGAATCCGGCCGTTATGCCGTTTTCGTTCAGGAATCCGGCGATGGTTTCCGTCTTTTCGCGGGTGCGTACGTAGACGATGCCCGTTCCCGGAACGTTGTTCAGAATGCGCAGCAGGTGCTCGTGTTTGTCTTCTGTGTTGCGCACTACGTAACAAAGGTTGCTGCGCGCGAAACTCGTCCGCAGGACGTGCGGTTCGCTGAATTTCAGTTGTTGCATGATGTCTTCGGCCACTTCCGGCGTTGCCGACGCGGTCAGCGCCAGCACCGGTATTTCGGGCTGCAACTCCCTCAGCCGGGCGATCCGCAGGTAAGACGGGCGGAAGTCGTATCCCCACTGCGAGATGCAGTGGGCTTCGTCGACGGCCAGCAGCGATACCCGCATTTTGGCGAAACGCGTCCGGAACAATTCGCTGTCGATGCGTTCCGGCGCAATGTACAGGAATTTCACGTCGCCGTAGACGCAGTTGTCGAGAATCCGGTCGATGTCGCGCGGCTGCATACCCGAATGAATCGACTCGGCGAGGATGCGCCGGCGGCGCAGTTGGTCGATCTGATCTTTCATCAGCGCGATCAGCGGTGTCACGACGATGCACACCCCGTCCAAAGCAAGGCCCGGTACCTGGTAGATGACCGATTTCCCGCCTCCGGTAGGCATCAGCACTAACGTATCCCGACCTGCGCAGACCGATTCGATCGTTTCGAGCTGTAACGGACGGAAATCGTCGTACCCCCAGTATCGTTTCAGTATTTGGCGCAGCCGTTCGGTCATCGGCGGGCCGGGATTCCTACGGTCTGCCCCAGTGCGATATGCTGCGACGATTTCAATCCGAGCGTTTTGGCGACCTCTTCGCGGTTGACCGTCGAGTGAACCACCACGGCCAGCCCTTCGGAAGCCCCGTACAGGTAGACGTTTTGCGCGATCAGTCCGGCGTCGATACCGGCGGTGACGGCGTTGCCCTGCATGTCGCCCTGCGTCATCCGCATGTAGTCGGCCACGAAGATCAGGATCCAGTCCCCGGTGCGGGTGTACTCCTGGCTGTTGACCTTGCCGCGCAGATCGCCTTCGGCGACCGGAACCAACGCGTGCGCTTCGGCGTCGTAGCGGTAAGCCCCCTTACGACCGATCAGGTAGAGGTCGATCTCCTGGCGGTTCAGCGCCGACGGCGCCGTGCGGCGGCCGTCTTCGCGGTTGATTCCCCAAGCTGCCCACAGCAGGTCGGAGAGTTGTTGCTGCGAAAGCGATTTTTCGCCGTCCATCGTGCGGTTCGTCGCACGTTTCGACAACGCCTCCATCAAAGGCATTCCTCCGGTTTTGGACGGAGCCGGAAGTTTGATGATATTGTTCTGTGCCATAGCCCATGAAGTTAATAACAGTGTCGTAAGTGTCAAAATTGCTTTTCTCATCGGATTCGGACGTTTTGTTCCTACAAATTTAATTTATTTTTTTTACCTTTACTAATGCTAAAACGAACGGACGGCGTTGGACGCGTTCGTCTTCCGTAAATTTTATAAATTGTTTTTCCATGAAAAGAATACTTGCTTTTTTGTCGCTGGTCGTTTTGTGCTGCGCCGAAGCATCCGCTCAGACGCCGCAGCTGTTGTATCCGGACGGGAAGTTCGACGGCGACAACGGACTCGACTCTTCGGTCACGGCCGATCGCGACGGCGTCCGTTTCGGCGTTGCCGTCCCGGATTATTTCCTGTTCCGTCCTGCGCCGGACAAGGCGAACGGACAGTGCGTCGTCGTCCTGCCCGGGGGCGGTTACGGTTGTGTTTGCTACCAGCGCGAGGGGATCGACGTAGCCCGCTGGCTGAACGAAAACGGAATTACGGCCGTCGTCCTGCGCTACCGGATGCCGAACGGACACAGCGAAATACCGCTGACCGATGTGCGCCGAATGTTTCGCACCGTGCGCGAAAATGCCGCCGAATGGGGAATCGACCCGTGCCAGGTCGGCGTCATGGGCTTTTCGGCGGGGGGGCATCTGGCGGCCTCGGCTCTGACGCTGTTCGAATTCAGTTACGCGCGTCCCGATTTCGGGATACTGATCTATCCGGTGATTACGATGCAGGACGGATTCTCTCACGGGGGAAGCCGCGATAACCTGATGGGCAAAGATCCGTCCGAAGATCTGATCCGGAGATTTTCGACCGAGCGGCACATCGTTGCCGCCACGGAACATACTCCCGCCACTTCTCCGTGTTTCATCGCGCTGAGCAGCGACGACGAAGTGGTTCCGACGCGCAACAGTACGATGTTCTACGATTCGCTGTGCTCGAAAGGCGTTCCCGCCGAACTGCACGTTTATCCCACCGGTCGTCACGGTTGGATCGGCGACTTCGTCTATTGGGACGAGTACCATGCGTCGCTGTCCCGCTGGCTAAAGCAATTGCGAAAGAAAGCCGCGGCGGCCGATACCGCCTGTCCGAAACTTTCTCGGTAGCGGAGAACGGCCGTTTTGCGGATTGTAATGCCGACCGGTATGGTTCTTAGACCGGCGATTTCGATTACGTCTGCCGTTTCAGCGGGTAATGCTGGAGGCGTCCGCGCCGGACAGCGGCCGAACGGAATCGGGATTTTCCGAGTTTTCGCAAAAAATGCGGTAAACTTGGAAAATCGAAAATCTTTGTTTACATTTGTCTTATCGAAAAGGTTCTGACCCCCCGACAGGGGTCGGGATTTTTTCTTTTTGTTAACGCAAACGAATCGATGAAACCGAAGACACGATTTTATGTTTATGTGGCATTCCTGCTGCTCTCGGTGTTTTGCCTCGGGGGAAGCGTGGTGTTGTGTCTGTTCGACGGGGAGATGCGCAATTACCTGACCGTGCTGATCCTGTCGTGTTGTGCGGTAACTTTTCTTTACCTGCTGCGGCAGATGCTCAATCTGAACGATAAAGGTTGAAAAGCCGCGGCGTGAATTCCTGAAAACATTTAAACTCAATCATTATTATTATGGCATCAAACGTTGTTTATTTAACCGAAGCGGGTTTACAAAAGCTGAAAGACGAACTGGATCACCTCCGTTCGGTCGAGCGTCCTGCTATTTCCGCCGCGATCGCAGAAGCCCGCGACAAAGGCGATCTGTCGGAGAATGCAGAGTATGATGCGGCCAAAGAGGCTCAGGGCATGCTTGAGATGCGTATTGCCAAGTTGGAGGATACCGTTGCCAATGCAAGGGTGCTCGACGAATCGCGTATTGACACCAGTACCGTTCAGATTCTGAACCGCGTAACTCTTAAAAATATAACCACCGGGAAGGTCGTGGAGTACACCCTGGTTTCCGAAAACGAGGCCAACCTGAAAGAGGGCAAGTTGTCGATCGGTACCCCGATCGCACAGGCGCTGCTCGGACACAAAAAGGGCGAAGAGGTCGACGTTACCGTTCCGTCGGGCGTGCTGCGTTTCGAGATACTGAATATTTCGATCTGACCGGTTGGGTTTCCTGAATATATTTACGGATCCGGTCGATTTCGACCGGATCCGTTTTTAATTAATTTATAATCTGTCTTTTAGGGATGGCCCGTTGTCCGAGATAACCGTCCTGTTTGTTGCCTGTTAAATTAATTGTCGATTTCTTTTTTGTATAACTCCCACAATTTGTCGTTGTTGATGGGCGATCCGATTAGACGTACACGATTGTTTTTATCTAAAAGTAACGTATGATAAGCGGATTCTTGAGGTAATCCGTTTGCTGAAATAAAATTAGAGGTTGAATCGTAAATTACAGGAATATCCGGCAAAGCTTCACGGATGTAATGTTCAGTTAAATTTCTGTTTTTGCTCTGTACGATAAATATAAAAGACGGATTTTTATCGAGTAGTGACAATTCTTTCTTTTTCAGGAACCATTCTTCCAGCCTCCAGGAACAGCGCTCACAATCTGATGATTCGGCGAATATTACGATTTTAAAATGGGATGTATCCATCATGTCGGAGATTAGCGTATCTTTCCCATTGATGCAATAGGAATGGTTTTTAATTAAAATTTGCTTGTCGAGAATCTTGTCGAGTAATTCAGGCGCATCTGTGCGATTATTATTTACGCAGGCAAAAAGAAGTATGTTGGTTAATACGACAAAAATTATTTTCATTTCAAATGATAGGTTATCAGGACTCCGTCGCCTTTGTCCATATGTTTTTTTACTGAATCCGGTAATGTACATAATCCGTTTTTCATCTGAAAAATATAAGTCGAATAATCATAAAGTGAAAAAATCTGATTGTCGAAATAAGCCAGTGGTTTTTGCAAAAAGCGGGATGTATCTTTGATTATGTTCGTGCCCACCACCGTTTGGCGATTCAGATCGTATATGAAAGGCTGTCCTCCGTATTTATCTTCATTGAATTGTCCGATCATATATTTGGGTGTCATGATCGGTGTTTCGCTCAGATAATGAAATCCGGATAGTCTTTCCGGGTCGTTTTTTGCCTCTAGTGGGGCTTTTCTGTTTTTGAAATCGATGTGATAAACTTTCACTGAATCCGGCGCTTTTCTGTCGAAAACGGCTATGGAATCTGAAACCAGCGTATTAAAGACGAAATATCCCTTGGAATGAGTTAAATACGAGAATCGGGATAAGACGCTACAGTCGTTTTCATTTGTCGGGAAAATGCTGTTTTTGATATTCATATCCGAATCGGTAATATATATGCGGTAAGGTTGTTGGCCGGGAGAAAGGATGGCGCCGTCGACTACAGCCCATGAAAAAATGTAATTTCCGTTATCGAAAACAGCCATATCATAAACAACAAACGGTAGAGTTTTCTTTGTGATGAAGTTCCCGTTTTGGATGTCATGTAGCAACAATTCGTGTTTAATATTGTCGATCAGGTAAATAAATTTGTCGTCTACGGTAAAATTGCGAAGTTGGATATACTCTTTCGGCCCGCGCCCCCTGTTCCCTGTTTTGTATAGAAATTTCCCGTTTCTGTCAAAAACCAGTACTTGGTTTCGGCCTATAAAATCAAAAATAAAGATTTTATCGTTTTTTACGATTAATTTATCGATTTCTCTAAAAAGACCGTCCGGATGGGCTTCCAATAAAATATATTCTACGGTGTCGATATAGTTCGCTGCGGTACTATCCTCTTGTTCGATCCAGGAAAGATTTTTTTGATCGTTTTGCGATATCGTATTTGGTTGTTGAGTACAGGCAGAGATGCTGGATAAAATTATGCAGGGTAAAATTGTCTTTATAAAATAGTTCATCATGAGATAATATTATTTATGCTTTAACAACAGAGACAGATTTTTATATCTGTCTCTGTTGTTTATATTCGATTAACCGTGTAAATTGCATGGACGGCGTTCGCAATGTGTACCCGTTCCTTGACAGGTTACAACCGTTGTCTGGCAATAGATTGGTTTCCCTTTTTTGTCATAGCCGATAAGAGCGCCGCAAGTAAAACTCATAGGAGCTCCTTTGTCTGAAGATGATTCATCTTGACTTAGAGCCTCTATATCTCCCACCAGTAGATCATATTTAGTATTTGCCGGTGTGGAAACGTTGTAAAAAGTTACTGCCGCAACACTAAATGCGACTGCTAAAAATAAATTTCGTTTCATTTAATAGTTTTTTTAATTAATATGAATTAAATTTTGTTTGAAATAAAATCGAGAAATACGTAATTTCTCCGTCTGACTGTTTGTTTTGCTATACACATCCTTTTTGTTAATTTATAGAATGTGATTTTGATTTGCTAAATTATAATTTTTTTTGTAATTATTATTGTTTGAATTGTTTTGTGCTGTAAATTAGACTAAAATTAGCATAATGGCTGAATGTAGTAAGTAGTAACCAACAAAAAAGTGCCGAAATTGTTTCCGACACTTTTTCTTTAGCTGGTTTGTCCGGGAGGCCCGGAGAAAGCGCTATTTCACTGTTTTAACGATTTTTTCGAATGCTGCGGCGTTGTTCATAGCCAGATCGGCCAGGACTTTCCGGTTGAGCCGGATTCCTTTGGCGTTCATCTTACCCATGAATTCCGAGTAGGTCATTCCCTGACCGCGGACAGCGGCGTTGATACGCTGAATCCACAGGCTGCGGAACTGACGTTTTTTGTTCTTGCGGTCTCTGTACGCATAGGTGAGACCTTTTTCTACGGTGTTTTTGGCGACCGTCCATACATTTCCCCTTGAACCAAAGTTACCTTTGGCAAGTTTCAAAACTTTTTTTCTTCGGGCTCTGGATGCAACTGCATTTACTGACCTTGGCATAATTGTAAAGTTTTACGAGCGGTTAGCGGCATGGTTCTCCCACACTCTTCGGGGCTAAGTCACTCTTTGTTTGACATTGATGTAAAACGCGCGGCGGTTTATTTAACCAGCAGCAGTTTTACGTTGGCTTCATCGACCTTCGAGATCAGTCCCGAGTAGGTGAGATTCCGTTTTTGTTTTTTCGTTTTCTTCGTCAGGATGTGACTTTTGAAAGCATGCTTTCTTTTGATCTTTCCTGATCCGGTGAAGTCGAAACGCTTCTTGGCACCGGAATTGGTTTTCATTTTCGGCATTCTACTAAAAATTTTAATGTTAAACAGCCTTCAAAGGTAGGAATTAATCCCGGAATAAAAAAATCCCGTTTTTACGAAATATTTTTCGACTTGAGTGATTTTTAATTAAAGTTATTTTAATCAGATGTTTATGAGGGATGGCTCCGTCGTTGTTCCGGTATCGTATTTTCCGATCGCCCGATAAAAATTTCCGATTTGCAAGAACCGGGCGAAATGCTTATTTTTACGTCACCAACCAAATCGGAATCGAGTCATGGAAGAAAAAATTCTCAAAGCCCTTCAGGAAAAGGGTGCGATGCGTCCCGGCGACATCGCGGCTGCTGCCGGCGTCGAAAAAGCCGAAGCCGACAAAGCGATCAAAAAACTGGTCAAAGAGGGCAAGGTCTACTCTCCGAAACGCTGCTTTTACGACATTCAGAAGTAGCGGCATGAACAGATTGATCTTGTATCTGTCGGCGCTGATCCTGTTGTTCGGCGCCGATAGTCTCGTTGCCCGCAACCGTCCGCTGAACATAGGTTCCTACAACATCCGTTGCAACAACCCCGGCGACGGCGAAAATGCGTGGCCGAACCGTAAGGAACGGGTTAAAGCGCTGATTTTATTTCATGAGTACGATGTTGTCGGCGTGCAGGAGGCCCGTCCCGAGCAGATGGAAGACCTGCAACAAATGCCCGGTTTCGCGTCGGTCGGCGTCGGCCGCGACGGGGAGGCGGGAGGCGAGTTCTCAGCGATTTTCTACCGCGTCGACCGGATTCAGGTACTCGACAGCGGAACATTCTGGCTCTCCGAAACGCCCGAAAAGGTGTCGAAAGGCTGGGACGCCGCTTTGAACCGGATCTGTACGTGGGCCAAGATGAAGGACCGCGCCACGCGTCGGGTGTTTTACTTTTTCAATACGCATTTCGACCATATCGGTCCCGTGGCGCGGCATAAGTCGGCCGAACTGCTGGTCGCCCGGATCCGCGAGACGGTCGGGGAGAAGTAT
Organism: Alistipes sp. cv1; assembly: GCF_900240235.1. Classification (NCBI taxonomy): domain Bacteria; kingdom Pseudomonadati; phylum Bacteroidota; class Bacteroidia; order Bacteroidales; family Rikenellaceae; genus Alistipes; species Alistipes sp. cv1. The sequence goes on from NZ_OEPW01000003.1 coordinate 207,238, forward strand.
CCGGTCTTTTGTTCCGGCGATTTCAACTCGGGGGCCGGGAGCGATCCGGTCGAGGTGATGCTGAGCGCTTTTTCCGATGCGGAAGCCGTGTCGCAGACGCCGCCCTATACGCCGGGTTGGAGTTACACCGATTTCGGGGTGAAGGTTCCGGAGCGGTTGATGAAAAAAGGCAAGATCGACTTCCTGTTCGTCAACGACCGCGTGACGGTGCTGAAATTCGGCATCCTGACCGATTCGGACGGGCGCAATCATCCGTCCGACCACTTTCCCGTCTTTGTCGAAGCGTTGTTGAAATAATCACGGCGGCGAACGGGGAACTGTAAAAATGGGAAAACTGCTGGTTTGGATTATGATTCTGGGAAGCGTCGCCTCCTCCGTCGCCGCGCAAAAGCGCAGCGATCCGTTCTTTTTTATCCAACTGAGCGATCCGCAGTTGGGATTTATCGACGACAACCGTTCCTACGCCCGCGAGACGGAGTTGATGGAGCTTTTTACCGATGCGATCAACCGGCTGCGGCCCGCGTTCGTGGTCGTGACGGGCGATATGGTGCACGACCTGAACGACGCCGGACAAGTGGCCGAATTCGACCGGTTGATCGCCCGGATCGATCCGGCGATCCCGGTCTATTTTACGCCGGGCAACCACGACGTGGGCAACGAGGCAAGAGACCGGCTGGTCGAGGCTTATATTAAAAAGTACGGTTACGACCGTTTCGCATTCGCACACCGCGGCGCTTACCTGATCGGGTTGAATACGCCGGTCGTCTGGGCCGATTGTCCCGACCGCGAGCGGAAGCAGTGGAGATGGCTCGCGGCGAAACTGAAACGCTCCCGGAGGTATGGCCGTACGATCGTGCTGGGACATCATCCGTTTTTTCTCGAATCGGCCGATGAGAAGGACCGTTACGAAAATATCCCGTCCGTTCGCCGCGGAAAGTACCTCGACCTGTTCGCGCGGTACGGCGTGGACTGTTACCTGTCCGGGCACCTGCATTTCTGCGCTTCGGGTTCGTTTGGGGGCGTGCGATTCCATACCGCCGGGGCCGCCGGTCGGCCGCTGGGCAACGACCGTTCCGGATTCCGGGTCGTAAAAGTTTTCCCGGAGAAGATCGAAACCGTCTATTACGGTTTCGACCGGCTGCCGGAGCGGATCGACGGATTCCCGGCCGGGAATTAGAGCGCGGGTGGGGAATTCTCAACATTTTTTCGTTACTTTGCAGACTGACATTTATTAGCTTATCCGCATGGAGTCTAAACAAGCCCTCAAACGATGGATGCCGATATTGGTGGCGCTGGTCGTTTTCGTCGTGATCAACCTGTTCTATTTCGCCCCGCAGTTCGACGGGAAAGTGCTGGCTCAGCACGATATTCTGCAATATAAGGGCAGTGTCGAAGACATTATGCAGCACCGTGCGAAGTATGGCGAAGATCCGCAATGGGAAGGCAATATGTTCAGCGGGATGCCGGCCTACCTGATCAACGTACAGTACGAAGGCACGATCATCAAGACGCTGGCCCGCGTATTTTATTTCCTCGGACAGCCCGCTTCGCTGATTTTCATTGCGATGGCGATGTTTTTCTTCATGCTGTTGTGTATGCGGTTCAATCCGTGGATCGGAATCGTTCCGGCTCTCGCTTACGGTTTTTCGACCTATTTCTTCATCATTATAGGGGCCGGACACATTACAAAGATGCTCGCGCTGGCCTTCGCTCCGATGCTGTTCGGCGGCGTGTATTACGCGTTCCGGCGGAATATGTGGATTGGCGCCGCGCTGACCGGTGTTTTCGCCACGATCGAAATCGGGGTCAATCACCCGCAGATTACCTATTATTTCTTATTTATTTTGATTGCTTTCTGGGTCAACGAGTTGGTGCTTTCGATCCGGGAAAGGATATTGCCGCATTTTGCCAAAGCGACCGGACTGCTGGCGCTGGCGGCCGTGCTGGCCGTAGGGAGTAATGCGGGAATGCTTTATTATATCGACAGCCATTCGTCCGAGACGATGCGCGGCGGTAGCGAACTGACTTCCGCTGATGGGAAGAAGCAGGACGGACTCGGCCTGCAGTACGCTACGGCGTGGAGTTACGGTAAGGCGGAGACTTTCAACATGCTGATTCCGAACCTGTACGGGGGAACTTCGCAAGGCGGGTTTTCGCAGGACGGGGAGGTCGCCGGGGTGCTGAGGAATTACCGCGCCGACGTTTCGCAGGTTCCCGCGTACTGGGGGCCCCAGCCGATGACCAGCGGCCCCGTTTACCTGGGGGCCGTGGCGTTGTTGCTGGCCGTGCTCGGCATGTTCGTGCTGCGCGGGCGTTCGAAATGGTGGGTGTTCGTCGTGACTCTGCTCGCGGTGCTGTTGTCCTGGGGAAGTAATTTTATGGGATTCACCGAGTTGTTTTTCAACTATTTCCCGATGTACAATAAGTTCCGCACCGTGTCGATGATCTTGGTGATCGCCGAATGGAGCGTGCCGTTTCTGATGGCCGTCGTGTTGCAGCGGCTCTGGTGCGGCGAATTCGACCGGCAGCGGTTGATGAAAGGACTTCGATCGGCGGTGCTGACGGTCGGAGGAATCGCGTTGCTGTTCCTCGTGTTCGGCGGCGCGCTGATGTCGTTTTCCGGTCAGGGCGAAGATCAGCTTCCGCAGGAGGTGGCTTCGGCGATGCGTTCCGAGCGCGCCTCGATGATGCGGGCCGATGCGTTCCGTTCGTTGCTGTTCGTGCTGTTGGCGGCCGGCGTAGTCTGGGCGTTCGCGGCGGAAAAGATCAAGAAGACGGCTTTCGTGCTGCTGCTCGGCGTGTTGGTGACGGCCGATATGGTGCCCGTCAACCTGCGCTATCTGAACGGCGACACATTCGTTTTGCCGAACCGGGCCGAAATCCGTCCGACGGAGGCCGACCGGCAGATCCTGGCCGACTCGACCGGCGAGCCCGGATACCGGGTGCTGAATCTTTCGGTCAGCACGTTCAACGACGCTTCGACTTCCTATTTCCACCGTTCGGTCGGCGGCTACCACGGAGCCAAGCTGCACCGCTACCAGGATCTGATCGACCGCCATCTGTCGAAGATGAATATGAACGTGTACAATATGCTCAATACGCGCTACGTCATCGTGCCGGATCAACAGACGGGCCGGTTATCCGTGCAGCATAATCCGGAAGCCAACGGCGCCGCCTGGTTCGTCGATTCGGTAGCTTTCGTCGAAACCCCCGATCTGGAGATCGATGCGCTGACGACGACCGATACCAAACGGGTGGCCGTAGTCGACGAGCGCTTCGCCGATGCGTTGCAGGGAGTCGTGCCGGCGGCCGACTCGACTGCGTCGATCCGGATGACCGAATACAGGGTCAATCTGCAACGTTACGAATATACGGCCCCGGCGGAAGGGGTCGCCGTATTCTCCGAAATTTATTATCCGCACGGATGGACGGCCTATGTCGACGGCGAAGAGGCGCCCTATTTTCGTGCCGATTACGTGCTGCGGGCGATGGCGTTGCCGGCGGGAAACCATACGGTCGAGTTCCGTTTCCGCGCTCCGCACTATGCGGCGCTGACGGCCGTTACGCGCGCCTGTTCGCTGTTGCTTTTGGCCGGGCTGGTCGCAGCCGTCTCCGTCGCGGCGGTACGCAAACGCAAACAAACGGAAAATAGCTGATTAGGTTATGGCTGTAAACAATAACAGGAAAATCAAACGCAAGGTTCGGAATGCCTACATTATTTCGACGGTCAGCATCGCGCTGGTGCTCTTTCTGCTCGGCGCGGTGGGATACCTGATCCTCGGCGCGCTGAACGCTTCGAACCGGCTGAAAGAGAACGTGTCGGTGTTCGTGATGCTGAAAGACGGCATTCCGGAGGAGACTTCCGCTGCGGTAAAGCGGCAGTTGGAGACGAACCCCGCGATCCGGGAAGTGAAATTCATTCCGAAAGACCAGGCGGCGGCCGATTTCCAGGCCTATCTGGGAAGCGATTTCGTCGAATTTCTGCAGACGAATCCGCTGCCGGATTCCTACGAGGTGAAACTGGACGGACGTTCGGCCGAAACAGGGGCGCTGTCGGCCCTCGAGAAGCAGGTCATGTCGTGGGACGGGGTCGACGAGGTGGTCTACCAGCGGAACGTGATCGAGCAGGTTACGTCCAACATCAATAAATTCAACCTGGTGCTGTTGCTGTTCGGCGGCGCGCTGCTGATTATTTCGCTGATCCTGCTGAACAATACGATCCGCGTTACGATTTTCTCGAAACGTTACCTGATCCATACGATGAAGCTGGTCGGGGCCACGCGCTGGTTTATTACGAAGCCGTTCCTGGGCGGCAGTATCTTGCAGGGAATCTATGCCGGGCTGATCTCGTGGGCGATGCTGGCCGTGATGATCGCCGGGCTGCACGAAGGGCTGCCGGAGGTGAAGTTCGTTTCGGATCAGTTGCAACTGCTGTTCATTTTCGGGGCGATGATGGTGGGGGGTATTCTCATTTCGCTGGTGTTCACCGCTTTCGCCGTTCGTAAATTCCTGCGGATGCGGACCGATAAGTTGTATTTGTATTGATTTTTTCGGAATCCGGCCCGGTTTTACAATGATTGCCGGCCGGTTGCGTTATATTTTAGAGCATAACAGGCGGCGGGCCTGCCGTCATAAACACGGAGAACGGATGAAAAAAAATGAGAAAAACACGACGGACGCCGGAAAATCGAACCGGATGCCGTTGACTTTTACCAATTATAAGTTGATGCTGATCGGCTTTGCCGTGATCGTCCTCGGATTTATCCTGATGAGCGGCGGCGGCAGCGACGATCCGAACGTGTTCAACGAGGATATGTTCAGTTTCCGGCGCATTACGCTCGCTCCGCTGTTGGTGCTGGGCGGTTTCGCCTTCGAGATTTACGCTATTATGAAGAAACCGAAAAAGGAGGAGTAACCGATGGAGGTGTGGGAAGCGGTCGTCTTGGGGCTGGTACAGGGACTTACGGAGTTTTTGCCGGTGAGCAGTTCCGGCCATTTACAGATTTTCAATACGTTGTTCGGTCTTCAGGGCGAAGAGAACCTGACTTTCGCCGTCGCGGTGCACGCCGCTACGGTATGCAGCACGATTGTGGTTTTCCGCAACGAACTGGCCCGGTTGATCGCCGGATTTTTTCGTTTCCAGTGGAACGACGAAACGATCTATATTTGCAAAATAATGCTTTCGATGGTACCGGTGGCGATCGTCGGATTTTTCTTTAAGGATTATGTGGAGGAACTTTTCGCATCCGGATTGTTGGTCGTGGGGATTTCGTTGCTGATTACGGCTGCGCTGTTGTCTTTCGCCTATTACGCCCGTCCCCGGCAGAAAGCGGAAATTTCGTTCAAGGATGCTTTCGTAATCGGGCTCGCGCAGGCTTTCGCGGCGATCCTGCCCGGTCTTTCGCGTTCCGGATCGACTATTTCGACCGGACTGATGCTCGGCGACCGCAAGGAAGAAGTAGCCCGGTTTTCGTTCCTGATGGTGCTGATCCCGATTCTCGGCGAGGCATTCCTCGATGCGATGAAGGGCGGGTTCCACCCTTCCGAGAGCGGAATTTCGGCCGTTGCGCTGCTGGCCGGTTTCGTTACGGCCTTCGTGTCGGGATTCATTGCCTGCCGCTGGATGATCGGGATCGTGAAGCGGGGCAAGCTGATCTATTTTGCCGTGTACTGCCTGTTGGTCGGCGCGGCGTCCATCGTCTATTCGCTGGTCTGAATCCGAATTGAACAGTCTTAAAAAAATTCATTTTGAAACAACCGCTTTCTGCCGATCTGCCCTTTGCCGAAGGGTATGTGCTTCCTATCGACAAACCCCTTGGGTGGACCTCTTCGGACGTCGTCCGAAAAATTAAGGTAATAATGCGCCGGCTGGGACATCGCAAGATCAAGGTCGGACATGCCGGCACGCTCGATCCGCTGGCCACCGGCGTCCTGATCGTGTGTCTGGGACGCGCGACCAAACAGGCCGAAGCGTTGCAGGCGCAGCCGAAAGAGTACCTGACGACGCTGGCGTTGGGAGCGACTACGCCCAGTTTCGATATGGAACACCCGGTCGACCGGACTTTCCCCTACGAACATATTACGCGGCAGATGCTCGAAGAAGCCTTGCGCGCGATGGAGGGCGAACAGATGCAGTTGCCTCCGGTCTATTCGGCCAAGTCGATCGATGGCAAACGGGCCTACGAATACGCCCGGCAGGGGACGGAAGTGGAGATGCGCCGCGCGCCGGTTACCGTGTACGGGATGCGGCTCGAGTCTTTCGAACCGCCCCGGGCGACGCTCCGGATCCGGTGCAGCAAGGGAACTTATATTCGTTCGATCGCCCGCGATCTCGGTGAAAAGCTGGGCAGCGGGGCCTACCTGACGGCGCTTTGCCGTACCCGTAGCGGCGATTTCACGCTGGAAGACGCCTATACGCTTCCGCAGGTGCAGGGGCTGCTGTTTCCCGATCCGGATGGAACGGAGGACGTGCGCCGGTAGGCCGGAGGCTCCGTTCGCGCGAAAAAGATCGGCGCAGTGAAACAAAAGCCAAAATTTTGCGTATAAATAGTATTGTCCCGTTTGAATTTGCAGATTCCAAAGTTCATTTCAATAAATAATGAAATTATCTCAGTATAATTACAATTTCACGGCCGATATGTTGGCCAAATATCCGGCCGAGTGCCGGGACGAATCCCGGCTGATGGTGCTGAACCGCAAAACTGGAAAAATCGAGCATCGGGTTTTCAAAGACGTAGTCGATTATTTCAAGCCGGGGGATATTTTCACTTTCAACGATACCAAGGTGTTTCCGGCCCGCCTGTACGGCAACAAAGAGAAAACGGGCGCCGAGATCGAGATCTTCCTGTTGCGCGAGCTGAACCGGGAACTCCGGTTGTGGGATGTTCTGGTGGATCCGGCCCGCAAGATCAGGATCGGAAACAAACTCTATTTCGGTGACGACGACCTGCTGGTGGCCGAGGTGATCGACAATACGACTTCCCGTGGACGGACGTTGCGTTTCCTGTTCGACGGCGATTACGACGAATTCAAGGCCGCCCTGTTCAAACTGGGCGAGACGCCGCTGCCCAAGTGGATCCGTACGAAGGTTGAGCCGATCGACGACGAGCGTTACCAGACCATATTCGCCAAAAACGAAGGAGCCGTAGCTGCGCCGACAGCCGGCTTGCACTTCAGTAAGCACCTGCTCAAGCGAATGGAAATCAAAGGAATCCATATGGCTTTCCTGACATTGCACGTCGGCCTCGGAAATTTCCGGACGGTGGACGTAGAGGATTTGACCAAGCACAAAATGGATTCGGAACAGGTGATTATTCCGCAGCAGACTGCCGAACGGGTGAACGAAGTCAAGGATGCGGGCGGCAAGGTTTGCGCGGTCGGTACGACGGTGATGCGTTCGATCGAGAGTTCCGTGTCTACCGACGGCCGGCTGAAGCCGTTCGAAGGCTGGACCAACAAGTTTATATTCGAACCGTACGAATTCAGCGTGGCCAACTGCATGATCACCAATTTCCACCTGCCCTATTCGACGCAGTTGATGATGGTGGCGGCTTTTGCCGGTTACGACCTGTTGATGGACGCTTACGAAGTGGCCCGTACGGAGGAATACCGTTTCGGGACCTACGGCGATGCCATGCTGATCCTGTAAACGGGCAAAAAAGCCGTTGCGCAGCACGGTAATCGTAAAAAAAATAGTATCTTTGTATCAGGTCTCAAATCCTATTGATGAAAAATTCGTACCAATGAGTAACTGCAAAATTCTTTATGTCTGTCAGGAAATAACTCCGTATCTCCCTGAAAGCGATATGTCCGTTTTATGCAGAACGCTCTCCCAAAATATGCAGGAACGAGGAAATGAGATTCGAACCTTCATGCCGCGTTACGGTTTGATCAACGAACGGCGCAACCAGTTGCACGAGGTGATCCGCCTGTCGGGAATGAACCTGATCATCGATAACAACGACCATCAGCTGATCATTAAGGTCGCTTCGATTCCTGCGGCGAGGGTGCAGATCTATTTTATCGACAACGAAGATTATTTTCACCGCAAGGCGATCGTCCGCGACGAGAACGGCGTTTTGTTCCCGGACAACGACGAGCGGGCCATCTTTTTTGCCAGGGGGGTGCTGGAGACGGTCAAAAAACTGCGCTGGACGCCGGACGTGGTGCACTGCCACGGATGGTTCTCTTCGATCGTGCCGGTTTACCTGCGCAATCTGTTCGCAGACGATCCGATATTCAAAAAAGTGAAGATCGTCGTTTCGCTTTACGACGATGCGTTCGAAGGAGAGCTGGACAAAAAGTTCAAAGCCAAGATACAGGGCGAGGGCGTGCCTAAAAAATATCTCGATTATCTGGACGATCCCACATACGAAAACCTGATGAAGTTCGTTATCAACTATGCGGACGGCGTAATTTTCGAGACGCCGGAGCCTGCTGCGCCGATCGTGGATTTCCTGCATGAAAAGAAAAAGCCTTTTCTGGAGTTCCAGGATAAAACGACGGCAGAATATCTGGATCATTATCAGGCGTTTTACAACAAAATACTCGCAAATGAATAGGCCGAATCGAAGAGGGATCGCAGCGACACTGTTGCTCACGGCAGCCATCTTGTTTTCTTGTACGAAAGTGGATAATCAGTTCGGGGACGATTTCATTCCCGACGACGAGCAGATGAAGGTCTGTTTGGACACTTTGCGCGGTATCGACACTTACCTGACCGAGTCGGATTCGTTCCCGACGAGCGGAATGGTCTACGGTTATATGGGATCGGGTTGGGATCCGGTTTTCGGCCGGACGAAAGCCTCTTTTTGCGCCCAGTACAACATGAATTATTTTACGACGGGCAGCGAAATGTTCGGTATCGCGCCGGTGTTCGACTCGTTGATGTTGTGGCTGACGTTCAACGGTTCGTTTTACGGCGACTCGAGCAAAACCCAGAAATTCAATATCTACGAACTGACCGGGTACTTGGACAGCGATACGACTTATTATGCCGATTTCGACCCGTCTTCCATCGTGAGCGACAAGGTGCTGTTCAGTTTCGAGATAACCGGCGTCCCGTCCGAAGAAGTGATGCTGAAGCTGGACAGCGAAGCCGCTATCGAGTTCGCCCACCGGCTGATGGATACCACGGGGGGGACTTATACCAGCGATTCCCTGTTCCACGATGCGTATAAGGGATTCTGTTTTGCTCCGGATCCTTCGTCCGACCCCGATGCGTGCGTTTACCGGCTCGCCCTGGCGTCGATGGAGATGGGGCTCTATACTCGCAACTTTACCGATGCGACGGCGACGACTCCCAAAGATACGGTCATTACTTATTATTCGTTCGACAATACGCTGTTCAATCAGGCCCATGTCAGTATGATCAGCCATGATTACACGGGAACTCCGATTCAGGGGATCAACGATACGCTGACGACTTCGACGCCGCTGCCGTACGGTTATGTGCAGACGCTGGGCGGGGTGGCTACGTTCGTGCGGTTTACCGACGATTTCGTCGATCAGTTGCTCGGGAAGGTCGTCGCTCCGTACAATTCGATGGTTATCAACAAAGCGTCGCTGGTCTGGTCGCTGGCCGATCCTACCGCAGAGAATTTCAATCAGGCGCCTTCGCGGATCGGTTCCTATTCGGATTATAGGAAGTTTACCGGGATTCCGGACTACGACTATACTTACGAAACGAGTTCCGGCACGAGCCTGATATACGGAGGTTATCTGGATCGGACGAACGGCAATTACGCTACCGACATCACGATCTTTCTGCAAAAACTGATCGCCAAGCCCGACAGCGCTCCTCGGACGATGACGCTGGGCCCCGGCGGAGACCTACTCGCCGAATTCAAACAGGTGAAGCTGAAGACCGGGGCGAGCGATCCGCCGTTGCGGGTGATCGTCGCTTATACGTTGGTAAAATGATTCGGAAACAAATCAACGAAACCTAAAGGAGTAGAACTTTAGGTTTTCTCTTTATAATACAATAATGAAAGTCGCGGTATCGGGCAACCGGACCGCCGAAAAACGAAAATATTTATGCAGGAAAATCTGGTGATCGTGGAGTCTCCGGCCAAAGCAAAGACTATCGAAAAATTTTTGGGTAAGGGCTATGTGGTAAAATCCAGTTTCGGGCATATCCGGGACCTATCGAAGAAAGAGTTGGGAATCGACATCCAAAATGATTTTACACCGCATTACGAAATATCTCCCGATAAGAAGAAGACGGTAGCGGAGTTGGAAAAACTCGCCAAGGAGGCCGGCACGGTTTGGCTGGCGTCCGATGAAGACCGCGAGGGGGAGGCCATCGCGTGGCACCTGTCCCAGGTGCTCGGGCTGAAAGACGACAAGACCAAGAGGATCGTTTTCCATGAGATCACGAAAAATGCCATTTTACATGCCATCGAAAATCCGCGCACGATCGACCTGAATCTGGTCAATGCCCAGCAGGCGCGCCGGATTCTGGATCGTCTGGTGGGATTCGAACTGTCGCCGGTTCTGTGGAAAAAGATCAAGCCGTCGTTGTCGGCCGGACGCGTTCAGAGCGTGGCCGTACGGCTGATCGTCGAGCGCGAGCGCGAGATCATGGATTTCAAGGCCGCGGCCTATTACCGGGTGCTGGCCGATTTTACGGTTACCGATGCGGACGGGAAGAAATCCGCGTTCCGGGCCGAACTCAGTAAACGCTATGCGACCGAACAGGAGGCGCTCGCGCTGCTCGAAAAGTGCAAGACCGCCGTCTTTACCGTACGGAACGTCGAGCGCAAGCCGTCGAAAAAATCTCCGGCCGCGCCGTTCACCACGTCCACGTTGCAGCAGGAAGCCGGGCGCAAACTCGGTATGTCGGTGAGCCAGACGATGTCGGTAGCGCAGCGGTTGTACGAGGCGGGGTATATCACTTATATGCGTACCGATTCGGTGAACTTGTCCGGACAGGCGATCGCTGCGGCGAAAGCGGAGATCGTCAAGCTTTTCGGTGAAAAATATTCGGAAGTCCGCAACTATAAAACCAAAACGAAAGGAGCACAGGAAGCGCACGAAGCGATCCGCCCGTCTTACATGGATAAGACCGTGATCGACGCCGCTCCGGCCGAAAAAAGGCTGTACGATTTGATCTGGAAACGGACGATCGCCTCGCAGATGGCGGCGGCCCAGACCGAACGGACGGTGGTCGATATCGAGATCAGCAATGCGGAGGAGCGTTTCGTCGCTACGGGCGAGACCGTGCTGTTCGACGGTTTCCTGAAATTGTATTCCGAATCGACCGAAGACGAGGCGCAGGAGGGCGAAGAGGCGCTGCTGCCCCCGTTGAAACAGGGGGATCGGCCGGAGGCGAAAAGCGTTACGGCGTTGCAGCGTTTCACGCAGAGTCCGCCGCGTTACAGCGAGGCGTCGCTGGTCAAAAGGCTTGAAGAGCTGGGGATCGGTCGCCCGTCCACCTATGCGCCGACGATTTCGACGATCATCACGCGCGGCTATGTGGTTAAAGAGAACCGCGAGGGCGGCAAACGGGGGTATGTCCAGTTGAAACTCGAAAAAGGGGAGATTGTCCGCAAAGAGCTCAGCGAGCATGTAGGGAAAGAGAAAAACAAGCTTTCTCCGACCGATATCGGCATGTTGGTGACCGATTATCTCGACCAGCAGTTTACCGATGTGATGGACTATAATTTTACGGCGATGGTCGAAAAGGAGTTCGACGAAATTGCCGAAGGGGATAAAAGTTGGGTCGATATGATCCGTAAGTTCTACGAAAAGTTCCATTCGACGGTGGATCGGGCGCTCGAAAGCCAACCGGTCAGAAGCAGTCAGCCCCATCTGCTCGGAACCGATCCGAAAAGCGGCAAGCCGGTTTACGTCAAAATCGGACGTTTCGGCCCGGTCGCCCAGATCGGCGATGCCGACGATGCGGAGAAACCGCGTTTTGCGAGCCTGAGAAAAGGGCAGTTGATCGCTTCGATCACGCTCGAAGAGGCGCTCGACCTGTTTACGCTGCCGCGTACCGTCGGCGAGTTCGAGGAGAAAGAGGTGGTGATCGGCATCGGCCGGTTCGGGCCTTATGTGCGGCACGACGGCAAGTTCGTCTCGTTGGGCAAGACAGACGATCCTTATACGATCGAATTGGATCGTGCCGTATCGCTGATCCGGGACAAGCGCGAGAAGGACGCCAAGGCGAAGGAGCCGATCCGCACTTATCCCGAGGACGACGGATTGCAGGTACTGAACGGCCGTTATGGCCCTTATATCGCTTGGCAGGGGAAAAATTACCGCATCCCGAAAGGGTACGTGCCTGCCGAACTGACGCTCGAACAGTGCCGCGAGATCATCGCAAAATCAAAAAAATAACGGATTGCTTCCGACGAAAAGCCCCGCATCGAACCGATGCGGGGCTTTTCGTTTTTTCGGCGCGAGCGGAGGCTATGGTTTGAAGATCAGCGCTACCGCGTGAGCTTCGATCCCCTCTTCGCGTCCGACGAAACCGAGGCGTTCGGTGGTGGTCGCCTTGACCGATACGGCTTCCGGAGCGATTCCCATCGCGGAGGCCAGCGTTTCGCGCATGGCTGGAATGTGCGGTTTGATTTTGGGACGTTGCAGACAGAGCGTGCAGTCGACATTCCCGATTGCGTAGCCCTGCCGTCCGATCAGTTCCACGGTACGGCGCAGCAGGATCTTGCTGTCGATGCCTTTGTACGCTTCGGAAGTATCCGGAAAATGCAATCCGATGTCGCCGATCGCGGCGGCTCCGAGCAACGCGTCGCACAGCGCATGGATCAGTACGTCTCCGTCCGAGTGGGCGACGCAGCCGAGGGCGTGTTCGATACGTATGCCTCCCAGCCACAACGGGAGCCCCTGCGCTAATGCGTGCACGTCGTATCCGTGCCCGATTCTGAAATTCATCATTGGCCGAAGTTTTGTACAAACTAACGAAATTATGATTACATTTACAAGGAAGATTAAATTTTTAAGGAAATGTCAGAAATTGCACAATTGACCCCTCGGATCGTGTGGGACTATTTCGACCAGATAACCCGGATTCCCCGTCCGTCCAAGAAAGAGGAGAAGATCATGGCTTACCTGGTCGATTTCGCCAAAAGTCACGGGTTGGAGTACCGGCGCGACGGCGTGGGCAACCTCGTGATCCGCAAACCGGCGACCGAAGGGATGGAAGACCGTTCGACCGTCGTCTTGCAGAGCCACGTGGATATGGTGTGCGAGAAAAACAGCAGCGTGAATTTCGATTTCGAGAAAGATCCGATCCAGACGCGCATCGCGGACGGTTGGGTTACGGCGACCGGCACGACGCTCGGCGCCGACTGCGGCATCGGCATGGCGGCCGAGCTGGCGGTGCTGGCTTCGGCGGACGTTCCGCACGGACCGCTGGAATGCCTGTTCACGGTAGACGAGGAGACCGGACTGACCGGGGCCTTCGGGCTGGGCGAGGATATGCTTTCCGGCAAGTATCTGATCAACCTCGATTCGGAGGATGAAGGGCAGATTTTTATCGGCTGCGCCGGCGGGATCGATACGGTGGCTACGCTGAATTACCGGCAGGAAGAACCGGTCAAGAATTACGAATTTTTCCGGATCGACGTTTCCGGTCTGCTCGGCGGTCATTCCGGCGACGATATCGAAAAGGGCAGGGCCAATTCGAACAAAGTGTTGAACCGTTTTTTGTGGAGGATCGACGCGAGCGATATCGACCTGCGGCTCGCCTATTTCGACGGCGGGAACCTGCGTAATGCGATCCCGCGCGAGGCGTTTGCCGTTTTCGGCGTTCCGTCCCGCGAGGTGAAACGGGTCAGGCGTTTTTTTGAGGAGTTTCGGGACGACCTGAAACGCGAATACGGGACGATCGAAACCGGAATGGATCTGGCGCTGACCGATATGCCCGCGCCGGATACGGTAATGGATATCGAAGCGCAGCGTAGTCTGCTGGACGCCGTGTGCGGCGTGCCGAACGGCGTGCTGGCGATGAGTCCGGTGATGCCGGGCATGGTCGAAACGTCGACGAACCTGGCTTCCGTCAAATTCGTCGGCGAACTGTTGGTCGAAATCACGACTTCGCAGCGTTCTGCGATACAGAGCGCGCGGGATGCCGCGTCGGCATCGGTCGAATCGGTGCTGCGGCTGGCCGGCGCCGACGTAAGTCGTTCGGACGGCTATCCGGGCTGGAATCCCGATCCGGATTCCAGGCTGCTGGAGGTGGCCCGCAGTGTTTACGACAAGCTGTTCGGCGCGCAACCGCAGGTGCGGTCGATCCATGCCGGACTGGAGTGCGGTCTGTTCTTGCAAAAATATCCCGATCTGGAGATGATATCCATCGGTCCGACCCTTCGCGGCGTACATTCGCCGGACGAGAAGCTGGAGATCGCTTCCGTCGGACGGTTCTGGCAGTTTCTGACCGGAATACTCGGCGCGTTGAAAAACGCCGGCGATCGGTGACCGCAGGCGTTTTCCGCAGATTTTCCGATAACCGGGTTAGCGGGTCGTTTTGCGGCCCGGATATACTTTTAGCGCTTCGCGCAGGCATTCGGCGGCGGCCAGCAGGTCTTCGCGCTTGATGACGTAGGCGATGCGCACCTCGTCGTGTCCGAGGTAACACGAGGCGTAGAATCCGGTCGCCGGGGCCAGCATGACGGTTTGTCCTTTGTATTCGAACTCTTCGAGTAGCCATTGGGCGAAACGCTCGCTGCTGTCGATCGGAAGCTTCACGATCGAGTAGAACGATCCTTTCGGCATCGGGCAGTAGACCCCTTCGATTTTGTTCAGCGCCTCGACGATGCAGTTGCGGCGCGCGGCGTATTCGTCGTGCACTTCCCGGAAATAACTCGCCGGAGTGTCCAGCGCCGCTTCGGCCGCCACCTGGGCCAGATAGGGCGGGCACAGCCGCGCTTGTCCCATCCGCAGCGCGGCGGCGATGATCGCCTTGTTGCGCGATACGAGCGTTCCGAGCCGTACGCCGCACATGCTGTAACGTTTCGACACCGAGTCGATCATTACCACGTTCTGTTCGATTCCCTTGAGGTTCATTACCGAGATGCATTGCGTCCCGTCGTAGCAGAATTCGCGGTATACTTCGTCCGCCATCAGGTACAGGTCGTGCCTCAGCACGATATCGCGCAGTTGCGCGTACTCCTCCTCGGAATAGACGTATCCGGTCGGGTTGTTCGGGTTGCAGATCAGAATCGCTTTGGTGCGCGGCGTAATCAGCCGTTCGAAATCCTCCATCGGAGGCAGCGCGAAGTCGTTGGCGATGGTCGACGAGATCGGCTTGATATTCACGCCCGCTTCCATCGCGAAGCCGTTGTAATTGGCGTAGAACGGCTCGGGTACCAGTACCTCGTCGCCCGGGTTCAGGCAGATGGTCATGGCCATGAAAATCGCTTCCGACCCCCCGACGGTGATCATCAGGTCGTCGGCCGTCACGTCGATGCCGACGCTTTCGTAGTATTTGACCAGTTTGCGGCGGTAACTTTCGTTACCCGCCGAATGGCCGTATTCGAAGACGTGATCGGAAATATTCTTGACGGCGTCCACGGCGACCTGCGGCGTGCAGATGTCGGGCTGCCCGATGTTCAGGTGGTAGACTTTGATTCCGCGGCTTTTTGCTTTTTCGGCATACGGTACCAATTTACGGATCGGCGAGGGGGGCAGGTATACCCCCTTATCGGATAAGTTAGGCATGAAAAAATATTTTAAAACACCGCAAAGCTATAAATATATTTTTATAGTACCTTTGCCGTCGATGAAAATAATGAAGATTTCTCCGAAAACAGCGATTCAGGCGGTCGTTTCTGGCGTCGTAATCGGGGCGTTGCTCAGCCGCGATTATCCGAAGGCGGGACTCGTCGTGTCGGCGTGTTTCATCGCATTTTACCTCGGGCTGACTTTCCGTCGCAGAATGTGCTATCTGCTGCATTTCGTGTCGGGCGGGATCGAGAAACGGTTTCTGGCCGTTTCGTGGCTCTGTACGCTCTATCTGCTGATCGCTGCGTTGGTCGCCGGCACGGTCTATAACTTTTTCCTGCTGCTGGCTCTGGGGCTCGATTATTTTTTGTACGACAAGCGCCAGCGGGCGTCGGCCGGAAAAGAGAAAGGGGCCGGGGAGTTGTAGCCTGCTCCGGCGGAGGTTCGGGGCCGGTTTTTCGGGCCGGCGGTTTCGCCGGAATCCAAAGAATCGGAAATAAAAGATGAAATTTTCGTCGAAAAATTTGCAAATATTCAGTTTTTGGCTACCTTTGCACCGCTGAATCAGTCAATCTGGTTGCGCGATGGCCCATTCGTCTATCGGTTAGGACGCAAGATTTTCATTCTTGAAAGAGGAGTTCGATTCTCCTATGGGCTACGAAATAAAGATGAAATAAATAAATTTACGAAAATGGCAAATCACAAGTCATCGAAGAAAAGAATACGCCAGACCGAGGTGAAAAACGCCCGGAATAAATATTATCACAAAACGGCCCGTAATGCCGTAAAGGCGTTGCGCAATACGACTGAGAAGGATGCCGCCGTAGCGTTGCTTCCGAAGGTGACCGCCATGCTGGACAAACTCGCCAAAACGAATGTGATCCACAAGAATAAAGCCGCCAACCTGAAAAGCAGCGTTCAGCTTCACGTCAACGCGTTGTAGTCTGCCGTTTTCGGCGTCGAATATAAAAGCCATCCTTTTCCGGGATGGCTTTTTTACGTGTCCGATGCGAGATACCAGAGGAAATAAAAAACGCCGGCTATTTTTAGCTGGCGTTTTTTGATTGCGGTAGATTGCGTCGAATTATCCGAGATAGGATTTCAGCAATTTGCTCCGGGTGCTGTGGCGCAGTCGGCGGATTGCTTTTTCTTTGATCTGACGGACGCGTTCGCGGGTCAGTCCGAATTTCTCGCCGATCTCTTCGAGCGTCATTTCCGAGCAGCCGATCCCGAAGAAATATTTGATGATGTCGCGTTCGCGGTCGGTCAGCGTCGACAGGGCGCGTTCGACTTCCGTGCCGAGCGATTCGTTGATCAGGCCGCGGTCGGCGATCGGCGAATCGTTGTTGACCAGCACGTCGAGCAGGCTGTTGTCCTCGCCGTCCGAGAACGGAGCGTCCACCGATACGTGGCGTCCCGAAACCCTGAGTGTGTCGGTCACCTTTTCTTTAGGCAAGTCCAGCTCGTTGGCCAGCTCTTCGGGCGACGGAGTCCGTTCGTGCTCTTGCTCGAACCGGGCGAACGCCTTGTTGATCTTATTGAGCGATCCCACCTGGTTCAGCGGCAGGCGGACGATGCGGCTCTGTTCGGCCAGCGCCTGCAGGATCGACTGGCGGATCCACCATACGGCATAAGAAATAAATTTGAAGCCGCGCGTTTCGTCGAACTTCTCGGCGGCCTTGATCAGTCCCAAATTCCCCTCGTTGATCAGGTCAGGCAGCGACAGGCCCTGGTTCTGGTACTGTTTCGCAACGGAAACCACGAACCGAAGGTTGGCGCGAGTCAGTTTTTCGAGGGCTTCCTTGTCGCCCTTTTTGATCCGCTGCGCCAGATCTACCTCTTCCTCTACGGTAATCAAATCCTCTTTGCCAATCTCCTGCAGGTATTTGTCCAGCGATGCGCTTTCGCGATTGGTAATGGATTTGGTAATTTTTAATTGTCTCATCGTATAGTTCTCTTGTTGATACCTAACTAAACTTTTATGAAACGTTGCAGCGCTCCGTGAAAGAGCCTGCAACGTTTCTCAAGTAACAACGGGGAAAGTTTCTCCGCCTATTTCGGCATGATCAGCAACCGGTCGCGCGTGCCGTCCGGGTTGATCCATTCGATCGATTCGATTGCCGACGTAATGCGGTTCAGGTCGTTTACCGAACTGATGGTCGAGTTGTTGATCCGCGTGATGACCGATCCTCTGCGGATGCCCGCCTTGTCGAGCAATCCTCCTTCGTGAACGCCTGTCACTACCGCACCTCCTTTGATCTTAAGCGATTTCAGCGCTTTTTCCGACACTTCGGCGAACTCGCCGTTCAGCGCATCGTAGGCCGAAACTTGGTCTTTGGTGATCACGTCGGTGTTACCAGTCTTATTACGCAAGACCACTTCGATTTGTTTCACGTCCGAGCCTCTTTTTACGCTTACCGTGATCTTATCGTTCGGTCGGTGCTTGGCGATCTCTTCAGAAACCTGGGCCGATCCTTCGATTTTCACCCCGTTTATTTCGGTGATGATGTCGCCCGTCTTGATTCCTGCGGCTTCGGCAGCGCTGCCCGGGTATACTTCGCCGACGTAAATACCGCCTTGTTCCTTGATACCGGTCGATTTGCCTTTATCGCTTTCGAGGAACGCTTCGTCGATCGCGTTGTAGCCGATGCCCAGCATGGCCCGCTGTACGACGCCGTACTCTTTCAGGTCGACCACCACTTTTTTAACGATCGAGGTCGGCACGGCGAACGAATAGCCGATGTAACTTCCGGTCTGCGACTGGATCAGCGTGTTGATGCCGACCAACTCGCCTTTGGTATTCACCAGCGCGCCTCCGCTGTTGCCCGGATTGACGGCCGCGTCGGTCTGGATGAACGATTCGAGGCTGTACTGCGTCGGCAACGCCTGCAGGCTACGCCCCTTGGCGCTGACGATCCCGGCCGTGATCGTATTCTGCAGTCCGTACGGGCTGCCGATGGCCAGCACCCACTCGCCGAGACGCAGAGCGTCCGAATTTCCGATCGGAATGGTCGGCAGGTCGTTCGCGTCGATTTTGATCAGCGCCACTTCGGTCGTCGGGTCGGTGCCGATGACTTTGGCGTCGAACGTTCGTTTATCGTTCAGCGTCACTTTCAGTTTCGACGCGTTGTCCACCACGTGGTGGTTCGTTACGATATAGCCGTCCGGACTGATGATGACGCCCGATCCGCCGCTTTTGCGCTCCTGCGGCCGCGGCTGTTGCTCCGGCTGTTGCCGGTACTGGCCTCTCGGAATGCCGAACAGGTCGAAGAACTGTTCGAAGCCGCCGTCGTCGCCGTATCCGCCGCGATAACCTGCGCGGGACGAGATTTCCTGCGTGTTGACAATGTTAACGACTCCCTTGACGGCATTTTCGGCCGCATAGGTGAGGTCTGGATATCCGCCTTCCTCATAGGCGGTGAAGTGCGTGCCGACGTTCGATGCGAACGATTCGGCGGGCGTATAGCTGTCCTTGTCGGCTGCTTTCGTTACGGTGTAAGCAGTTACTCCGCTTGCAACCATCGAGACTGCCAGCACCCCTGCCCATACAAAACCCTTTTTCATAGAAACAATAAATTTTAGTGAATGAATTTGTCAGTTATAAAAAAGGTAGAATTGGTTCATTGTGTCTGTTTCCTGTTTTTTAGCGGTTCCTCTTCGCGCTCCGCGCACGCTTTTCGGCGGAGTCTGCGACGAGAACCCAGTTGCCGTTGGTTTTTATTTTATTTATATAACTGCGAAACTTCGCGGAATATTGTCCTGACGATGCGGTTTTGCGGTTCCGGCGTTTTACGGGCGGGCTGATCCGGCTTCCGGACACGGCCTTTCCTCGGAACCGGTAAAAATAACGATTCCTATTTTTTAAATATTGTATGGATACCGTCGAAAAAATCGTTCCCGCAGTCTTTTTCCCGATAGGTTTTTGCTGGGCGCGTGAACGACCCGGAGCGGAAAAGCCTGTCAGACGTCGTGCGAGAGCGGTTGCGGAACGATCTCCGACGTGTCGAAGTCGCCCCACCGTTCGGCGACGTAATCGAGCGTAGCGACGATTTCGGCCGGATCGTTCAGCGTTACCAGCTTCAGCCGCGTAGGCTTGAAATCGGGCAGTCCTTTGAAATAACAGGAGAAATGGCGCCGCATTTCCAGCACGCCGACTTTGTCGCCCTTGAATTCGAGCGATTTTGCGAAGTGGAGTTTCGCCAATTCCACTCGCTCGTGCACGGAAGGCTGCTTGAGTTGTTCGCCGGTCTTCAGAAAATGGCGGATTTCTTTAAATATCCACGGCCGGCCGTAAGTGGCGCGGCCGATCATGATGCCGTCGATGCCGTAGCGTTCGAATGCCGCCGCAGCCTTTTCCGCCGAGTCGATGTCGCCGTTGCCGATGATCGGGATATGCATTCGCGGGTTGCGTTTTACCTCGCCGATCAGCGTCCAGTCGGCCTCGCCGCGGTAAAGCTGCGCCCGCGTCCGGCCGTGGATCGTCAGCGCGGCGATTCCCGCGTCTTGCAGCCGTTCGGCGATCTCGACGATGTTTTTCGAGTCTTCGTCCCAGCCGAGGCGGGTTTTGACGGTTACCGGCAGGCGTACCGCATCGACGATCCGCCGCGTCATTTCGACCATCTTCGGCACGTCGCGCATCATGCCGCTGCCGGCTCCGCGCGCGGCGATCTTGCGTACCGGGCAGCCGAAATTGATGTCGATCAGATCGGGCCGTGCCGCCTCGGCGACCCGCGCCGCCTCGACCATCGGTTCGATCTCGTTGCCGTAGAGCTGGATGCCCACCGGGCGTTCGTAGTCGTAAGTGCGGAGTTTGGCGACCGATTTGGCCGCGTCGCGGATCAGTCCGTCGCTCGATATGAATTCGGTGTAGACCATGTCCGCTCCGAACCGCTTGCACACGTATCGGAACGACGGATCGGTCACGTCTTCCATCGGGGCCAGGAACAGCGGCTTGTCCCCTAAATCTATGTCGGCTATCCGCATCGGTTGTATTTTGACGGCAAAAATAGCTATCTTTGTGCTGATTTTGAAATCACGAAACCGCAAATCATGAATATCGAACAGTTTTTGCAGGATAAAGTGCGGGCCGCAGTGACCGCGCTGTACGGCGAACCCGCCCCCGGACAGGTACAGATACAGAAAACCCGCAAGGAATTCGACGGCGATATGACGCTGGTGGTCTTCCCGTTGCTGAAACTCAGCCGCAAAAATCCGGAAGCCACCGCCGCGGAGATCGGCGAAGCGCTGGTCGCCTCGACGCCCGAAATCAAAAGTTTCAATGTAATCAAAGGATTTTTGAACCTGTCCCTTAGCGAATTGTTCTGGAGCGAGCGCGTGAACGAAATCCTCGCCGATCCCGCTTACGGGCAGGCCGCTCCGACCGGGCGGACGGTGATGGTCGAATACTCCTCGCCGAACACCAATAAGCCGTTGCACCTGGGCCATATTCGCAACAACCTGCTCGGCTACTCGGTGGCCCGGATTCTGGAGGCGGGCGGTAATAAGGTGCTGAAAGTGAATTTGGTCAACGACCGCGGAATCCATATCTGCAAGTCGATGCTCGCGTGGCGGAAGTTCGGCGGCGGCGAGACGCCCGCTTCGTCCGGCATGAAGGGCGATCACCTGGTCGGGAAGTACTACGTGGCCTTCGATAAGGCTTATAAGGCCGAAGTCAAAGAACTGACGGCCGGCGGTATGGACGAAGAAACAGCCAAGCGCGAAGCGCCGATTATGAAAGAGGCCCAGGCGATGCTGCGCAAGTGGGAGGCCAAAGACCCGGAGATTTACGGGTTGTGGCAGACGATGAACGGCTGGGTGTACGAAGGTTTCGACAAGACGTACGAAGCGATGGGCGTCAGCTTCGACAAGGTGTACTACGAATCGAATACCTACCTGCTCGGCAAATCGATCGTCGAGGAGGGACTGGATAAAGGGGTGTTTTTCCGTAAGGAGGACGGCTCGGTCTGGTGTGACCTGACCGCCGACGGTCTCGACCAGAAGCTGTTGCTGCGCGGCGACGGTACGTCGGTCTACATGACGCAGGACCTCGGCACGGCCTACACTCGTTTCAAAGAGGAACGCCTGGACGACATGATCTACGTCGTCGGCAACGAGCAAAACTATCATTTCCAGGTATTGAAACTGATCCTCGGCAAGCTCGGTTACGGCTGGGCCGATCATATCACGCACCTGTCGTACGGTATGGTCGAGCTGCCCGAAGGAAAAATGAAGTCGCGCGAGGGGACGGTGGTGGACGCCGACGACCTGATCGACGAGATGGTGCGGACGGCTTACGACATGTCGCAGGAGCTCGGCAAACTCGACGATGCGACGCCGGACGAGGCGATGCGGATCAGCCGGATGGTAGGACTCGGCGCGTTGAAATATTTCATTCTGAAAGTCGATCCGCGTAAGACGATGCTGTTCGACCCGCGCGAGTCGATCGACTTCAACGGCAATACCGGGCCGTTTATCCAATACACCCACGCCCGGATCAAGTCGGTGTTGCGCAAGGCGGCCGAGCGCGGGATCGTTCCGGCTTCCGAGCTGCATAGCTCGGCGCTTTCGACTGAAGAGGTCGGCCTGATCAAGATGCTTGCCGACTATCCGGGCGCCGTAGCGCAGGCCGGCGCGACGTTCTCGCCGTCGGTGATCGCGAATTACGCTTACGAATTGGCCAAAGCGTACAACAGCTATTACCACGATTTCCCGATCCTGCGGGAGGCCGATGCGCAGAAACAAACGATGCGTCTGACGCTTTCCGAAACCGTAGCCCGCGTGATCGCTTCGGCGATGGCGCTGCTCGGTATCGGAGTTCCGCAACGCATGTAAACCGGCTTTCCGCAGCCTTTAACCGATACGGCCTTGGGCATCGTACAACGCAACAGCATCACGATCACGATCCTGTCCTACCTGGGGATCCTGATCGGATATGTCAACAAGATCCTGTTGCTGACGAACTTCCTGACCGAGGAGCAGGTCGGACTGGTCAATATTCTGACCGGGCTGGCCGTCCTGTACGCCCAGTTTTCCGCGCTGGGAATCAATTTTTCGGTCGTCAAATTCTTCCCGTTTTTCCGGACGCCCGACCGGCGGGACAACGGTTTCTTTTTCTGGTCGGCGCTGGGTGTCGGCGCCGGGTTCGTCGTGTTCACGGTTCTGTTCCTGGCGTTCCGCGAACCGGTCATGGCGTACTATTCGAAAGAATCTCCGCTACTGTCCGAGCACTACCTGATGCTGATTCCGCTGGGGCTGGCTACGTTGTCCTATAATTTTTTCAGTTCGTGGTTGCAGGCATTTTACAAGACGGTCGTCACCTCTTTCGTCAACGAGATTCTGCTGCGCCTGTTGATTTCGATCGAAATTTCGCTGTATGCGTTGCGGCTGATTACGTTCGAGCAATTCGTCGTGGGGTACGTGCTGATCTATTTCGTACCGGCGGCGATCCTGCTGGTTTATATGGCGACGATACGGCAAACGCGGTTCCGGCCGGTTCCGGTCACTCCGCGCGTGCGCAGGTTGCTTTCGATCACGGCGGTATACGGATTGTGGCAGTATCTCGGAGGGGCTTCGATGTATATCGTACCGATCGTCGACCAGACGATGCTGGCCGGGATCTGCGGGCTGGCGGAAGGAGGGATCTATACCACGATCATCTATATGACCAGCGCGATGCAGATGCCCTACCGTTCGATCGTCAAGGTGTCTACGCCGGTGGTTACGAACCTGTGGAAAGAGCGCGACATGGAAGGTATGCGCAAAATCTCGCGCGATGCGTCGCTGATGAACCTGATCGCCGGTTGCTTTCTGTTCGTCGTCATCTGGGTCAACCTCGACAATATCTTTTCGCTGATGCCGGAGTCGTACGCCAGCGGGCGTTACGTTTTCCTGTTCCTCGGCCTGGGTTGGGTCGTGAATATGTACGTGGGACTGAACAGCACGATTCTGATGACTTCCAAGAAATACCGCTATGAGTTCATGCTTTCGATCCTGCTGGTCGGGCTGACCGTCCTGACCAACGCGCTGATGATTCCCCGCTGGGGGATGAACGGGGCGGCGCTGGCGACGATGATCTCGCTGCTGGTTTTCAACGTCGGGCACGTTGCGTTCGTATGGAAGTTCTACCGGATTTTTTCACTGTCGTGGCGCGATGTCCTCGTCGCCCTGTGGGGAGCCGCGATGATCGGCGTCTCGATGCTGATTCCGCGGCAAGACAATTTCATCGTCGACGGAACGATCCGGACGACGCTGATTTCGCTCGTATTCGGTACGGGAATTTATTATTCGAAGATTTCTCCGGCGCTGAACCGGATGCTCGAAGGCCTGCTTCGCCGGATTTTCGTCCGCCGCTCTTAACGGTCAGGCGCGCAGTTGGGCTTGGCGATACGTAAAGAGCATGGGATAATCGTCGAATGCGAAGATGGTCATTTCGTCGCGCCGGCGCCGCCACGGGAGCAACCGTCCCCATACGATTTTGCTGACGAATATGAAAAACAGCGTGTATAGGTCGTCGTACTCTTTATCGCAACAATAAACGACGGACGGATCTTTCGGATCCACCAGTCGTTCGTATTTGTTGATCAGGAATCCGTTCCACTGGTATTTTCCCGAACAGAGCCGATCCATGAACGCATTGTAATCGGGCAGGAATACGAGCTGGCGTCCCGTAAAATCCTGATAATTCTGTAATGCGAGTTTGAAAATCCGATCGCGGCGGTTGTTGCGTTTCCCGAGCCAGAATATCAACAGGCGCGTCGGGATCTCTTGCGCGAACACGATGTCCGACGTGTGGGCTTTCAAAAATTTCTCGGTGTCCCGGTACAATCGTTTTTCTCTGTTCATAATGATGACTTTTTGTAGGATCGATCAACGATTGCTCCCGCTTGCGACGAGAACGCATTTGCCCGTATTCCCGTTTGCGGTACGGCATTTCCCGGCGGAACCGATGCGGACTTCGGGAGCGGTCGCACGAGACCGCCCGGTATCGGTCGGACAAAAGCATACTTTCTCCGTTTTCCGGATCGTAATCCGTTGAGGCTGTTCTGTAGTTCGCTGTGAATGGAAGAAGGGCATAATCATTTGTTTACAGTACGTCCGACGCCGCGATTTCTCCGGATTATTCGTCCTGATCGTACTTTTCGATCCTTGATTTAATAAAATTTATTATAAATATAGTTATAACTACATAACTTTATGATGCAAATATAATTAAAATTCAAGATAATCCAACGGTCCGATATATTTTTATGCAAAGTTCCGGTTATTTTATTTCGATCGAAAAGGAACGGAGGCGGGCCGTTTTGCAATTTTTCGGCAGACCGCCTCTTTTTTCCGGAGGGGTTTATTATATTTGTATCAAATACTGCTATTTGGAATGCCATGCCGGATACTTTTTTACTTTTCGCTCTGATCGACCTGAAGCCTTACCTGAGTTTCGGGTACATCGTTTTCGTGATTATCACGATCGCCGTGATCATTCACGACAAGCGCGATCCGGTGAAGGCGTTGTCGTGGATCATCGTGATTTCGTTGCTGCCGGTCGTCGGATTTATCTTTTACATCGTTTTCGGACGCAACCACCGCAAGCAAAAATTGTTCAGCCGCAAGGAACTGAGCGATCTCGAACAGATCGACACGCTGAGCCGGCAGCAAATCTACGAGATCAACAACGCCGCGGTGCTGCACAAACCGGAGATCAGCGACAACCGCGATATCATTACGCTGCTGCTCAACAGCAACAAGGCGCTGCTGACGGTGCATAACCGGGTGAAGCTGCTGAACGACGGAACGGAGACGTTCGACGAAATCCGCAAGGCGCTGTGGTCGGCCAGTTCGTCGATCCATCTGGAATATTACATCATCGAGGACGATCCGCTGGGCCGCGAGATCGCCGACATTCTGATCGCCAAGGCGCAGCAGGGGGTCGAGGTGAGGCTGATCTACGACGACGTGGGCAGTTGGGGGCTCGGGCGCAAGTACATCGGCCGGCTGCGCAAGGCCGGCGTCCGGGTAGAGTGTTTCATGCAGGTGGTCTTCCCGTGGCTGACCAGCCATGTTAATTACCGGAATCACCGCAAGATCCTGGTTGTGGACGGCAAGATCGGGTTCACGGGCGGGATCAACATCGCCCAGCGGTACGTCACCGGGACGAAAATGGGGCCGTGGCGCGATACCCACCTGCGGCTCGAGGGCGAAGCGGTCGGCATGTTGCAGATCGTATTCATCGCCGACTGGTTTTTCGTCAGCAAGCAGTTGTTGAACGACTATCCGAAATACCTGCCCAAAACGCATGTCAAGGAGGAGACGATGATCCAGATCGCCACGTCCGGACCCGATTCCGACTGGGCGTCGATCATGCAGGCGTTTTTCTCGGCCATCACGCATGCGCAGCACCATATCTATATTTCGTCGCCCTATTTCCTTCCGAACGAGGCGATTCTGACGGCGGTCAAAGTGGCTGCGCTGAGCGGGATCGACGTGCGGATCATGATCCCGAGCCGTTCCGATTCGAAGGTGGTTTACTGGGCCTCCCGCTCGTACATCGGCGAACTGATCGACGCCAACGTGAAGGTGTACCTGTACCGCCGGGGATTCAACCATTCGAAGCTGATTATGATCGACGGGCAGTTCAGTTCGGTCGGCACGGCCAATATGGACATCCGCAGTTTCGAAGACAATTTCGAAGTGTCGGCGTTGCTGTACGACCGGAAGATCACGCAGGAGCTGGAAGCGGAGTTCCTGCACGACCTCGATCAGAGCCGCATGGTAACGCGCGACTACTGGGAGAGTCGTCCCGCGCTGCATAGTTTTTACGAAGCGTTGTCGCGGTTGTTCAGCCCGTTGCTGTAAACGAGGTTCGGATGTTGCCGTACCGCCGTGGGAATGACTTGATAAACCGTTAAACTGCCCGTTATGAGAAAAAAACTATTTGTTGTTTTTTGTGCGTTTTTGGCGCCCGTGTTTTCCGCAGCCCAGTCGCACGATCCTTTCGAAGCGGACACCACCGAATTCGTCCTGACGGTAGGTTCCCTGTCGACGAAGGCTATGGATGCTTATCCGCAGCGAATAACCGGGCTGTCGAAAGACGGAAAAGGTTACCGGGTCGTTCTTACCGTGGTCAATCCTTATGCCGACAGTGCGCGGCGTGCGAAAATGATGGAGGCGCCTTATTCCCGCAATCGATCCTACGACGGAGAGACGGCGAAATATTTGTTGCCGACGCCGCTGATCGACCCTGAAAACGAACTCCTGGCGGGAATTGCCGATACGTTGTTTACCGACGAATCCAGCGCGTTTGCCGTAATAAACAAGGCGCTTTCATTTACCCACGGTTTTTTATCGCCCGACGATTCGCTTGCCCGCCGCATTGATGCGGGAATTTGCAGGACGCTGGACGTGGCGTCGATCATCGAGCGGAGGAGAGGCACTTGCAGCGAATATGCGAACCTGTTCATTGCATTGATGCGCCGCAAGAATATCCCCGCCCGCCTTGCCGTGGGCTATGTTTACGCTCCCGAATACAAAGCCGTCGGAAGCCATGCATGGCCCGAATGCTATCTCGATGGCATCGGATGGTTTGCCGTCGATCCTACGATGAATACTTTCTGGTTTCCCCATTTCATGATAGTCAAGATGCGGGACGGGGTTGATTACGAAGACTGCGACATCGGTCTGTTGAAAGAAGACATAGAGCCTGTGGAGATAGCGAAAAAATAGTCGGGGAACCCCGGTAACCGGGATTGCGTTTGCCTTTCGGTCCTCTTTGTCGGATATTTTCCACTTTAAGACCGAAAAGGAAACAGGAAAGGAATATTTTTTCTACCTTTGAAATGTTTAACGGTGTAAATATGCAATCTATGAAGAAAAGGTGTTTGCTCACGACTGCGATCGCATTGATTTTATGCGGAATAACGAACAATGCCGGGGCCAAAGGCCCGATTCGTTTCGGGATCAAGGCCGGTATCCAGAGCCAGAGTCTTCACGCTTCGAAAGACGAGGTGCTCGGCGTGTTTTCGGCCGATAAGGATTTCGGTTATCAGTTCGGCTTCGTGGCCAGGATCAATTTTCCGATGTTGTATATACAACCGGAGTTGAACTATGCCAAGCATCGCTTTACGATGGATATGGAGGACGGCGCCACGACGAAGGTAAAAGTGAACAACATTGAGCTGCCGATCCTCGTGGGGTGGAAAATCGCATTTGTGCGGTTGTTTGCCGGCCCCGTTTTCACGCTGATGAACGATACCGGCAACAAGTTGAAAAATACTTCGGCGGCGATCAATACCGAACTCGCAAAATCGTTGGTCGGTTATCAACTGGGCGGCGGCGTCGAATTCGGGCGCGTCAACGTGGATATGCGTTACGGCGGCCAGTTCAAAAAGCCGGAGCTCACCGTGGTCAAGGGCGAGCAGCAGGCCCGCACTTACAAGACGAGCATGAATCAGTGGCAGTTGAACATTAGCTACCTGTTCTAAATCCTGTACGCGGATGACCGAAAAAGTAATTCTTCTCGAAGGGATCGACCCGGTGGAGTTTTACGGCCTCGCCGATGCCAACATCGAAAAAATCGGCGGTAAATTTCCGAAACTGAAAATCGTGGCGCGCGGTTCCGCCATCAAGGTGATGGGGGAGGAGAGCGAGATCGTGCGGTTCGACAAGAAGCTTGCCGAACTGCTGGCTTATTACGAGCGTTACGGCCATATATCCCCGCAGGTGATCGACCAGATTTACGACGGGGGACTCTCTGCGGTGCAGGACGATCCGGAAGACCAGCATGTGATCGTCTACGGCAACAACGGCCTGGTCGTCCGGGCGCGCACCGTCAACCAGGAGCGCCTGCTGAACCTGTACGACCGCAACGACCTGATTTTCGCCATCGGCCCGGCCGGTTCGGGCAAGACTTATACGGCGATCGCGCTGGCGGTTCGGGCGCTGAAGAACCGCGAAGTGAAACGCATCATTCTGACGCGTCCCGCCGTGGAAGCCGGCGAAAAGCTCGGTTTTCTGCCCGGCGACATGAAGGAGAAACTCGATCCTTACTTACAGCCGCTGTACGATGCGTTGAACGACATGATTCCGGCAGCGAAACTCGGTAAATACGTGGAAGACGGCACGGTGCAGATTGCGCCGTTGGCCTATATGCGCGGGCGGACGCTCGACAACGCTTTCGTCATCCTGGACGAAGCGCAGAATACGACGGTCGCCCAGATCAAAATGTTCCTGACCCGCATGGGGCGCAACGCCCGGTTTATCGTTACCGGCGACATCACGCAGATCGACCTGCCGCGGCGCAGCGATTCGGGTCTGATGCCCGTTGTGGAGATGCTGAAAGGGATCGACGGTATCGGGATCGTCGCATTCGACAACCGCGACATCATCCGTCACCGGCTGGTAAAGCACATCGTTGAAGCCTTCGAACGACATGCCGGCAACTCCGAGAAAGAATGACTCGAAACATATAAATCGAAACAAACATGACAAAAGCAATCGTAAAAACCGATTTCCGGTTTGACGGGCAGAAGAGCCTGTATGAAGGAAAGGTACGTGATGTCTACAATATCGACGACCAGTATTTGGTGATGGTCGTGAGCGACCGGATTTCGGCGTTCGACGTCGTCCTGCCGAAAGGGATTCCCTACAAAGGACAGGTGCTGAACCAGATCGCGTCGAAATTTCTCGACGCCACGTCCGATATCTGCCCGAACTGGAAAATCGCTTCGCCCGATCCGATGGTGACGGTCGGTTACCGCTGCGACTCGTTTCCGGTCGAGATGATCGTGCGCGCTTACCTGACCGGCAGTTCGTGGCGGGATTACAAAGCCGGCGCCCGGGAGATCTGCGGCGTACCCGTTCCGGACGGAATGCGCGAACACCAGCGTTTCCCGCACCCGATCGTCACGCCGACGACCAAGGCCGAGATCGGCGAGCACGATCAGAATATTTCGAAAGAGGAGATCATCGCCAAAGGACTGGTTTCGAAGGCCGATTACGAAATGCTCGAAAAATACGCGTTGGCGCTGTTCGATCGCGGAAGCAAGATGGCTGCCGAGCGCGGCCTGATCCTGGTCGACACGAAGTACGAATTCGGCAAGAAGGACGGCGAGATCTACCTGATCGACGAGATTCATACGCCGGACAGTTCGCGCTATTTCTATGCCGACGGTTACGAGGAACGTTTTGCGAAAGGCGAGCCGCAGCGTCAGTTGTCGAAGGAGTTTGTCCGCGAATGGCTGATGGACCACGGTTTCCAGGGGAAGCCCGGACAGCAGGTTCCGCAGATGACCGATCAGTTCGTCGGGAGCGTCAGCGACCGGTACATCGAGCTGTACGAGAAGATCACCGGCGAGCAATTCGTCAAGGACGAAGCGGCCGATATCACTTCGCGGATCGAAAATAATGTAAAGAACATGCTGGCACGGCTGCGCTGAGGTTTGTTCGGAGAGCTTAGATAAAACGGGTTTTTATGAATACGAATCTGGATGGGCTTTCGCCCCGCGAGGTGTGGGAAAAATTCGCCGAGATCGCTCGTGTGCCGCGTCCGTCGCGGCACGAGGAGGCGATTCGGGCGTATCTGGTCGCCGAAGCGCGGACGCACGGCATCGCCTGTACGGTCGACGATGCCGGGAACGTGATCCTGCGCAAACCGGCTACGCCGGGCATGGAGTCCCGCAAGGGGATCATTCTGCAGGCGCACATGGACATGGTTCCGCAGAAAAACGGCGACAAGCGGTTCGATTTTACGAAAGATCCCATCGAAGTCCGTGTCGACGGCGAATGGGTAAGGGCCGACGGCACGACGCTCGGAGCCGACAACGGGATCGGAGTTGCTGCGATTTTGGCCGTTATGGAGTCTGAGGACGTCGTGCACGGGCCGTTGGAAGCGCTGATCACCGCGACCGAGGAGACCGGCATGGACGGGGCCCGCGGTCTGAAAGGCGGAATGCTCGACGGCGAGATACTGGTTAATCTGGATTCCGAGACGGAGGGCGAACTGTATGTCGGATGCGCTGGCGGTTTGGATGCTTCGGTGCGCATGACGTATCGTGAAGATATTGTTCCTGAAGGATATAAGGCTTTCTGGATTGCGGTAGGCGGTTTGAAAGGTGGACATTCGGGCATCGATATCCATCTGGGACGCGGCAATGCGAATCGGATTTTGTTCCGGCTGTTGAGAAAGTGCGAGCGGGAGTGCGGCTTGCGGTTGGCGTCGGTCGACGGCGGCGGCCTGCGCAATGCCATTCCGCGTGAGGCGACGGCGACGGTTGTCGTTCCGGACGCTGTCTCGGACGTTTTTCGGACGCTGGCCGCCGGTCTCGAATCGGTGTTGAAAGAGGAGTTCCGGGGCGTCGACGATGCGGTGACCGTTCGGATTACGGATGCCCGGCGGCCCGATTCGCTGATCGACCCGCAATCGCAACGGCAATTGATCCGGGCCGTACGCGGATGTCCCGACGGCGTAATCCGGATGAATCCGTCGATGCCGGGGCTGGTACAGACTTCGTCCAACCTGGCCCGGGTCACCGCCGGAAGCGGGGAGATTCTGGTGCACTGCCTACTACGCAGCTCGCTCGATAGCGAAAAGGCCGATCTGGGCGACCGGATCGCCGGGGTATTCGAACTCGCGGGAGCAGAAGTCGCGCTCGAGGGCGGTTACGACGGCTGGAATCCGAATCCGGATTCGCCGATTCTGCATACGATGATCGCGTCGTACGAGTCGCTGTTCGGTCGCCGACCGGTCGTTACGGCCATCCATGCCGGACTGGAGTGCGGGATCATCGGTACGAATTACCCTGCGCTGGATATGATTTCGTTCGGCCCGACGATCCTGCACCCGCATTCGCCCGACGAAAAAGTGAACGTCGCGTCAGTCGGCCGTTTCTGGCAGTATCTGCTGGGCACGCTCCGCAATGTACCGTTCAGATCGTAAAGGTTATGGAGACGTTCGATAAATGGTTTGCCATCGTCAATCCCGTCGCCGGAAGCGGCAAGGGACTGAGCGACTGGCCGCTGATCAGCAAGTTATTGCGCGATCACCACATCGTGCCGGAGTATGCGTTCACCGAACGCAAGTACCATGCGATCGAACTGGCCGTCGAGGCGATCAACAACGGTTTCCGCAAGATCATGGTGGTCGGCGGCGACGGGACGATCCACGAGGTGGTCAACGGCCTGTTTATTCAAAAGGCGGTTCCTACGACCGAGGTGCTGGTGGGCGTGATCGCCGTCGGTACCGGCAACGACTGGATCCGGATGTTCGGGATTCCGCGCAAATATTCCGAAGCGATCCGGGCGATCGTCGAAGGACACTCTTTTTTGCAGGACGTCGGCGTGGTTTCGTACCACAAGGCGACTTACAAGCAGGAGCGTTATATGGCCAACGTGGCCGGGGTGGGCTTCGACGCCGTCGTGAACCGTCGTTACAACCACCTGAAAGAGGAAGGGAAGCGGGGTAAATGGCTGTATCTGTGGAGCACGCTGAAAGCCCTGCTGCGCTACTCTTCGACCGGCGTCAAGGTGTATGTCGACGATGAATTGGTCGTTAACGACTTGGTTTACAGCGCTACGATCGGGATCGGCAGGTACAACGGCGGCGGGATGTTACAAACGCCGGACGCCGTGGCCGACGACGGGTTGTTCGACCTGACCGTGATTCGCAAAATGAGCTGGCTCTCGGTGCTGTTCCATTTCAAGGTGCTGTTCAACGGGAAAATTTACAGGTTGAACAAGACGAGCCTGAACCGGGGAAGGCGCATCCGGATCGAGTCGTCGCCCGAGATCGCGCTGGAGGTTGACGGCGAAGCGCTCGGATATTCGCCGTTCGAGTTCGAGATCATCGACCGCGCCGTCCGGGTGGTCGTGGCCAAACGCTTCCTGGAAGAAGGAAGCGCCGGCAAGTCCGTTGCGGATAGAATTTTGGAAAATAAAAAATAAAACGATATTTTTACGAACTAACCTTAACAAAACCAAAAATGAAAAAAAATCAACTTTTATCACTGGTTTGCGCGGCGTTGTTTTTTATGGGCTGCGGTGAAAAACCGGCGGGCGTCGTCGATTTGACTGTCGAGTTGCAGGAGAACCCTATCGGGCTCGACGAGCAGCATCCCCGTTTCGGATGGCGGATCGAATCCGATCAGGACGACGTGATGCAGACTTCCTATCGGATCATGGTGGCTCCTACGAAGACCGATCTCGACAAAGCGGAAAATCTGGTGTGGGATTCGGGCGTCGTTTCGTCCGACCAGTCTACGTTCGTTCCTTACGCGGGATCTCAGCTCGAATCCCGCAAGGATTACTACTGGAAGGTGCTGATTACCACCAATAAGGGCGACTCGCTGTGGAGCGATGCCGCGCAGTGGTCGATGGCGCTGCTCGATGACGGCGACTGGCAGGCGCAGTGGATCGGGATCGACAGTTCGCTGAACGCGACGGATCGCCTGACCGGCGACAGCCGTCTGGCCGCCCGTTACCTGCGCAAGGAATTCCCGGTGGAAGGGAACGTCGCTTCGGCGCGTTTATACATTAGCGGACTGGGCTTTTACGAATGCTACCTGAACGGCCGCAAGATCAACGAGGACATCTTCGCACCGACGGCTACCGACTATACGAAGTCGGTCAACTACAATGTTTTCGACGTGATGGAGTTCCTGAAGGACAAGCAGAATACGATCGGGGTGATCCTCGGCAACGGGCGCTATTTCTCGATGCGTCTGGGCGATCCTTCTGCCGGTTTGCTCGGTTCGCTGCGTCAGTTCGGCTACCCGAAGCTGCTGGCACAACTGGAAATCACTTATAAAGACGGTTCGAAAACGGTCGTAGTCAGCGACGACAGTTGGAAACTGACCACCAACGGCCCGATCATCGCCAACAACGAATTCGACGGCGAGGAGTATAACGCCAATTATGAGATGAAGGGCTGGAACGAAAACGGCTTCGACGACAGCGCGTGGATGCAGGCCCGGAAGGTAGGCGCTCCGGGAGGCGAATTGGTCGCTCAGCGCAATCCGAACATCATGACGATGGATACGGTGGACCCGGTTTCGATCAACCAGTTGAACGACAGTACTTACATCGTCGATATGGGGCAGAATTTGGTCGGATGGCTGGCTGTAACGCTGAAAGGGCAGAAGGACAAGCCGATCAAGATGCGTTTCTCCGAAACGCTGAAGGACGACGGCAGCCTGTATATGGACAACCTGCGCGGCGCGCACGTGACCGACATCTATACGCCTGCGTCGGACGGCCTGTTTAGCTGGGAACCCCGTTTCACCTATCACGGGTTCCGTTTCGTAGAGATTACCGGACTGAACTACAAGCCCGAGTTGAAAAATTTCAAAGGGAAAGTCAATTACGACCGGATGGAAACGGTCGGTTCGTTCGAGTCGTCCGATTCGACGATCAACCAGATTTACCACAATGCGTTCTGGGGTATTCGCGGCAATTACCGCAGTATGCCGACCGACTGTCCGCAGCGCGACGAGCGTATGGGATGGCTCGGCGACCGCGCGATGGGTTGCATCGGCGAAAGTTTCATGTTCCGTCATGCGCTGCTTTACGAAAAGTGGCTGAAGGATATCGAACAGATCCAAAGCGAAAACGGTTGCGTGCCCGACGTGGCTCCGGCTTTCTGGACGTTCGACCAACACTCCGGCAACGTAACCTGGCCCGCCGCTTACATTTGCGTGGCCGATATGTTGTACAACCAGTACGGCGACAGCCGCCCGATCAAGGAGCATTACGCTTCGATGAAAAAGTGGATGGATTTCATCCGCGACACGCAGATGAAGGATAATGTCGTTATCAACGACGTGTACGGCGACTGGTGTATGCCTCCCGAAAGCCAGGAACTGATCCACTCGGCCGATCCGGCTCGCAAAACCGACGGCCGCCTGCTCGCGACCAGTTTCTACTACCGTTTGTTGAACATTATGAGCAAATTCGCCGCAATCAGCGGCAACGAGGCCGATATTCCGGCTTACCAGGAGCTCGCCGCCAATATTAAGAGCGCTTATAACCAGATGTTCTTGAATACCGAAACCGGTCAGTACGCCAACAACACGGTGACGGCCAACATCCTGTCGCTGATGCAAGATCTGACCCCCGATTCGTTGCAGGGCAAGGTGTTCGAAAATATCGTGGAAAAAACCCAGGGCGAATTCGACAGCCATGTCAGCACCGGCCTGATCGGAATCCAGTTCCTGATGCGCGGCCTGACCGAGCACGGCAAGGGCGACCTGGCTTACACGATCGCTACGAACCGTACCTATCCGAGTTGGGGTTATATGATCGACAAGGGCGCCACGACGATCTGGGAATTGTGGAACGGCGATACGGCCGATCCGGCGATGAACTCGGGCAACCACGTGATGTTGCTGGGCGACCTGATGACGTGGTATTACGAGAACCTGGCCGGGATCAAGAGCGATCCGCAGCAGGTCGGTTTCAAGAAAATCGTTATGGCTCCCTATTTCCCCGACGGGCTCGATTGGGTGAACGCGTCGTACGAATCGCTGTACGGCCCGATCGAAAGCAATTGGAAGAAGGGTGAGAACGGACTTTCGTGGAAAGTCGTAATTCCTGCCAATACGACGGCCAGCATCCGCATCCCGGCCGCATCGGCCGATAAGGTCACCGAAAGCGGCAAGCCGCTGTTGCAGAATCCAGCGGTGAAGTCCGTCAATGCGGCCGACGGTTTCGTGGTGGTCGAAGCGGGATCGGGAACTTTCGATTTCCTGGCCGGGAAATAAGCTTACGTACCGAAAAAACAAAAGACCCCGCCCGATCGAACGGCGGGGGTTTTTGTAAGCCGGCTTTTCCGTTTGGACGGTCGAATGCGCAACGACCGGAATGCGCGGGAATGGGGACAGGCTAAAATAAATGCCCTGCGAACAACAAAAATCTGTTTTTTGTGTTATATTTGCAAGACGAACGGGCTTTCGGGAAACGCGAATCGGGGCCCGGACCGCAATAACCTGAGTGTGAAACCTAATATGTAAATTATGCTTAACTTACCTTTGCTGATAATGGGTGTGATCGGGCCGTGGCAGCTTTTAGTGATCGTGGCGCTGGTCGTTATTTTCTTCGGTGGCAAGAAAATTCCCGAACTGATGCGTGGCATGGGACGCGGTATCAAGGAGTTCAAGGACGCTATTAACAAGGATTATACGGCCGAAACTCCCAAGAACGAGACGACGGCTCCCTCTGCGCCCGCTGCAAAACCGACCGACGAGACTACCAAGAATTAGAATCTTGCAGGATACGGCAGGGGCCCGGGCCTTTGCGCGGTTCTACGGAACCGCGAATGTGTATCGTATGCTAACCGTTTGAATATTATGACCGATAAACAGGAAAAGTCATCCGATAACGAGATGACTTTTTTTGAACATATCGATGCTTTGCGTCCCCATTTGGTGCGTGGTTTTTCGGCGTTGTTCATCATCATGATCGTCGCATTCGTCGCCAAGAAGTTTATCATCGATATGGTGCTGATGGGGCCTCAGTCCCCCGACTTTCCGACCAACCGCTGGCTGTGCGAGTTATCGCACCGGCTGTTCGGCGACGACACCTTGTGTATCAACCATATCAAACTGAATATGGTGAATACGGCGCTCGGCGGGCAGTTCAACCTGCATATGCAGGTGTCGATGGTGACGGGCGTCGTACTGGCGGTTCCCTACCTGCTGTGGGAAATCTGGCGCTTCGTGGCTCCGGCCCTGACCAGCTACGAACGTTACAAAAGCCGGATGTTCGTGTTCTACGTTTCGGTGTGCTTCTTTTGCGGACTGTTGTTCGGCTATTTTCTGATCGTTCCGCTGTCGATCAATTTTTTCGCCGGTTATCAGGCCAGCGCCGATATTACGAACATGATCGACGTGCGCTCGTACCTGACTACCGTACTGACCGTGTCGGTGGCGTGCGCCGCAGTGTTCCAACTGCCGTTGCTGATCTATTACCTGACGCAGATGGGTATCGTGACGGCCGCTTTCCTACGAAAATACCGCCGACATGCGATCATCCTGCTGACCATCGTTTCGGCGGTGATCACGCCGCCCGACCTGTTCAGCCTGGTGCTGGTAATTCTGCCGCTCTATTCGCTGTATGAGCTGAGTATATTCCTCGCCCGCCATGTCGAACGGAAAAAGGCGAAAGAGGAGGCTGCGAACGGTTATCCGGTGGACGTGCCGCAGGAAGACCTGGAAGAATAACCGCTTTCGTTATAAAATAACGAAGAGGAGCGCATGGGAATGCGCTCCTCTTTTGTTATACCGGAAAAAGATTATTCTGAATCGCCGGACGTTTCCGAATCGTCGTCGAGGTAAATCTCTCCCATCAGCGAATCGATCTCCCGGCGTTCGCGTTTGGTGGGGCGGCCGGTTCCCCGGTCGCGCTGTACGAAAACGGTCAGTTTCGGGATGTGCAACTTGTCCAGTTCCGCCTGGGACGTCAGATTTTCGACGTAATCGGGCACGTTCTTGGCCGGTTGCCGCGAAGAGACCATCGCCGCGACGCGGTATGTGTAAGTGACCGGCATCTTCTTTACGGTCACCGTATCTCCGACTTTGATCTCCCGCGAAGGCTTTACGAAAGCCCCGTTGATCAATACTCGGTTCGTGCGGCACGCATCCGCCGCATCGCTGCGGGTCTTGAAGATCCGCACGGCCCACAGCCATTTGTCAACTCTTACCGAGAAATCTTCGCCCATCGTTTTGTCTTATTTGTTGTTGAATGCGTTCATCGTTCGTTCGAGTCCGGCCGTTGCGAACGACCGGATGACCTCTCCGGCCATATCGAGCCGTTCGGGCAGGGCGTCGGCCTCCTCTTTTGTCCAGGTGCCGAGGACGTAGTCCACCTGAAACCCTTTCGGAAAGTCTCCGCCGATCCCGAAACGCAGCCGGGCGTAGTTGTTGTGCCCGAGCGATTCCGCGATGTTTTTCAGTCCGTTGTGTCCTCCGTCGCTTCCTTTCCCGCGGATGCGGAGCGTGCCGAACGGCAGGGCGATGTCGTCTACGACGACGAACAGGTTCTCGATCGGGATTTTTTCGGTCTTCAGCCAGTAGCCGACGGCTTTCCCGCTGAGATTCATGTAAGTCGACGGTTTCAGCAGGATGAAGGTGCGCCCTTTGTATTTCAGTTCGGCGACCGATCCATAGCGGCCCGTTTCGAACGCTACGCCGGCGGCTTTCGCCAGCGCGTCCACCACTTTGAACCCGATGTTGTGGCGGGTTTCCGTATATTCGGCTCCGATGTTTCCGAGCCCTGCGATCAGATATTTCAATGTGTCGGATTTTTAGGAAAAAAGCCCTGTCGCTTCCCTTACAGGGGCTTCGCGACAGGGCGTTTCGGTATGTCGGTCGTCGCGGTCGTTCCGCGGTCGTCCTACTTCGCTGCGGCAGCTTCGGATGCGGCGGCGCCTCTGGCGGCACGCGTCATCTTAACGGCGCAGATCGCAGTCGACGCGGGGGTCAGGATCGCGATGTTGTCGTATTGCAGGTCGCCCACGAAAATGCTTTTGCCCAGGCCGAGTTTGGTTACGTCCACGACGATTTCGTCGGGCAGGTTCTCCATGGTGGCGCTGATGCGTACTTTTCGTTTGCTGAGGATCAGCTTACCGCCCAGTTTGACGCCTTCCGAGTTGCCTGTCAACTTCACGGGAACGTCGATCGAGATCGGTTTGCCGGGGATTACATGGAAGAAATCCACGTGCAACACGTTATCCGTTACCGGGTGATACTGTACTTCGCGCATTACGCCTACTTCTTTTTTGCCGTCGATGTCGAATTCCACGAGGTACGACTGCGGGGTGTAGATCAGCGGCCTTAGCGAACGCGTTTCCACTGCGAAATGAATGGTCTCCCCGTTTCCGTAGATTACGCACGGCACCATGCCTTCTTTACGTACGGCTTTGCTCTCTTTTTTGCCGAATGCGTTACGTTTCACGCCGGCGATTTTGATCGTTTCCATAATTTTGATTGTGTTTGTGTTATCCGGCGCTACTCAGAAACAGAAGAGAGATTCGAACTCTGTCGCCCCATCGCGCCTTTTGCAGTCGCAAAGATAGGATTAATAACGGGAAAATAAAAAAAATCGAAAAAATTATGTCCTGATATTTTGGATTATTCCAAATTTGGTTACCTTTGCAGCACTTTTACGGGATACACGTAAAGGGCGTTCTCAAAAGAATGATCCAGACGGAAAAAAGTTTTGGACGATTCGGAAAAAAGTTTTATCTTTGCAACGAAGTTTTAGGTTCATTTTAGGTTAGTAGTTTTAGGTTAGTAGAAGGAAAATGCCGCAGAAGTGAGATTTTTCTCTTTCTGTAGCTTTCCTTTGAATTTTGAATGAACTTTATTCCTGTTGTAAATAAGATATAAGCCCAGATGGTGAAATTGGTAGACACGCTACTTTGAGGGGGTAGTGTCGGTTTACGACGTGCAAGTTCGAGTCTTGTTCTGGGCACGGGAACCGAAGGGTTTGAGTTTTTTGAGGTATTGGATTGCCCAGGTGGCGAAATGGTAGACGCGCTAGTTTCAGGTACTAGTGTCAGTGATGATGTGAAGGTTCGAGTCCTTTCCTGGGCACCGTTTGAACTCCTAAGTTTTCGGACTTAGGAGTTTTTTATTTCCGATCGTTCGCCGGATTCGGGCGCAGGCCGATGGCGTTTTGCCCGTTTTTGAGACTCGGGTGAAGTTTATTTCCGAAAAGTGATTCCGAAACCGGGAAAAGATATATTTTTGTAGGTCATAGCGGGATTGCGGAGCGTCGTGCGTGTCGTCGTCCCATAAATTTATTCGAACGAATATGGGTTTACTGTGTATTTTCTTGCAGGCCGTCGCAAACCTTCCGGCAGAGCCGGCCGCCGCGGTTCATAGCGAGAGTTATTTCAGCCTGTTGATGAAGGGGGGACTGATTCTGATCCCGATTTTCCTGCTGGCGGGTTTGGCGATTTTCATTATTTCCGATAAATGGTACATGCTACGCAAGCTCGGAAAGCACGACAGCCGGGCGTTCGGCTACCTGCTGAAACTGATCTATGCCGGCGATTCCGATAAAGCCGGCCAATTTGCCGCGAGCCGGACTTTCCCGTCGTTCAAGGTGATCGCAGCGGGATTGAAAAACGACAACCGGACTTTGCAGGACGTCGAAGAGTCGATGCAGATTCAGGCGCGTTTGCAGATTTCCAAAATGGAAAAAGGGATGAATTACCTCGCCATTACCGCGTCGGTCGCGCCGATGCTGGGTTTTTTGGGAACGATTTTCGGGGTGATCCGGATCTTCTACGACATTTCGAAGTCCGGCGTGCTGGATATTTCCACGATTTCGAACGGTCTGTACGAAAAAATGATCTGCTCCGGTACCGGGCTGCTGGTCGGGATCATTGCCTATTCGGGGTATTCGCTGCTCAATAACCGGATCGACAAGATCGTGTTGCAGATGGACGTTGTCGCCAACGAAGCGCTGAAGGCGATCCGCGCCGACCGGGATCACGCCGTTAAACCGTAACCGATGAAAATCGAACGCAGAAAAACAAGGCTCGCCGAGGTGTACACGGCATCGTTGAACGACATCATGTTCTTCCTGCTGCTGTTTTTCCTGATTATCTCCACGATGGTCACGCCGGTGGCGCTGAAGGTGATGCTGCCGCATTCGAGCACGGCCGAGAAGGTGATTACCAAAAAGAATATCATGCTGGCGGTCACGGCCGACCGTCAGTATTTCATCGACGACCGGAAAGTGGAGTTCAAGGAGATCGAGCCGGCGCTGGCCTCGATGGTCAAGAACAAGAAAGAGGGGAATGCGGAGATCGAGTATGTCGTCTTGCTGCAGGCCGACATGTCGCTGAACCTACAGCCGGTCGTAGATCTGATCGATATAGCGAACAGGCTTCAGTTGAAGATGTTGCTGTTTGTTGAGAAAAAATAGCCGGATGATCGATGCCGGAATGAAACTCTCCGGGCGTTCTTGCAACGCCCGGAGGGTTTTTGTGTTCAGCGATCCGTCTCTTACGGAACATGCGATGCGGCGGCCGCGGCGATTCTGTGTCGCATAACTGCCGGCGGTCGTGCCGACCCGCCGGTCGTTACCGGCTGAATCCGACGGCCCGGATATTTTTTCGCGAAGCGGTTTCGCTTTCCGTCTCGATGATGCCGGTCAGCACGTCCGGCGCGTCGTCGCGCCGGTTTGCGCGGAACAGCCGCCGGAAGGTGACCAGGTCGCCGTACAGGACGTGCCAGCGGATCTGCCATCCGGCCGGCATCGCAATGCGGTTCAGTACGGCCGGGGCGTTCGACAGGATACGGGCTTCCTTGTTGTGACTCTGGTGAAACCACTCGACCCGTACTTCGCGGCATCGTTTCGCTACTTCGCGGGCGAATCCGCGGCCGCCGTTGTTGCTTTCGATGCGGGCTGCGACGGTGCCGTTGCGTAGCAGCATGTCGGCTACCAGGATCTCCGTCTCCTCCATGCCGAGCGGCGAATAGACCGCGTCGGTAATGTAGACGATACCGTCGCGCCCCACCTCGTAACAGACCGAGCACAGGTAGTCCTCGCCGGTATCGGCCGTGTCGGTGTAGTTGGCCCGGCGGACGGTATCTTCCGGCAGGCGGTCGTAGGTCTTGAAATTGTCGCCGTATAGCAGTCCTTCGCGTACGGCGGGATGTCCCTGGTACATTGTCTCGAACAGCAGCGGGTCGAGTCTGCGTTTTTGTTCCAGTAACCGTATGCCGTGGCGTTCCGGCCACAGCGCTTCGCCGGGCTTTCGCGGGTCGGAAGGGGTGGGGGGACTTTGTTTGACGGCTTCGAAGTTCAGGTGCAGCCATTGTTCCGCCTGCGTTTTTCCGTTATAAGATTCCGAGGAGGCGGTCAGTTCGAGTACCGGTTCGTGGGCGGCGATCCGTCCGATCAGATCGTCTTCGTGCCAGCGCGTGAAGACGATCAGTTCGCGCGAATCGTTGTGCAACCGGGTTTTGACGACCGCATTGTACCATTCCCACGCATGGTCGCGGATCAGCGGCGAATTGGCTTCGGCCGCGTCTTTATATAGGTCGTCGAGGATGAAAACGTCGACCGGGTTGCCGGTCAGCGCTCCTTCGCGCCCGACGCTGAGCAGACCGCCCGGAGCGCCGATCAGTTCGAATTCGTCGCTCGTGCGGATCACGTTCGGTTGTTTTGCGGAGGACGTCTTGAGCCGTGTCGCGGGGAAAACGTCCCGGTAGGCGGGTTCGCTCATCAAACGTTGTACCCGGCGGTTGAAGCGGGACGCGAGCCGCAGGTTGTACGAGGCCAGCGCGATTCGGGTCTGCGGTGCGATTCCCAGCAGGTAAGCCGGCAGCAGCACCGACGACCCGAGCGATTTGCCGTGTTGCGGCGGCACCGAAACGATCAGCCTGCGGATTTGTCCGTGCGCGAAGCGGTCGAGCGTATTGTAGTAAGTGCGATGGAACGGGGTCAGGCGGATCGCCGGCTGGCAGACCCGCGCGAAATCGCATAGCGAGCGGCGGGCGAGTTCCGCCGCTGCCTGTCGTTTTGAAAGCAGCATAGATCGGTATGGTTAAGACGAAAAGTTACGGGGGCGGTTTCCATTTTACCGGAGTCGGATTCGGTCGTACTCCGGAGTAAATTTCGGACGGGTACGACCGGTTCGTCAGAGTTCCGACAATCCCGAAATTTCACGGAGCGCCTGTTCGGACAGTCCCGACAGGTCGGGACGGTCGTCGTCCGCAGTGTCGTTGTCCGGAGGACTGCCCGTGTCGGCAGCGGATTTTGCGCGCCATCGTTGCGGATCGAGGTTCGACAGCGCGAATGTGATCGCCGCCAGGTCGGGGGCGACCTGCTTGCGGGTGATCGTTTCGTTTTTGATTCGTTTGTTGCCGTCTCCGTCGTATTCGTAGGTCGTCTTGACCTCTTTCAGCAGGTAGCCCCGGATTCGTTTTTCGAGGCTTTTCAGGGCTTTGGGGTATAACGTGGAGGATGCCTTCTCCTGCCGGGCCGGGGCGGGAGCCCCTGCGGAAACGGACGAAACGGAAGCTTTTTCGGAATCGGTCATGGTTTTTCGGTTTGTGCCGGGAAGCGCGTCGGGCGCCGATGCGCTTCCCGTACTTGTTTCCGGGTCGGAGCGCCGGGGCGGTCGCGCGACCGGGATGCGTTTCCCGCCGGACCTGTACGCCGGACCTGTCATGTTCATAAGGCAGGATCTCCGATGTTTAGAACCGGCTTTCGAGGAACCGGTTCAGGGTGTTCCAACTGAAATCGCTTTGCTGCTCCCCGTCGATCAGGGCGATGTCGTAGTTCCACCACACCGGGAGTACCGAGAGGATGATTCCGGTTTCCGGGGCGCGGCAAATGATCAGCGTACAGGTCAGCGAGGAATAGAATTCGTCGGTGTCGTATTCGACGGTGCCGTTAAAAAAATCTTTTTCCCGAATTTTTTCCAATAGAAGTTCCGCAATTTCTTCGTAAATTTGTTTGGTGATCGTGATCATAATTCTTGCAGTTTTGAATACAAAGATTAAATAAGAACGGTTCGAAATGGATTATACAATTTTTGAATCTAAGATTTGAATTTGGAAAGCTTGTAATAGTCTTTATATCAATTTCTATTTGAATTTTGTGTAAAACTGTTTAACTTTGCAGTACAAATATAAGTTCAATATTTTAATAAAACACATTTTTGCCTGAAAAAATGCAAAAAAATAACGATATCCGTATTTTGTGCGACCGGCTGCGTATGATTCGCTCTGAATTGTCGATGACTCAAGAAGATATGGCCCGTATCATAGGGATCGGTAAAAGCGCGTTGTCGATGATCGAAACCGGAAGGGCGTCGTTGTCGGAACGAAACCGCAATATTTTGATTCAAACATTGAATGTCAATCCGGAATGGC
Organism: Alistipes sp. cv1; assembly: GCF_900240235.1. NCBI lineage: Bacteria > Pseudomonadati > Bacteroidota > Bacteroidia > Bacteroidales > Rikenellaceae > Alistipes > Alistipes sp. cv1. The sequence continues at coordinate 250,794 of NZ_OEPW01000003.1, forward strand.
TTGAATCCGGAACGGGAGCCATGTTCAACGAGCAGTTCCCCGAGCGGACTTTCCTGAAGGGGAGCGACCGCCCGGTCGGATCGCAGAGCGTGCCGCTGTACAACGTGGAGGGGACGGCGGGCCTCGTTCCGCTATTTCTGGACAAGGCGTCCCGGCAGCCGGTGGATTACATCCACATTCCGAATCTGCCGAAGTGCGACGGGGCGATTTATGTCGTAGGCGACAGCATGTATCCGTTGCTCAAAAGCGGCGATATCGTGCTGTACAAGCAGTTGAACGACATCAACGACATTTTCTGGGGCGATATGTACCTGCTTTCGATCGACATCGACGGCGAGGAGTACATTACGGTCAAATATATCCAGAAGTCCGACAAGGAGGGGTGCGTCAGACTGGTGAGCCAGAATGTCCATCATGCCGACAAGGACGTCGAAATATCCAGAATCCGTGCGCTGGCTTTCGTGAAAGCCAGCATACGGATGAACTCGATCCGGTAACTAACCTAAATTTATAGCGATATGAACGTAAAGATAGCTCCGCGGTGGAAAGATCTGATCGGAGCGGAGTTTGAGAAACCCTATTTCGAGCAGCTTGCCGCGTTCGTCAAACAGGAATATGCCACGAGGCAGGTTTTTCCCGCCGGGAAAAATATTTTCCGGGCGTTCGATAAGTGCGATCCGGACGATCTGAAGGTCGTGATTATCGGGCAGGACCCTTATCACGGCGTCGGGCAGGCCAACGGCCTGTGTTTCTCTGTAAACGACGGGGTGCAGTTTCCGCCGTCGCTGGTCAATATTTTCCAGGAGGTGAACGCCGATACGGGGACGCCGGTTCCGCAGAGCGGCAACCTCGACCGTTGGGCCGAACAGGGTGTGTTGCTGTTGAACGCCGTGTTGACGGTGCGCGCCCACGAGGCGACTTCGCATGCCGGAAAAGGGTGGGAGCAGTTTACCGATGCCGTCGTACAGGCTATCGCGCGGCAAAAACAGGGGATTGTCTACATGCTGTGGGGGTCTTACGCCCAGCGTAAGGCGTCGATGGTCGATCCGCAGCGGAATTGTATCCTGAAGACCGTGCATCCGTCCCCGCTGTCGGCTTACCGGGGCTTTTTCGGGTGCCGTCATTTCAGTCAGGCGAATCAATACCTGCAAAGTATCGGAAGGACACCGATCCGCTGGTAGCGGGTACGAACGAATTAATTCATAAAGCGGCTTACGGGACCGGAGGCTCCTGCATGGTCGTTAAGGACGGACCGATTTATCTGTACTACACTTATTGCGGCGACGGCATCGTTTACGACATTCGTTTGGCTACGGCCGATGCGAACGATCCGAATTGGCCTGCCGCGCTGACCGAATGAAAAGCGCCCGGATCGTTCCTGTATGAACGTCCGGGCGTTTGATTCGGTGAATCGTCCTATTCCCACTCGATCGTTGCGGGCGGTTTCGAACTGATGTCGTAAACGACGCGATTGATTCCTTTTACGCGGTTGATGATGTCGTTCGAGACTTTAGCGAGAAAATCGTAGGGCAGGTGTACCCAGTCGGCGGTCATGCCGTCCGTCGAGGTGACCGCGCGCAGCGCTACGCAGTTTTCATAAGTGCGTTCGTCGCCCATCACGCCGACCGACTGAACCGGCAGCAGCATCACGCCCGCCTGCCAGACCTGATCGTACAGTCCCGACTCTTTCAGTCCGTCGATAAAGATTTTATCGGCTTCTTGCAGGATACGGACTTTCTCGGCCGTCACTTCGCCGAGGATACGGATGCCGAGTCCCGGCCCCGGGAACGGATGGCGCCCGAGGATATCCGCCGGAACGTTCAACTGGCGTCCCACGCGGCGTACTTCGTCCTTGAACAGCAGTCGCAGCGGTTCGACGATTTTGAGGTTCATCTTTTCGGGCAGCCCCCCTACGTTGTGGTGCGATTTGATCGTCGCCGACGGGCCGTTGACCGAGATCGATTCGATCACGTCGGGATAGATCGTTCCCTGGGCGAGCCACTTCACGTCGGTCAGTTTCTGCGCCTCGGCGTCGAATACTTCGATGAAATCGCGGCCGATAATCTTCCGTTTCTTTTCCGGGTCGGTCACGCCGGCCAGGTCGGCGAGGAATTTATCGCCGGCCCGTACGCCGATTACGTTCAGTCCCATCGACTCGTAGGATTTCAGCACCGATTCGAATTCGTCTTTGCGAAGCAGGCCCATATCGACGAAGATGCAGACCAACTGATCGCCTACCGCTTTGTGCAGCAGTTCGGCCGCCACCGACGAATCGACGCCGCCGGAGAGTCCCAGCAATACCTTGTCGCCTTTGATCTTGTCGCGCAGTTCGCGGACGGTCGATTCGATGAACGAGTCGGGCGTCCACTGTTGGCGGCAGCCGCAGATATCCACGACGAAATGTTTCAGCAGTTGTTTGCCTTCGGTCGAATGGTACACTTCCGGGTGAAACTGGATGCCCCAGGTCTGTTCGCCTTCGATCTGGAAGGCGGCGACCGGAACGGTGTCCGTGCTGGCGATGATGCGGTAGTTTTCCGGAATTTTCACGATCGTATCTCCGTGCGACATCCATACTTGCGTCCTGTCCGAAAGGCCTGCGATCAGCGGGTTGTTCGCAACGACTTTCGATAGTATCGCGCGTCCGTATTCCCTTGTGGCCGATGGTTTTACCTCGCCGCCGAATTGTTGCGACAGGTACTGGGCCCCGTAGCAGACGCCCAGCATCGGAAGGCGTCCCTTGATCGCCGACAGGTCTGCCTGAGGCGCCTGGGCGTCCCGTACCGAATAAGGACTTCCGGAGAGGATCACTCCTCTGACCGATTCGTCCGGCTGAGGGAAGTGGTTGTACGGATGGATTTCGCAATAGACGTTCAGCTCGCGCACGCGGCGTGCGATCAGCTGCGTGTACTGTGAACCGAAATCGAGAATCAAGATTTTTTCCTGCATATTCTGTTAGATGTGTTTTTCGTGCGTTTAGCGGATCTGCGCTCCGGCCTGCCGTTCGAATTCGCGGATCAGATTGCCCATCGTCCGGTCGATCACTTGGTCGGTCAGCGTTTTTTCACGGTCTTCGAGGACGAAACTCAGCGCGTACGATTTTTTGCCTTCCGGCAGCTTGTCGCCCTCGTATACGTCGAACAGCGATACGCTCTTCAATAGTTTTTTCTCGGTCGCGAAAGCAATCCTGCGCAGTTGCGCGAAGTTGACGCTCTTGTCCACGAGCAGTGCCAGGTCGCGTTTCACTTCCGGGTATTTTGGCAGTTCGCTGACCGTGACCGTATGGTTTCGGGTCAGTTTGACCAGCGCGTCGAAATTCAGTTCGAGGTAATAAACGTCCGCTTTAACGTCGAACAGGTTGCGGATCTTCCGCGACACGACGCCCATTTCGAGCAGCGGTTGTTTGCCGTTGAATTTGCAGCGGACCGCTTCGGCATACAGGTCGCTGTCGAGCGGTTCGGTGGTCGCGTCGTTCAGGTCGACACCGAATTTTTTCAGCACTTTTTCAGCCGCGCTCCGTAGCGTGTAAAAAGTGCTCGGCTGCGATTGAACGTTCCACGAAGCCGCGTGGTCTGCGCCGGTTATGGCCATCGAAACCATTGCCCGCTGGCTGTACGGCGCGAGCCCTCCCTCTTCGGCTTTTGCCGGATCGTAAGAGTAGCAGTTGCCGAATTCGTAGATTTTCAGGTCTCCGTTGCGGCGGTTGACGTTCAGTTGGATCGCCTCCATTGCGTTGAACAACAGTGTTTGACGCATTACGCTCAGGTCGTTGCTGAGCGGGTTGAGAATCTGCACGCAGTTTTCGGCTTTGTAGGCCGATAAGTTTTCGTAATAGGCCGCTTTAGTCAGCGAATTACTCATAATCTCTAAAAATCCGTTGGCGCTCAGCGTATCGGAGAGCATGTTGATCAGCTTGTCGCGATTCGGCTTCGGAGCGTAGGAGAGCGTCGAGTTGACGTGCATCGGGATCTCTACGTTGTCGTAGCCGTAAATCCGCAGGATGTCTTCCACGAGGTCGGCCTCGCGCCGCACGTCGACGCGGTAAGGCGGTACGCAGACCTGCCATGCGCCGTCGCGTTCCGATTCGATCGTCACGCCGAGCGCGTCGATGATTTTTCGGACGGTCGTCTCCGGGATCGCTTTGCCGATCAGCCGGACGATCCGGTCGTACGACACCTCGAACCGGAACGGCTCGATCCGCACCGGGTAGATGTCGGTTACGGCCGAAGTAACGACGCCTCCGGCCAGTTCGCGGATCAGCAGCGCGGCGCGCTTGAGCGCGTAAGGCGTCATGTCCGGGTCGATTCCGCGTTCGTAGCGGAACGACGCGTCGGTACTCAGTCCGTGGCGTTTGGCCGTTTTGCGGATCCAGACAGGGTTGAAATAGGCGCTCTCGATAAATACTTCGGTCGTCGAGTCCGATACGCCCGAGTCGAGTCCGCCGAACACGCCGGCGATACACATCGGCCCTTCGGCGTTGCAGATCATCAGGTCTTCGGCCGACAGTTTGCGTTCCACACCGTCCAGCGTAACGAACGGCGTCCCTTCCGGGCAGGTTCTCACGACGATTTTGTCTCCTTTGATTTTCGCCGCGTCGAATGCGTGCAACGGTTGTCCGGTTTCGTGTAAAATGAAGTTCGTGATGTCGACCACGTTGTTTTTCGGGTTAATGCCGATAGCTCGCAGGCGTTGTTGCAACCAGTCCGGCGAAGGCGCGATTTTGATTCCGGTCATCGTTACGCCCATGTAACGCGGCGCGGCTTCGGAATCGGCTACCTCCACGGCGATGGTTTTCGAATCGTTGTCCCGGCCGAACGCGTCGACCGCAGGCAGGATCAGTTCGTGCGGGATGTCGTTGGCCTTCAGGTAGACGGCCAGGTCGCGCGCTACGCCGTAGTGCGACATCGCGTCGGCCCGGTTCGGCGTCAGGCCGATTTCGAGCAGGTAATCGTCTTCCAATTGGAAATATTCTTTCGCCGGAGTTCCCGCTTTCACGTCGGCCGGCAGTACGATGATTCCTTCGTGGCTCGTTCCCACGCCGATCTCGTCTTCGGCGCACAGCATACCGAATGATTCGACGCCGCGGATTTTACTTTTTTTGATCTTGAAGCCGTTCTCTTCGCCGGTCGGATACAGCATGGCGTTGATCGTCGCTACGACCACTTTCTGTCCGGCCGCTACGTTCGGCGCGCCGCATACGATCTGGGTCGGCTGCCCGTCGCCGAGGTCGACCGTCGTTACGTGCAGTTTGTCGGCGTCCGGGTGTTTGTCGCAGGTCAGCACTTCGCCGACGACCAGTCCGGCGAGTCCCCCGCGGATCGATTCCGCTTTTTCGAATCCCTCGACTTCGAGTCCGATCTGGGTCAGTGTCCGGGAGATCTGTTCGGCGTTCAGGTTGGTTTTGATATAGGCTTTCAGCCAGTTCAATGAAATTTTCATCGTTCTATCTTGTTTTCCTTTTAATTTGTCGTCGATTGTTTCGGGCAGTCGGGCTTTCCTCCGGAAATCGGCCGGTGTTCCGGTCGCCTGAAATAGGTGCGAAAGTTACGAAAAGTTTTACAAAGTATCTAATTTCAGCGGGTACGCCCGGCGATAAATGCGGATAATTCGTATCGGACGGCGGCGGCTCATTCCTTATCTTCACAAGCTCCGGCAGCGATACCGGGTTCCGTCGTCACCGAGGTGCTTCCGAACGGAAAATCGCACATCAAAAAATAAAGCGCTATGAATGAGCGCTTTATTCGGTAGTTTATAAAAATATGTTTTTATAGTTTATCGCTGTATACGGCTCCGGGCAGATCCTGCAGATTGTAGCGCGATGCCATCGCCATGCCGTAAGCCCCTGCCGAACGCAGCGTCAGCAGGTCTCCGCGCGAGGTGACCGGCAGTTCGACGTCGCGGCCGAAAATATCCGACGATTCGCAGATCGGGCCGCCGATCGTATATTTTTCGCTCCCGGTCGCGGAAGTCAGGTTTTCGATCTTGTGTTTCGCGCCGTACAGGGCCGGCCGGATCAGGTCGGTCATTCCTGCGTCGACGATCACGATCTTCGTACCGGCCGACGTTTCTTTGTTGTAAAGCGCGCGCGTAATCAATTCGCCGCACTGCGCGACCAGCGAGCGGCCCAGTTCGAAATGCACGGTCTGGCCTTCGTCGATTTTCAGGTTGCGGTGGAAGATGTCGAAATAGGTTTCGAAGTCGGGCATCGGTTCCCGGTCGGGGTCGTCGTAGTCGATGCCGAGTCCGCCGCCCATGTTGAGGTGTTTCAAAACGATGCCCTTTTCGCGGAACCACTCCTTGATGTCGAATACCCGTTTGCTGAACGTTTCGAACACCTGCATATCGCGGATCTGCGAGCCGATGTGGAAGTGCAGCCCGACGATTTCGAGGTTTGCGAGTTTTTCGAGCGAAGCGATCGCCGCGTCGATTTCGTCGTACGAGATGCCGAATTTGTTATCCGCTTTGCCGGTGGTGATGTAGCGGTGCGTTTTCGGATCGACATCGGGGTTGATCCGAAGCGCGATTCGCGCCTTTTTGCCCATTCGTCCGGCGATTTCGTTGATGACTTGCAATTCGTGCAACGATTCGCAGTTGAACGAGAAGATTTCCTGGCCGAGCGCGTATTCGATCTCCCGGTCGGTTTTGCCGACGCCGGCGAATACGATCTCCGATGCCGCAAACCCGTTTTCGACGGCCATCCGCACCTCGTTGCCGCTGACGCAGTCCATGCCCATGCCGGCGCGGCGCACGGCTTCGACGATGCGCGGGTCGAAGTTCGATTTCAGCGCGTAATGTATTTTATAGCCGTAACGCGATGACGCTTCGGTCGCCTTGTTCAGTGTGCGGTTTAGCAGTTCCATGTCGTAAAAATAGAACGGCGTGGGCAGTTCCGCTAACTGTTTGATGTAATTTCGTGCGCTCATAATTATTCGAAAAGTCCGTCGTTAAGGGATTGCAAGGTTTGTTTCTTGTATTCGGTGCTGATCAGCATCGCCAGGCTGCGGTGGCTTGCCCCGTACGAGATCATTTTGATCGGAATCGACTGGACGCTTTTGAAAACGCTGGCGGCCAGTCCCGCGTCGCCGTGTTCCATTCGTCCGACGACGCACACGATCGAATTGTTGCGTTCGATCTCGATCGTGCCGAGCTTTTCGAGTTCGGCGACGATTTCGTCGATGTGCTTGTCGTTGTCGACCGTCAGCGATACGGCCACTTCGGACGTGGTAATCATGTCGATCGGCGTGCGGTACTGTTCGAAAATCTCGAATACCTTACGCAGGAAGCCGTAGGCCATCAGCATACGCGCCGAGTGGATACGGATCACGGTGATTCCGTCTTTGGCGGCCACCGCGTGGAACGATTTCGAATCGTCGTCGCGGTCGGAAATCGTCGTGCCCGGGGCTTTCGGGTCCATCGTATTTTTCAGCAGCACGGCGATCCCTTTGTCTTTGCAGGGCTGTATGGTCGCCGGGTGCAGGATCTTCGCCCCGAAGTAAGCCAGTTCGGCCGCCTCGTCGAAGCTCATGTTTCGGATCGGGTGGGTGTGGTCGACGATGCGCGGATCGTTGTTGTGCATTCCGTCGATGTCGGTCCATATCTGCACTTCGTTCGCGTCGATCGCCGCGCCCATCAGCGCCGCGCTGTAATCGCTGCCGCCGCGTCCGAGGTTGTCGATTTCGCTTCGGTTGTTCGTACAGATGAAACCCTGCGCCACGTAGAAAGTATCCTGGTCGGCCGCTACCGGAGCCAGCGCTTCCCTCAGACGGCAAGTATCTACTTTCCCGTCTTCGTCGGTCACCATGAAGTCGGGCGAGTTTAGGCATACGGCCTTCATGCCGGTTTCGTTCAGGTACAGCGTGAAAATCGCCGAGGTCAGTAGTTCGCCCTGCGCGATGATCGTGCGTTCGGAAGTGTATTCGCGGAATGCGCCGACTTCGCTGCGAATCAGTTCAAAGGCGGCTTTCATCCGTCCGAGGGCCTCGTCTCGGTGCGCGCCGAGCACCCCGTCGATGCAGGTCGTATATTTATCGGTCAACATCGCGAGCTGGCTTTCCACCGTGTCCCGGTCTCCGGCTGCGGCTGCCGCCACGATCTTCACCAGAGCGTCGGTCGTGCCCGACATCGCCGACAGCACCGTGATCCTCGCTCCTTCGTGACGGACTACTTCGGCTACTTTCTTCATATTCGCGGCCGAACCCACCGACGTGCCTCCGAATTTCAACACTTTAATCATAAAAACAATCAATAAGTTGTAAAATCAAACAAGAATTTATTTTTCGCACAAAAATAGAATGAATTGTTTGTTTTTATCGGGTAATTTTATTTTTTTTGCAACAAAGCGGGTCGGAGTGAAAAATTAGACACGGTCCGGGCAGGGAAGCGTCCTGTGCGGCGACGGATCCGGTTGGTATTGTCACATAAAAAATAACGATATGCTCACGATTCCGAATGCGGTCGAAGAGGTGATCAAAAAGAAGCCTTTTCTGGAAGGCGCGCTCGTCGAAGGATTGGTCAATCTTTCGGCGTTGGCCCGGCAACTGAAGCCCGAAATAGAGAAAAAAGTAGGAAAGGAGGTAAACGACAGCGCCGTCATCATGGCGCTGAACAGGCTGGTTCCGCGTCTGGAGTTGATGTCGGCGATGAAGTTCAAAAAGGTGGTCGAAAACATCGGGGACATCATCGTGCGCTCGAACCTGGCCGATTACGCTTTCGTCAACTCCCCGACCCTTTACGAACGGCAGGCCAAGCTGCTCGACCGCGTGCGGGCGATGAAGGACGTGTTTTGCACTTTTTCGCAGGGGATCTACGAGACGACCCTCGTCGTGAGCAGTTCGATCGTCAAGTTGGTGGACGAAATTTTCGCCGAAGAGACCGAGATCGCCAAAACCGAGAACCTTTCGTCGATTACGGTGAAGCTGCCGGCCGAAAACACCATCTGTCCGGGCGTCTATTACTATATTTTCAAGGAGCTGGCGTGGGACAATATCAATATTGCGGAGGTAATCAGTACGACCAACGAGTTTACCGTCGTGATCGGCGACGAGGACATTCACCGGGCATTTACGATCCTGATGGAGGCCAAACGTCAGGTCGGCGTCTGAATGATTCCGTTTTCGGCGAATAAGGCGAATAATATAAAAAGGTCTGGACGGTAAGCGAACGAGCCGATTGTTCCGAAGTTTTCGGGCCGGGAATGCGCCGGTGGCGACGTTTTGCGTTATTTTAGGATGTAAATATGTATCTGCAAGAGGATTGCGGGACTATAAAAAAGTGAACTTTTTCACGAATTTCCGATGATTCTCATTACGAAGTTGTATATTTGTAAAATTAGTTATAGCAGATTAATTTATTCACACGGACAAGGATGGTCAGGGAAGAGCAATTGCTGAAAAGAATTCAGGAACTGGAAACGGAAAACGAGAAGCTTCGCACACAACTGAATCGTCGTACTTCCGGCGCCGTCGACGGCGCCGCCGAACAAACCCGGGCCAAATACGCGGATCGGATATTGGATACCTTGCCCGATATGATGACGGTGTGGACCAATTCGGGGGTTATTACGGAGCTGATTTCGTCCGAAGAGACCAATCATGTGGGCGTTCCGTCCGAACGGTTCATCGGGATGAATATCCGGGAGCTGTTGCCGGAGGAGGCTTATCGAAACGTGCGGGCCAATCTGGATCACGTGCTCGAAACGAAAAGAGGTTCTACCGGGCGGCACGACCTGACCGTGGACGGCGAACTCCGGCATTACGAAAACCGGATCTGGCCGCTCGACCGGGACAAAGTGTTGTGTATGTGCCGGGATATCACCGAGGCGGTGCGTACCCAAAAGGCGATGAACGACGCCAACAAGCGGATGAAGCTGATCGAGCAGGTGGTTTCGCTCGGGTATTGGTTCTATTATTCGGAAACCAACGAATTTTATGCCCCGGATATCCTGCCTGTACTGCTGGAACGGGAGAGCGGAGCCGATTCTGTGAATGCCGACTACTATTTCGAGCATTTCGTCCATCCGGACGACCGTGAAAAAGCGCGCCAGTTGCTGCATTATAATCCGGAGCTGGGAGAAAAAGATTACATCGAGTTTCGGATCGTTACCGACGACAAAGTCAAATACCTGCGTCACCGGGTTCTTCGGGAGTCCGTCGAAAAAGGACATCGCGTCGTCGAAGGGTACGTGCAAGACGTAACGCCGATTATCGAGCGTTACCATGAACTGGAAATCCTGAAATATGCGGTGAATAATGCCAGCGAAGAGATTTTCTGCTGTTCGCTGGACGGCATGTTCCGTTTTGCCAACCGGACGTTCCTGTCGCACCATCGGATTACGGACGACGTCGCGAAATATAGTCTGAACGATCTCAAAGAGGGACAGTATGCTCCGGACGGTTTCGAGGCCCTGGTCGATAGGTTGCGGCGGAACGGCGGGGTGTTGCAGAATACGTGCTCCTACGAATTGCCCGACGGCGAGTCGATCACGATGGAGTCGATGGTTTACCTGTTGGACGATTCGTTTTCGGATCAGAAGGTCGTCTGGTTTTTCTGCCGGGACGTTACCGAGCGAGTCAGACAAGGGAACGAGTTGAAAGAACTGAACCGGCTGATGGAAGCGATTCTCGATAATATCCCGGTATACCTGTTCGTGAAAGACCCGAACGACGAGTTCCGTTATCTGTACTGGAATCAGTCGTTCGTCAAGCATTCGGGAATTCCGGCTTCGCAGGTGATCGGGAAGACCGATTTCGAAATTTTTCCGAATCCGGCCGATGCGGCTCATTTCCAGCGCGACGATCTCGAATTGTTGAAGCGGGGCGAGTTGCCGCCTTTCGAAGAGGAGTATTCCGTCGTAACCGGCCAGAAGCGGATCGTCAATACGGTGAAGATGCTGGTTCCGGTCGAGGAACGCAAGCTGCCGCTGCTGATGGGGATTTCGTGGGATATTACCGAACGCAAAGTGATCGAGACCGAGTTGCTCGAAGCCAAAGTGAAGGCCGAGCAGTCCGACCAGTTGAAAACCGCTTTCCTGGCCAACATGAGCCACGAAATCCGGACGCCGCTGAATGCCATCGTCGGCTTTGCCAAGATACTGCCCGAAATTACCGACGAGATGGAGCGCGCTTCGATCATCAATATCATCGACACCAATTCCGATCAATTGCTGATGTTGATCAACGACATCCTCGACCTGTCGAAGATCGAGGCGGGAACCATCGAGTTCGTGGACATCCCGGCGAACCTGACCGATCTGTGCCAGAATATTTACTGCACGCTGATCGAGAAGACGGCTCCGGGCGTGCAACTGGTATTCGAGGGCGCTTTCGACAATCTGGTGACGCTTTGCGACCCGGGCCGGTTGTCGCAGGTGATCGTCAACCTGATTACCAACGCGATCAAATTTACCAAAGAAGGGTTCATCCGTTACGGGTATCGGCTCAGGGAGGATCGGGTCGAGTTCTATGTGGCGGATATCGGCCTGGGGATTCCGGAGGACAAACTGAGCACGATTTTTACCCGTTTTACGAAATTGAATTCATTCATTGCGGGAACGGGGCTCGGACTGGCCATCTGCCGGATGATCGTCGAACGGCAGCATGGGAAAATATGGGCCGAATCGAAACTGGGCGAAGGTTCGATATTCCGGTTTAATTTTCCTTACCGGAAGTGCTGATTCCTTTTGGTCCGATGTTCGTCTCGGCTGTAAGCGGCTGGTTTGTAAAATATTGATTTTGGGTTGTGGCAGAAAAGGCGGGAGATTTATCCCGCCTTTTCTGTTTGATACGGCCGGTTACGGCCGGATATTGAACGTGTACTTCTCTCTGTTCTGCAACCGGTCGACGGTAATCCATGCCCATCGTGCGTCTCCGGCCGGTTCGGTGCGGACGACCGTGCCGTTCACGGTAACCCGGTCGCACGTGAACGGTCCGGCCCTGAATTTCAGCGTATCCAGGTTTCCTTTGTTTTCGATCGAAAACGAGGCGGTTTGCACGTTATTTTCCGGATAGGTCGCCCGGTAGCTGATTTTCGCTTCGCTGCCGGGAACGGTCAGGTCGTTTACTTCGACGTTCCATGTTTTCGGCAGCCGGGGCATGATCTTGACGACGTTGCCCTGCGCTTTCGAAGTGCCGGCCGCCATCAGGATCGTCCGGACGGTTTCGTTCTGCTGCACGAAATTGCCGAGATCGCCTTGGCGCCGGTACATTCCCTGCTCCCGGCTGTACGACGCGCCTTCCGGGACGATGAACGGCTTCGGCAACCTCGGGCTGTAACACAGTTTCGAAAGATTGGTCAGGAACCGGTCGTAATCGTCGCTCCGGTCGAGCAGCATCGAGGTCTGCGTGATGATGTTGTGGTCGTATCCGAGTCCGCGCGGCCCGAAGAACGCGTTGCCGATATAACGGTCGATATCGCTCCGGTAGGTGTTGTCGCAGAGCGAATACCATGCTGCGGGCGCGTCGTTGCGGACGTCGTAGCCCACGTAGTCGGCGTAGATCGACATCGACGGGTCGTGGAAAAATCCGAACTTTTCCGGGTTCCACTGCCGCCCGTCGGAGAATCCGTCGAGGATCGCCCGCTCCATCCGGTCGGCCAGTTCGGTCCATACCGTCGCTTCGCGGGTTTTGCCGGCCGCCTGCGCCATTTCGACGTACATCCGCACGCCGAGGTAGCACGGGATGTTGGCGAACATCGTGTAGTCCATCATGGCGGCTTCCGTTTCGCCGTACATCAGTCCGTTCTTGTTGAACGATATGTCGGGGTTTTTCATCGCCCAGTCGATGTAGTGCACCGCTTCGTTGACGTATGTCCAATTGTCGAGCACCCACTGCGGGTCGGCTCCGCCGTTGCGCCATACGTTGGCGATGCTCATCATGGTCAGTCCGTGTCCGTCCGGTTCGCTGTTGCCGAAGTTCTGGTAGTCGTCCCCAAAAAGTTCTTTTGTGTACTGCGTCGGCCAGTTGGCTACCGGGACGAGCACTTTCGAGTATTCCATCGGTTTGTTCGGGATGACGCTCCAGTGCCCCGGAATCCGTTTGCCGAGCATCGTCAGTCCGTTGTCCGGGTAATACATCAGGCATTTGTGCAGAAAATCGACCGATTTCTGCGTTTTCGGCAGCAGATCCAGGTAGGAGAGGATTCCCAGCGCCCGGTTCCGCGAATACATCGCTCCGCAATAGCTGTTCGCTTGCGGAACCCAGGTTCCGAAGCCGTCGTACCGCCATGACGGGGCTCCCGGCGAGCTTTCGTCGATCATTCCGTCGTCGCGCATTTTGGTCAGGATATCCTCGACGTTGTAGTAGTACACCTGCGTCAGGATATCGGCGAAACGGTTGCCGGTAAACGAAATCCGGGCGCGTTCGTAGGTTTCGGGATATTTGAACGCAGGAGCTTTCTTAAAATCGCTTTCGAATGTGTAAAGGCGGCGGCGTATTCGTTCGATCTCGCGGCGCATCGTGTCCGGGCGTCGGCTGTCGATCGTATGCGTGTCGAAAAACGGATCGGCCGCATCGACCGGTTTGCCGCCGGAGAGCGTTTTCCGCTCGTCCGAACGGAGCAGATATCCGCCGTCGAACACCGGTTCCCCTGCTTTGCGGGGATTGTCGGCGAGCCGGATTTCGCGGATCGGTTTGGATTGTATTTTCACTTTGATGGCGGTCTGGTCGTTTCCTTCGAATCCGCCCTGCAACTGAAGCGCTTTCCGCAGGCAGGCCGTCATGGCCGGTTCCGCCTCTTCCGTTTTGAACGGGGCTCCTCCGTCGCGCCAGTTCGCTTTGAACCACATGGTGTAGCCGAAGATCAGCGGAATTACGTCGGCGGTTCCGTCCGCGTAGGCGATCACGATCTCGCCGGCCCGGTCGCCGATGAACAGGTTTTCCGATTCCACGAGACTGCCCCAGGGCGGGGTGCCGCGGTCTTCCGAGTTGTATCCTCCGACGAAATAGATGTATTCGCCTTGCGGATTCTGCTGCGAGGGCCGGAACGGCATTTCGAACCATCCGTCTCCGACGAGACGCGTCCGGGCGTCTTCCGCCGCTGCGCCGCCGGGCGTCAGCAGCAACGAAAGAGCGATGATCTTGTAAATGTTTTTTTTCATGCGGGTTAAGTTTTGGGTTTGTCAAAAGTAATAAATAAATAGGATAGATTTTTGAAAAAAATATCCGCTTTGTTCCGTTTTTTTGCGATTTAATTTGTTATTTTTGGAAAAAGAAGTAATTTAGTGCGGATTTAACCGATTAAGTGATTTAAAAGTCGATTCGGGGTAGCATATCCCGTTTTTCCGATCGTATGAAAACTTCGTTGAAAGATATCGCCGAAGAGCTTCGCCTGTCGAAAACGACCGTTTCGTGGGTGCTTTCAGGTCGTGGGAACGAGCGCGGGATCAGCCAGGCGACTCAGGACAGGGTCAAGCAGTGCGCCCGGCGAATGAACTATCAGCCCAATCTGCTGGCTCGCAGCCTGAATACCGGGGTGTCCAGCACGATCGGCCTGATTCTTCCTTCTATTTCCGACTCGTTTTATTCGCAAGTCGCCCGCGAAGTCGAGATGGAAGCCGAACGGCACGGCTATTCGCTGATGATATGCAGTTCGGAGTCCGAAGGCGAGCGGGAGAACCGGATGATCCGGATGTTCCGCGCCAAGCAGGTCGACGGGATCATTCTGGCCCCGACCAAGATTTCGAAGACGGAGATCCGGCAGTTGGTCGACGACGCGTTCCCGCTGGTCGTTTTCGACCGTTATTTTTCGGAACTGAAAACCCATTATATAATTATCGACAACGAACAGAGCAGCTACCGGTTGGTGAGCCACCTGATCGAGCGGGGAGCCCGCCGGATCGCCATCGTGACGACCAACCCGCATCTGACCACGATGGATCAGCGGCGTGCCGGCTATGCCCGGGCGCTGACGGAAGCCGGTCTTCCTGTCGATCCCGACCTGTACGGCGAGGCGGCGTTCGTCGGTTACGAAGAGAACGTGTTCCGCGCGCTCGACCGGATTTTCGCCAAGGCGCCCGACGTGGACGGTTTTTTCTTTACGACCCATATCCTGGCGCTCGAGGCGTTCCGTTATTTCCACGGCCGCCGGATCGACATCAACGACGGTTACGGGCTGGCCTGTATTCACGAGGTGCCTGCGATGAGCGTGTTGGCTCCTGCGATGAACGTGGCGCGGATGCCGGTCGGGGAGATCGGGCGCAACGCGGTGCGGATGCTGCTGGGCGATATCCGGAACCGGGGCAGTCTGCCGCGGTCTGCCGATCGGGAGTTTGAGTCGCTCGTGCTGCCCTGCGAACTCTGCTTCCGGGATTGACGGGACTTTTTTTGAGGGCAAGAAACTTAAACGATTAAGTAACTTTTATCCGGGTCGGAATGCCCCGGAATTAAAAATAAAAACTATGACAGGATATCGGATAAATACGGTTTGCGCCGGGGCGGCGCTGACGGTGTTTTTGTTGTCCGGCTGCGCGCAGCGTCGGGCGGAAATCGCGGATATGCGGTGCGAATACATGAGTTCCCCGATCGGAATCGGCGCGAATACCCCGCCGCGGTTTACATGGAATTATACGGGCGACGACGATTTCGTGCAGCAGCGCTGCCGCGTGCGCGTCGCTTCGACGAAAGCGGCGCTGGCCGATTCGTTGGCCGACGGCGACGTATGGTCTTCTCCGGAGATCGTTTCGGTGAACGGTTTCGCGCAGTACGACGCGCCGCAGCCGCTGGAGCCCCGTACCCGTTATTATTGGAATGCGGTGGCCTGGGGCGATGACGGACGGATCGTCGTGTCGCCGGTCGACAGCTTCGAAACGGCGCAGGCCGACCTGTCGGGCTGGACGGCCCGCTGGATTACCGACGGACACGACAAGCGCTTCGCTGCGGCGCCGATGCTGCGCAAATCGTTCGACGTAACCGGAGAGGTACGCGACGCGCGTCTTTACATGAGCGCAGCGGCTTACGGGAAGATGCGGTTGAACGGCAAGCCGGTTACGCCGAACCGCCTTGAGCCGGGTTATACGCATTACGACAAACGGAACCTGTACGGTACCTATGACGTGACCGGGTTGCTCGTTCCGGGCGAAAACGTGCTTTCGGCCGTTCTCGGCAACGGGTTTTATAACGAAGACGCACCGGTCGCTACCTGGGATTTCGAAAACGCGCGCTGGCGCGACCGGGCGCGGATGATCGGCGAGCTGCATATCGTTTATGCGGACGGTTCGCAACAGGTCGTCGCATCGGACGGCACGTGGAAAACGGCTACCGGGCCGTACGTGCAGAACAACATTTACAGCGGCGATACGTATGACGCCCGGTTGGAGATTCCGGGTTGGGACGAACCCGGTTTCGACGATGCGGCGTGGAGCGCGGCCGTCGAGATAGAGGCTCCGTCGCCGCTGCTGGTGGCGCAGACCGCCCCGGCGATCCGTGCGACGCGCGAGATCCGTCCGGTTGCGGTAAAATCGTTCGGCGATACGGTGTATGTTTTCGATTTCGGCGAAAACATGGCCGGAGTATGCCGTTTGTCGGTGCAGGGAGAGAAGGGTACGAAGATCACGATGCAGCACGGCGAATTGCAGAAAGCGAACGGCCGCGTCGAAATGGGGAATATCGACATCTATTACAAACCGTTGCCGGGTCTCGCTTTCCAGACCGATACCTATACGCTGAAGGGCGAAGGCGTCGAGACGTTTACGCCGGATTTTACGTATCACGGTTTCCAGTATGTCGAGGTCAAATCCGACCGTCCCGTGAAGTTGAACGAAGAGAGTCTGACGGCCTTGTTCGTGCATACGGCTGTCGAGCCGGTCGGCACTTTTAGTTGCTCGAACGAATTGATGAACAAAATCTGGAAGGCCACCAACCAATCTTACCTGTCGAATCTGCACAGCATCCCGACCGACTGCCCGCAGCGCGAAAAGAACGGTTGGACGGCCGATGCGCACATTTCGATCGACCTGGCGCTGCTGAACTTCGACGGCATTCGTTTCTATGAAAAATGGCTCGACGACTTCGTCGACAACCAGCGCGAGGACGGAAGCATCTCGGGGATTATCCCGAGTTCGGGATGGGGTTACGCCGACTGGATCGGCCCCGTATGGGATGCGGCTATGTTCATTATTCCGAATGCGTTGTACGACTATTACGGCGACAAGCGGGCGATCGAGAAAATGTACCCGGTGTGCGAAAAATACCTGGGTTACTTGCAGGCGCGCGAAGACCAGGACGGTACGGTGACTTACGGAATCGGCGATTGGGTGCCCTACAAGACCCAGACCCCGACGGATTACACGACCACCTGTTTCTATTACCTCGACCAGGCGTTGATGACGCGTTTTGCGGAACTGACCGGTCGCGACGGAGCAGCCTATGCCAAAAAAGCGGAAAATCTTAAGGAATTGATCAATAAGAAATATTTCAACGCCGACAGCGCGACCTATGCCAACGGTTCGCAGGCCGCCCTTGCGACGGCGCTGGCGCTCGGGCTCGTGCCGCAGCAGTACGAACAGCGAGTGGCCGACCGGCTCGCACAGTCGGTCGAAGCGTCGAACGGACACCTCGATTTCGGGATGCTCGGCAGCAAGTTCGCGCTGCGGATGTTGACCAAATACGGATATGCCGACCTCGCGTACCGGATGGCGGCGCAGGAAGACTGCCCGTCGTGGGGCGGGTGGATCAACCGCGGGTTCACGACGCTGGCCGAAACGTGGCAGCTTTCCGAAGAGTTCCGCGACGCGTCGATCAATCACGTGTTCCTGGGCGATGTCAGCGCCTGGATGTATAACGACTTGGCCGGGATCAATTTCGATCCGCAGCAGCCCGGTTTCCGTCACATTCTTTTCCGGCCCCATTTTGTCGAGGGACTCGACTGGGTGAAAGCCGAATACCGTTCGGTCAACGGCCCGATTCGTTCCGAGTGGAAGCGGGACGGCGGAAAAGTGCGGCTGACCGTCGATGTTCCGGTCAATACGACCGGGACGGTAATCGTCGGGGACAAAGAGATTCCGGTTTCCGCCGGCGTGCATGAATTCAAATTTTAAAAAACGATAAACTTAAAGAACGAAACGATGAAAAAGAACCGAATACTCGGATTTTGTCTGAGTCAGTTGTTGTTGCTGGGGACGGTCGCGTCCGCATCGGGCGCGACTGCGCCGGCGGCTCCGGTTTCGCTGGACGGCGAGTGGGAACTCTCTTACTGGCCCCAACCCGAAAAAGCCGTGACCGATCCGGCGGCGCTCTCCGGGATCGAAGTGAAAACCATTCCTGCGAAGGTGCCCGGTAACGTCGAACTCGACCTGCTGGCCGCCGGCCTGATCGACGACCCGATGATCGGAGCCAACGTGAACAAACTGCGCGCCTGGGAGGGGTATCAATGGTGCTATACGCGCCGGTTCGACGCTCCGAAACTGGAGCCCGGACAGCGCGCCGAACTCTGGTTCGGCGGGATCGACTGCCTGGCCGACGTCTGGGTCAACGGCAAACATGCGGGCTCGTCGGCCGATATGCTGATCGAGCGCAGTTTCGACGTGACCGATCTGATCGAACAGGGCGGCAGCAATACGGTACAGGTTATCATCCGTCCGGTTGTGCTCGGCGCGCAGGATCACCTGCTCGGCTCGTTCAGCATGGGTAATTTCGCGACCGAAGAATCGGTCTATATCCGCAAGGCGCCGCACATGTACGGCTGGGACATCATGCCCCGTCTGGTGAGCGCCGGACTGTGGCGCGGCGTCGAACTGCGCACGCTCAATCCCGCGCGTTTCACCGACGTCAATTGGGTGACGACGCACGTCGATACGGCTTCGCGCAACGTGAGTTTGTTCGTCGATTTCCAGACGAGACTGCCTTTCGATCAATACGACAAGGCGAAAGTCCGTTTTACGTTGACGCGTGACGGCAAGGAAGCCTACCGGGGCGAGCAAGTGCTGTTCGCGCATGCCGGACGGATCGTCGTGAACCTCGAAAAGGCCGACCTGTGGTGGCCGCGGGGGTACGGAGAACCGGCCCTGTACGAAGCCAAAGGCGAATTGATCGGCGCCGACGGACAGGTGCTCGATACGGATGTCAAGCGGATCGGCCTGCGTATCGTGCAACTCGATCTTTCCGATATTCATTTGCCCGACGAGCGCGGAAAATTCTGTTTTATCGTCAACGGCGAGAAAATTTTCGTACGCGGCACGAACTGGGTTCCCCTCGACGCGCTGCACAGCCGCGACGCGGCGCAGTACGAGAGCGCGATGAAATTGGTGACCGACGCCAATTGTAACATGGTGCGTTGCTGGGGCGGGAACGTTTACGAGGATACCCGCTTCTTCGACCTGTGCGACGAGAACGGCATTCTGGTTTGGCAGGATTTCGCGATGGGATGCTCGTTCTATCCGCAGCGCGCCGATTTCCTGGATCAGCTTCGCGAGGAGGTCACCTCGGTCGTGTTGAAACTGCGTAACCATCCGTCTCTCGCATTGTGGGCCGGTAACAACGAGGACGATGCGAATCTGTTCTGGAGCCGCTTGCAGCCGTTCCATCTCGATCCGAACCGCGACCAGGTTTCGCGCCATGTGATTCCCGAAGTCCTTTATGAGTTCGATCCGACGCGCCCTTACCTGCCCAGCTCGCCCTATTACAGCGAAGCCGTGTGGGAGAAGGGGAGCCTCGAACAATACCTGCCCGAAAACCACTTGTGGGGACCGCGGGGATATTACAAAGACAAGTTCTACACGACGGCTCCCTGCACGTTCGTCAGCGAGATCGGCTATCACGGCTGTCCGAACCGCAGCAGCATCGAGAAGATGATGACCAAACAGGGCGTCTATCCGTGGACCGAAGGCCGTAAATGGAACGACGAATGGATCACCAAGTCGACCCGCCGCTACGAGGCGTGGGGGCCGACGATGGATCGCAACAATCTGATGCTGAATCAGGTGAACATTCTGTTCGGATCGGTTCCGGACGATTTGGACGATTTCGTTTTCGCATCGCAGTCGGTACAGGCCGAGGCGATGAAGTATTTCGTCGAGATGTGGCGCAGTCGTAAGTTCGAACGTACGGGCATTATCTGGTGGAATGTGCGCGACGGCTGGCCGATCATTTCGGACGCCGTGGTCGACTATTACGGTTCGAAAAAGTTGGCTTACTATTTCCTGCAGAACGTGCAGAAAAACGTCTGCCTGCTGATCAACGATCCGGTCGACGGGGCCTATCCGCTGGTTGCGGTGAACGATACGCGCCTTCCGGCCGAAGGGACGGTGACGGTTACCGACGTGGCGACCGGCAAGGAAGTGTTCAAGGGCAGCTACAATGTCGGCCCCAACGGGCGGCAGTGCGTTTCGAACCTGCCCGTGATGAAGGGACAGGGAATGTTGCAGATCCGTTACGATGCGAACGGCGAAAGTTGCAGCAACCACTTCCTGTACGGCGAACCGCCCTACAAGCTGAAAGAGTACAAGGGATGGCTCGACAAGACGAAAATGTATACGAACAAAGATAAATAGCGGTCGGTTGACATGAAAACGAATATCATCGGAGTGGATGTCGGGGGAACCAAATGTGCGGTGACCTACGGGCAAAAGGAAGGTTTCGAGCTGCATATCCGGGAGAAGATCCGGTTTGCGACGACCGGTGTCGACGAGACGATCGCCAACATCGTCCGCGCAGTGGACGATGTGATGCGAAAGAACGGATTGACGGCCGGCAATACGGCCGCGATCGGAGTCAGTTGCGGCGGTCCGCTCGACAGCCGTACCGGCGTAGTGATGTCGCCGCCGAATTTGCCTGGCTGGGACAACATCCCGATCGTCAAGTTGTTGGGCGATCGTTTCGGTATCCGCACGGGGATTCATAACGATGCGAACGCCTGCGCGTTGGCCGAATGGAAATTCGGGGCCGGCATCGGTGCGCGGAACATGGCTTTTCTGACTTTCGGCACGGGGCTCGGCGCAGGGTTGATCCTCGACGGGAAGCTCTATGCCGGAACGAACGACAACGCCGGCGAGCTGGGGCATATCCGTCTGTCGGATTTCGGCCCGGTCGGCTACGGTAAGTGCGGTTCGTTCGAAGGATTCGCCAGCGGCGGCGGGATCGCGCAGCTCGCGCGGTTCAAAGTGAGCGAAAAGCATCAGATGGGCCAACGGGTAAGCTGGTGCGCGCCCGGACAACTGGATGAGATTACGGCTCGGGACGTGGCTGATGCGGCCGCTGCCGGCGACGAGCTGGCTCTTGAGATCTACCGGATTTCGGCTACGTACCTCGGCCGCGGGCTTGCGATCGTAATCGACCTGATCAATCCGGAGGTGATCGTTATCGGGGGCATTTATACGCGCAACCGGGAGATGATGGAGCCTTTCGTGCTGCGGGAGATCGAGCGCGAGGCGCTGTCGCACGCCCGGCGGGTTTGTTCGATCCGTCCGGCTGCGCTCGGCGAACAGATCGGTGATTATGCGGCGCTTTCGGTAGCCGCGGATTTAATAAAGGAATAATTATGGGAATCATAGAAAACAGTTTGCATCAGGCGGAGACGGCGTTGCACGAGTTCATTTCGGACCCGCAGACGCCCGTGCTGATGGAAAAGGCGGTCGCAATTTTTAAACAGGCGCTCGATAAAGGGTGTAAAATCATCAGTTGCGGCAACGGCGGCTCGCTGTGCGATGCCGCGCATTTTGCCGAAGAGCTGACCGGGCGTTTCCGAGGCGACCGCCGTCCGTTGCCGGCCATGGCGATCAACGACGCGGCTTACATGACCTGCGTGGGCAACGATTTCAGTTTCGACCAGATTTTTGCGCGTTGGGTCGAGGCGTTCGGACGCGAAGGCGACGTGCTGCTGGCAATCAGTACCAGCGGCAATTCGGGCAATGTGGTGATGGCGATCGAGAAGGCCAAAGCCTGCGGTATGAAGGTCGTTGCGCTGACCGCCAAAGGGGGGAACAAGCTCTCCGAGTTGGCCGACGTCGCGATCTGCGCTCCGCGCACCCCGCACTCCGACCGCATCCAGGAGATCCATATCAAAGTGATTCACATTCTGATCGAAGCGCTCGAAGACGCGATCTTTTACGCTTCGGATGCGAAGCGATAAACCGGCGACGGGCCGGATAACCTAAAACCAAAAACAAATGAATTCGAAAACTTCGTTGCTGAAAATATTGCCCGTGATGTTCGGATTTTTCATCATGGGTTTCGTCGACATCGTCGGCATTGCGACCAGTTATGTCAAGAGCGATTTCGCGGGCCTGAGCGACTCGGTGGTGAATATGATCTCGTTGTCGTGTTTCCTGTGGTTCCTGGTGCTGTCGATCCCGACGGGGATGCTGATGAACCGCATCGGGCGCAAAAACACCGTGCTGCTGAGTTTCGCCGTCCATGTGCTGGCGATGTGTATGCCTCTGATCGCTTACGATTTCGCGTCGGTGTTGATTGCCTTCGGGCTGATCGGAATCGGAAATACGCTGTTGCAGGTGTCGATGAATCCGCTGGTGATGGAAGTCGTTACCAAAGACAAGCTGACCGGAACGCTGACCCTCGGGCAGTTCGTCAAGGCCGTCAGCTCGTTCGTCGGTCCGATCCTGGCCGCCTGGGCCGCGGGGACGTTCTTCGGGTGGAAGATGATCTTCCCGATCTATGCCGGCGCCTCGCTTGTGGCATTGCTGTGGCTGTGGTTGACGCCGATCCGGGACATCCGCGAGAAATCGACTAATATTTCGTTCCGGGCGACTTTCGACCTGCTGCGCGACAGCCGGATCGTGGCTTATTTTATCGGTATCCTGGTGCTGGTCGGCGTGGATGTCGGCATGAACATGACGTTCCCGAAACTGCTGATGGAACGGTGCGGCCTGGAACTGACCGACGCCGGTATGGGCAATAGCGTCTATTTCTTCGCCCGCACGGTCGGAGCTTTCCTCGGCGGTATCTTGCTGATGAAGTATTCCGAAAGCAAGTTCTTTACGTACAGCACTTACATCGCGCTGCTCGGACTCGTTCTGATGCTGCTGAGCGAGAACCTGTGGTTTATCCTCGGATGCGTTGCGGTGTTCGGCGTGGGCTATGCGAACCTGTTCTCGATCATTTTCTCGCTGTCGCTGAAACGGGTTCCCGAAAAAGCCAACGAAGTTTCGGCGTTGCTGATCGTCGGCGTGTCGGGCGGCGCGGTGTTGCCGCCGCTGCTCGGCGTGGTGACCGACCTGTTCGCCACGCAACTGGCCGCCGTCATCATGCTGGCCGTCGCCTGGCTGTATATGGTCTGGCTGACCGGACAAATCAAAACAAAAGCATAAATCCTGAAATCAAACGAACCGATGAAACGAACTGCAATCCGTTACAGTTTTTTAATCATGCTCATCCTGCCGTTGTTCGCGCACGGTCAGGCTTCTATGAAAATGTCCGCCGGGCAGGTCGATGCCGCCCGCTGGATCGAAACCCGCTTCGCGCGGGGAAAGGTTCCGCCGTTCTCATTCGTTTACGGCGACAAATCGTCTAAAAGTCTGCTCCCCGGCTGGAATTATTCGATGAAACGCCTGCCGGGCGACGATCCGGACGTAGTGAAATACCTTTATACTTATACCGAACGTCCGTCGGGGCTGAAGGTGGAGTGTTTTGTTACCGGCTTTCCGGCGTTCGATGCCGTCGAATGGGTGCTGCACTTTACCAACACGGGCAAAAGCGATTCGCGGGTGCTCGAGCAAGTGAAAGTGGTCGATCTCGATATGCAGGCGCCGGCCGCCGGCGACTTCACGCTGTACTATGCCGACGGAAACCACATTTCGAAGGAGGATTTCCATCCCCGGACGACCGTGCTGAGTACGACCGAGCCGTTTCGGATGGCGCCCGAAGGGGGGCGTTCGTCGCAGGGCGATTTCCTTCCGTTCTTCAACCTGACGGCTCCGTCGGGCAAAGAGGGCGTAGTGGTGGGGATCGGATGGACCGGTATGTGGTACGCCGATCTGACCAAAACCGGCGACCGCGGCGCGACGCTCGTTTCAGGGATGAAAACCATGCGGTTGTACCTGCATCCCGACGAGTCGATCCGCACGCCGAGCATCAGCCTGATGTTTTGGAACGGCGACGACCGGATGGCCGGCCACAACCGTTTCCGCCGTTTCGTCCTCGCCCACCATACCCGTAAGGTGGACGGGCAGATGCAGAAATATCCGCTGTGCAGCGGATTCAACTATCGCGATCCGGCTCCGTGCACCGAGTATTCGTGCCTGACGGCCGACTGGGCGATCGCGATGGTCAAACGTTATAAACAATTCGAACTTGTTCCGGAAGTGTTCTGGCTCGACGCCGGATGGCATACCGGCGCTGCCGACTACAAGGATGGCAAGTCGTGGGCCAATACCACCGGTAACTGGACGGTCGATACGACCCGTTTTCCGGACGGGCTGAAACCCGTTGCGGACGCCGTGCATGAGACCGGAGCCAAATTTATGGTCTGGTTCGAACCCGAGCGCGTGATCAAAGGGACGCAGTGGGCCGTCGAACACCCCGATTGGATGCTCGACCTGCCGTCGGAACCCGACGGAACCTACCTGTTGTTCGACCTGGGTAACAAAGAGGCCCGCGAGTGGCTGTGCCGTTATATCGGCGATCTGATCGAGCGAAACGGCATCGACTATTATCGCCAGGATTTCAATATGGAACCCGATAAATACTGGGCCGCGCACGATGAGGCGGGGCGTACCGGCATGAAGGAGATCCGCCATGTCGAAGGGCTTTACGCATTTTGGGATTACCTGCTGGAACGGTTCCCTGGCCTGCTGATCGACAATTGCGCGAGCGGCGGCCGCCGGCTCGACCTGGAGACGACCTCGCGCAGCGCACCGCTGTGGCGCAGCGACTATTACCACTACGACGATCCGGACGGCTACCAGGGGCACACTTACGGACTGAATTTCTTCCTGCCGATCCACGGAACCGGGATCTTGCAGACCGACGAATATTCGTTCCGGTCGAGTATCAGCAGCGCGTTGATCTACAATTGGAAGATCACCGAGCCCGGCGTTTCGTTCCTCGACATGCAGGAGCGCGTGAAAGAGTATCAGGAGGTGCGCGACTATTATTACGAGGATTATTATCCGCTGACGGGCTGCGAAGACCTGACCCGCGACAATATCTGGCTGGCTTACCAGTTGAACCGCCCGTCGGATGGGACGGGGATCGTCGTGGCATTCCGCCGCGCCGCCAATCCGGACAGCAGCATTACGGTGAAATTGTCGGGGCTGGATGCCGCGAAGCGTTATGACGTGCGCAACCGCGATACCGGCGAGTCGGTCGTCAAGACCGGGGCGGAACTGGCGTCCGGTTTCGAGTTGACGCTCGCCGAGCCGAAAAGTTCGTTGCTGCTGCAATACAAACCCGCCGAATAGTTTCCGCATTCATTAAAAATTAAAAACGATGATACGAAATACAATCCATACATTCCGGTCGAAATGCCGGGCGCTCGTTTGTTCACTGCTTACGCTGGCGGTGTTCCCGCAGTTCGTTTCCGGACAAGCCAAATCCGCCATGACCGATAAGCCGTTCGATGTGACCCGTTGGATCGAGACGCATTTCGCCAAAGGGAAAATTCCTCCGTTCTCCTTCGTTTACGACGGAAAACCGTCCCGCGAGCTGCTGAAAAAGTGGAAATACACGGCCGCCCGCGTCGAATCCGACGAACCGGAGGCGGTCGAATACTTGTATACGTACCTGGATCGTTCGACCGGACTTCAGGTTGAATGCCGGGTGAAAGGTTTTACCGATTTCGATGCGGTCGAATGGGTCTTGAATTTTAAGAACGATTCGCAAGCCAATTCCGCGTCCATTTCTCAGGTCAAAGTGGTCGATCTCGATTTCGAATACCCGCAAAAGGGCGATTTCATCCTGCATTACGCCGACGGAAGCCATGTTTCGAAGCACGATTTCCACCAGCGCACCAAGGTGCTTGCGCCGGGCGATTCGCTGTACATGGCCCCGCAGGGCGGACGTTCGTCGCAGGTGGCTTTTCCGTTCTTCAACATCGAGTCTCCCGCAGGGCAGGGCGTGATGGTGGCCGTCGGCTGGACGGGAACGTGGTTCGCCGATATCGCCGGTAAGACCGACCGCAGCGTGACGTTGGCCTCGGGCATGAAATACCTCGATACGTACCTCTATCCGCAGGAGTCGATCCGCACGCCGAGCATCTGCCTGCTGTTCTGGAAAGGCGACGACCGGATGGTCGGACACAACCGGTTCCGTCGGTTCGTGATGGCGCATCATACGCCGAAGGTGGACGGCAAGCCCGCCCATTTCCCCGAATCGTCGAGTTTCAACTATGGCGACCCGTCTCCATGCAACGAATACACCTGCCTGACAGCCGATTATGCGATCGCGCTGATCCGGCGTTACAAGCAGTTCGACATCGTACCGGAAGTATTTTGGCTCGATGCCGGATGGTATTCGCAGGCGGCCGACTACAAGAATCATAAGAACTGGGCCAATACGGTGGGCAACTGGACGGTCGATCGCGAGAAATTCCCCGACGGACTGAAGCCGGTTTCCGACGAAGCGCACAAGGTCGGGGCCAAGTTTATGGTATGGTTCGAACCCGAGCGGGTTATCAAAGGCTCCCAGTGGGCCGAGGAGCATCCCGAGTGGATGTTGGATGCCGGGACGGATGCCTACCTGTTCGATCTGGGGAACCCGAAGGCGCTCGAATGGTTCTGCGACCAGATCGGCGAACTGATCGAGCAGAACGGCATCGACTATTACCGTCAGGATTTCAACATGGAACCGGATATCTTTTGGCAGAAGAACGATGAACCGGGCCGTACCGGAATCCGTGAGATCCGGCATATAGAAGGTCTGTACGCGTTTTGGGATTACCTGCGGCAGCGTTTCCCGGGCCTGCTGGTCGACAACTGCGCGAGCGGCGGCCGCCGGATCGACCTCGAGGCCACTTCGCGCAGCGCCCCGATGTGGCGTACCGACTACAATTACGGCGAACCGGTCGGCTACCAGTGCCATACTTACGGGCTGGAGATGTACCTGCCGCAGCACGGCACGGGCGTGCAGAAGACCGACAAGTTTACGTTCCGTTCGAGCCTCGGCACTTCGGTCGTTTACAACTGGAAGATCACCAACGGCTCCTCGTCGTTCTACGAAATACAGGACTGCATGAAGGAGTTCCGCGAAGTGCGGCCCTATTTCTACGAAGATTATTATCCGCTGACCGGTTCCGGCGACATCACCGGCGATAATATCTGGATGGCATACCAGCTCTACCGGCCGTCCGATAAGAGCGGGTTCGTCGTGGCGTTCCGCCGGGAAGCCTGCCCCGACAAGACCCACACAGTGAAGTTGTCGGGCCTCGATCCGGATGCGGTTTATTCCATTACGAATAAGGATACCGGCGAAACGGTGTCCAAGAGCGGCCGCGAACTGGCCGAAGGGTTCGTGCTGACGCTCGACCAGCCGCGCAGTTCGCTGCTGTTGAAATATCAGGCCGAATAGCGGGCCTGCCCGTATGTTATCGTACAAGGCGGGAACTCTTCGGATGTTCCCGCCTTGTCGTACGGTTCGTGTTGAATATCCGGATGTTATTCGTATCTTTAACACGTTTGGGCGAATAGGTAAAAGGAGTCTGAATTGAAATTAATAATATAAAACGGATGAAAAGGATATTTTACGTTGCTTGTGCCGTCCTGCTGTGCGCCTGCGTCGGACGTGCGGATCGCAATCGGGCGGGCGCGACCGATCCGATGAAGGCGGACGGAGGTCTGGTTTACGATGTGAAAAATTTCGGAGCTGTCGGCGACGGCGTGACCGACGATACGCGCGCCATCCAGTCCGCCCTGGATTATGCGGTGGATCACGGGGGCGGTACGGTTTATTTCCCGAACGGCCTGTACCGGCTCGCTACGCTACAGGATACGTGCAAAGTGCGGGCCCACCTGATCGTGAAGCCCCGCCAAAGTCCGGGCCGCCGCGATTACGTGATGATCCGGCTGCAGGGCGAAAGCAGCGTCGTTACCCCGTGCTCGTATGCCAGTCATACGACCGAGGATAAAGCCGAAGTGTGGAAAAACGGCACCGTCCTGGTTTCGGATGCGGTCGGCGAGTTGCAGGCCGATCCTGCGCAAGCCCCCGTATCCGTCCTGGCCGCCGGAGCCGGAGACAATCTCTATCTGCTGAACCAGGCGCTCGTAAGGCTGCAGGATCTCGCGTTCCAGGTGAAAGCCGAAGCGGGAAAATACCCGTACCTGTCCGGTGTGAACATGGCCTATGCGGCGACCGTATATACCGATAATATCCTGATTTATTCGTCGATCCGAAATATGGCGCTGACCTCGCCGACCGGGGACGGGCACTATTCGGCCGGATTCATCGCTCCGCGCACCTGGTGCAATCCGGAGCAGGAATTCCGGAATATCTGTGTCAAAAGCGCCTTCCGGTTCGGCTTCGTCTTTTCCGAACATGCGAACGGAAACAACCTGTCGGCGTGGAACTGCGACAACGCTTTCGTCTTTTCGAGAATGGATCATTCCGCCTGGTTCGGTCGGATCCACGCCCAGAATTGCGCGAACATCGTTTCGTCGTTGAACGTGGAGTTCGCCGGACACGGCGTTGGAGACGCTTTTTTGAAAATCGAACAGGTAGGCATCGAGGTGAACAGCGGTCAGAAGCCGGTCGATTTCAACTACCGCTGTTTTGTAGACGATCCGGACAACCATTTGTACGGCACGTTGTATTACCACATCGTCAAATCGAACGTAGGGGCCGATAACTCCTATTTCAAGGCCGACGGCGGCGCGCATCTGAAAGCGATTCCGTCGTTTTGACGGATCGGTTCGTTCCGGCGGTCCGCTATCGGGGGACGATTTCCCGGTAAAGCTGTTGTAGCCTTTTGCGGAGGAGGCCGATCGCGTAGTGTTTCCGCGACAACAGCGTGGGAACGGGAACCCCGGTCGTTTCGGCGATCTCTTTGTAGGGAATCCCGTCGTATTCGGTGAGTTCGAATACCGAACGTTGCTCGGGCGGAAGCTCCGACAGCGCCAGTTCGATTTCTTCCCGGATCAGTTCGTTGCGGAACATGATCTCCGGATCGTTCCCGTCGTCGGCCAGGAAGTCCGACAGCGAGTCGAGGAAATAGTCGTCCTCGTTTTCCTGCCGGGTTTCGGGTAGCGCCTGCTCCCGTTTCTTTCGCCGGCGGTCGATGATGCGGTTTGTAACCGCTTGGTAGAGCCAGGCCGACAGGTATTCGATGGGATTCTCCTGCAGATCCGTTTTCGTCAGTTTGTAGAAAACGTCCTGGAGGATGTCTTCCGTATCTTCCGCCGAGTCCACCCTATGTCGGATATACCCTTCGAGCTCCGGCTTGTACTGATCGTAGACCAGCGGCAGGTCGCTTCGGGAGTCGAGTCTCCGTTTCTTTTTAACGGCTGTCATGGTCGGTTTTTTCCGGTTGATCCGGGCCGCAGCCGAACATCTGCCGGCGGATGTACTCCCTGCGTTCCTCTTTGCCCATCGCCCGGATCCTGTCCCGCATCGCGGCGCGCTCTTTCCACGTGGGGAAAGTAGGCCCTGACCGGCGGAGGGCGTTCATGCCGAAACAGTGCCTTCCCATCCCGCCGAACAACAGTTTGTTCAGCAGCACCAGGCCCGCCGCCTGCCAGAAGGTAACGGCCGTCCAGCCGATGATCTGCGGGACGAGCCAGTTCCACAGCAACATGACCGCGGTAGATGCCGCGCCGAATACGGCGATGAAGATCGACGTTCCGATCAGGCCTCTCAGAAATTTGTTTTTCATGGTATCGTGTTTTTGTCGTTTTGTTCTTCGCGGGCGAACGTTCGCCCGTATTCCCTGACGAACGTGAACGGAAGATATTTTATAAAATAGCGATTAATCGCGACAACGTGTTTTTCGGGATTTTTCGGTCGGTAGTACCGCATAGATGTTCGTAAGGCGTAAAGGGACTCCCTTTACGCCTTATTTGAACCTACCTTCGGTCTGTTTAAGTGAGATAATACGACTACGTGCGAACAGAAATGTTAAAAATACGTCAAAATGGAGCGAATTTCCCGCTCTGTTTTTGTTGAAAGCCGTCGTTAATTTATTCAGCGATTTTCAGATTATTTTGACGAGATCCATGACCTTGAGGTTATTTGTTTTTCACTTCGAACCCGCTTTCCGTTTCATAACTTTCCCCGTCGGCCGTATGTACGATTACTTTCAGGATGCAGTGCCCGTCCGGCACCTCGGCGGTATCCCATAAGTTGTCGTCGCCGTAGGCCACGTAAGGAGCGGATTTTTCCGTGCAAATTTTTTCTCCGTTAATATAAAAATCGACTCCCGTGACAGATTTATTTCCCGTGACCGTCGCGACGTAAGGGACTTTGCCGGACAATACGATGCCCACGGTCGGGGAGACTATTTCGACTTTGATACCTTCGCCCGTCAGGTATTCCTCCGATTGTTCCGGCAGTTTCTGTAATTGGACGTTGCGCGTATTGAGGCCCTTTGTCTTTTCGGTCAGGTTTTCGAAATCGAGTATCCTGAAGACTTTGTTCCCCTGTTTGCGGTCGAAATTCGCAGCTTTGAATATTGGGAATTTTTCGCCGTCGAAATAATCGTGAGAGTAGAGCGATATGCGTCCCGATTCGGTACCCACCAGCAGGTCGGGGCGGCCGTCGCCGTCGAAATCGAACACGCATGGCATACAACAGTGCCAGGCGTCATGGCCGTCGGAACCGGTCCATTCCACAAAGTAACCGCCGCGCGCCATCATATAATCGTATTCGAATACGGGATCTTCGTTCGTGCCGACATTTATGGCGATAGTCATGTTTCCGCCGCCCAGGTAATTGCGCGGCTCGCCCATTATCAGGTCTAAACGACCGTCTCCGTTCCAATCGGCGACGTCCATATTGAAACGTCCCTGACCGCCGGGGTGGGTCAGGCGTCCTATATGGAAAACCGAGCCGTCGGCTTTGCGCAGTTTGCGTTTGTTTTCCAAGACTTCCGGATTATGTGCGGACTGCGAATACATCATCAGGTCGCTCCGGTCGTCCAGTACTATAAAATCCAGTCGCCCGTCTCCGTTCCAGTCGGCGACGCCGGGCCTGTTGCGCCATGGGGTCACGAGCGGCTGGTTCCCGTAATAGAAATTGCGTACATTCTTCGACAGTACCGGTTTTTGTCGCGTCCCGGTATTCTCTATCCACCGGACTTTGCCCAGGCAGTCGGAAATAATGATGTCCAGGTCGCCGTCGCCGTCCACATCCCTCGGAACGCATGAGAGGTATCCCCAATACTGTTCTTCCATACCCTGTACGGTACCGCCGTTCTCCACGGCATTGAAAAAGAATGGCTCCCCGGAATCGTCTTGCAAGAATACGCCGCCTTTATAATTCGGCTGAGTAGGCGTCCCGGTGTTCTCGAACAGCATGATGTTGCCGCCGCATCCTCCCGATATTAGGTCGAGGTCGCCGTCGTCGTCCCAATCCACGGCGTAGGGGGTCGGCGAGTCGTTATGCACGAGTACCCCGCCTTGCTGGAAGAATCTTATCGGCTCTTCGAATTCGAGACTGCCCTGAACGCCCTTGTTGCGGAACAGCCAGTAGAATCCTTGCCATGCCGTGCATACGATATCGACGTATCCGTCGCCGTCCCAATCCAAAGGGAAGGGTTTGAGCGACATGTCACCCGAAATATATGGATCGTCACCGAAATATCCGAAAGGTACTTTGTTCACTTCCGCAACAGGCAGCTCGCCGTCCACACCTTTGTTCGTCAATACGAACAAGTCGCTGTTGGCCGTGCCTACCAGAAGGTCGGGACGGCCGTCGTTATCCATGTCTGCCGCCTTCAGCGCAGACCATGACGAATTGGGAAATTCAACGGGACGGCCGTCGGGAGTATGAACGACCTGCGGCGTACGTTTGCCGTTACGGGTGAGTTCCACAACGATGTCTCCTTTCATATTGTGGTAACGGTTGGTGCGCGGATGCCTGCGGAATCGGACGCGGTCGGACACGCCGTCGCCATCCCAGTCGAGCGTTATATACGAAAGTTCCGGCGACGGAAGTCGGTCGGTGGGCAGGGCACGGCTGCGGGGCAGGAACCTGGGTTCGCTGTTGCTGCCTATGTTGCGTTGCAACCAGGTTCCCCCGTCCGTTCTTATCCCATAAATATCGAAATCGCCGTCTCCGTCCGCATCGACCGCTTCGAATTGCATGCCCGGCCATCCGAGCCATGACATGTTAGGCTCCGAGGCATCGTAGGTCAGCAGTTCGCCGACTCCGAGGTTGAGGTTTCCGGCTTGCGGTCGGGGGCCTTCCGCATGGGAGGCGGCAAAGTATATCTCGTATCCGGCGGCTCCTTCGGGAGCTTTCCACTTGAGGGTGCCGTTGCGCAGGTAATGGTCGCTCAGCGACGACAGCGGATCGCCGAAAGAGACGGGACAGTCGGTTTTCTTTCCATCCGTGTCTACGGCGAAAATACGTACGGAAGCGGGATCTACGGGCCGGTTTTGCCCCGCCGCCAGCAATAGTCTCGCAAAATCGAGATCCGCCCATACGGGCGCTCCGGCGCTGTTGTCGTCGGTGCTGCCGGTTATCCTGTACGGTAACTCGGGCGCCGCCCAATTGCCGTCGGAGCGGAGGCGCTTTTCGACGATGTCGTAGCGGTTCTCTTTCGGGAGTTCCGCGATAAGCGGTTCGTCTACGGATTCCAGTCTCAGACCGTCTATCCAGGCCGTACCCGCAGAACCATAGAATTTTATCGTAAGAGTGCCTTTATCCAGTCCCGGCGGAACCCTGAACGTACGTTCGAGATAGCTGAAAGGTGTATTCCGATTGTATTGGGAGAGTGTATATGTGAATCCTTCTCCCGAAAAAGTAAGCTCTACAATGGCGTCCCGCCGGTAATTTACCTTCTCCGTTTTAACCCATCCCCCCAGGCGCATGAATTCCCCTCGGAGGGAGTCGAATTCGAAAGTAACGGAAGCGTCGGCATAACTTTTCATGCCGTCCCCTGCCACTTTAAGGGAGCCTTTTCCGATCACTCCTTCCAAAGTATCTATGCTCCATGACGTTTCGGGCGTAAATTTCCATCCGGAAAGAGCCTGTCCCTGTGAAAAATCTTCATCCAGCCACACTTTCGTTTCAGGCTGTACGGTACAGGAGGATAGCAGACTAACGGTAGCCAGCAAGTTCAATACAAAGGCGGTGGTTCTAAGCGTCGTCGTCATTATCGTAAGTTAATTGGAAAATTTTGAAGTTTGCAGGCGAATGTGATATCTCAGAAAACACTTTCTCTTTCAGAAAGTACCGCGTACGGTATTCGGAAACAAAAATAGCGTTGATTGTCAACGCTATTAGTACCCCCGACGGGAATCGAACCCATATCACCAGAACCGGAATCTGCCATTCTATCCATTGAACTACAGGGGCGGTCTTCGAATTGCAGCACAAAGATGCAACATTTTCGGATTTAATACAAATCTTGACGCCGATTAAGTGTTAAAATTTGCAGAATCCCGTTCCGGCGGCCGTTTCCGTACCGCCGTTTCTGCCTCCCGGCCTCCCGGCCGGATTACTTCCACGAACCGGCGAAGTGGTGGATGCAGTACGTGTTGTCCGTTATCGTGATTTTTCCGGTTTTGTAATCTTTCGGGCAGAAGTAGTCTTTCGGGAAGATGTGCAGGGAGTCGTCGTAAATCTGGAACGTGTTGTCCAGTTTTACGCCCCGCTTTTTCAGAATGCGCGAGATTATGACCGTGCTCGGGGTTTTGTTCAACCGGCCGTTCCAGCGGATGAACGGTTTCCTGTTCATGTATTTCCAGTACTCGTCGGTCCATGCGGCTCCTTTCTCGCTGCCGACGATCCCGGTGTGCAGCAGCGTGTCGGATTCGAAACTCATGAAGGCGGGCAGTTCCAGCAGCGGATCGAGGTTTTTGATGATTTCGATATCGGTATCCAGCCAGATGCCGCCGTGCTCCCGCAATAACTGCAGCCGGACCGGGTCGATGACGAACGCATATTTCTTTTTTTGGTAGGCCTGCCGCGTGAACTTGATCGAGTTTACGTCGTAGTTGTCTTCGTTCCAGAGCATCAGCTTGTAGTCGGGCAGGAATTTTTTCCACGATTCGATGCACTTCAGGTTGTCTTCCGGCATCGGACCGCGTCCGAACCAGCAGTAATGGATAATTTTCGGTATCATAATTTGTCAGGTATGGTGCAAAAGTAGTTCTTTAAAATATAAAAGTAATGATTTTTCCGGAATATCGCGGCGCTCCGGCGCGGAATCCGCCGGATTGCCGTCCCGGGGATGTCGTCGCGGGGATAATTCTTCGGAGAAGGTGGGGCGGCGAATTGCATATTTTTGTACCTTTGTCACTCTGTCGAAATTATTAAAAACAATATAGATGGCTTTACAATGCGGAATCGTGGGGCTGCCGAACGTCGGCAAATCGACCCTGTTCAACTGCCTGTCGAATGCGAAAGCGCAATCGGCGAATTTTCCTTTTTGCACGATCGAGCCTAACGTGGGCGTGATTACGGTGCCCGACGAGCGGATCGTGAACCTGGTAAAGATCGACAATCCGAAAAAGACGATCCCTACGACCATCGAGATCGTCGATATCGCGGGGCTGGTCAAAGGGGCTTCGCGGGGCGAGGGTCTCGGCAATAAGTTTCTGGCCAATATCCGCGAGACGGACGCTATCATTCATGTGCTGCGCTGTTTCGACGATGACAACATCACGCACGTAGACGGCAGCGTCGATCCCGTCCGCGACAAGGAGATTATCGACGCCGAGCTGCAACTGAAAGACCTCGAAACGGTCGAGAGCCGCATTGCCAAAGTGCAGAAGCAGGCTGCGACCGGGGATAAGAGCGCCAAACGGCTGTTCGACATCCTGTCGCGTTACAAGTCGGCGCTGGAGCAGGGCAAAAGCGCCCGCACCGTCGAACTGGA
This sequence comes from Alistipes sp. cv1, assembly GCF_900240235.1. Taxonomy (NCBI): domain Bacteria; kingdom Pseudomonadati; phylum Bacteroidota; class Bacteroidia; order Bacteroidales; family Rikenellaceae; genus Alistipes; species Alistipes sp. cv1. The sequence goes on from NZ_OEPW01000003.1 coordinate 285,702, forward strand.
CAAGGAAGACCGCAAGCTGGTCTACGATTTGCATCTGCTGACCGATAAGCCGGTGCTCTATGTCTGCAACGTGGACGAAAAAAGCGCGGTTGGCGGGAATGCTCATGTAGAGGCGGTACGCGGCGCGATCCGCGAAGAGAATGCCGAACTGCTGATCGTAGCGGCCGCTACCGAGGCCGATATCGCCGAATTGGATACTTACGAGGAGCGACAGATGTTTCTCGAGGAGGTCGGACTGAAAGAATCGGGCGTCAACCGGTTGATCCGGGCGGCGTACAGTCTGTTGAATCTCGAAACCTATTTTACGACCGGCCCGGACGAAACCCGCGCCTGGACGTATGCGAAAGGAACGAAGGCGCCGCAGGCCGCCGGGATCATTCACACCGATTTCGAACGCGGCTTTATCCGCGCCGAGGTGATCAAATACGACGATTACGTGCGTCTCGGTTCTGAAAAAGCGTGCCGCGAGGCGGGTAAGATCGCCATCGAAGGCAAGGAGTACGTCGTACAGGACGGCGATATCATGCATTTCCTGTTCAACGTGTAGGCGGACGGCGTTGTTGCGGAACGAATTTATAAACAGACTGTTATGGAGCCGGTTGTAGACGAATGGATGTACGGGGTGCTGCGGGAACTGGGTTTTTCCGTGGAGACGGCCGATGTATGGGACCGCTGGGTGGTGCTGGGTTTTATCGTGGCGATCGCTTTCGTGTCGGACTTCGTTTGCAGGCAGTTGTTGCTGCGGGTGGTCAAGCGGATCGTCGCGCGCACCAAGGCGACCTGGGACGATATCCTGTTCGAAGACCGGGTGCTGCGGCGGCTGTGTCACATCGTGCCGCCGGTGTTGATCTATTTCCTGTTGCCGCTGGCCTTTCCGCCGGAATCCGGCATGGTGGCGTTCGTGCTGAAACTGCTGCTGATCTACGTGATCGCCGTGGTGTTGCGGTTTGTCAACGCTTTTCTCAAAGCGCTGCACGATGTGGCCGACCAGAAGGAGGAATTGCAGGGGAAACCGCTGAAAGGACTGATGCAGACCGGACAGGTGATCGCCTTTTTCGTTTGCATCATACTCATTATATCGATCCTGATCGACAAGTCGCCGGCGCGGCTGCTGGCCGGGCTGGGCGCTTCGGCAGCGATCTTGATGTTGGTCTTCAAGGACAGCATTATGGGACTCGTGTCCGGTATCCAGTTGACCGCAAACGATATGCTGCATGTGGGCGACTGGATCTCGATGTCGAAATACGGCGTCAACGGCCGGGTGACCGAAGTGACGCTGAATACGGTGAAAGTGCGTAACTGGGACAATACGATCGTCACCGTGCCGCCGTACCTGCTGATCAGCGACTCGTTCCAGAACTGGCGCCCGATGCAGGATTCGGGCGGACGGCGCGTGATGCGGTCGGTCAATATCGACATGAACAGCGTTCGTTTCTGTACGCCGGAGATGCTCGACCGCTTTCGGAAAATCCGGTTGTTGAAGGATTACATCGACGAAACGGAACGCCTGATCGCCGAGAGCAACGAGCAAGCCGGGGTGGAGAACGATCCGGAACCGGTCAACGGCCTGCACCAGACGAATCTGGGCGTGTTCCGCGCTTATCTGGAACGCTACCTGCGCAGCCTTGCCGGAATCAACCAGGAGATGATGCTGATGGTGCGCCAGTTGCAGCCGACCGAGAAGGGGTTGCCCGTCGAACTCTATTTCTTTTCGAAAGTGACCGAGTGGACGGTTTACGAAAAAGTACAGGCCGATGTGTTCGACCATGTGCTGGCGGTTATCCCGGAATTCGGCTTGCGGGTATTTCAGAACCCCGCAGGCAGCGATGTGCGGGATCTGAAAGGAGAAATTTAGCGGCGGGGTTGCCGGGGCGTATTTCCGGGAAAGTGCAGCCGCTTGCCGCGTCGGGCGAAACGCCCGGAGGCAGATCGAACAAAAAGGCCGGATGCGACATTGCATCCGGCCTTTTCGGCGAATGTCCCGCACGGGGCGGATTTATTTTTCGTATCGTTTTTCGACGGTGTTCCAGTCGACCAGTTCCCAGAAATTTTTCAGATAATCGGGCCGCACGTTGCGGTAATCGATGTAGTAGGCGTGTTCCCACACGTCGACGGTCAGCAGCGGATGCAGCCCCTTGCGCAGCGGATTGCCTGCGTTCGATTCCGACACGATCGACAGTTTGCCGTTGTCGTCGGCCGCCAGCCATGTCCATCCCGAGCCGAACAGCCCGGCCGCCGCTTTCGTAAATTGCTCTTTAAAAGCATCAAAAGAACCGAAATCACGATTGATCGCTTCGGCCAGTTTGCCGCTTGGCATCGATTTTGGAGTAGGTGAGAGTGTGAAGAAGAAGAACGTATGGTTCCACACTTGTGCGGCGTTGTTGTAGATCGGGCCGCTTTCGGCTTTGACGATGATCTCCTCGAGCGGCATGTTCTCGTACGGAGTGCCCGGGATCAGGTTGTTCAGGTTGTTGACATAAGCCTGATGATGTTTTCCGTAATGATATTCGATGGTTTCTTTGCTCATCTTCGGAGCAAGCGCATCCGCCGCGTAGGGGAGCTGGGGCAGTACATGTACCATAAGTAATAAAGTATTGATGATTGACATTGTGATTGTATAAATTGATTGTACCAAAGATAATAACAAATTTAATACCATATAGCAAACACCCGTTTAATAATTATTAATTGACCGAATTATGGAAAAAAGAGATTTGATCGGCAGTCTGACCGAACAGAACCTGCTGAAGGCGTTCGCCGGGGAGTCGCAGGCCGCCAACCGTTACCGCATGTATGCGAAACAGGCCCGCAAGGACGGTTATGAAAAAATCGCCGACTTTTTCGAAGAGACCGTACACAACGAATTGAGGCATTCCAAGATTTATTTCGAGTTCCTGAAAGGAGGCATGGTCGAGATCACGGCATCGTATCCGGCCGGGATCATCGGCACGACGCTGCAAAACCTCGAAGAGGCGCGCCAGGGCGAATACGACGAGTGGATGGATCTGTATCCCGGTTTCGGCAAGGTGGCCGAGGCCGAAGGATTTCGTGAGATCGCGATGCGCTTCTACCAGATCGCCGAGATCGAGAAAACCCACGAAGAACGTTTCCGCGGCTTGTACGAAACCCTCGAGGCCGACCGGATTTTCCATAAGGAGGAGGAGATCGTATGGCGCTGTCTGGAGTGCGGCCATATCCATGTCGGCAAGGAGGCTCCGAAAAAGTGTCCCGTCTGCCTGCATCCGCAGGCGTTTTTCGAAATTCGCTGCGACAAATATTAACAGTTTCGGTAATAGGCGAACCGGGAGCCCCTTCGGAGGCTCCCGGTTTCGTTTGCGGCAACGATTATTTCTGTTCGGGACTTTTGAGCGTAACGAGCATCAGCACGGGATTGCTGTCTTCGGAGTAGCCTTCCATCATTTTCTCCGGGATTATGTTCCGGTTGACCGGAGTGTCGCCGTAATAGAACAGGTGCGATTGAAGGTCGACGATCACCCGGTCGTCCCAGGTCGATCCCGGCCGCTGTACCGTCATAATTAATTGAAAGGCAAACGGATTTTTGCTTTTGAGCAGGTCGATCGGGTAGGATTCTTGTCGCTCTTTGTCGTACAGCAGCGTGATCGACGGTTCGTTTTCTTTGTTGGAGTATGGAACAGCGCATGGGTTTTCGTGTCCAGGAACGATCCGTTGAACGTCGCCCGGCACATGCCGCCGCCGCGCTTAGGCCGATTAGCATGCCCATGCGTTTCAGAAATTTTTTTTAGCTGGTTTGCGGCTCATATCGTTTTACCGTCGGTTTATAACAAATATTAGGAAAAAAACAGCGGAAACAGATACCTGTTTCCGCTGTTTTTTCGGTTGCTTGGTTCGATCCGTGAGAACGGCTTATCGCTGTTTACATGGGAACATTTCCCGATCCATTGTTTCCATCGACCCAATCGGTGATGGAGTGGCTAAAAGAGATATCCTGATCTTTGATCTTCAGTGTAATGGTAGAGGTTTTCCCTGCTTCGAGCGTTACTGCGGGCGAAATTGAAACGGCCGTTGCTGAGACTTGGTCGCCGATCTTTATGTTGACCGTTGAAATGTTCTGTGCCGGGAGAATAAGCGGATTTCCGACCGCAGTGGTAGTAGCCGTGTTTATGGTCAGCGGCGAAGTCACGAAATCTTTTTCGGCGGCCGAACCGTCCGGCTGTACTTCCCCGCCGAGCGAAAGCGTGCCTTCGGTCTGTACCGAAACCGTGACGGAATTGATTTTCAGTTCGGGATTCGGAACACGTTCCGTTTCGATGTGGATAACGAGCTGGGCCATTTTGTGCACGAACGGAAGTTCAACCGCGTTTTGGCTTTTGGTTGACGCTGCGGAAGCGACCAGCAGGTCCGTTCCCGCCGGAACGGTGACGACAGGGGCTTTGCCTGCTTCTGCCGGGGCGATCGTAAGCGTCGAGGGATGGATCGCGTAGAACTGGTACTGCGCATCGGCCGCATTCGAATAGTATTTCATTTCCGAAGCGGTTTTGTACGTTATGGCTCCGCTTCCGTCGGCGCTCAGCGTGATCCCGTCCATGAAGTTAGCGGCCTTCCAGGTAAGCGTTCCGGTGTGTTCTACGGCATACGCTACAAAATCTTCGTTGTTGAACTTGTTGTCGACAACTGCTTTGCTGTCCGCTTCGGGAGTTTGGTTGACGACCGCCTCGATACTTTGGCTGAATCGGACCGGAATCGGATCGTCGGAAAGATTTCCTTTTCCGTTATCGGAATCGTCGGATGATTTCGAGCAGCTCAGCAAAGCCGTTGCAGCCAGTGCCGAAATGAATAACATTTTTTTCATAATACTTTTTTAAGTCGATTAATGAGTGTTGGTTTGCCAGTGTGTTCGAATTGCGCAACAAATGTATGCAATGTTTCGCAATAAAACAGTGTAAGAGCGGTATTTTTTTAATAAAATATTGTATTTTTATTTCCGGTATCCGGGATGAATTTTATTTATTATTGTATTTTTGACAATAGTATATTATATAAATGAGGCGTAATCCTCCTATCGGGGATCGCGACCGGTTCCCGGGTAGGTGGGGTTCATGGTATTCGGGGAAATTTTAAAAAATAATTTAGCGGCATTTTTCATACTTATCTGATCTTTTTTTAATACTTTTGCAAATTGTATTTGTATAATCAACGCGGCGGAAGATCCGTCGTTTTCTGGCGTTTAAATTTTTTTGCTGGTAGAAATGACAATTGATGATTTTAATGTGTTGGTAGCCACTGAGGAACACACTCAGTTTGCACAGACTATCTGTGACGAGATGGCCGAATCCGCCAAAGCCCGCGGAACGGGTATCGCCAAACGTACGGCCGAATACGTTTCGAACAAAATGCGTCAGGGGAAAGCGGTGATCGCATTCCATAAAGACGGGACATGGGCCGGTTTCAGCTACATCGAATCGTGGGGACACGGCGACTATGTGGCCAATTCGGGATTGATTATCAACCCGAAGTTCCGAAAGCTGGGGTTGGCCAAGGCGATCAAGACCAAGACGTTTTTCCTCTCGCTGAAGATGTTTCCGGGAGCGAAGCTTTTCGGGTTGACCACCGGCATGGCCGTGATGAAGATCAATTCCGAGTTGGGTTACCGCCCTGTCATTTATTCCGAGCTGACCGACGACGACCAGTTCTGGAAAGGATGCGAGAGTTGCGTGAACTATTCGATCCTGCAGAGCAAGGGACGTAAGAACTGCCTGTGCACGGCGATGCTGTTCGATCCGAAGCACGATACGGTGAAGATTCCGATCGACCAGGAACTGCTCGAACATAAGGACGAAGAAAAAAAATAGCGAAAGCGGGGCCTCCGGCCCCGGGGTATACGAATTTATTGAAATAAAGCGATAAGACAGCGATGAAAAAAGTAGTATTGGCTTTCAGCGGAGGATTGGATACCTCGTACTGTGCGATTTACCTTTCGAAAGAGATGGGATTGGAAGTGCACGCCGCCTTGGCGAACACCGGCGGATTTTCGGCCGAGGAACTTGCCTCGATTGAAAAGCGAGCTTACGATCTCGGCGTAAAGAGCTACGTGGCGCTCGACGTGACGCAGGATTATTACCAGCATGCGATCAAGTACATGATCTTCGGAAATGTGCTGAAAAACGGAACTTATCCGATTTCGGTCAGCTCCGAGCGGATCTCGCAGGCGACGGCCATTGCCAAATACGCCCGCGAAATCGGCGCCGACTACCTTTGCCACGGCAGCACCGGGGCCGGTAACGACCAGGTGCGCTTCGACATGGTGTTCAACATCATCGCTCCGGAGATCGAGGTGATCGCGCTGATCCGCGAGAAGCGTCTGAGCCGCGAGGAGGAGATCGCCTACCTGCGCGGACACGGGGTTAACTTCGATTTCAAGAAGGCCGAATATTCGATCAACCAGGGTATCTGGGGAACGTCGGTCGGCGGCAAGGAGACCCTTACGTCGAGCGAAACGCTGCCCGAAGAGGCTTACCCGTCGCAGTTGAAAGAAACGCAGCCGCGCCGCGTGACGCTGACGTTCGAAAAGGGCGAGTTTGTAGCTCTCGACGGCAAGCGTTTCGACGACCGCATCGCCGCGATCCAGGCGTTGCAGGCGATCGCTTCGCGGTATGCGATCGGCCGCGACATGCACATCGGCGATACGATCATCGGGATCAAAGGCCGCGTCGGTTTCGAAGCCGCCGCCCCGATGGTGATTATCAAGGCGCACCACATGCTCGAAAAGCATACGCTGACCAAATGGCAGTTGTACTGGAAAGACCAGATCTCGGCCTTTTACGGCAACTACCTGCACGAGGGACAGTATTACGATCCGGTGATGCGCGATTTCGAAGCGTTTCTCGAAAGCACGCAGCGCACGGTCAGCGGCGACGTTTACGTCGAACTGCACCCGTACCGTTTCGTATTGGTCGGCATCAAGAGCGATCACGACCTGATGAGCAACAAGTTCGGCGCTTACGGCGAGACGATGAACGATTGGACGAGCGAAGATGTCAAGGGTTTCGGTAAAATCTTCGGCAACCAGAATAAGATTTATTATAAGGTAAACGAAAAACTGAAATAGCGATGAAGTGGGTCTACCTGTTGCTGGCGATCGTTTCGGAGGTCGTTGCGACGAGCGCGCTGAAATCTTCGGAGTCGTTCAGCAGGTTGTGGCCGTCGGTGCTTACGGTTGTGGGGTATGGCGTAGCGTTCTACCTGCTGAGCCTCACGTTGCGGGAGATGCCCGTAGGGATTGCCTATGCGATATGGAGCGGCGTGGGGATCGTGTTGGTCTCGCTGGCGGCCGTCGTACTGTTCGGCCAGAAGCTCGATCTGCCGGCCCTGATCGGGATGGGACTCATCGTTGCGGGGGTAATCGTAATCAACGTTTGCTCGAAAAGCGTAGTACATTAACGTGTAATTTCTGAACCGGATTCTTATGGTAAGAGTAGGTATTATAGGAGGTGCAGGATATACGGGTGGCGAGGCTATCCGTATTCTTTTAAATCACCCGGATGTCGAGCTGGCGTTCGTACACAGCAACAGCAACGGCGGCAACCGTCTGAGCGACGTGCATATCGACCTGTTGGGCGAAACCGATATGCGTTTTACGGACCAGTTGCGTACCGACGTCGATGCGCTGATGCTGTGCGTCGGCCACGGCGACGCCCGCAAATTTTTAGAAGCCACGCCGATTCCCGATTCGGTGCGGATCATCGACCTGAGCCAGGATTTTCGGCTGCAGGCGACTGCTTCGATCGGGAACAGGCAGTTCGTGTACGGCCTGCCGGAACTGAACCGCGAAAAGATCCGCGCGGCGCGCAACATCGCCAATCCGGGGTGTTTTGCGACCTGCCTGCAACTGGGCATACTGCCGTTGGCTGCGGCCGGGCTGCTGACGGGCGACGTGCAGGTAACGGCCGTCACCGGTTCGACCGGCGCCGGGCAGAAACTGGCCCCGACTTCGCATTTCAGCCAGCGGGTCAACAACCTGTCGGTCTATAAGGCGTTTGAACACCAGCACCTGAACGAAATCGGCGAGAGCGTCCGTGCGCTGATGCCGTCGTTCTCTCATGCGATCAATTTCATTCCGTATCGGGGCGATTTCGCGCGCGGGATCATCGCGTCGATTTATGTAGACTGTCCGCTGTCGCTCGAAGAGGTGCAGAAGGTCTACGGCGATTTCTATGCGGATGCCGCGCTGACGTTCGTAAGCGACCGGAACATCTATCTCAAGCAAGTGGTCAATACGGCCAAGTGTGTGTTGTCGCTCGAGAAACACGGCGACAAGTTGTTGGTTATGAGTGTGATCGACAACTTATTGAAAGGAGCCTCCGGCCAGGCCGTGCAGAACCTGAACCTGATGTTCAGTCTGGACGAGCGTGCGGGGTTGCGCTTGAAACCGGTCGCGTTTTAACGAAATTTTACGGACGGTGCAGAGGTTGCGGACTCGCCGGGGCGTTTCGGAAAAATTGTTTTACTCAAAAAATCGGAAAATATGGATTTGTTCAAAGTGTACCCCCTGTGGGATATCGATATCGTACGCGCCGAGGGCTCGTACGTCTGGGACGATAAAGGAACCCGTTATCTGGATATGTACGGCGGACATGCCGTAATTTCGATCGGGCACACGCATCCGCACTATGTGGATACGGTCGTAAACCAGTTGAAGCATATCGGATTCTATTCGAATTCGGTAATTATCGACCAGCAGCGCGAGTTGGCTGATAAGTTGGGCGAACTTTCCGGCAAGCGGGATTACCAGCTTTTCCTGTGCAATTCGGGAGCCGAGGCGAACGAAAACGCCTTGAAACTGGCGTCGTTCCATAACGGAAAAAGCAAGGTGATCGCGATGAAAGGCGCCTTTCACGGCCGTACGTCGCTTGCGGTGGCTGCTACCGACAATCCGAATATCGTCGCTCCGGTCAACCGTACCGACAACGTGATCTTCGTTCCGTTGAACGACGAGGCCGCTCTGGAGGAAGCGTTTAAAAATAACGAAATATCGTCCGTGATCGTCGAGGCGATTCAGGGCGTTGGCGGCATCCGTATCGCGAGCCGCGAGTTCCTGCGCAAAATCCGTTCGTTGTGCGACCGCTACAATGCGGTTTACATCGCCGACGAGGTGCAGTGCGGCTGCGGACGTACCGGGCAGTACTATGCATCGGATTGGGCAGACGTCCATGCCGATATTTATACGATGGCCAAGGGGCTCGGCAACGGGTTTCCGATCGGGGCCATTGCGATTGCGCCGCACATTGCGCCGAAGTTGGGTATGCTCGGTACGACATTCGGCGGCAACCACCTGGGATGCGCCGCTGCGATTGCCGTCGCCGACGTAATGGCCGGGGATCGACTGATCGACAACGCCCGCGAAATCGGCGAATACCTGACGGCCGAGCTGAAAAAGCTGCCCGGCGTGAAAGAGGTTCGCGGGCGAGGCCTGATGATCGGAATCGAACTGTTCGAAGATTCCGCCCCGTTGCGTAAAAAGCTGTTGTTCGACGAGAAGATTTTCGTCGGTTCGTCCGGAAACAAGAACGTGTTCCGCCTGCTGCCGGCGCTGAATGTCAAAAAAGAGCATGTCGATGCATTGCTCGCCGCACTGCGCAAGTTATTAACAGTCTAATGTGCAAAAGATGTTAAAAGTTGTCAAAATAGGCGGAAACGTTGTCGATAACTCCGAGAAGCTGGATCGTTTTTTGCAGGATTTCGCGTCGCTCGAAGGGCCGAAAGTGCTGGTGCACGGCGGCGGCAAGATCGCTACGACGATCGGCAAGGCGCTCGGGATCGAGACGCAGATGATCGGCGGTCGCCGGGTGACGGATGCCGAGACGCTGAAAGTGGTGACGATGGTTTACGCCGGGCTTATCAACAAAACGATTGTAGCTAAATTACGAACAGCCGGTTGCAATGCGGTCGGTTTGTGCGGCGCCGACGGCGGGTTGATCGTATCCCGGCGACGCAATCCGAAGCCGGTCGATTACGGTTTCGTCGGCGATCCGGAGTTGGAGCGTTTCGGGACGGCGACTGCGAAAACGCTGATCGACGCCGGTTATACGTTGGTCGTCGCGCCGATTACGGTGGACGGCGCCGACGGCAGCCTGCTCAATACGAACGCCGATACGGTGGCCCGTACGATGGCCGTCGGGCTGTCCGGGACGTTCGAGACCGAATTGGTCTATTGTTTCGAGAAACGGGGCGTGCTGATGGATGTCGACGACGACCGCAGCGTGATCCCGGAGATTACGCCGGCGCGGTTTGCGCAGCTTCGTGCGGACGGGATCGTGGCGGACGGTATGCTGCCGAAACTCGAGAATGCGTTCGACGCGATTGAACACGGGGTGCGGAGCGTGGCGATTTGCAGCGCCGACGCTGTCGCCGAAAAAGGATACGGCGGTACGACGTTGAAAGCGGATTGATTCGGCGGAAATGCCGGTAGGCGGATGTCGTCCGATGCACCGTGCAGGGAATACCTGAAACCGCGCGTGCCGGTGGCACGGCATAAACAGAAAATATCGCAAGGATGAAAAAAAGTATTTTATTCGGAATCTGGTTATTCGTGTCGTGCCTTACGGCTTGTACGGACAAGACGGAAAGCGGTGGGTCGGGAGGTTCATCGGGAGGCTCTTCGGGGTACGAAGGACGGCCGCTGCCGGTCGTGTTCCATGTGCTGTACGAGGATGCGACCGACGCGCAGCAGAATCCGGCGCAGTCGGTTTTCGTGCGGCATATCAACCGGTTGAATGCGTTTTATGCGGCTACGCTTTTCGGCGGAGGCGCGAGCGTCGCCGTCGACGTGTCGTTCAAGCTTGCCGCGACCGATCCGCAGGGGAACAAAATGGCGGAGCCGGGGATACACCGGGTATCGTACGCCGGCGCAGGGTCGATGGATCCGGTGGCTTTTATGGATTCGAAACATCCGGAGGGATCGGCCAATGCCGGAATATTCTGGGATCCGAACCAATACGTCAATATATGGGTGTTCGGCTTCAAATCTTCGCAGGAAGAAGCCGATGCGGGCGCTACGGTGACCGGAATCACGCATTTGCCGTTCGCCGCTTCCCGTTATCCGCTGGACGGGTTGGTACTCGATGAAAAGGATGTTTATCAGGACTATCTGCCTACTTACATGCATGGCATGACGCTGAATAATAGCTTCTTCAGTGAGGAAGAGGGCGCTTTCACGCTGTGGCATGAGATGGGGCATTATCTCGGTCTTTTCCATGCTTTTGCCGACGGACAGGGTGATCTGTGCGCCGACGTGGACGATTACGGAGACGACTATTGCAGCGATACGCCGAAGTACAGCCGTCCCGAGTATATGGTGCTGTTTAACGAATTGAATAAGCCCGAAACGACCGAAGAGGAGTGGAAACAGCTGGAATACCGGACTTCCTGCAGCGGCGTCCGTTTCCGTTCGACCAACGTGATGGACTATTATCTGGGCGACCGGACATCCGTGACGGCCGATCAGCGCGACCGGATCGACTTCGTGTTGAATCACAGTCCGCTGATTCCGCGGACTTCGACCAAATCGGTCGCCGACCGGCCGCTCGCCGATCCGGCTCTGGAACCGAAACCGATTCTGATGGAGTAGAAGTTATGAAAACGTTCGCTGGATTCATCGTCGGGATTATGTTGGCCGGGAGCGTCTGCGGCCTGGGGAGGCGGCATCCGCAGCCGGCCCTGCCGGGCGGATTTCCGGCGAAAGGGACTTTCGTGCTGACGGATGCCGACGGACGCGTCCGTTTCGATCTGGAGTTCGGGAAGGACAGTCTGCGCATGTTCCGGTACCGGATCTCCGATGCGGCCGACAGCCTGCGGTATGTCTCTGCCGAGCAGTCGTCCCGCGGCCGGAAAACGGTTCGGATCGAAGAGGCCGCCGGGCGTCCGTTTCGTCCGGGCGACCGGGTGACGGTCGTGCTGAAGGACGGCCGCCGGAAAACGTGGCGCTATACGCCTTATTTGCCGTAGGGGGCGGGAAAGTCCGGAGTCGGCGGAACGGTGCGCGAAATGAATGGATTACTGATTTGTAAATTGAATAAATGATGGAATTGAAAATTGCTCTTTTGCCCGGGGACGGCATCGGCCCGGAAATCGTGGGCGAAGCGGTAAAGGTTTTGAACAGCGTTGCCGCAAAGTACAAACACACGTTCAACTACCAGAAGGCGCTCGTAGGCGCTTGCGCGATCGACGCGACCGGCGATCCGTATCCGGCCGAAACGCACGCCGTTTGCCAGGGAGCCGATGTGGTGCTGTTCGGGGCGATCGGCGATCCGAAGTACGATAACAATCCGTCGGCCAAGGTGCGTCCGGAACAGGGGCTGCTCCGGATGCGCAAGTCGCTCGGCTTGTATGCCAACCTGCGTCCGTTGGCCGTGTTCGATTCGCTGGCCGATCGTTCCCCGCTGAAAACCGAGATCGTCAAAGGCGCCGATTTTCTGTGCGTGCGCGAACTGACCGGCGGTATGTATTTCGGTCGTCCGCAGGGCCGTAGCGAGGATGGCAATACGGCCTACGATACCTGTGTTTATACCCGCGAAGAGGTGGAACGCATCCTGCACCTGGCGTTCGGCCTGGCCCGCAAGCGCCGCAAGCAACTGACCGTCGTGGACAAAGCCAACGTGATCGCTACGTCGCGCCTGTGGCGTCAGATTGCCAAAGAGATGGCTCCGCAGTATCCGGACGTTACCGTCGAATTCATGTTCGTCGACAACGCCGCGATGCAGATCATTCAGCGCCCGACGCACTTCGACGTGATCGTGACCGAGAACCTGTTCGGCGATATCCTGACCGACGAGTCGAGCGTAATCAGCGGTTCGCTCGGTATGCTTCCGTCCGCTTCGGTCGGAGCGAAAGTGGCCCTGTTCGAACCGATTCACGGCAGCTACCCGCAGGCGGCCGGTAAAAACATTGCCAACCCGATGGCGACGATCCTGTCCGCAGCGATGATGCTGGAACACGTGGGACTCGAAAAAGAGGGAAAGGCGATCCGCGACGCCGTCAACAAGGCGATCGAGGCGGGCGTCGTGACCGAAGACCTCGTCAGCGCCGGAGGCAAGGCCGCTTCGACGACCGAGGTGGGCGATTTCATCGCCGCCGCCGTTTAGGTTGCTGTTCGGTGTTGTCTACATATAACAAGGTGCACTTTTTTTAAGTGCACCTTGTTGGTTTGTATTCGGAAATTCGGGGAGACGAAGAAAAGATTTCGATTTTAAAATCTACGAATGGTTTATTAGATAAAGGAGTACTTCGCTTTCAGTATTTGCATATAGCGTTTCATCACTTCCGGAAAAGATTTGTCAGGAATAAATAGCTCGCTTATATGTAGATCTGGATGGAGTATAAAACAATAAGGGATCTGTTGTTTATCCACCGGCAGAATTTTTTCGATGTTATATAGCGCTATATTTTTGGTCTGTATGGTTTTCGTTCCCTGTTTAAATGGATATGTTTCACTGTATCCGGCGAATATAATAGTTTGAATTGAAGCCGATTCTGCAAACTCGGCTAATTGGGAAAGACCGAATGCGATGCATTCGGAGCAATCGCGTTGCTGATAGCGGAAAATAAGCGCCGGTTTTTCGCATACGACTTTTTGCAAAGAAACCGTGCGGTCTGCAGTATCTTTTATCGGAATATCCTGAATTTTCATTCCGTCATATTCAAAAGTATAAAACAAGTTGCTTTCTATATATTTCAAAGCGAAATTGTCGGATACTATGGAATGAATGACAGAATCTTTGATGCGGATTTCTTTGTGCGAGATAATTGTACGGCGCATCAAAATGAGATCTGTAATAAGCAATACGATTAAAAGAAGAATTAAAACTCCATTTTTTCTCAACGCGAATACGATTTTCAGGTTAGTAGTTGTTCTTATTGTTTCCGGGCTCTCGGAGCTCGTAAAATACCAATACGGGATTGCTGTTTTCGGTTAAGCCGTCCATCACTTCGGGATGTCGTTCTTTCCAGGCGGGAGAAGAACCGAGGATAATTCTGTAGGCAGGGATGACAGCCATAAAAAGATTTTCGTAACAAGCGCAAGAGCCGTTAAGGAAAATTTTTGTAAAGAAATCTTCGTTGTTACGTGGAGGCAGAGTTAACCGGTAGGTTTTGCCGGTCGTTTTTGAATACAGGTAAGGCGCTATGATTTCACGCGGAGGTGTGGAGATATTGAATAAAGCGAAATCTTTTCCGTCCGCATAATCTCCGTAAAAGAAAGAATTCGTTTTATACATCTTTTCCAGGCTTTCCTGGGTGATGTCGGGCGGTAAATTGCAGGCGCCATTGATGGATGTCATATTCAGGTGATATTTTCCCGTTAACTGCCCGTCGGGAGTCGCCTGGTAGATCGTATCGCAAAAATAAGGATTGATCTGAATGTCGTTTCCGAATTTTTTCAAAGTGGGTTTCGTGGACGAAATGGCGAGATAGCGGTTCTGAATAGCGCTGCTTTCGGGATTAAAATTACGATCCATAAATAAAATTAGATTGTCGGTATGCTTGGAACCGGGCGATACGGCTTCTGCCGGATTCTCTCTGTATGTTGCGCCGACCGCTTTGTCTGCCGAGGCATATTCGAGCGTCAAAAACGTTGTCGGAATCTTTTTGCTTTCTATGAAATTTCCAGCCAGGTCGAAAAAAACTACTTTTTTCCCTAAATCGTCGACGATCGCGATTTTTTGTCGGTCAGGGGTTAGCGTTACGTGGAATAAAGATATGTATTCTTGCGGACCTCTACCTTGGCGGTGAATGATCGCTTTGTTTTTTCCTGTTTTATCGAAAATGAAAACAGATTTCGAATGGAGTTTATCCACCAGAATTATGTGATCGTCCGTAATAAGTGTTTGCCAGAGCTCCCCGATTGGAAAATTGTCGGTAGAATCTAATCGAACGAACCGATAGTTGGCAATAACGCTGTCTATGTTTATGGTATTTTTATCATCGAAAACGACTTCTCTCATTCCGGAAATGTCGGTCATTGCCTGGCGATCGTTTTTTGATACGCAGCACCAGAAAAAAAATAGGGTGAATAAATACAGGGGAATTTTCATAAATAATTTTATTATTTATTCCGTACCGTCTTAAAAGACGGTACGGAAATTTGTCACTCGATTAAAGTTGAAGACATGCCGGTTCGGGAGTACAGGAACCACTGCCTGCCGTGCATGTATTACCATGCCCTTTGGTAAACTCTCCGGTAGCGGCGAAATACGGATTGCCCTGCGAATCATAGAGAACTTCATACACAGGGCAATCGGCAGTGTAAGGGACGGATACTCCTTTCGAGCCTTCTGATTCGCTTCGGGCTAAAGCTTCTATACTGCCCATGGTGATCGATTTGATTGATGTGCTTTTGTCGGTAAGATAAATAGAAGCTCCAGCACAAAAGAGAACCAGCATAGAAAAACTTTTAAATACAAGCTTTTTCATAAAAATACAATGTTTTAAGGTTTATTGAAAATATTTTCGAATTTATATTATTTGTGAAATATAAAAAACTCTTGATTAGTTCTTTTTTTGTTCTTTTTTTTGATTTGTGGAGAGCATGATTTTCTATGAAACAGTAACTTTAGGCTGTTTATGTGATAAATATAGATTCTTTATTGTCCGGAAAATATGCTATTTTTGTGCAAACGGTTGCATTGACGCGAATGTCGAGTTGGCATGCCGTCCGATTATTTTGCTTCGGAATCGATAACCTAAAACCTTGTCTACCCCATGAGAAAAGAGATCATCCTTTGCGGTTTGCTGGCATGTGCCGTAGGTACGGTGCATGTGCGCGGCGGTTCATCCGACTATTGGAACCGACAGTTGCAGATCGGTTCTTTCCGACTGCCCCCTCCTCCGACGGGCTTTGTGCCGGAGTACCTCGATCTGAACGGGGACGGGAAGCCGGATGCGATCCGCAGCGTTACGCGGGACGATATTCCCGTGCTGTGGCTCGACGACGACGGCGATATGCGGGAAGGCGACCTCGAAGGCGATCTCGACAACGACTGCTTGCTGATCGACCGCGACAAGGACGGCGTTTACGACTTGGTCATCAAGTATGCCGACCTGGACGGCGACGGCCGGGCCGACTTGCAGTTGATCGCCGAGTATCCGAAAGAGGGCGTCGCGCGGGGATGGCCGAACGGGCACTACATGATCGTGCTGGATACCGACCGCGACGGGGTGTTCAACTATATCAACTGGAACACGATGTTGCTCGAATGCTGGGAGAAGTACGGCATCTCGGATTTTTATACCGATTACAGCGGGCAGTCGGCCTTTATCAAGATACATACGTCGACCGATCAGATGAAAGACCTGCGGCTGAACTGGGAGAATCCGTTCCTGTTCTACGATCCCGACCGCGACGGACTGTCGGAGATGGCGATCCGGATTGTCGATACGCCGCAGCCCGATCCGGCGGCTCAGGCCGACGGATTCGAGAAGCAGCAGGTTGCCGGCCGGGCCGATTGGGTATCGATCGCCGTCGATCTGGACAACGACAATGCGCCGGGCAACGATTTCGATTTCGACTGTACGCTCGGCTTTATGGGCGGCGGGTTCGATTATACGGATCAGGTGCACGCGTTGCGGAACATGCGCGGGTTGCCCGAGGCCGACCGCTTTTTCATCGACCCGCGTTTTCGCGAGCTGACCGAACTGATTTATGCCGACCATAAGAACGCCTGGAATCTGATCTATCGCCGGGGAGAGTGGAAGCAGGCCTACCTGGTGTTCGACGAGGACGACGATTGCGCCCGTTGGGAACGGGTCGAGTTCTATTATCCGATGGACCCGTTCAAAATGGGTTCGGGTAAAGGCGGCGTGGACAATCATCCCCAATCCGATTGGGCCGGCGACCGCGGGGAGTGGGATCTGGACAATTCCGGCGGAGGACGGTTGTATGTCGGCCGTTTCGACGGGCGTATCCACCTGTACGGCGCGGAGTGGGGGTGCTGGCGCATCGACCAAACGGCCCGTTATTTCCAGGGATACGACCGGTCGTGGCAGAACAAGGCTCCTAAAAGTTTCGCAACGGTCAAATATACCGATACCGACGATAACGGCTTTCTCGACTGCATCGAATACGATCTGGACGGAGATCGGGTTTTTGAGACGAAGATCGAACTGAAAGCCCTGGGCGTGGACGACAGGTGCGAACTGATCGACGTTTCGGATTTCAAATACGGCGATTTCACCCGTCTATATAAAAAGGTGTCCGGCAAGATGTGGGCGAATGCGGTCGCTGCCCGCAAGGCGGCCGAACGTTTCGGATTGAATACCCTTTGGTATGCCAAACTGCAGCAGCCTTCCTCGCTGCGCGAGCAATACCGCGACGGTTACTGGCTGCAATTCTATATTTATAAGGATCTCGAAAATTTATTTATGCGGGAAAACGATTCGGCGATGCTCGAAAAACTCCAGGCGGCCTATTTTTCGTCCGATTGGGCCCGGCTTTCCCGGTAGCGGATCGGAAATCCGCCGCCGGATCTCCGAATAATGCGGGCGCACCGACGGCCGGCTACCGTCCGGAACGACGGTTTTCGGACGCTTTCGGTCGACAGATACCGAAAAACGGATGTTTTTTCGGGAAATTTCCGGACGTTTTTTCGACGCGGCCGGCAGAACCGGACGGTGTAAGTGGCGAAATCCTACGGTTCGCGCGGTACGGATTTGCGGTAGCGATTCGAATTCCCGGAAAAAACGGCAGCCGATTTCTGCGGCCGTTTCCGACGAAATGTCGTATTCGGCGGGTTGCGTGCGACGGATCCTCGTATAAAAGCGAACTTTCGTGGTGTCGTTAATGCGTTTGTATATAACGGTTTGTACGTTTGGTCGGAAAAATAGTGAAAAAATGTTTCCGAAATATTTGGAAAGAAACTTTAAAAGTCTCTATATTTGCACCCGCTAAACGAAAGACAAGTCTGGCAAAGCGTTCTGAAAAGGTTTGAAAATTTTCAAAAAAAGATTTGGTAGTTTCGAAACGAACACATATCTTTGCGCCCCGTTAGACGATTGAAACGGAAGTTTAACAACAAGGTTCTTTAAAAATATTTCGAAAGTTTCTCAGCGAAAGTTTGGAGATTTGAAAAATACTCTTTACCTTTGTGGCCCCGAAAGTTCGATAAGAATTTTTCAGGGCGTTGAAACGACGAAATTTTGTAAGAAAAGAATAAGTTCTTTGAAGTATTTAAGCAGCTAAAGTTTATTCTTACCAGTCTGATAAAGACGGTAATAATTTTCAACATACCTTTGAGTAGAGCTAAGATTTAAATTTTTTACAATGGAGAGTTTGATCCTGGCTCAGGATAAACGCTAGCGGCAGGCCTAACACATGCAAGTCGAGGGGCAGCGGAAGAAGTAGCTTGCTACTTCTGCCGGCGACCGGCGCAC
>NZ_OEPW01000005.1:0-292669 GCF_900240235.1 Alistipes sp. cv1
TACGCCGGGAAAGCGTAGTGAATCCGCGCGGCCAGTTCGGGACAGATTCCCGTCGCGGGGTCTTTCGCGGCTTCGATCATGTGCGGCCGTTCCAGACCGATGCGGCGGGCCAGCTCGTTCACGCACAGCGTTTCGTTTTTGAGTATCGTGGCGATGCGATCCCACGAAGGGGATTGAATGATTTTTTTCATCAGGCGATGCGATAATTGAAATGACGGAATGGGTGAATTATCTGCGCCCGAGGATATTTACGGCAAAACCGGATAGATTCGCAAAGTCCGGTAACGGCATAAAAAGAGGGCGCAGGGACTTATATTCTCTAACTGTAGGTCTTAGGAAACCTTAAATCGGAAAATTGCCCTACGCCCAAGTTAGCCTTGACACAAACGGTCAAGGCGTAACATGGACTGGCAACTTTTATACCCGATTTAAACAACCTCATTACAGAGGCTTCCTAAGTTTACAGTTAGGCATAAAGAGTTGTTTACCCTTTATAATTTGCAGTAAAACTGCAAATTTATCGTCTATGTCGTATTACAATGTTTCCACAAAGATAACATAACTTTTTTATTTGATGTTGGTTAAAATGATTCCTTATTGAAAACAAAGATACAATATATTTTCCAACAATTACAGTACTGTCGTTATTAAAACACTCATTTTCTCCGGTTCTTTGTTAAATATGGGACGGGAAAGATATGATTACGAATTGTTGAAATGGACCGCCGATAGGCTAAAAGCACTACGGGAAGAGCGAGGTTTGTCCCAAGAAACAGTTTATTTTCATACCAATATTAATATCGGCAGAATAGAAATCGGCAAATCCAATATTTCATTGACATCATTGTCTATTTTGTGTAAATACTTCGGCATCTCCATTGAAGATTTTTTCAAAGGAATTTCGACAGAACAAGCAGGATAACCGCAAAGTAATAGATAGATACATACGCATATGTCGCGTATCGAAACAAGAAAAGTCAATTTTACAATTAGAACTTTATATAAAATTTCTATTGCACTCAATGTAAAATTAAAAGATATTATCGACATTGACGAATAATGATTTTATAAACACATTTTCAGCAACTTACCAGACACTACAATCGGGAAAAGCATAAAAGAAGGCGCATTTGCAGCTTCTAACAGTGAGGTATTGGGATACCCTGAATCGAAAGCTGTCCTGCGCCCTTGCCGGCCCCGACGCGCCGAATTGCCGACGACCGGGCCGGCAAGCAGACGCAATGCGGCGAAACGCTCCCCTTTTGGCACGAAAACTGAAAGATTCGAAAAACGTATTTTCGAATTTCCCGACACGATGGCTAAAAGCAAAAACATTACGACCATGCAACTCGCGCTGATGACGGCCGCCGCCGTAATCAGCCTGCGGGGACTGCCGATGATGGCGCAGGAAGAACTTACGATGTTCTTCTACATTTTTTTCGCTACGTTCCTGTTCCTTATCCCCGCCGCGCTGGTCGGGGCCGAGCTGGGCAGCGCCTTCGCCTCCCGGGGCGGCGGCGTCTATTCGTGGGTCAAAGAGGCTTTCAATCCGCACATGGGGTTCACGGCGATCTTCCTCCAATGGATTCAGAACGTGGTATGGTATCCCACCGTGCTGGGATTCGCCGCGGCGTCGATCGCCTACATGATCGGGATGCCCGCCCTCGCGCAGAACGGCGTTTTCGTCGGACTGTTTTCGATCGTCATGTATTGGGCGGCCACGTGGGTGACCCTGAGGGGCACGGCGACCGCTTCCGGCCTGACGAGCAAGGGATTCCTGATCGGGACGGTGCTTCCGGGCGTGGTGATCGTGGCGATGGCGCTGGCGTGGATCGCCGGCGGTAATGAAATCGCGTTCGAACACATCCCGGCGAGCGTTTCGCAGGTCGTAAGCGCCGACGCGATGCAGCACGCGCACCCCCGCCTTTTCCCGCACATCACGGGCATGAGCGACATCGCGTTCCTGGCGGGTATCCTGCTGCTTTTCGCCGGCGTCGAAGTGCACGCGGTGCACGCTCCCGAACTCAAAGAGCCGCAGAAACAGTTTCCGAAAGCCATGTTCCTGGCCGCGCTGATCTCCTTCGGGCTTTTCACGCTCGGCTCGCTGGCCGTAGCCGTCATTACGCCGTACGACCAGATCAACCTCCAATCGGGACTGTTCACGACGTTCGACATCGTATTCAAGCACTACCGCGTCGGCTGGCTCACGAACGTCATGAGCCTGCTGATCGCTTTCGGCGTCCTGGCGGGCGTGATGTCGTGGATATCGGGCCCCAGCCGGGGCCTGCTCTGGACGGCCAAAGAGGGCCAATTGCCCGAATTTATGAAAAAGACCAACAAGAACGGCGTCCAGGTCAACATCCTGGTGATCCAAGGCTGTATCGTCTCGGTGCTCTCGTCGCTGTACATCGTGATGAAAGACGTAAGCGTCGCCTTTTTCCTACTGAGCGCCCTCACCATCGGGCTCTACCTGATTATGTACATGATGATGTACGCCGCAGGCATCCGCCTGCGCTATACGCAGCCCGACCTGCCCCGCAGCTACCGCGTGCCGGGAGGCAACGCCGGGATGTGGTGCATCGGCGGCGGCGGATTCCTCGCCGTGCTGTTCGCATTCACCGTAACGTTCTTCCCGCCGTCTCAGTTGCCGGTAGGCAGCCCGGCGCTCTATACGGGGCTGGTCGTCGCGGGCACGGTCGTATTCCTGGCCATCCCGATCGTCATCAGCGTCGCAATGGGCCGCCGGGCGCGGAAAAACCGGCAGCCGTCGAAATAAAAAATTCCGGAAACGCTTCCCGGACAGTCGTTCCCCCTTCCGACGCATCGCTGCCGGAAGGGGGAACCGTCATTCCGGACAAGCCGGAAAGGTGCGGACAGGCCGCGCCGCAAACGGCGGTTTCGCTCCCCTGGCTTACCCGCTCCTCGCTTCCCCGCGTCATGGACGATCCGAATTTACAGCACCAAGGACGCCCCGCCCCGTTTATAAAAAACGAAACGATCTTGCTTTTCATTAAAATGATTTTTATATTTAGAATGGATTCATTTTAATAACCTGAAAACAAGTTCAATGAACAAAATTATCTACGCAACGGTTTTATCGTGTTTTATCGCGTCATTCGGTTTTTCGCAACAAAGTACGAAGTATCGGAAAATAATCGAGAACAACAGCCGGGACGACTGTACACAGACCGACGACGAAAATACGATTCCGCACGGATCTTATAATTTCGACAGTAAAACGGACATCGAGATGCTTTTTTTCGGAGACATCAATGCCAGGATCGAATATTTTCTGTCTCCTTCATTCGAAAGTCCGGACGGATTGCGAATTTTAAAGGATTCAACAAACAATGCGTATTTGCTGGAGGTAAAACGTATCGCGAACTGGAAAGAAGTAGAAAATCGACTGTCTGAAAAATATCCTTCGATAGGCATTCCGGGCGAGATATATTTCTCAACACCGGAAAACATACGAAAGTTAACCCGAGAGCATAACAACGCCATGTATCGCAAAAGAGAGAAAGAAAGGCTGAAACTCTATGCGGTCGAAACACAAACGTTTCCGATAAGTCATCGATTCGCAGAAGCGTTGTATGCCGGGTTCGTTACGTCGATAGAAGGCTTTGCTATGAAAGGAAGACCGGCAATGACAGGCGACGGTTACAGTGTGACTTTCCGCTGCGTCGTCGATGACGATGTTTGGACATTGACTATCCAAAATCCTCGGGTGGAAAACATACTCGAACTGTCCGATCTGTGCAAACGAATCATCGAAGACGCGGAAGCGGGCCGATTCGACGAATCGAAGTATATCGGATCGTTAGAGAATTAATGCGCTTGTCAAAAACCCGGACGAGCGGAGCGGTCGCCGAATCGCTCCGCTTGCTTTACACTTAAATTAATATCTAACCGGCAATCCGGATGAACGGCCACGGCATTTCAGAATACCCGGCGAAGACGCGAAAATACGGAGTCTTCACCCT
Organism: Alistipes sp. cv1; assembly: GCF_900240235.1. Taxonomy (NCBI): domain Bacteria; kingdom Pseudomonadati; phylum Bacteroidota; class Bacteroidia; order Bacteroidales; family Rikenellaceae; genus Alistipes; species Alistipes sp. cv1. The sequence continues at coordinate 3,984 of NZ_OEPW01000005.1, forward strand.
GTCCTTTATCATCGTGATCGGGATGGGATTTTGCTACGTCGATCTGTTTACGGATGCCGGGTGGAAATCGAAATGGTACTGGCTTTATACCGCCGTATCCGTCTGCGGCCTATCGTTCTTTCTTACCGGAGCGGGGCGCCCGGAAACCGGGAAAACGTTCCGGATCGGGCTGCCGGACTGCCTGCTGGCGGCGCTCGTGCTGTACTGCCTGTCCAGGGCCGCCGCCGGGCAATTCGCGGAAGCTTTCCTGATGCGGTGCACCGCGTTCCTGCCGATCTACTGTCTGGCCGGCCGCGTAGTCCGGAACCGGTCGTTCGAACCGCTGTCGGCAGCGGTTGCGGCATCCGCACTGCTCCTGGCCCTGTACGGCATCGCGCAGTACGCAGGGCTGCTGCCGGCCGGAAAAACGTTCCGGGTAGTCGGAAATTTCGATAACCCGGCGGGTTACGCCTCGATGCTGGCGCTGAGCGTCCCTTTCATCCTGTATTTCGCCTTATCCGGCCGACGCCGGATGCGGTATGCGGTCGGCGTCGTCTGTGCAATCGTCGTCGGGGCGATCGTCTTGTCCGGTTCCCGCACCGGAATACTGGCCGTCGCAGCGACCGGTCTTCTGTACGCCGTAAGGCGGCGCAGCGACTTCCTTAGACGCACGACGGACGGCCTGGAAGAAAATCGTACTGGCAGCAACGGCCGTTTCCGTCGCGGCCGGATTGTATTTCATAAAAAAAGAGTCGGCCGACGGACGGCTGCTCATCGGCCGATGCACCTGGGAGATGATCCGCGAAAAACCGCTGACCGGACACGGATACCGGTGTTTCGAAGCCGGGTACATGCTCCGGCAGGCGCGTTATTTCGAACGGAATCCCGAAAGCGGATTCGCTCCGCTGGCCGACAACGTAAAACACCCGTTCAACGAGTTTCTGCTGTTGACCGCAGAATTCGGAGCCGTCGCCCTGCTGCTGACGGCGCTGTGGATCGCAAGCCTGATCCGGGCTTATCGGAAAAACCCGAACGACGAATCGCACACGCTCGCGACGGCACTGTCGGCCGCGGCGGCGCTTTGCTGTTTTTCATACCCGCTCTCGTATCCGTTCACCGGGTCGATCGTCGCACTCGCGGCAGGCGGCCTGACGGCCCAGTCGCGCCGAAGTTGCGAACGGTTCCGCGCGCGGCGGGCTTCCGGAATCCTCGCCGCGCTGTCGTCCGCCGCGCTGCTGGGATTTGCAGCGAAAGAAATGTATTACGAAAACCGATGGCACCGCGTGCAGAAAACCGCATCGTCCGATCGCCCGCCGCTGCCGGAATACGAGCGACTGTACCCGTTTTTGGATAAAAACGCTTATTTCCTCTACAATTACGCAGCGGAATTGAATGATGCGGGCGAAGCGGACAAAAGCCTCGAAGCGGCGACGGCCTGCGAAAAAATGCTGAACGACTACGACGTGCAGATGTTGAAAGCCGATGCCCACAAAAAGCGGCGCGATTTCCGCCGGGCGGAAGCCTGTTACCTGCTGGCGTCGCGAATGTGCCCCGGACGATTCATGCCGCTGTACGAACTGGTGAACGTATACGACAGCACGAACCGGCCGGACAGGGCGCAGGCTCTGGCGGCGGAGATCGCAGACAAACCCGTGAAAATACCGTCGGGACTCGTCTCCGCAATAAAAATAAAAATGCGGGAACGAGTCGGCGACTAATGCTAATTGCTGTTTCCTTCTTGTAGCCCCGCGCGCGCAGTCTCGAATGGCTCCGGAGTAGGCCGGAATGACAACAACATCAGAATCGGAGATACCGACGAGCTGTTCTACAGGAAAGACAAGAATGGATGGATTTCGCTGGGCAGGCAAAAGGCCCGGGATATCAAACTGACTTTCCACGACATACCGAACAAGGCCCTCTTTCTCTTACTGTATCTCAGCCCGGACAAGGAAATCGAATATTTACGGTCGACCGGGACGAGAAACAGATCTGGTAGTAATTCCGGAAAACGACCGCCCGGCAAACCGGATACGATCCGCAGGGAAAAAGCATTTTACGTTTCACGCGCGGATTCGTGCCGGCCGGAATCGATGAAAAATGCCGAAAGGCTCTCTCTCAGGAAATGTAAGTTATAATCAGGACGGCTCTCTCGCCCAAACCGGAAAATCGTTCTTTCATCGTCTTTACCCAGCGACATCCGTAGTTGACTGCAACACACAAACAACTAAATACAAAATATTTACAAAATAAAAAGAACGAAATTACAACGAAACAGTTGGAAGTAATGAAATAAATGTTTTAACTTTGACGGCGAATCGGTTCGCCTTTTTGCACTCAGAGAAAGGCGATAAAAGGGAACCGGGTGCGAATCCCGGACAGTCCCGCTGCTGTGAAACTCCGAACAACGTCCTGAAACGATCTGAATGGCCACTGGCGGCAAACGATAACGTCGGGAAGGCATCAGGACGGGAGTCAGTCAGAAGACCTGCCGGTTCAGGTGATGTTTTACCGTCCCGAGGGTTGGATGTTAAAACGTGGAAAGTTTAATCATTTTTTTTAATCCGGATCGTTCTGCTGAATGCAGACCGTTTGCGGTGTGTGATAACGATGGAAAAAGTTTGTCCTCGTTGCGGAACACGTTTTGCATGTTCCCTCGATGCTGTTATGGATTGCCTCTGCGCGGGCGTGGCTCTGGATGACGCCCAGCGTCGGTTCATAGCGGATAATTACGACGATTGCCTATGCAACGACTGCCTTCGCATACTCAGGGAGACCTTCTACTCGACAGGGATCAATCCCCGGTATGCTCCTATTGTAAAACCTAAATCATATAGCGAATGATCGAAAAAATCGTTATAGCCAACCGAGGAGAAATCGCCGTCAGAATCATCCGTTCCTGTCGCGAAATGGGAATCCGTTCGGTAGCTCTTTTCTCCGAAGCCGACCGCATGTCGAAACACGTCATGCTGGCCGACGAAGCGTATCCCATCGGCCCGGCTCCGTCGAAAGAAAGTTACCTCGACGTCGATAAAATCATCGAAACAGCTCTGAAATGCGGTGCGGACGCCGTCCATCCGGGATACGGTTTCCTATCGGAAAACGCCGGATTCGCACGAAAATGCGAAGTGGCGGGAATCACGTTCATCGGCCCGCGTGCGGAGACGATCGAACGGATGGGCGACAAGATCTCGGCCCGCCGGTCGATGACGGAAGCCGGCGTGCCCGTGGTGCCCGGCATCCAGCGCCAACTCGAATCGGCCACTGAAGCGGAACGGATCTGCCGAGAAATCGGCTTGCCGGTCATTCTGAAAGCGGCTTCCGGCGGCGGCGGCAAGGGTATGCGCCTGATCCGGTCGGAAAGCGAAATCGGCGAGGCGTACGCCGCCGCTAAATCGGAAGCTCTGTCGTCGTTCGGGGACGAAACAGTCTACATCGAAAAATACATCGAGGAACCGCACCACATCGAATTCCAGATACTGGGGGACGCGCACGGGAATATCGTCCATCTGTACGACCGGGAGTGTTCGGTACAGCGCCGCCACCAGAAAATCGTGGAAGAGAGTCCGTCGCCGTTCCTGACCGACGAACTGCGACAGGAAATGGGAAAGACCGCGGCGGCGGCGGCCCGGGCAGTCGGTTACGTCGGGGCGGGAACGATCGAATTTCTCGTGGACAAAAACCGCAACTTCTATTTCCTCGAAATGAACACCCGACTCCAGGTCGAACATCCCGTAACTGAAGAAGTGCTGGGCCTCGACCTGGTCAAAGAACAAATCTACATCGCCTCGGGCCGCCCGCTGCACCTGCGACAAACGGACATCGTCCAGCGGGGGCACTCCATCGAGTGCAGGATTTGCGCCGAGGATGCGGACAACGGCTTCATGCCTTCGCCGGGACTCGTCAAACAGGTTACCGAACCCAACGGGCTCGGAATCCGCATCGACAGTTACATTTACGAGGGTTACGAAATTCCTGTCTACTACGATCCGATGATCTCCAAACTGATCGTCCGGGCGACTACGCGCGAATACGCCGTCCAGCGTATGCGCGCGGCACTGGACGAATACAAAGTTACAGGCATCAAAACCAACATCTCTTACCTGAACGCCATCATGCATACGCCCGACTTCGTCCGGGGCGGCTACGACACGGCGTTTCTCGAAAAAAACGAAAAGATCATACACCGCTACTTACGGGAACCTTTCCCGGCCGGAGCGGATGACAGACTGGTCGAAGACCTGGTGCTGATCGCCGCACAGATCGACTATTTGGTCATGCAACAGGAAGGCGGAGGAAGTTCACCCGCGGCGACGGACACCGGCACGCTGAACCGTTGGCGCGAATTCGGCAAACGCAAAGGCGTAATGGGAATTTAAAACGAAACGTATGGAAATACATATCGGAGAACGGGTCGCCGAAGTGCAACTCGTCGAAAAAGAAGGGAATCAGGTACGCATCGCTGTAGACGGGCAGATGTACGACGTCGATATCGTGATTGCCGACAACGGGGTTTGTTCCGTCATCTTCAATGGACAGTCGTACAACATGGAGATCGTCCGTTCCGACAACGGCAAGCGATACAAAGTGAACCGGGGATTCAATTCGTACGATGTCGGGATCGTCGACGCCCAGGAGAAATATCTCCGTTCGCGCCGCAAAGACGACGGGCGCCAGGACGATACGATCACGGCGGCAATGCCAGGCAAGATCGTAAAAATAAACGTCGCCGCGGGCGACCGGGTAACCGACGGAGATACCCTGATCGTATTCGAAGCGATGAAAATGCAAAGCAACCTGAAGGTAGTCGGCGATTGCACCGTCCGCGAAGTGCTGGTCTGCGAAGGTGATCCGGTCGCTACGGGCCAACCGCTGATAAAACTCGATATTTTAACCAACGACCAAAACAATGAATAACGATAAGATCCTAAAAGATTTCCTCGCGAAAGACAAAGCCGCTGAACTCGGCGGCGGAACCCGAAAAATCGAAAAACAACATCAGGCCGGCCGAATGACCGCCCGCGAACGCATTGAGACGCTGCTCGACAAGGGCACCTTCGTGGAATTCGATAAATTCGTCACGCACCGCTGCACGAACTACCACATGCAGCAGGAGAAAATTCCGGGCGACGGGATCGTCTCCGGATACGGCAAGGTCGACGGGCGTCCGGTGTACGTCTACGCCTACGACTTCACGGTCTTCGGTGGATCGCTGAGCCTCACCAACGCCGGCAAGATCGTAAAAGTGCAGACGATGGCCCTCAAGAACGGGGCACCGATCATCGCGCTGAACGATTCCGGGGGCGCGCGCATTCAGGAGGGCGTCGACAGCCTGACCGGTTATGCCAACATTTTTTTCCAGAATACGATTGCATCGGGCGTCATCCCTCAGATCTCAGCGATCCTGGGCCCTTGCGCCGGAGGCGCATGTTACTCGCCGGCGCTGACCGACTTTATTTTCATGGTGAACGAAAAAAGCCACATGTTCGTCACGGGCCCCGACGTAGTGAAAGCCGTCACCCATGAAGAAGTTTCCAAGGAAGAACTCGGGGGCGCTTACACACACAACAGCAAAAGCGGCGTAGCGCACTTCCTGGGTAACTCAGAAGAAGAAGTGCTGATGGGCATCCGCGAGTTACTGAGTTTCCTGCCGTCCAATAACCTCGAAGACGCGCCGGCACGACCGACCGTGGACGATGTCCGCCGGGAAGACGAACGCCTGACGGATCTGATCCCTTCCGACCCCAACGTACCTTACGACGTGAAAGAACTGATCGAATCGGTGGCCGACGACAACTATTTCTACGAAATCATGCCGCATTTCGCCAAGAACGTGGTGATCGGCTTCGTCCGCATGGGCGGGCGTACGGCGGGAATCGTAGCCAACCAGCCGGCATTTCTGGCCGGGGTGCTCGATATCGACGCATCGGACAAGGCGGCCCGGTTCATCCGTTTTTGCGACTGTTTCAACATCCCGATCATCACGCTGGAAGACGTCCCCGGGTTCCTTCCCGGCTGTACGCAGGAACACAACGGCATCATCCGCCACGGAGCGAAAATCGTTTACGCCTACGTCGAAGCCACCGTGCCGAAAATCACGCTCATTCTTCGCAAAGCTTATGGCGGAGCCTACATCGTCATGTCGAGCAAACAGACCGGTTCGGACGTGAACCTCGCCTACCCGATGGCCGAAATTGCCGTCATGGGTGCGCAGGGAGCGATCAACATTCTCTACCGCAACGCGGACGACGACCGGAAAGCGAAAGAGCTCGAAGAATATGCCGCGAATTTCGCCAATCCGTATCAGGCTGCCGAGAAAGGATATATAGACGAAATCATCCTTCCCCGCCAGACCCGTTTCAAACTGATCCAGGCCCTGGAAATGACCCAGAGCAAACTGAGAACCAATCCGCATAAAAAGCACGGCAACATGCCATTGTAGTTGCCAAAAGCCGAATGAACGGGAAAACAGACCACCCCGACAGAATACTTTCGGAAACACGTAACGGAGACTCCTGTCCGTTCGAAGACCGGAGTGAACCCGCGCACGGACATGTTTCGTCCCCCGCGGACCGCGACAACGAGGCCCTGGCTTCGGAAGAACAGGCGAAGCTGACGCCCGGTACAGTCGTCGAAATTTTAAAGCAGGGCAACAGGGATTTTGCCGGTGGAGCCCTAACGGTACGGAACAATACGAAAAGGATACGGGAAGCCGCCTTGTGGCAATATCCCAAAGCGGTTATCCTTTCCTGTATCGATTCCCGGATTCCGGTGGAAGACGTATTCCATCGCGGTATCGGAGAGCTGTTCGTGGTGCGGATTGCCGGCAATTATGTCAATGCGGATGTGTTGGGCTGCCTCGAATTCGCCTGCAAGGTATCGGGCGCGAAATTGATCGTCGTATTGGGTCACGAACACTGTGGCGCCATAAAATCGGTCATCGACCATGTCCAGCTCGGTCATGTCACCGCCATGTTGTCGAACCTGCAACCCGCCGTAGCCCGCGCCAACGAAACATTCCGGGGAGAAAAAAATGCATCCAATCCGGAGTATGTAAAAGAAGTGTGTATTCGCAATATACAACATGCGGTTCGAGGAATCCGCTCGGGAAGCGATATTCTGAAAAAAATGGAAGACAAAGGAGAAATCGGAATCGTCGGCGCCATCTACCACATGAAAACGGGAGCCGTTACTTTTTTATGAGATGTTGCGCCCGCGTGTTTATCGAACGTTTATCGCAGGAGCCTGTCGTCAACACATGCCGTACAGGCAACCCCGTCCGGGATTATCCGTTCCCTTTCCGTATCCGTAAAAAACGGACCGCGTTACCGACGTCCTCGACCTGCTGCCGAACAGCAACATGACCCTGTGCGGCGATTCGCTCTACGTTTACAGCACCGAATGGAGCTGGATCACCAACAAAAACACGATCACCTACGCCATCGTCGATACGAAAACCAAGCGGGTCGTTTCGCGCAATTTCATCCGGGACGGAACGGACAAAACGATTCAGATCCCTTACGGCGTAGCCGTCAATCTCGACACGCGGGAGATATTCGTAACCGATGCGAAAGATTACGTGACGCCCGGCACGCCGAATTGTTTCGATCCGGACGGAAAAAAGAAATGGTCCGTCACGACCGACGATATCCCCGCGCACATCGCATTCACCTACCAAAAATTACGGCCGCTCGAATAATCGCGCAACGATTGCGACCGGTGAAGCAATCGCGGGCACACCCGCCCGATCGGAAAACCCGCCAGCGATCGAACGGGCGGAACAGGAAAAGATTTTTGCAGACCGAATAGTATTTTTCCTTTTTTTTAACGATCTTAGTCGTCTGACTTTACAAACCAACCGACTAACCGATCCGAACATGAACAGACTAAGCCCCAAACGGCGGTTGCTGTATGCCGCTTTTTTACTGTTTCCTTTTGCTTCCCTGACAGCGCAAGTACCTATCGTACCTCCGGCGGACGAGCTGAACAAGCCGTTCGGCGAAAGCGACGAAGAGGCTTTCGCGTCCCCCCCGAAAGTTTTTTATCCGGAAACATGGTTCCATTACATCGGGGGCAACGTATCCCCGAAAGGAATTACCGCCGACCTGGAAGCGATCGCGGCGGCCGGCTTTTCTGGAATACAACTGTTCCACGGACAGTTCGGCGGCGTTTGGCCCGGCACGGAATCGCAGATCGCCTGCCTCAGTCCGTTGTGGGACGATGCCGTCCGGCATACCGCAGAGGAGTGCAAGCGGCTGGGACTGCGCTTTACGATGCAAGGATGTCCCGGCTGGGCGATGGCGGGCGGCCCGTGGATCAAACCGGAACAGGCGATGCGCCATCTGGCATGGAGCCGGACGGACGCCACGTCCGGGGCCAGCAACGTAACGCTGCCCGTCCCGCAGCCGAGCGAAGAGGAGTGGCGGGATTACCGCGATGTGGCGGTCATCGCTTTCCCGACCCCGACGGACGACACCGGGAAACCGCTGGAACCGGAGGACGTCCGGAGCAACCGAGCAGGCGACTGGAAAAAATTCATAAAAGGAGAAGCCGACGCTCCGATGCAACTTTCGCCGGCGGGGGAAAACGATCCCAACTGGGTGGAAATCACATTCCCCGAAGAAACGGTCGTTCGGACGGTCGAATTCCCGTCGGTCAACAGCCTGACCCATGCCTGGTGTTACGAACCGGGAGTCGAACTGACCGTACAGGCGATCCTGCCGTCCGGCAGCGCCGAGGATATTCTGCACACTTACCTACCGCAGGGCAGCTGGCAGGACGACCGTCCCGTCTCGCTGGCCTGCACGGAAACGGAAGGAGTCCGGAAATACCGGATCGTTATCAGGAACGAACACGACATGACCCTGCAATCCCTCCGGCTGTTTTCGGCGGCCCGTAAGAACAACTGGGAATCGGAAGCCGGCTGGACGCTCCGCAGCATCGAGCGGAACGGACAATCGGCCGAACAATCTCCCGACACGTACGTGAAAATGTCCCGGATCATCGACCTGTCCGACAAACTGAACGAAGACGGCTCCCTCGATTGGAAAGCGCCCGAAGGAAAATGGACCGTCCTGCGGATCGGTCACGTAAATACCGGCATGAAGAACGGCCCCGCCCCGGCGGAAGGCACCGGATGGGAGTGCGACAAACTATCGACGGCCGGTTCCGACGCGCAGTTCGACGGATATATCGGCCGGCTCGCCAAATCCGGCGGCCCCCTGGCCGGCGGACTGCTCAACGGCGTGTTGTTCGACAGTTGGGAATGCAAAACCCAGACATGGACGCCGGAAATGGAAAAAGAATTCGTCGAACGCACGGGCTACGGCCTGCGAAAATGGATCCCGGCCCTGTTCGGTTACGTGATCGACACCCCGGAAGAGACCGCGCGCTTTCTGAACGACTGGCGGAGGGTCGTCGGCAACCTCTTCGCCGAAAACTTCTTCGGCAACATGGCGCGACGGGCCCGGGAACAAGGCCTGTCGATCTCGTACGAAACCGCCGCCGGCGATATTTTCCCGGCGGACATCCTCGAATATTACAAATATGCGGACGTCCCGATGTGCGAGTTCTGGCAACCGTTTTCCGAAGGGTACGTAGGCTCGCTGAACTTCAAGCCGATCAAACCGACGGCGTCGGCAGCCCGCCTGTACGGCAAACCTCGCGTCGCGGCGGAATCCTTCACCTCGTTCGCCCATACGTGGGACGAGCATTTCCAGATGCTCAAAGAAGTTGCGAACGTCAATACGACGGAAGGGGTCACCCACCTGATTTTCCACACTTACACCCACAATCCGCAGGTCGGCTTCCCGCCTCCCGGCACCTCTTTCTCCGGAGCGGGGATCGGAACGCCTTTCCTACGGGGACAGACCTGGTGGAAATACATGCCCGAATTTACGACTTACCTGGCGCGCTGCGGCTACCTGCTCGAACGGGGAAAACCCGTCTCCGACATCCTGTGGTACCTCGGAGACGAGATCGACCACAAGCCCGACCAGGAGATCCCCTTCCCGGCGGGATTCAAATACGACTACTGCAACACCGACATCCTGCTGAACCGCCTGAAGGTCGATAACGGCCGGATCGTTACGCCCGAGGGAATCGGATACCGCGTCCTGTGGCTGCCCGAAACCACCCGGATGCTGCCCGAGACCGCCGAAAAGCTGTATGCGCTCATAAACGACGGAGCGACCGTCATCGGAAACGCCCCGCAGGGTCCGGCCACGTTGATCGGCGGAAAAAAAGCCCGAAAACGGCTGGATACGGCCGCAGCGAAAATCTGGGGCAACTCCGCTCCCGGCATCCGCAACGTGGGAAAAGGCCGGATCGTCGCCGGCATATCGCTGGACGACGCGCTGAAACGACTGGCGATCGAACCGGACGTAAATGCGCCGGAAGTCCTGTGGCTGCACCGGACGACCGACCGGGCCGACTGGTATTACGTCTGCGCGCCCAAAGGAAAAGGTTTCCGGGGGACGGTGGACTTCCGGTGTAGCGGAAGGGTACAACTGTGGGATCCGGTAAGCGGAACCGTCCGCGACGTACCCGCCGAGCCGAAAGACGACCGGACGCGCGTCGGCATCGACCTGCCCGCGGCGGGCTCCTGCTTCGTCGTCTTCCGAAAGGACGGTTCGAAGGCTCCCCGGATCGAAGCGCCAGAAGTCGTATCGACCCAAACCCTGACCGCCCCGTGGGAACTCAAATTCCCGGAAGGCTGGGGAGCGCCGGTTTCGGTCGAACTGGTCGATCTGAAACCGTGGAAAGACCTGGATATTTCCCCCGAGGGCAAAGCCTTCTCCGGAACGGCCGAATACAACTCCGCGTTCGAAATCGGGCCGGTGAAAAAAGACCGGCATTACATCCTCGACCTGGGAGACGTGGAGCGCATCGCCGAAGTCTATGTCAACGGAGAGTTCGTCCGCACGCTCTGGACGCCGCCTTACAGCCTGGATATAACGGACCGCGTCCGGGATGGTAAAAATTCGATCACGGTAAAGGTGACCAACACCTGGTTCAACCGGCTGGTATACGACGCCGCCCGGCCGGAGAGCGACCGCAAAACCTGGGTGCTGAAATGGCCGGATAAAAACGCTCCGCTCAAAGAGAGCGGCTTGCTGGGCCCCGTGTCGATCCGCACCATGCAATAGATCCGGATGCGTAAACGCGACAAACCATCGCAGATTCCGATGGTCTGTCGCTTCCAGAACGAAGGCCGGCGTCCCGATGGACGCCGGCCTTCGTCATAACCGTTTCGGAAAGATCAGAAACGCACCTTCGCGCTCCGGCGGATATCCCGCGAGGAGTGACCGGCTTCGATCGTAAACTCGTCCGAATCGCGCACCCAGGCGCGGCGATCGGGATTCCAGTACGAGAAAGCGTCCTTATCGAGCGTAAAAGTCACTTCGCGGCTTTCGCCGGGCTTGAGGAAGACCTTGTCGAAGGCTTTCAGTTCGTGAACAGGACGCGTATAGCGGCAGTTTTTCTGTCCCACATAAATCTGAACCACTTCGGCCCCGTCGCGCGAACCGGTATTTTTCACATGCAACGTCACGACGCAGTTATCCCCGTCTTTTTTCACTTTCATCTTCGAATAATCGAAAGTCGTATAACTCAATCCGTAACCGAATTCGTACCGGGGCGTCACCCGTTTCGTATCGAAGTAACGGTAGCCGACCATCAGGCTGTCTTCGTAATTGACGTTGTCCACGTCCTGCGTCGCCAGTTCGTAAACCGGGGAATCCTCCAGCCGCTCCGGCCAACTGAACGTAAGCCGACCTGAAGGATCGGCGTCGCCGAAAAGGATATCGGCCATCGCGGTTCCCCCTTCCATACCGGGGAAAAACATATCCAGCACCGCCGGCACGCGGTCGATCCACGGCAGGTCGATCGGAGCCCCGTGCATCAGCACGACGATCGTCTTGCCGTTGATCGCCGAAACCTGACGGATCAGTTCGGTCTGCCCCTGCGGGAACTGCATCGACGTCCGGTCGCGCCCTTCGCAATCGAGGTTGTGGTCGGTGCCCCCTACGAAAACGATCGCATCGGCATCGGCCAACTGCTCTCTATACGGGGCGATCTGCCCGGCAATGATATCGGCATCGCTCGGCATGGCCCATTCCAAGCGCAGCGAAGGATTGTCTTTGGCCCAATAATTCATCTCCGTAGCGTTTTTTCGACCGTCGGGCGACTGCGAATAGTCGATCCGGACGTCGTAGGTCTTGCCCGCCTCGAAAAAGAACATCGCCGTATTGCGCTGCGGGACGCCCGCTTCTGCGTTGCGTACCGCCTGGGCCCCCATATCGCTGACCCACAGTTCGGCATGGTCGTCGGTAATCAAGCGCAGGGTATAGTTTCCGGTAACGGGAGCTTTGAGCTTACCTTCGACGGTAGCATGCACGTATCCGGGCTCGATTTTTCCCGGGACGGGCGATGCGTTGAACCAGGTGAAATCGACGACCGGCTCGATACGTTCCTGCTGCACGTCGCCGCTGCCCTGTTTGCGGTAAACGGCCGTAACGCCGTTGCGTCCGTCCTTGCCGACCCAGCACTCGTTCGGGATCGGCTGGAATTCCGAATCCCCGGTCAGCGGCAGGTAGGCCAAGTCGGCCTTGCCGGCCAGTTTGGCTTCCAGACCCTTGAGCGGCGTAGTCTCGTACACGGCCTGAGCGCCCGAACTTCCGCCGAGTCCCAGCACGCAGAAACGCTGGGCGCAATTGGGACCGATCAGCACGACCTTCTTCGTCTTGTCGATATCGAGCGGCAGCAAACCGCCGTCGTTTTTCAGCAGCACCATACTCTCTGCGGCAGCCCGGCGGGCCACCTGCTGATTCTCCGGCGTATTGAGCGCAGCGCCCGCCTTCATATCCTTGTGATCGAGCATACCGGTTTTCCACTTCACCCAAAGGATGCGGCGCACCATCTCGTCGAGCACCGACTGCGGCACATCGCCGCGGGCTACGGCGTCCATCAACGGTTTTCCGAATTTGATCGTCTCGAAATCGCCCCACGGCATATCGATATCCAGTCCGGCCAGAGCCGCTTTCTCGGTAGAACGGGAGTGGCAGAAATCGGTAAGCACCAGTCCCTTGAAACCCCATTCGCCCTTCAGCACATCGTTGAGCAGCCACCTGCTGTCGCTGCACAGGTCGCCGTTCAGTCCGTTGGCCGCCGTCATGCACCCCCACGGGTCGCCCTCTTCGACCGCTATTTCGAAACCGCGCAGGTAAATTTCGCGCAGCGTCCGCTCGTCTACGTTGCTCATGTACCAATTGCGATTCAGGTCGCGGCCGTTCGCCGCGAAGTGCTTGATGCAGGCCGAAACGCCTTCGCTCTGTATCCCGCGCACCTGTGCGGCGGCGAGCTTCCCGCTGAGGAAAGGATCTTCGGTCAGGTATTCGAAAAAGCGCCCGCCCAGCGGATCGCGGTTGATGTTGAACGCAGGGCCGAATACCATGGATATGCCGTTGGCCCGGCTCTCGCTGCCGATCACGCGTCCGGTCTCTTCGACCAGCGCGGGATTCCACGTAGCGGCCAACCCCAACCCGGACGGAAATACCGTCACCGCACCGGCGCGTATGCCCCGGGGACCGTCGGCCGCGTACATGGGCAGAATCCCCAGCCGCGGAACGCCCGGCAGCACCACCTCGCCGAACTTGTCTCCGCCGAAACACAACCGCACCTTCTCTTCGGGCGTCATCCGCTCGATCGCATTCTGAATCCGCTCCTCGATCGGAATGTTCGGATCGGCGATCACTTCCGGCTGGGCGGACAACGTCCCCCCGCAGCACAGCAGCAAGCCGATCCCGCATAACAATTTCTTCATTTTCCGTATTTTATTTTAAACGACTTAATTTCCGTTTCGCCGGCTGTCCCCTCCGCCGCGATGAAACGGCATTGCTGCGGACAAGACGTTCCGCCGGCAGAACGACTATTTTTTAAACAACTTCTCCATCTCCTCCAGCGACTTTCCTTTCGTTTCGGGGACAAATTTAACCATAAAAAACGCAGAGGCCAACCCCATCAGCGCATAAATCCAGTAAGCGAACCCGTGGTGGAAATGCTCGATCAGGTAGCTCGATTTGTCCATCATCGGGAAAGTCCAGGACACCACGTAATTGGCGACCCACTGCGCGGCAACGGCCAACGCCATGGCCTGACCGCGGATCCGGTTGGGAAAAATCTCGGACAGCAGCACCCAGCAGACCGGCCCCCACGACATGGCGAACGAAGCCGTATAACACAGCATGGCGGCCAGCGAAAGCCATCCCATATGCTGCGTATAGAAGGTGAGTCCGAGCGTGACCATACTGACGGCCATACCCAGACTGCCGATAATCATCAACGGTTTGCGACCGAAACGATCGACCGTAAATATGGCCAACACCGTAAAAGACAGGTTAATCACGCCTACGATAATCGTCTGGGCCAGGGCCGCGTTGGTACCCATGCCCATACTGCGGAAAATCTCCGGAGCGTAGTACAGCACCACGTTGATCCCCACGAACTGCTGGAATACGGAGAGCAGGACGCCGATCACGATCACGGCGGCGCCGTAACTGAACAGCTTCGAGCGGACGGAACCCGCGAGCGACCTGCGAATGTCCCGCACCTCGGCATCCGTATCCGTCGCGGGATCCACGCGGCGCAGGATCGCCGCGGCTCTTCGATCCTGTCCTTTCATCACCAACCACCGCGGACTCTCGGGAACGCAGAAAATCAGCAGCAGCAGGCAGGAAGCCGGAATCACCTCGGACAGGAACATCAACCGCCAACCGGTCGTCGTAAGCCACTGCTCGTCCCCGCTCAGTGCAATGCCGTAATTGACGAAGTAGACTACCAGCATTCCGAAAATAATGGCGAACTGGTTCCACGAAACCAGGCTGCCCCGCCGGCCGGCCGGCGCCATTTCGGCAATGTACATCGGCGACAGCATCGAAGCCAGCCCCACCCCGATACCGCCGATGATCCGGTAGACGATGAAATGGGGCAGGAACTCGTGCGGATCGCCGTCGCCGAATCCCATTTCGGGATAGGCCGACCCGACGGCCGAAACGATAAAAAGGACGGCGGCCGCCATCAGGCTCCGCTTACGCCCCAGCCGGGTAGCCATCACTCCGCCGATCAATCCGCCGATCACACAGCCGATCAGGGCGCTCGACACGGCGAAACCGAGCAGAGAACTGGCCGCCGTTTCGTCCAAGCCGAGCGGTACGACGAAATTGAGATCGAGGTATTTCACCGTCCCCGAAATCACCGCCGTATCGTACCCGAACAACAATCCGCCCAAGGTAGCCACCAGCGTCAGAAATATCAGATAACCGTTGCTTTTATTCATTTTCTTTTCAGGTTCATTTTGGACGAAAGGCGGGAGCGCAACGGAAAATTCGCTGCGCTCCCGCCTCACGGCATTAGATATACATCGAAAGCAGTTGCTCGTATTTTTCCTGTTTCCCGCTGACGGTCGCGGGTTCTCCGGCCGCAGCGGCCAGATCGCGCAACGCCTCGAGGGTCAGCTTTCCCTGTTCGAATTCGGCGCCTTTGCCGCTGTCGAACGAAGCGTAGCGCTGCTTGCGCCACTGTTCGAGCGGCGAATCGCGCAGGATCGTATCGGCGATCAACAAAGCCCGGGCGAAGGTGTCCATCCCGGCGATGTGGGCGATGAAAAGGTCTTCCGCGTCGGTCGAATTGCGGCGGGTCTTGGCGTCGAAATTCACGCCTCCCGAACCGAATCCGCCGTTGCGTAGGATCACGAGCATCGCCTCGACGGTCTCCTGCAGGTTGATCGGAAACTGGTCGGTGTCCCAACCGTTCTGCGCGTCGCCCCGGTTGGCGTCGATACTGCCCAACATCCCCGCATCGGCCGCACATTGCAGTTCGTGCTCGAAGGTGTGACCGGCCAGCGTGGCGTGGTTGACTTCGATATTCACCTTGAAGTCCTTGTCCAGGCCGTAGTGACGCAGGAAGCCGATCACGGTTTCGGTATCGTAATCGTACTGGTGTTTGGTCGGTTCCATCGGCTTGGGCTCGACGAGGAACGTCCCCTGAAACCCGTTTTTACGAGCGTAGTCGCGGGCCAGGGTCAGCATCGTCGCCAGGTGCTCCTTCTCCCGTTTCATATCCGTATTGAGCAGAGACATATACCCTTCGCGACCTCCCCAGAACACGTAATTTTCGCCTCCGAGGGCGATGGTCGCGTCGATCGCGTTTTTGATCTGCACGGCCGCGCGCGAAACCGCCGCGAAGTCGGGATTGGTCGCCGCGCCGTTCATGTACCGACCGTTACCGAACACATTGGCCGTCCCCCACAGCAACTTTACGCCGGTCTCCCGCTGCTTCTGCCCGGCATACTCCACGACAGCCTGCAAATTCTTCTCGTATTCGGCTACGGAGCCGCCTTCGCGGACGAGATCGACATCGTGAAAGCAATAGTACGGAGCGCCGATTTTCACGAAGAAATCGAAAGCCGAATCCATCTTGACCTTCGCCTGCTCCACCGGATCGGCGATACCGTCCCACGGGAAACGATGGGTGCCGCCTCCGAACTGATCGCTGCCGTCGGCGCAGAACGAATGCCAGTAAGCGATCGCGAAACGAAGGTATTCTTTCATGGTCTTGCCCGCCACGACCCGGTTCTCGTCGTACCAGCGAAACGCCAGCGGATTTTTCGAATCGGGCCCTTCGTACCCGATCTTGCCGAATTTTGAAAACATGGATTCCATCATCGTTTGATTCGATTTAGTATTGTTTTTAAAGATAAATTTCAAACTGAAGTTCCGTGCGACGCGCGGCCGAGCCGGTTTTCCAGTTCGGCTTTCCAGCGCGCGTATCCCCGTTCCAACACATCCCTGTCCGCAGGATCGGGACGCACTTCGTCGATCTTGCGGAGCGACGCGAACGTCTCTTCCCGGGAAGCGTACAGTCCGGCGCCGAGAGCCGCGCCCCGGGCGGCGCCCAAAGCCCCGTCGGTATTGTACAATTCGATGTCGGCGCCGCACAGGGTAGCCAACGTCTGCCGGAACACGGGACTGAGGAACAGATTCGCATACCCGGCCCGGATCACCCGGAGCCGCAACCCGGTCTCCCGCATGACGTCCATCCCGTAGCGGAACGCAAAAGCTATCCCCTCCTGCGCGGCGCGGAGCAGGTGGAAACGATCGTGCCGGTTGAGATCCAGCCCGATCGCTTCGGCCCCCGTATAACGGTTTCCGAGCATACGCTCCGCCCCGTTGCCGAAAGGCAGCATCAACACGCCTTCGCTACCGACCGGAATCTCCGCGCACCGCCGGTTCACTTCCGGATAACTCATATCCGGGACCGTCGTTTTCTTGACCCAGGCGTTCAGGATACCCGTACCGTTGATACAAAGCAGAACGCCGTAGCGCGGCCGCCGCGGCTCGTGATTCACATGCAGAAACGTATTGACCCGCGAAAACCGGTCCGGCCGGGGAACGTCGGTCACACCGTAAACCACGCCGGAAGTGCCTCCCGTAGCTGCCACCTCCCCCGGATCGAGCACGTTCAGCGAAAAAGCGTTGTTCGGTTGATCGCCCGCACGGTAAGAGACCGGCGTACCCGCTTCCAGGCCGAGATCGGCCGCGGCGGCCGCGTCCACCCGAGCCTGTATGCCGATGGACGGATGCGCCTGAGGAATCGTCCTCGGGTCGATCCCGTAATAACCGGCGACGAAACCGGCCGGCTTATTCTCAGTGAAGTCCCACAAAATCTGCTCGGACAGTCCGCTGCGGGTCGTAGACATTTCTCCCGTCAACCGGTACAGCACGTAATCGCCGGGCAGCATGAAACGATGCACTCCGGCAAAAACTTCCGGCTCGTTCTCCCGCACCCAGGCCAGTTTGGAGGCCGTAAAATTTCCGGGCGAATTCAACAGGCGTTCCAGACAGCGATCGTGTCCGAGCGCGTCGAACGCTCGATCCCCGATCTCCACAGCCCGGCTGTCGCACCAAATAATGGATTTTCGCAACGGCTCGCCCGCCTCGTCGAGGCACACGAGTCCGTGCATCTGGTACGTGATTCCGATCGCTTTCACGGTGCCGGCCCCTCCGGCCCGCGCGACGAGCGTCCGCACCCCTTCCCGCACGTAATTCCACCACATCCGGGGATCCTGCTCGGCCCATCCCGGCTGCGGCGCGTCGATCGGCATTTCAGCCGAAGGCAGCGTCACGGCCCCGGCACACTCGCCGGTCGCCACGTCGAGCAGCGAAACCTTGACCGAAGAGCTGCCGACGTCAATACCTAATGTTTTCATCCCGTTCGTACTATTATTCCGCAAACGACAGGGTGTAGACACGCCCCGTCTCGGTTTCTATATCGTATGTATATTTCGTCGGCAACGCCACCGGATGCAACGGCGCGCCGGGAGCGATCACCGGCGGATTGATCCGCTGAAGGGCGAACAGCGGATTCGGATTTTCGCCTTCGGCAGCGCGGAAACCGCCCCCTTTGCAAGAGCGCAGCGCCGAAGACGAGCGCACGCGGCAGTTCCCCCCGATCGTGGAGCGGATCACGGCCCGCGTCAGCCGGCCGCCGTCCCACTCCATCCGCACGATCTCGAAACCGCCCCGGGCCCGCAGGCCGCACACCCGTCCGCTCCGCCATACGTCGGGAAGCGCCGGCAACAGGTCAATCACCCCGTCGTGGCTTTGCAGCAGCATCTCGGCGATGCCGGCCGTACAGCCGAAATTTCCGTCGATCTGGAACGGGGGATGCGCATCGAACAGATTGGGATAGGTTCCGCCCGATTCGAAAGATTCGCCCTCCGGCGAGATCTGGTCGGTAATCAGCTTGTAGGCATGATTTCCGTCCAGAAAACGGGCCCACAGGCAAACCTTCCAGCCCATCGACCATCCGGTCGAAGCGTCGCCCCGGTGAATCAACGAAGTGCGGGCCGCATCGAAAAGATCGGGAGTCGTATAGGCCGAGATCTGGCGTCCGGGATAGAGCCCCCACAGGTGGGAAACATGCCGGTGACGATCTTCGGGATTGTCCCAGTCCTGCTGCCACTCCTGCAACTGTCCCCAACTACCCACCTGCATGGGAGCGAGCCGGGAACGCTTTTCCCGAAGCTCGCCGGCAAGATCCGCATCGCAGCCGAGGGTTTCCGCCGCTGCGATCGTATTGGAGAACAGGTCGAAGACCATCTGGTTGTCCATCGTCGCGCCGCTGACGACGGCATGGTGGATTCCCGCCTTCGCCGGAGTGTTCTCGGGAGAAATCGACGGCACGCAGACCAGCCAGCCGTGCTCGGGCTCCTCGGTCAGAAAATCGAGGAAAAACTCGCAGGCCCCTTTCATAACGGGATATACCTCCGCCAGGTAGACCGTATCGCCGCTGAACAGGTAACGATCCCACAAATGCTGGCAGAACCAGGCGTTCGACGTAGGCCACATCCCGCTGAGCGGGGTATCGACCATTCCGCTGATGCGCCAGATATCCGTATTGTGATGGGCCGTCCAACCCCGGGCGCCGTACATTCCGGAAGCCGCCTGACGCCCCGTAACGCTCAGGTCGCGGATCAGGTCGATCAGCGGGCCGTGCAGCTCGGACAGGTTGGTCGCTTCGGCGGGCCAGTAATTCATTTCGGTATTGATGTTGATCGTGTATTTGCTGTCCCAGGCAGGAAACGTCTGGTGGTTCCAAATGCCCTGCAACGTGGCCGCCTGTCCTCCGGGCTGCGACGAACAGATCAACAGGTAGCGGCCGAACTGGAAGTACAGCGACACCAATTGGGGATCGAAATGCGTGGCGAACTCGCGAACCCGCGCGTCGGTCGTCTTGGCGGCCTGAGCGTTGACGCCCAAATCGAGCGAAACCCGTTCGATCCACGGACGGTAAGCGGCGATGTGATCCGCCCGCAACCGCTTGTAAGACTTCTTTTTGGCCTGAGTCAAATAAGCCTCGGCCCGGGAGACCGGATCGCCGGAAATATCTTTGTAATCGTTGAAATTGGTTGCGATCGAAACCAGGATCGTAACCGCATCGGCTCCGGTCACCGTAATTCCGGCGCTGTCGGCGACCGTCGTTCCGCCCTCCGGAGAAATCTCCGCGACCGTACGGTACTCCACCTGGCCGGGGATCGTTTCATGGCCGTCGGTTCTGCCGTCGATCAGCAGCCGGTCGTTCCCCTGCGTGGTTACCCGGTAGTTTTGCATCGGGGTAGCGAACGAAATCCGGAACGAAATCCGGCGCCGTTCGGAAGCCGTCAGCCGCACGACCGCCACCTGATCGGAAAAGGAAGTAAACATCTCCCGCTTATAACGTATCCCATCGACGGCGTAGCCGACCGTAGCCGTGGCCGTAGCCAGATCCAGATCCCGGTAAAAATCCGAAACGTTCCGATGCCCCGGAAAGTCCAGCAACAGCGAACCGGCCGTCTGATACGGCATACCGTGCGAGGCATGCAAAGAGAAATTCTCGTCGCACAGGTCGAAAGCCTCTTTGTAGCGTCCTTCGAAAATCAGCCGTCGCACTTCGGGCAACGCTTCCCGGGCGGCCGGATTGACGTTGTTGTGCGGACCTCCGGCCCAGATCGTCTCTTCGTTGAGCTGCAGCTCCTCGCGTCCGCAGCCCCCGTATACCATAACGCCCAGGCGGCCGTTGCCCAGCGGAAGCGCCTCTTCCCAGCGGGAAGCGGGTCGGTCGTACCAAAGGGACAACGTCCCGGGATTCGGGCCGGCCGCCAGCTTTCCGCAAAAGCAGGTTGCGCCCAGTAAAAACAAACAAACGTATTTCATCGCGGTCGACATTTATTTAAGTATCAAAACGGGTTATGCAAAACGTCGTTCCGAAGCTAAAGCTGCCAGTTGATAAAATTGAGCCGGAATTTCTGCCGGACGTCTTTCTGGTACTTCTGCTTATCGAACGTGTAATACGCAGCCGGCTTGTGAGATACGTTTTTCTCTTTCTCGCCGGTTTCGCGGATGTAGCCGGACGACAACACTTTCTTACGAAAATTCCGGTTGTCGATCTCGATCCCCAAGATAGCCTCGTACAGCATCTGCAACTGACGCAGCGTAAACCGGCTCGACAGCAGTTCGAACGCGATCGGCTCGGTCATCAACTGCCGGTTGAGCATCTCCAAGGCCTGCGCGAGGATCGTCTTATGATCCATAGCCAGCCGGTTGACCGATTCGACGTCGAACCACCGCGCGCCTTTGTCCGCCGCGCAGGCGATCAGCCGGCTGTCCAGCTTGACCAGCGAATAGTAGGCCACCGTGACCACGCGGGTTGTATTCACGCGATAGTATTCGTTCAACCAACGCAGTTCGTCTCCCGAAACCCGATCCGGCCGGGAAAACACATGAAGCTGGCGCAGGTAGATATCGCGCGTGGACGTGTATTCGGCCAGCGTACGGTAAGCCGAAGTACGCAGATCTTCGTTCTCGAAGATCAGGTTGCCCGGCAACTTGTAATCGACGATCTTTTCGCCTCGGCCGTCGACGAACTCTCGTTCGACGAGCAGCACTTTGAGCGAATGACCGTCGAAACCGAAAATAACGCAATCCACCGACAGGGAATGATTCGTTTGCGGAGACATGGCTTCGTTTTTAATGACCGGCGAAGAGGTCAAAGTGTAATCTATACGCTATCTATACAAAAATAGCAACCCGCAATCACAAATCCAAACTTATCGTACACAATACGGTAACAGAACCGTTCACACACAACAAGAATCTAATTATCAACAAATAATAGCGAAGGCGTCTGCACATTGCAATACGTTTAGGGGATGCCGACCCCGTTATTTATCCCGCCGGATACGCCGAAAAACGCAGCGACCGAACCGCGATTGCGGTTCGGTCGCTGCGCCGGCTCCACGTCAGAATCCCGGCAAACCTCCGGAACGCGGCTTTGGCACCCCGGCGCTTCCGGCATCGAAACGATTTCCGTTAATAGCCGCCCGGCGACAGTTGCGTACTGATCGGGCGCGGATTGTCCGAAGCCGGGAATTCCAGACCGAAAAGCTCTTTTCCCAACGGCCGGAGCGAAGAGCCGTCCAACTTGCTCGGATCGTACCCCGTTTCACACTCGAAAGGCATCAGGTAAGCCAGCGCCGACCATCCCCAGAAACGTTTCAGGCCGAGTCCTTCGCCGCTCTCGCCGTTGTAGAATTCCCGCGTCACCTCGTTGCGCCGATAGACCAGCTCGACGGTCTTGCGAGCCAGTTCGCGGGCGATGTCCGCGTACCCGTAGTCGATCAGTCCGTGCATAATCATATAGTTGGTCGGAATCCACGTCGAACCCCGCCAATTGCAGCCCCAATCGCGGATATCCCCCTGCACGTAGTCGGGTTCGGTCTTGGCGTAACAGGCTATCGGAAACTCGATCCAGAACTCTTCGGGATTGGTCAGGTGCTCCTTGACCAGCCGTTCGGCGCGGCGCGGGGAGACGATGCCCGCCCACAACGGCAGGAATCCGGCCGCGGATTTCACCTTCACCAGTTCCCCCGTATGTTCGTCGCGGTCGTAATAAAATCCGTCCCGCTCGTCCCAAAAAATCGTATTGATCTTATCGGCCAGCAAAGCGGCGCACACGCCGAGTTCCCCGGCCTTCTCCGTCTTACCCAGCCGTTCGGCGATCAGTTGCATCGCCTTCAGTTCGCGGTAAACATAACAGGCAAGATCGACTCCCTCGTAACGGAAATCGTCCAACTTGCCCGCCCGACTGATCTGGTTGTCCATGCCGCTGTGATCGGAACTGTTCCAGACCGGCAGTCCGTTCCGGTCGAAATCGCAGTACCGCGTCCAGTAGTCGATGCTCAGCATCAACTGATCGAAATACGAAATCCCTTTGAATGCAGGACCGATCTGCACCCTCCCCCGGTCGCCTTTCTCTTCGAGCCACGTATAATCTCCGGTCTGCCGCGAACCCAGTTCGGCGATCTGCGCCAGAAACGGTTTGAAATGCTGACGTTCGCGCTTCTCGATCAGCGTGCGGGCGATGAACCCGTTGACGCACTGTTGGTTCAGAAAACTTTTCAGGTTCGTAAAACAGTAATCCGAAATTCCGAAATAGCTCATATAGAGATTCTCGAAATAGAGATCCCAGTCGTACATCTCGTGGTACGCATATCCGGTCAGCAACTTCCGGTTGTCGGGTTCGTACAGCACGATGCCTTTGTCGGCTATGTCGCGGTTCACCTCGTCGATCCGCGCCGCAAATTTCCGCGCGTCGTCGATCTTATACTCCCGAACCACCTTTTTTACCAGTTCTTGACCGGACTGACTCCGTCCCCCTAAAGATACGGTACAGCAAACGAATAACAAACAAACGAATCGGAACGTTCTCATTTCTTCTGAAATTTTATTATAACAAGACGGCAAAACGGTTTCGCCGGAAAAAACGAATCATTCCGGAAGCCTCGCAATCGTTGCAATTTCCGGAAAACACCGGCCGGATCATCCGTTTGGGAAACAAAAATCGAATCGTCCGTCCGATAAATCGCAACAATTTTACAAAAATTATTTTAAAAAACTATCTTTACGCTCGGATTATAACAAAAACAAACGTAACGGCATGATAACATGCCCAATGAATAGACTCGTCGATTTCGCAGCCGGGCGAAGGGATCTGTTTCCCCGCAGAAGATACAGATCCGCAGCCGTGCCGACAAAACCGTTTTTTCAGCTCCCTGCGCCATGAAGATCTCCAAACCCTTAAACGAATCCCTCCCGGCCGAACAAGCCGCGGAATTATACCGGTCCATTCTCGGAACGTTGCCGCTGACGACTTTTCTGTACGACCGAAACAAGAATCTCATCGAAGTTTACCATCCGTCTTCCGTATCCATCGAGAAATACCGCATAGAGTCGTACATAGGCAGCAATATCATGGATTACATCAACGACGAATCCTCCCTGCTGCACGACCAGTTCGTGAAGTTCAACGAAATTTTCGACCGGGTGCTGGCGACCGGAGAACCCGGGCGATTCGAATACGAAGTGGACGGCGAATACATCGAATCGGGAGTCGCCCCGCTCGGCGAAAACCATGTCATCTCTTATATGCGCAACACGACCCCGGCCGTCAAAAAACAACTGGAAACCGAACGCATGATCCGGAACGAACTTTCGCTGGCCATGACGGTCGGAGGGCTCGCTTCCTGGAGTTTCGACGTGGAAAAAGGGATTATTTCGACCAAACACGATAACGAGGTGATCGGAGACCGCCTGACTTACGACGAGTTCCTCGCCCGGATCGACCCGCAGTACCGCCACCGGGTATCCGAACTGTTCGGGAAAATAACCGGCGGGGAAACCGACCGGGCCGAAGCGACTTTGCCGATCACCGACATCCACGGCAAACAAATCTGGATCAACGTACACGCCATGGCGCAGGAATACGCGCCCGACGGAAAAGTTTCGGTTATCGTCGGCTCGCAGAAAGACGTTACGCGGGAACTGGCCGATAAAAACGGCCGCGAGGAGCTGCTCAAACAGAATGCGCTGATCATGAACAACGCCGCCTGCGGCTTCGTCTACATCACGCCCGATTACCGGGTGGCCTGGGAAAACACCGCCCATGTGCTGCCGCCCGAATTCGACGACGGCACCCGCTTTTTCGAGGTCGGCGAGCCGTGCTACAAAAACGAACACCGGATGCAAAATTCGCACACCCGGAAATTCGTCGAAGCGGCATTCCGGGAAAAAACCGTGCAGCGCATCGAAAAGAGGATTCAATCGCGGATATGGATCGACATGACGGCCAGTCCGGTCGTCGCCGGCAACGGAACGGTGGAAGGCGTCGTACTGAAAATCGAAAACGTCACCGAACGCGTGTCGCTGCGGAACGAGTATGAAAACCTGTACCGGCAAACCAAAACCATTCTGGACTCGCTGCCCGTAGGCGTCGAGGTTTACGGAACGGACGGGCGGCTTCTGTTCCTGAACGATACCGATTACCGGATCTTCGGGCTCGACAAAGAAAATTTCGACCTCTCGCGGATCAACATCCAGGACAATCCGAACCTGCCCATCGAAATAAAAGAAGGCGTGACGAAAGGAATAAATACCCATGCGACCTTCGCTTACCATTTCGACGCGGTGAAAGACGCCGGCTTCTACGCTACTTCGCAGGAGGGCGTCCTGCAGATCGAATGCGACGGGCATCCCGTGATCGACGCTTCCGGACGAATCGAAAATTACGTTTTCATCGTCCGCGACGTGACTGAACAGGAACATACCGACGACGAACTCCGCCAAAACAAACGCAAGATGGAACTGGCAATGCAGGATGCCGACATCATGCTCTGGGAGTTCGACGTACGGCAAAGACTCTTTTTCAGCGACAACGAACCGCTCAACGGCTACGATCATGCCCGACCGCTCACTATCGACGACTACCTGAGTTGCATCTATCCCGGAGACGAAGCCCCCGCCCTGGAAACCCTGCAAAAGATGTGCGCGGGGGAAGCCTGTTCTTTCAAGTTCGACGTCCGGATCAAACTTCCCGGATACCCCGACGAATGGCAATATTGCACCATCAACGGCTCCTCTTATCAGAGGGACGGAGAAGGGAAGGCGACGAAGTTCATCGGCACGCGCAAAAACAATACGGAACTCCAAAAAAAGAAACAACTGCAGGAAACCATCCTCAACAGCATCCCCGTCTCGATCCACATCAAGGACGTCGACGACAATTTCCGTTACGTTTTCTGCAACGACGAGAGCAAACGCCTGTTCGGCACCAGCGAGGATACGACCACTTACGACGTGATGGATCCCGACAAGGTGGCCCGTATCGAAAAGACCGACAAGGAGGTCTTCGCCACCGGCAAACCCTATTTCGGATTGGAGCATATCGAACTGAAAGACGGACGCGTCTACGACACGCTCGTCCGCAAAAGCGTCGTTTACGACGACGGCAGGCGCCTGCTGCTGAACGTCCGCTGGGATCAAAGCCTGCAGAACGACCTCGAACGCCGCGCCAAAGTGCTCAACATCACGATGGAGGCGATGAATGCGTACACCTGGTTCTACGAACCGGAGAAGGACAAGATCAGTTTCGGCGAAGGTTCCGACAAGTTCGGACGCGATATTTTACACTCCGATTCACTCGAAAAATTCATACGTTTCATTCATCCGGACGAACGAAAACTCTTTATGGAGTCCATCCGGAGGCTGATCCGTAACGAGACCGACGAATGGAACGTGGAGTACCGGGCCGACCTCCGCAACAGCGGCGTTTACGAATGGTGGCAAACACGCGGTATGCTCGAAACGACCCTGCGCGACGATATCCCATATACCTATATGTTCGGCATGACGATCAACATCGAGGAACACAAGCAGACCGAACTGACCCTTTTGAAGAACCGCGAGGAATTGAACCACCTGATCCGACAAAACGAAATGGTGCTCAACAACGCCAACTCCGGCCTGGCGTACATCTCTACGGATTACATCGTCCAATGGGAAAATATCTCGATGTGTTCGGCCAGTCTGTCGCACGAAGCCTACCGGAAAGGCACGATCTGCTACCAAAGCACCCGCGGCCGCACGTCGCCCTGCGAAAACTGCGTCATGCAGCTTTCGATGCGCTCGCGTCAGATGGAACAGGCCAAATTCACGTTCGACAACGGACATACGGTCGAAGTCTTCGCAACTCCCGTATTCAGAAGCGACCGGACGATCGACGGAGTCGTAGTCCGCATAGACGACGTGACCGAACGCGAACGGATGATCAAAGAACTGAAACAGGCCAAAGCGCTCGCTGAGCAGTCCGACAAACTGAAATCGGCTTTTCTGGCCAACATGAGCCACGAGATCCGTACGCCGCTGAACGCCATCGTCGGATTCTCCGGCTTGTTGATGGAAACGACCGAACAGCAGGAGAAGGAGGAATACATCAAAATCATCCATATCAACAACGAACTGCTGCTGAAACTGATCAACGACATTCTGGATTTGTCGAAAATCGAATCGGGATCGGTCGAACTGCAATACGAGGACTTCGACCTGTCGGAATATTTCGACGACATGGTGACCTCGATGAAACAGCGCATGACCAATCCCGGCGTACGGCTGATAGCAAGCAACCCCTACTCCGGCTGTAAAGTCAGGCTGGACAAGAACCGTATCGCCCAGATCATGACCAACTACGTGACCAACGCGATCAAATACACCCGGAAAGGATTTATCGAGATGGGGTACGAGTCGAAAGACGAAGGCATCCGGCTCTACGTGAAAGACAGCGGCATCGGAATCCCGGAAGATAAAAAGCACAAAGTATTCCACCGTTTCGAAAAGCTGGACGAATTCGCCCAGGGAACGGGTCTGGGCCTTTCGATCTGCAAGGCGATCGCCGAATCGATGGGTGGCTACGTAGGGTACGAATCGCGCTACGGCGAAGGATCGCTTTTCTGGGCCGTGTTGCCTTGCAATGCCGAAGTCCAGCCTTTTGAGAAGCAATTGGACTCCCTGACCGAAACGCCGGATATCCCCGAACGTAAAACGATCCTGGTCGCAGAGGATATTCCGAGCAATTACCGGCTGGTTTCGGCCCTGCTGGAGAAGCGCTTCGACCTGATCCATGCGAAGAACGGCCGGGAAGCCGTGGAAATCGCCGGGAGCGGGCGGGCCGACCTGGTGCTGATGGATATGAGAATGCCCGTGATGGACGGGCTGACGGCTACCGCGGAAATCAGGAAATTCGATCCGGAGATCCCGATCGTCGCCCTGACGGCCCACGCTTTCGACACGGATCAGTTGGCAGCGCTCGAAGCCGGATGCAACGAATACCTCCTGAAACCCATCGACAAGACGAAACTCATGGCCGTACTGCGAAAATACTGTCATAAACCCTAAACCGACGCGGGACCGGCCGCCCGCAAAAAAACAAAACACCGTTTCGCCTATGAAAAACATTACATGCTGTCTCAGCATCCTGTCCGGACTTCTGCTGCAATCCTGCGACATCACGAGGATGGAAACCCCCGCTTATAAAACAGACAGGGCGAGCACGAGAACATACGAAAATCTTATCTTTTACGAGGTACTGACCGACGGGCAGCAGTACGACGCCGCCCGGCTGAGCCTGATCGCGTCGAATATCCGGAAAAACACCGACGTAAAATACACCGCTCTGTTCATCGAATACAAAGAATACGGATCGGCCCCTTCTTACGCGGCGACTTCGATGAACGGGGACTCGGTCGTCACCAGGCTGAAATCCGGGGAAGAGACTCGAAACGGACAGGAAACCGATGCGCCTCCGGCCGATTCTTCGGTCGATTCCCTGAACGAGCCGGAGCAAAAGACCGAAACGGCCGACAGACGCAAGCAGCCGTCCGACTCGGACGACAAAACGGTACTGGGCCGTTTCAGGGATCAGTTTTCCAGCGTTTATACCGTTTACGAACAAGGCGGCAGACATTATCTCGACAATGCTTTCGCGGACGGTTCCCACAGCTTGCAGGAGTTGGAAGTTCGGACGAGGAACGGCGCCAAAACATATCATGCGGCGGATTCCCCGGATGAATTCTACGTAATCCGGAACGGAAAATTCTACTGTTACGACCTGGACGGCAATTTAGGCGTCGTATACGATCCGTACTAATTAAACGAATATTTCCCATTCGACGAAAAAACCGATGATCTTCTTGATTATACTCGCGGTACTGACCGGAACGACCGCCGCCGTACTGAACCACCCCTCCTTCGGCCGGGCGCCGCGAGGCGAACGACTGGAACGCATCGGGCGTTCGCCGAACTACCGCGACGGCAAATTCCATAACATCCACCCGACGCCCATTACGACGGCGGAAAAAGGCGGCCTGAGCGGGATATGGCATTTCTTGTTCGGTAAACGGCGCGATCTGAAACCCGAAAACGACCTACCGACCGTAAAAACCGACCTGCACGGGCTCGACCGGAACGAAGAAACGGTCGTATGGTTCGGGCATTCGTCCTATTTTATCCAGAGCGGCGGCAAGCGGTTCCTCGTCGATCCGGTACTGACGAACCGTCCCCCGATGTCGCTCATGTTCCGGCCGTTCAAAGGCACGGACGTCTATACGCCCGACGACATTCCCGACGTCGACTTCCTGATCGTCACCCACGAACACTGGGATCACCTGGACTACAACACGGTAAAACGGCTGAAAAACCGCGTCGGAAAGGTCGTCTGCCCCCTGGGCGTAGGCGAACATTTCGAATACTGGGGATTCCCGCCGGAGCGCATTGCCGAAATGGACTGGTACGACACGCTGTATGCGGACGACCGGCTCGCGATACACTGCCTGCCCGCCCGGCACTATTCGAACCGGATACTAAAAAGGGATCGGACGCTGTGGGCCTCGTTCATGATAGACGGCCCGCAGCGGATTTACCTGTCGGGAGACGGCGGCTACGACACCCATTTCGCGGAGATAGGCGAAAAATTCCCCGGCATCGACCTGGCCGTCATGGAGAACGGGCAATACGACCGGGATTGGCGTTACATCCACCTGATGCCCGACGAACTGGTCCGGGCGATCAACGATCTGAAACCCCGAACCGTACTTACGGTGCACAACTCGAAGTATGCGTTGTGCAAACACCCGTGGCACGAGCCGCTGGACAACATCCGCAAAGCATCGGCCGGCCGGCCGTACCGACTTCTCACGCCCCGGATCGGTGAAAAAACGAGTCTTCGCGATACGGTCGCCACGAGCGGCAAATGGTGGTAAGGACGGAGCGAACCGGGCATCCGGTTTCGAAGCGGGCCCCGGTCTTTTCGAAAAGACCGGGGCCCGCTTTACCCTTCCTGCTCCATCTACAAGGTATGCCGCAATGCGGAACGGAAGATTCCCCCGGGATTCCGAAACAGATCGGCTCAACCTCATCCCCGGAACATCCTACCCGGCGCCTTTTTGTCCTAAAAATCATGTAAAACGGACGCTTATGTCCGTTTCCGGACACCCGCACAAAAGACAACAAACTGACTAACAAAACACAACATTCCAGGCATTCCTATTGCTGTCACACCCCGTACAAAAGACAGAATATGGATCGGGAAATACCTGCCGAAGTAAAAAAACAAAAAATGCTGAAACGACTGCTGCGGCTCGCCGTCACGGGAACCGCGGCGACGGCCGCGCTGCTCATTCTGTCCCGAGTACTGGGAAACGACCTGCATGAGAACGAACTTTTCATCCGAAAAGTCGACCGGGGCCCGATCGAGATCAGCGTCAGCGCATCGGGCAAACTGATGCCGCTGCAAGAGGAGATCATCGTCACCCCGATCAATACCCGGATTCTGGAAGTATATAAAAATCCGGGGGATTCGGTAGACGAAGGAGACCCTCTCCTCAAACTGGAACTCGCCTCAGTAGAAACGGAATACCGGCAGAAACTGGACGAACGCGAGATGATGAAAAGCAAACTGGAACAGGCCCGCGTCCGGCTGAACGGCACGATCTCCGAACTGGAAATGCAGCGCCGGGTAAAAAGTATGCAGGCAAAACAGTTGTATACGGATCTACAGGACGAACGGTACCTCGACAGCATCGGCGCCGGCACGCCGGACAAGATCCGCCGCGCCGAACTCAACTACGAAGAGACGAAGCTCGAACTACAACTACTGGAACAAAAGATCGAAAACGAACACAAGAACGCCCGAGCCGAACTCCGCGTGCAAGAACTGGAACTGGGCATCCTGGACAAAACGCTCGAAGAGAAAGCACGTCTGCTGAAAGACGCCCGGATACTGTCGCCGCGAAAAGCGACCCTGACCTTCATTAACCGGCAGATCGGATCGCAGGTACCCCAGGGAACCCAGGTCGCGGTCGTTTCCGACCTGACCCGCCTCAAGGTCGACTGCGAAATAGGAGACCGACACCGTGAAAAACTGTCCGTCGGGGCGAAAGCTGTCATCAAAACCGGGGATGCCGAACTCCGGGGAACCGTCGTTACGGTCACGCCTTCGGTTACCAACGGCATCGTCTATTTCACGGTCGTTCCGGACGAGGCCGACCACCCGGGCCTGCGGAGCGGTCTCAACGTCGACATCCACGTCCTATACGGATTGCGGCAAAACGTGCTGCGCATCCCGAACGGTACGTTCTTCAAATACGGGCCGGGACTTTACGACCTTTGGATCGTACGGGAAGGACGCGCCGAAAAACGGGAAGTATCGCTGGGCGAAAGCAGTTACGAATATGTAGAAATCACGGACGGCCTGAACGAAGGCGACCGGGTCATCCTCTCCGACATGGAACGCTATAAAGATAAACAAACGCTCAAAATACGCAAAAACTAACTCACCTAAAACGAACACGAAATGGGAATTATCAACTTGCAGGGGGTCACGAAAATCTACCAGACCAAAGAGGTCGAAACCGTAGCGCTCGAAAACGTCAATCTCGAAGTGAAAGCGGGCGAATTTCTCTCGGTCATGGGGCCTTCGGGCTGCGGCAAGAGTACGATGCTCAACCTCATCGGGTTGCTCGACGTGCCGACCGAAGGCGCCGTCACGGTGGACGGCGCCGCCACGGGCCGGATGAAAGACGCCGAAATGGCGGAGTTCCGAAATAAAACGCTGGGATTCGTCTTCCAGAGTTTTCACCTGATCAACTCGCTGAACGTGCTGGACAACGTCGAACTGCCTCTGCTCTACCGCAAATCGACCGAAAAATCGCGCCGGGAAACGGCCAGGGCCGTACTCGAAAAAGTGGGGCTCTCGCACCGGACGAAACACTTCCCTTCGCAGCTTTCGGGCGGACAGTGCCAACGGGTGGCGATCGCGCGGGCGCTAATCGGCAATCCGAAAATCATCCTGGCCGACGAACCGACCGGCAACCTCGACAGCAAAACGGGCGAAGAGATCATGCGCCTGCTGTTCGAACTCAACCGGGAAGGGACGACCATCGTCATGGTGACCCACGACGAGCACATGGCCCGAAAGACGCAGCGGATCGTCCGCTTCTTCGACGGACGGCGCATTGAATAACCCCAAACGAGCGAACTATGTACAAGACCTACTTCAGACAAGCCGTCGGGATGCTGAAACAGAATCCCTTCATCAGCGTCATCTCGATACTGGGAACGGCGCTCGCGATTATGATGATCATGACGATGATCGTAACATTTCAAATCAAAAACGCCTCGGTCGCCCCGGAAGCCTTTCGAGACCGCACGCTGTACCTCGTCTCCTTTGCGGTACGCGATACCAGCGGAGGAAACAAGAGTTATCAGAGCTACGGCGGCCTTCCCTACGACGCCCTGAAAAACTACATCGTCCCCGCGATGAAAACTCCGGAGCTGGTCGTCGCAACAGTCAATAACGTCGCCGTCGTAAAAAGAGAAGGGGCAAAAGATGCCCTGTACCAGTCCGTCCGGGGAACTGACGCCGATTACTGGAAACTCTATACCCATACGTTCACCGCAGGAAAACCGTATGCCCGGGAGGATTTCGAATCGGGAATCCGGACAGCCGTGCTGTCGGAAACCATGGCCAAAATGCTATTCAAAGGGGAGGATCCGATCGGGAAAAACATCGAAATCGATTTCAACTCCTACCGGGTAACCGGCATCGTACGGAACGTATCTCCGCTGTTCCAGGAGGCTTATAGCGAAGTATGGATTCCCTACACTGCGAGTCCCGGCTACGAACGAAGTTACTACGACGTCATGCTGCTGGCGCGGAACACTGCCGACTTCCCGAAAATACGGGAAGAAGTAAACGAGGCCAAACGGAAACTCGACTTCGAGAAATCGCCGAAATTCGTGGACTTTGCCGGTCCCAGAGACCACCGGGCACTGGCGACAGTCAGCGCCCGGGGAACTACTTCGGAACAGATAAGCGACTACGCCCGGAAAACGCGCCGCAGAACCGTTTTCCTGTTCGCCGTCATGCTGCTGGTTCCCGCCCTGAACCTTTCGGGATTCAGCCTCTCGCGCATCCGCAAAAGGATGGCTGAAATCGGTATCCGCAAAGCGTTCGGAGCCAAACGGCACGTCATCCTGATCCAGGTGCTGTACGAAAACCTAATCACCACGCTGATCGGCGGGATCATCGGGCTTGGACTCTCTTACGGGATCGTTTTCGGAATGCGCAAATGGCTGCTCGGCATCCCGGCCGACGGCAGCCTTCCGCTGAACGCCCTCGTCTCCGGCACCACGTTTCTGGCCATTTTCGTCGTATGCCTCGTACTGAATTTGATTTCGGCCGGCGCGCCGGCTTACCGGGCATCGCGGATGAACATCGTCGATTCACTCCATCAAAACAACAGAAAATGACACGACATATTTTCAAAATCATTTGGAACGAACGCCGGGGCAACGCATGGCTACTGCTCGAATACACGGTCGTCTTCTGTATACTCTGGTTCTGCTGCGATTACGGCTTCTCGCTGTACCGCAGTTACTATGCAGAAAACGGAATCAACGTCCGGCACACCTACCGCATTCAGTTGAGCAAACGGGCCGACCTGCCCGAAACCGACCGGTACGCCACGCTGCGGACCTTAAAGGAACGCATCGAACGCTATCCCGGCATAGAAACCGTCGCATTCGGAAGCTGGAGTCTTCCCTACGGAGGCAGTTACGCGCAGAATGGATTCGTAGTCAATTCCGATACGGTCGGCGGACGAAAAATATGCAATACGCAGGAAGTGCATGTAACATCCGACTTTTTCAACGTTTTCAGGATCGACCTGCAACAGGGAAAGCTGTTCGACGGCACCGATCCGAAAGCGGCGGTCATCTCGCCGTTCGATGCAAAAGGCAGGCTGTTCGGATCTTACACGGAGTTCCACGAACCGATCTCCGAAATACATACCGTGCTTCCGTCGTGGGGCGACTCGTCGTTCGCCCTGCATGTGACCGGAATCACGAAACCGGTAA
Source organism: Alistipes sp. cv1 (assembly GCF_900240235.1). Lineage (NCBI taxonomy): Bacteria > Pseudomonadati > Bacteroidota > Bacteroidia > Bacteroidales > Rikenellaceae > Alistipes > Alistipes sp. cv1. Next base: position 37,799 of record NZ_OEPW01000005.1, read on the forward strand.
GAATCATCCGTTACGGAAGCAATCCGATGTCGCTCGTATTCCATCCGCTGACCCCGGAACGCGCCGACCCCACACAGGACATCATGGTACGGATACGACCCGAAGCCGAAACGGATTTCGCGGAAAGGTTTACCCGCGACATGCGCGAGCAATTCACCATAGGTCCCTACTTCCTGCTGTCGGTCACCCCGATCGAAAACGAGAAAAAAGCGAGCGACGAAAGTACGTTTTACCACATGAAAGGCGTATACGCCATCATCGGATTTCTGGTAATCAACGTATTCCTCGGACTGCTGGGCAGCTTTTGGTTCCGGGTACAGGCCCGCCGCAGCGAGATCGGCCTGCGTGTGGCGATGGGTTCGTCCAAACGAAAGGTGAGGCGTATGATCGTCTCCGAAACCCTGCTGTTGCTGAGCATGGCCTGCGTAATCGGCACGGCCGTATGCCTGAACCTGTCGAAAACAGACCTGGTCGAAGCGATCGGAATTCCGATCGCCAACCGTGCGGCATGGGGTATCGGAGCCGAGCAGGACGCGATCAATTTCGCGGCGACGTCCGTATTCCTCGCGATCGTCTCGGTGTTCGCCGTATGGTATCCCGCCCGACAGGCGTCCGAAGTCCCGCCGGCAGACGTTCTGCGGGAAGAATAACGCAACCGGGATCGTCCGCCGCGTTTTCTCGGCGGACGATCCATTCCCCAAGCCGGAAATCCGCGAAGGGCGCAACGCATACAATCCGGCCGGAAAATACACAAACACATTTATTCGGAAAAAGATGAAACGGATATACAGTATCATCGTCCCGATTCTGGGCTTTTGCCTCGCCCGGGTCCATGCGCAAGATACGGTACGGCTCGAACTGACCGAAGCCATCCGGTTGGGAAAAGAGCGTTCGGTTCAGGCCAAAGCTGCCGAAAGCGAATACCTGTCCGCTTACTGGGCCTACCGGACTTACCGGACGGAACTGCTGCCGGAAATCGTCCTGAGCGGAACCGTCCCGTACTACTCCAAATCCTTCAATACGAGGCAGAACGAAGACGGAAGTTGGAACTACGTCGAAAACAATTACAACCGGATCGACGCCGGGATTTCCGTCACGCAGAACATCCCGTGGACGGGCGGAAAAATCACCGTAGGGAGCAGCTTCGAGCGGCTGCGCCAATACGGGGACGGGGACTACACCCACTACCGGTCGATCCCGGGAACCATTACGCTCGAACAACCCCTGTTCGGCTTCAACCGTATCAAATGGCTGCAACGGATCGAACCGGTGAAATACCGGGAAGCTTCCCGAAAGCGCATCAGCGACCGGGAAGAAGTGACGCTGACGGTGATCCAGTACTATTTCGACCTGCTGGCCGGCCAGACCAACCTCGACATTTCGGTGCAGAACCTGGACAATGCGGAACGTCTCTACGGAATCACCGAAGCCCAGCACCGTATCGGCCGCCAGTCGGAGATCGACCTGATGCAGATGAAACAGACCCTGCTGAACGCGCAGTCCGCCCTGACCGACGCGCAGATATCGCTCGAAGCCCGGATGTTCCAGTTGCGTTCGTTCCTCGGAATCGACGAAAGCGTCGTATTGCAGGCCGTCGTTCCGTCGTTCATCGCCGAACGTATCCCGACCCTGCGCTACCGCGAAGTGGTCGAACTGGCCCTGCAAAACAACCCGTTCACGCAAAACATCCAAAAAAGGATGCTCGAAGCGTCGCGCAACGTCAGCCAGGCCAAAGCCGACCGGTGGAACGTCAACCTGTTCGCTTCGTTCGGCTTGTCGGGAACGGCCGACGCCTTCTACCGGGCGTACAGTTCGCACAACCGCCGCAACGACCAGGTGATCTCGGTGGGGGTCAGCATCCCGATTCTGGACTGGGGGAAGCGAAAAGGGAGAGTCCTGGTAGCCGGGGCCGACAAAGAAGTGACCGAATCCCGGATCGAGAAAGAGAAAATGGATTTCAGCCAGAACGTTTTCCTGCGCGTACAGTACTTCAATAACCAGCCCCGCCAACTGCAACTGGCTCGGGAGCGGGCCGACCTCGCGCAAAAACGGTACGACACCTCCGTAGAGGCTTTCGTGCAGGGAAAAATCGACATCCTCAACCTGAACGACGCGCGTTCGTCGAAAGACGCGGCGCTGCTGAATTACATCGAGCAAATGCACTGGCTCTGGAGTTATTACTACCAGATACGCAGCCTCACGCTGTACGATTTTATCGGCGGCCGGCCGCTGACGGCGGAATACGACCCCGGGTAACGGTACCCGGAAATTGCGTTCCTCGGTCGGATACTCCGTCGAATATTATTATATTTACCTGAATTTTTAATCGAGAAACAACCGTATGATCCTGATTTGCGACGACGACGCGACCATCCGTTCTTCACTGTCCCTGGTGCTGAAACGCGCCGGCTACGAAGTCGCTTCGGCGGAAAATCCGCACGAAGCGCTCGGCTTCGTGCGCGGGCAATGCCCCGAACTGATCCTGATGGACATGAACTACTCGAAAACCACGACGGGGGAAGAAGGACTCGAACTGCTGCGGAAAACAAGAGTTTTCTGTCCGGACGTCCCGGTCATCCTGATTACCGCCTGGGGATCGATCGGCCTGGCCGTCCGGGGCATCCGGGCCGGGGCTTTCGACTTCGTAACCAAACCCTGGAACAACCTCGCACTGCTGAATACGATCCGAACGGCGATCCAGGTCAACGAAGAGAGTAAAGAACAGGCCCGCCCGGCGGAAAGCACTGCGAAGACGGTATTCCGGCGCGAACGCATCATCGGCCGGTCGCCGCTGCTGACGCAAGTGCTCGACACGGCTTCGCGCATCGCACGCACCACGGCGCCCGTACTGATTACCGGCGAAAGCGGCACGGGCAAGGAGCTGATCGCCGAAGCGATCCACCAGAACAGCAAGCGCAGCAAGTCGCCTTTCGTCAAAGTCAACCTGGGCGGAATCTCCCAGTCCTTGTTCGAAAGCGAAATGTTCGGCCATAAAAAAGGCGCTTTCACCGATGCTTTTTACGACCGTACCGGTCGCTTCGAAACGGCCGACAAAGGGAGCATTTTTCTCGACGAGATCGGCGAGCTGGACATGGTCAGCCAGGTAAAACTGCTGCGGGTATTGCAGGATCAGACTTTCGAGCCGCTCGGCGACAGCCGACAAAAACAGGTGGATACCCGAATCATCAGCGCCACGAACCGCAACCTGCAGGAGATGGTGCGCGACGGCTCGTTCCGCGAAGACCTGTTCTACCGGATCAACCTGATCACGATCCGTATGCCGGCCCTGCGGGAGCGTCCGGACGATATTCCGCTGTTGGTCGATCACTTCGTCGGTCTTCAGCGGGAACTGAACGGCATCCGTGCGGTGGAAGTTTCGGCCGAAGCGATCGACTACCTGCAAAAACTTCCCTACCCCGGCAACATCCGCGAACTGAAAAACCTGGTAGACCGGACGATCCTGGTATCGGACAAAAACGTCCTGACCGATCGGGATTTCAAGGCCCAATACTCCGAAATATCGTCCGCAACGGCCGCGTTCGATTCGGTGCATTCGCTGGAGGAAATCGAAAAAAACATGATCCGCAAAGCCGCCGAACAATTCGGGAACAACCACACCAAAATCGCGACGGCGCTGGGACTAAGCCGGCAGGCGCTTTACCGCCGGCTGGAAAAATACGGCATCCGTCTGCCGGAATAAGTCCGTCGCCATGAAATCGAAACGACTTTTCTGGCTGTTGGCCGCACTGGTCTTCGGATCGCTGATTACGACCGGAATCCTGTTTTCCGACACGCACCCTGCCCTGTTTTGGACGATGGAGGGGATTGCCGCGTTGTCCCTGATCCTGTTCGTCTCCCTTTACCGGCGATTGATAAAGCCTTACCATATCCTGCTGAACGGAATGGAACTGCTCAACGAACAGGATTTTTCGAACCGGCTGCGCCTGGTAGGCAACGACGAAGCCAACCGGCTGATCGAAATTTTCAACCGCATGATGACCGAACTGAAAAACGAACGGTTGCAGGTGCGCGAGACCAACCGCTTCCTCGACCTGTTGATCCGGGCCTCTCCGCAGGGCGTCGTCATCCTGGACTTCGACGAACGCATTTCCGAGATCAATCCGGCGGGACTTATACTACTGAAAATCAACGATATCGAGACGGTCAAAGGGAAAAAGATCGGAGAATCCGATTTCAAACTGGCCGCCGACCTGGCCGGGTTGGAATCGGGGGACGACCTGATCGTGCGCATCCCCGGACAAGCCATTTACCGCTGCGTCCGTTCGTCGTTCGCAGACAGGGGATTCGACCACCCTTTCATCCTGATCGAGGAATTGACCCGCGAGCTGATGCGGATCGAAAAGGCCTCCTACGAACGGATCATACGGATGATGTCGCACGAAGTCAACAACTCGATCGGAGCGATCGGGGCCACGCTGAACGTCGTCTCCGACATTCTGCGGCAAACCCAAGACAGTGACTGGCAGGACGTGCTTCCGGCGGTTTCGGCCTCGTTCGAGCGCTGCGGGAACCTGGCCCGATTCACCAGTAAACTGGCGGACGTCGTACGAATCCCCGAACCCGTGCGAGCCGACCTTTCGCTGAACGAACTGGTGCGGTCGGTCAACGCCCTGACCCGGATCGAATGCCGGAAAAGAAACATCTCCCTGTCGCTGTCGCTCGCCGATCCGGACACGATCATCCGGGCGGACGGCATCCAGTTGGAACAGGTACTGGTCAATATCGTAAAAAACGCTTACGAAGCGATCGGACACGACGGCAGAATCCGAATCGTCACCACTGCGGATCCTCCGTCCGTAACGGTCGAAGACAACGGCCCCGGAATCCCGGAAGAGATTCGGAAGCAACTGTTCACGCCCTTTTTTACAACGAAACCGTCCGGTCAGGGAATCGGCCTGATGTTCGTGCGCGAGGTGCTGAACAACCACCGCATGGCATTCAGCCTCACCTCGCAAAACGGGTGCACCCGATTCGAAATCTCGGTCTGACCGCCCGAACGCACATCTCTCCGGAGCCCCCCCCTGCGAACGAAGCGGGTGGCTCCGACAGTCGCAAATCTTGCGGCGCGGTCAATCGCGCCGGACGGGATTTGGTTTTATTCCATCTATTTTATAATTTTACAAGACCCGGAGCGACCTTTTTCCGGGTCGGATCTTACAACCGAAGTACATCGGATCCTATAAAAACTACTAAATTTAAAACCTATGAAAAACAAGTATTCGGTAATTTTAGGCAACCTGGGCAATACCTGCGACCGTTTCTGCAAAAGTTACAAAGACAATCCTTCGACCCTCGAAATGCTGTCGCAGGCGGTTAAGATCCCGCATGTGGAAGGAATCGAGCTGGTCGGCACATGGGACATCGGCCCGGACAACGTCAAAGAGATGAAAAAACGCTTCGCCGATTACGGCGTACAGTGCGTATCGATCATCCCGGACGTTTTCGGCGACAAGGCATACGGGAAAGGCACGCTGACCAGTTCCGATCCGGCCGTCCGGCAAAAAACGCAGGACTACCTGCGCCAGATGAGCGAAGTGGCCCTCGAAATGAACTGCGGCATCCTGAACATGTGGATGGCGCAGGACGGCTACGATTACCTGCTGACCACCGACTACGACCAGAAACGGGAGTGGCTGAAAGAAGGAACCGCCCGGCTGGCCAAAGAGTTCCCGACGCTGAAGTTCGCGCTGGAATACAAGCCCAAAGAGCCGCGCAATTTTTCGTTTCACGCCCGCATGAGCGACACGATCCTGGCGGCCAAAGAGACCGAATGTCCGAACGTCGGCGTCACGATCGACACCGGACACGGATTCGTAGCCGGCGAAAACGTAGCCGAAGCGGTCGTACTGGCCAAACGGGCCGGCGACCTGCTGTTCCACATGCATTTCAACGACAACCACGGCGCATGGGACGACGATATGATCGTGGGCAGCGTCCACAGCACCGTTTACGTAGACCTGATCTACTGGCTGAAAAAAACCGGCTACGCCGGGTGGCTGTCGATGGACCAGTACCCGTACCGCGAAAACGCCGTCGACGCGATCGCCGAGAGCATCGAATGGGTAAGGCGTTTCGAAGCGATCGTCGACGATCATTTCGACGAAATAGACCGGCTGGTAAAGCTGAACGACGCGGTAGCGACCTCTCGGTTCATGCGCAAAGCGCTGTTCGGCTAAACGGTAAAATATCCGAAACGATTGAAGAATAACCGAATGAAGAAACAATTGCTTTACGGCATCGGCCTGCTGCTGGCCGGATGCCTCGGAATGATGCAGGCGGCAGGCAGGCAAGCTCCGGCCGCCGACCTGCGGATCGAAGGCCTGCGCTGCGAATACGCGACCGACCCGATCGGACTGGACGTCCGGTCGCCGCAGTTCAGCTGGCGCACCGAATCGCAACGGCGGGGCGTATTACAATCCGCTTACCAGATCGTCGTCGCCCGGTCGCAAGAAGAACTGGCACAGGACAACGGCGTTTGGAACAGCGGCCGAATCGAATCGTCCCGATCGGCGGGCATCCGCTACGAAGGCCCCGCACTCTCGAGCAAGGAACGCTACTACTGGAAAGTACGCGTCTGGACAACCGACGGAGGACAAAGCGACTGGTCGGCGGCGGGATCGTTCGAAATGGGACTGCTCGACGAAAAGGATTGGGTATCGGACTGGATCGCGTACGTACCCGGAAAACCCGGCCGGATCATCTATTTCAAAGGAACGTTCTGCCAGCAGAAAGAGGTCGAAAAAGCCCGGCTGTATATCTCCGGGTTGGGTTACTACGAAATGTACATCAACAACCGCAAGGTCGGCGACCATGTGCTGGACCCGGCCCAGAGCAGTTATGACAAGCGGGTCTACTACGCCTCCTACGACGTAAAAGACTACCTGTCGCAGGAGAACGTGCTGCTGGTAGCCGTCGCCCCGGGCTGGTACGGGATGCCGAAGCTGCGGATGCAGATGGAAATCGCCTACACGGACGGCAGCGCAACGACGCTGACGGCAAACCACCTGAGGGCCGTAACGACCGGCCCGACCGTCTATTCGACGGTCTTCGACGGCGAGTTGTACGACGCGCGCCTCGAAGCGCCCGACATCTACAAGCCCTTCGTGCCGGCCGGCCTGATGAACAAGGACTGGGGGCTGGCCCATATCGCCGACTCGCCCGGCGGGAAAATGGTGTCGCAAAAAATGGAACCCATCCGGGTAGTGGATACGCTGACCCCGAAGATCATCACAGAACCGAAGCCGGGAGTCTACGTTTTCGATACCGAACAAAACCTCGCCGGATGGGCTTCGTTGACCGTCGAAGGGGAGCGGGGCCGCGAAATCACGCTGAAATTCGCCGAAACGCTGTATGACGACGGACTCGTAAACCAGGAGAACCTGCGGAATGCGAAGGCGACCGACACCTACATCCTCAAGGGCGAAGGCGTCGAAACCTGGGAACCTAAATTCACCTACCACGGATTTCGTTACGTCCAGGTCGAAGGCCTGCCGCACGCTCCGAAAGTCGGGGACATCCGGGTAAAAATCGTGCGCAATGCAGTGGCTCCGGTCGGGAAATTCCATTGCAGCAACGAACTGCTGAACCGAATACACCGGATGGTCGTGGCCACCGAAGCGAGCAACCTGCACGGCGTGCCGACCGACTGTCCGCAGCGCGACGAACGGATGGGCTGGCTGAACGACCTGACCGTCCGCATCGAACAGGCGGTGTACAACTTCGACTTCTCGCGTTTCTACGCCAAATTCATCGACGACATCGCCGATACGCAACACGAAGACGGGACGATCACCTGCGTAGCCCCGTACCGCTTCGGAGCGCGGCCGGCCGACCCGGTATCGGCCAGCTACCTGCTGCTCGCGTGGAAATCGTACGAATATTACGGCAACCGGAACATCATCCGCGACCATTATGACGGCCTGAAAGGATGGGTCGATTACCTCGCATCGCGTACCCAAGACGGGATCGTCGATTATAGCTATTACGGCGACTGGTCGCCGCCGACCCAGTTCGCCGCAGCGCCCGGATCGGCCGTATCGCGGGACACTCCGGGCCAGTTGATGTCGACCGGTTACCTGTACTACTGCGCCTCGATGCTTTCGAAAATGGCGGAACTGACCGGCCGCGACAGCGACAAAGCCCGCTACGCGCAGCTCGCCGAACGGACGGCCGAAGCGTTCAACCGGACATACTGGAACGAACAGACCGGCGGATATGCGGCCAATAACCAAGCCGCCAATTCGTTCGCGCTGTTTCTGGGTATCGTCGACGAAACGCGTATCCCGCGGGTCGTGAAAAATCTGGCCGACGACGTCGAAAAACACGACTACCACCTCACGACGGGAAACCTGTGCACGAAATACCTGATGGAGATGCTAACGCGCTACGGCCACGCCGAAACCGCCTACCGAATCGCGACCCAGACGACCTATCCCAGTTGGGGATACATGCTCCAGAACGGCGCGACGACGCTGTGGGAGCGATGGGAATACGCCACCGGCGACGAGATGAACTCGCACAACCACCCGATGATGGGTTCGATCGACTCGTGGTTCTACAAATACCTGCTGGGAATCGTGCCCGACGCCGAACATCCCGGTTTCGACCGGTTCACCATTCACCCCTATGTAGTCGACGACTTGGAATTCGCCGAAGGAGAGTTCAACTCGGTAAAAGGGACGATCCGCAGCGGTTGGAGCAAAAAGAACGGGGTGTTGTCGCTGAACGTAACGATTCCGGCCAATTCGGTCGCTACGGTGTACGTGCCCTCTTCGCGCGTAGGAAGCATCACCGAGAGCGGTAAAAACGCGGCGAAAGCGCCATCGGTACGGTTCCTCGGAGAACAGGACGGCTGCGGCGTCTTCGAAGTGGGATCGGGGGACTATCGTTTCCGGTCAACGCTGAAAAAATAGGCCGGGCCGGAGATCGCGCCGGAAAACGGCGAACGGCCGGACCGAAAGATTCCGGATTCCCGTATACCTTGAAGGTAAAACGGGGATCCGGACTTTTTACGCACCGGGCGACCGGCAAAGCAGATTGCACCTGTTACCGGACATTTAAGGCATTTCGATCTCTTTACAGGGGTCCCAGAAAACCTTCCTCCAACCGACGATCCGGTCGCCGGCGACCTGCACGCCCTCCGATTCGAGCAGTTCCCGCATCCGGGACGGGCTGCCGAAAGCATGACTGCCCGAAAGCCGTCCCTGGCTGTCGACGACCCGGTGGGCCGGAATGCGGGCTTCGCCGCAGCTTCCCAGGATACGCCCGACCAGCCGCGCCCAGCCGGGACGGCCCAAAGCGCGCGCAACGGCCCCGTAGGAAGTGGCCCGTCCCCGGGGAACCGCAGCGACGATCTGACAGACCGCCTGCCTCAACTCGCTGAAATCGGATTGCTGCATCATTTTTCCGTATCGTTCAATCGACGGCGATTCGCCGCCTCAAAATTCCGGCGAACCGCTTCGAACCGACATTCCCCGAAAACCGCCGGGCGGCGGATACGCACACCGCTCGATGACTTTCCAAAATCAGATCAATCGTCATAAAAATACACATCCGAACGGTAATATACAAACATTTTTCCGATAGAATGCTCCGATATACCCCGATTCGCACATCCCGCAGCGAACGGCATACGCGAACGAAGGTCGGGACGGAAGACCGGTCCGTACGAAAAGGGAAGCGATCGCCTGCGGACGGCCGCCTCACATCGGAAAACGTTGCGGTTATCGGACTCAGAACCGGCAGGCAAGCCGAAACGTCCGGCGGATTTCAGACGAACAGGTCGTTCAGCGCTTCGCTGACGCTCGGGTGCGTGAAAACGAAATCGCGAAGAAAAGCGGCAGTGCGTCCGGATTTCATCGCCACGGCGACCGTATTGATGACCTCGCTCGATTCGGGACAAAACAGCGTACATCCCAGAATCCGGTTCGTGCGGGCGTCGATCACCGCTTTCAACAGGCCGTCCGTCTCGCCGATGGTCCGCATCCGGGGAATCGAAGCGACGGCTATCCGGTTGACCCGGACATCCAGGTTGTTCCGCCGGGCCGTCTCTTCGGTAATGCCGATGTGCGACAACGGCGGGTCGATGAATACGGAGTAGGCCACCGGATCGCGGTCGCCGGTTTTCCGCACCGCCGCGCCGAACAGATCGTCCCGGATAATCCGGTAATCGTCCAGCGAAATGTAAGTGAACTGGAGTCCCCCCTTCACATCGCCGATCGCGCGGATATTCGGATTGGACGTCCTCAGCCGATCGTCCACGATGACGGCCCCGCGCGAATCGACCTTTACGCCGGCAGCTTCGAGATTCAGTACTTCGGTCGCCGGCCGGCGGCCCGCAGCGATCAGTACAGCGTCCGCTTCCAGTTCCCCGACCCGGCCCTCCCCGGCCTGCCGCCAGGATACCTTCGCCGCCCCGCCGGAATCGCGCACGGACAATACGTCGGCGCCCGTTCGGAAAACGATCCCCTTTTTCTCAAGAGTCTCCCGGACGCTGTCGGCGACATCCCGGTCTTCCCTCGGCATCAGCACAGGCCCCCCTTCGAACACCGTCACTTCCGAGCCGAAAGAGGCGTACATGGAGGCGAATTCGAGCCCGATGTACCCGCCGCCCACGATCGCCAGCCGGCGCGGTAACTCCTTCAGCTCCATGATCGACGCGCTCGTATGGACGAAACGGCTCGCAGACAGCCCGTCGATCGGCGGCAGGACGGTCTCGGCCCCGGTATCGATAAAGATGTATTTCGCTTTCAGCACCTGCCTGCCTTCCGCGCCCTCCACCGAAACCTCGTCCGGGGAGACGAACGAGCCGACGCCGGTATAGACCGCGATCCCCGGACGGTCGGCCAGGTTGTGGTAATTCCGGTCGCGCAACGACGAAACGACCTCTTCCTTGACCGCGACGGCCCGGCGGTAAAACTCTTTTTTCCGGTCGAACGGAAGTTCGAGGCGCATGGCCGCCGCTTTCGCCTGGTGTATCAGCGTTTTGGTCGGAATGCATCCGGTATTGATACAAGTTCCGCCGTACATCTTCTCGGAACGTTCGACTACGGCCACCGTCCATTCGCGTTTGGCCAGTTCGACGGCTAAGGTCTTTCCGCCTTTGCCGAAACCGATAATAATCGCATCATAAGTCTTCATCGCCGTTGTTTTTTTGTTCGTTCAATAGCCTTCTGGCCGATTCGGAGAGCAGGATCACCGCCCCGGCCAAAATCGCGATATCTTTGACGACCAGCCTCCCCGCCCCGCTCAGCAGCGGAAATCCGTGCTCCGCCCCGAGGTCGGGAACCCACGCTTCGGGAGTCGTCGCAAGGAACGACAGGGTGCCGACAGTCATCAGGATTGCAAGGATTGCACCAACAAGGCCCGCTTTCGGAAAAAACATGCCGAGAAACGCCAGCACCCCGATCCCCATAATCAGGACGCCCAGTCCGCGCGAGAACCCGTACGTATTGTTCGCCGTATGCCAGTCGCGTTTAGCCGGGTCGAATTCGCCCTCGCGGAGCTTGTAATCCCTGTATTCGGGCGCGGATTTCGTATAGAAGAAGCTCATGAAAGGGCTGTTGGCGACGAAAGGGACGATCCCTTCGGCCTCGTAATTCCAAAATTTCAGGCCGCCGATCCAGACGAAGATCACGAAGATAGCGACACGCATCAGGCCGATGCCCAGTTTCCGGCAGCCGGCAGTCAATCTCAGCGAACCGACGTAAAGTTTTTTGAGTTCCGTCATCATCATTTCTCTTTTGAGGTTTAACGATGATGCAAAGATCCGCCGTTTACGCCGGCCGGTAAATGGCGATTCTGCCGGATGTGTTGGCAATTATTCCCTATTTCCCGCGCCGGTACTCCGAAATACTCTTCCCGGTCGCCCCTTTGAAGAACCGGCTGAAAGAGGCCGCGTCTTCGAATCCGAGGATACCGGCGACCTCCTTGGCGCTTTTCGAAGTATAAAGCAGCAGGCGCCGGGCTTCGGCCTGCGTCCGGTCGCGGATGACCTGCAACGGCGACGGCAGGCCGTAAACGGCGAAAAGATTCGACAGCGTTTTCGGGGAGCGGTGCAGCAGAAGGGCATACTCCTGCACCTGCTTCTTTTCACGGAAGTACCGGTCGACCAGCACATAGTACCGGCGGACGATGTCGAACTGCCGTTCGCTGCCCGCCCCGGCTGCGAACCGTTCCCGCGCCATGCGCGTACAAGTAATGATAAAACGTTTCAACAGAATGCGCAGCATCTCTTCGCGCAGGTTGTCGGCGACCGCGTATTCGGCAACCATCCGGTCGGTGATCTCATGCAGCGCTTCCGACTGTCCGGCGGTCAGCTTCAGCCGCATAACGTCCGACGATCCGTTGAACAGCAGGCCGTTGCACGACACTTCGTCGTCGTGCCCGTAGATGCAGTAAAAATCGCTGTTGAACAGCAACGCCAGATACTCCGCGCCGGACTCCCCGAATTCGATCCGGTGCAACGGAGTGAGCGAAACGATCTCGCCGGCGGCGAGTTGCGTTTCCACATGGTCGATCACGAGAGTCAGCATCCCGCGCTGCACCCAGATGAATTTATACAGGCTCCGGTCCCGGCGCAGCACCGGATCGGCATGAAAGCTGCCGGTCATCGCGACGACTCCTTTCAGACGGGTGGTAACGCTGTAATCCATAGGGCTGCTGTTTTCCGGTAGTAAAGATAAGCATAATCCGCCGATAAAACCGCATTTTCCGGCGCCGCGAAACTCACTGTTACGCGGAAAATGTCCCGTTCGCGCGAAAATGACTACCTTTGCGTCCGTCACTGAAAAACACGGCTATGAACATTCGCCCCCCCGAAACCCGGCTGTTTGCAGATCCGACGAAAAGAAAAAGATACCTTTTCGCCCTGACAACGATCCTGCTGATGGTAGCGGTCGCCGAACTGTCCGGCGAAAAAGAGATCATTTTCCCGGAAATGGCAGCCCTCACGATCGGCATGTGGATAGTCGACAAGCAGGTATGGCGGGTCAGCCGCGCGCGGATGGTGGCGCTGATGACCGCAGGCGCCGTAGCCGGAGTCTGCATCGTGCGCTACTCGCCGCTGCCGCTGATAGCCGACATCGCGGTTTCGTTCGCCTTTACGGCCGTATGCCTGATGCTGTTCCGCGCTTCGCTGCCCCCGCTGATCTCGGCGGGCATGCTGCCGATCCTGCTTGGCACCGACAGTTGGATCTATCCGGCGGCCGTACTGACGATGACCCTGACCGTAGCGGCCGGGCAACGCCTGATGGAACGGGGCCGCCTGCGGACGGCAGCCGATTTTACGCCGGCTGCAACGGAGTGGAAAAAAGAGACGCTCCGTTGGCTGTTCCTGCTCGGCACGATTCTGGTCGTCGCGGCCGTTCCGGTCTATACGTCGAACCTCTATTTCATCCTGCCGCCGCTGATAGTCACCTACGTCGAATTCGCCGAGTCGAAAGCGGGCTTCCGGAACCGGCCGGTTCAGATCTTCCTGTTACTGACGGCCGCCGCTTTCCTGGGCACGCTGTTCCAGTGGGCCGGGCACGTCCGTATGCAATGGCCCGAATGGGCGGTAGCGCTCGCGGTCTTCACCAGCCTGTTCCTGCTGTTCGAACGCATCGGCAAATTTTTCGCCCCGGCCGGAGCGGTCGCGCTGATCCCGATGATCGTGCCGCAGGAAGACCTACCGCTACTGCCCTTCGAGATCGCCGCCGGCGCAGCCCTGTTTATCGCCGCGGCAATGCTGCTGTTCCAGCAATGTTACCGGTGGCAGCGGGCTCAGTTGATCGTTTGCCTGGTACCGGCTCCGCTGCGGAAACACCTGAACCGGGACGGACGCCGGATGCGGAAAGCGGTACGGAAATTTTAGATCAGCGTCATCCGGGACTGCAACATGTCCAGTATCTGCCCTTTCAACTGTTTCGCATTGATCGGCTTGGGCATGTAACCGTCGAAGCCGTTCTGCATCACTTTCTGCTCGTCCGACGCGAAAGCGAAGGCGGTGACAGCGAGCACGGGCACGTCGGAAGATATTTTACGGATCTCGCGCGTGGCTTCGTAACCGTCCATTACCGGCATATTGAGATCCATCAGCACCAGGTGCGGCCGGTATTGTTCGAACAATTCGACGGCCTCTTTTCCGTTCCACGCATGTACCAGCCGGTAATCGTGCCGGAGAATGGTTTCGAACAGTCTGTAATTACTGTCGTCGTCCTCGGCGATCAGGACGGTCAGTTTGTCTTTTTCGACCGCCACGAGCGGACGCTCTTCCGGCTCGTCCTCCGGCCGGAGCGTGGCCGGCGTATAAGGGATCGTGAACCAGAACGTCGAACCTTTGCCCTCTTCGGACTCCACGCCGATCCGTCCGCCCATGTGCCGGACGATCGTATGGCAGATCGAAAGGCCGAGACCGGTGCCCTGTTCGAAGTGGTTCAGTTTGACGAACCGTCCGAAAACGCTGTCTTTCTTATCCTGCGGAATTCCGCAGCCGGTATCGGTCACGTAACAATAGATCTCCTGGCCGCGCAGTTCGTAGCCGAACCGGATACTTCCCTGCTTGGTAAATTTGATCGCATTGGATATCAGATTGATCAACAATTGGGAAAGCCGGTTTCTTTCGGAGCGAATAGGACATTCGGCCAAAGGCCGTTCGAACGCCAGTTCCACCCGATCCGTCTTCAGGCGCATCCGCATCACGCGTTCCTTCTCCTGCATCAGTTCGTTCAGATCGAAATCCGAATAGACGAATTCGAGCGTTCCGGCTTCGATCTTCGACAGATCGAGAATGTCGCCGATCAACTGCAACAACAATGCGTTGTTGTTCTCGATAATGCCGACGTACTCCTGCTTCTCCTGCTCCGAATCGGACAATGCCAGAATCCCCGAGAAACCGACGATCGCATTCAGCGGCGCCCGGATTTCGTGGCTCATATTGGCGAGGAAAGCCGACTTGAGCCGGTTGGACTCTTCCGCCCGGTCTTTGGCCGACATCATCTCTTGCTCCATCTTCTTCCGCTCGGTAATCACCTGCGACGAACCGACCAGCACCAGCGGTTTGCCCGATCCATCCCATGTCTCGACGGCCGCCTGCGCCTCCACCCACTCCTGCCGCCTACCCCGGCCTTCGCCGACGATCACCCGGTACTCCTCCTTCACTTTCGCTACCCGGCCTTCCGCCAAATCCCGGTAAGCGCGGCGCACCCTTTCCCGGTCTTCCCGGCGGATTTTGGCGAAATACTGCGTATCCGGCACGGAAAGCTGCTCTTCCCGGACATCGCCGTCCAGTCCGCCCAGTTCGATCGGCCGGTTCACATCGCACAGAATGGTGCGTTCCCGCAGGTTCCACTTCCACGGAACGATGCTGGCTATCTCCAGGGCCATCGACAACTTCTTGTTCGTAGTGGAAAGTTTCTGCTGCACGTCGTGAAGCTGGGTGCTGTCCAGGCAAAATACGTCTATAATTCCCGGCATATGCGAACAGCACAGCACCACCTCGTAGAACGTGTCGATCGACTTAAAATAGTAAGTAAAAGTAATGCTCCGCCGTTCGGCGATCGCGATCCGGATAAAATGCAGGAATTCGGGCATCGACTCGGGAAAAATTTCGCTTCCCTTCTTGCCGATAATTCGCTCCTTGGGATAGAACGACCGTTCGAAAGACCGGTTCACGTCGCAGAACACGGTATCGACCGGATCGCCGGATTCGTCCAGCACTACACGCTCCTGCATGTATATGATCGGCATGTTGTCGAACAAGTTCGTATAGTTTTCACCGATCTGGATCTCCCGCAGTTGCGCCTTACTGAGTTTTTGTAACATGCGGTTGCGCTTCGACTGAAAAAGAAGCAGGGCGACGACGAAAAGAACGACCGTCCCGAAAAGGACGTACTTGTACTGCTCGAAAAAAGAGGGAGGCCGGTTGTAAACCACCGCCCCTTTCGGCGTATCGGCCAGAGAAAACCCGTTGCCGACCAGCGATTCGTAATTGAACGTAGGAATGCCCCGCGGAAAATAAAACGGAATATCCCGCGGCTGACGACCGGCCAGCACCCCGGAAATGGTTTCGATCAACTTTTTATTGAACGCTTCTTGACTGTAAACGAAACCGCCGACGATACCGTTGGAATCCCTGATCCCCGACGGATGCAATGAAAAAAACGGCAGAGCGAACGTGGTGATTCCCCGGTAAGCGTCCGTCATCAGCACGGTATTGCCCACGAAGTTTTTTTTATACCACCAGGACGAATAGAGTACGCCCGTGGTTTTCCTGTCGATCGTTTTCAAAGAATCGAACAACTGCCCGGTCGTCATGTCCGCCGCGGAAAAATAACGGTAGCTTAGTTCCGGATAATCCGTCCGCATCAGTTCGGAGAGTTCCTGTTCGTCCTGCCGGTTGATATACAAGTCGTCGCCCAGGAATACCAGCTCTTTCATTCCCGGAATCATCCGGCGCATCAGATCGACGCTCTGCCGCAGAAAAACGGGCGTTTGTAAGACCGTCAGGTTGTACTCCGAAACCAATTCGGACAACGGGGTTCTCAGATCGGGCGGAATCGGATTTCGCTTCAGATACAGACTGTCCGTTCCCACATACTCCTTGTCCGCGCAAAAAAGGATCGGAATGTCGCCCCAGTGTTTTTTTACATCTTCCAGCAATATCTTCGCCGGGTTCCCGATCAACAGCAGCATCCGGGGCGGGTGTTCCCGGTAATTCGCGAACAGCCTCCGCTTGAACTCGGTCGCCAGCGTATCGTTGTCGATCAACAACATGTTCATGTATTCGGAATACACGTTCAGGTTCTCGATCCCGGCGGCCATGTTGATGACAGGAATAATGATGTCGTTGCTCCATGCGGAGGCCTCGGCATAAACGCTGACGACCAGCATATAATCGGTTCCCCGACCCTGCTGTTTTCCGAATCCGGGAAAAACCGCGAGCAGGCAAAAAACAAAAAGCAATCCGCCCTTTATCGGGCGAAACAAACGGACATCAGGCCTATCTATCATAATAAACTATATACAAACCATTTAACATTCAACTTCATTGTTCGCGCACAATATGGCATACAAATATAATATATACCTTTTATTCCTGCAAAACGCACGATACGAGTTTTTTATAATCCACCGGAAGCGTGCCGCCCGGGTGTTCGGGCGCAATAAAGTCGGAATATGTTTTAAACGGGTTTTCTCCATACAAAATTTCCGTAAAAGCCCTATCGCTTCGGTTTCGCGGAACGAATGAAATTCCATATCTTTGCGACAAATCCGGAACAATGAAAAACCGCCGCATGGAGAAGAAGACGATCCTGAAATACCTGCTCGCCGTTCTGGCGTGCACCGGATTCGCAGCCGCCGCACGGGCAGCCCTGCAAGACGTCGTTTCCGGGGAAGACCGGCAGACGACGATCCGGGTCTATCCGAGAGAGTCCGCCGGAAAGATCAAACCGGTGAACGGCGGCAACCTGGCCCCGCCGCTCGAAGACGAAGAGATGCCCGGATGCAACCTCCGCGAAGCGTTCGCCGGAATGCACATCCCGATCACGCGGCTGCACGACGCTCCGCTGGAGAATCCCGGCATGAGACTGGTCGATCTTCCGCTGATCTTCGCGAATCCCGAAGCGGACGCGGAAGATCCGGACAACTACTATTTCGCCCAGACGGACGACTATATTGCGAATTGCATCGCGTGCGGCACGGAAGTCTATTACCGGCTGGGAACCTCGATCGAGCACAGCGTCAACAAATATTTCGTGCACCCGCCCGAAGACGTGCGAAAATGGGTCGACGTCGCATCGAACGTCATCCGTCACTACACGGAAGGAAAATGGAACGGGTTCCGTTACGACATCCGTTACTGGGAGATATGGAACGAACCCGATCTGGGCCCGAAAATGTGGACCGGGACGTTGCAGCAGTTCAACGACTTCTATGCGCAGGCGGCGACCGAACTGAAAAAACGCTTCCCGCACCTGAAATTCGGCGGGCCAGGGCACTGCGCCTTCGGCGAACAGGCGGTCAGGGATTTCGCAGGGAACTGCGCCCGTCACAAAGCGCCGCTGGACTTCTACTCGTTCCACTACTACTCGCCCACCGATACCGAATTACTGCAAATGGCCGTAGACGCACGCCGGTATCTGGACGAATGCGGCTATCCCGAGACGGAGATCCACTTGAACGAATGGCACTACAACCCGTACGGCGGAGCGCTGTGGAACATGGGCCCGGCGGAGCAGAACGAAGCGATCCGGTTCATGCGCGGACTGGAATCGGCGGCTTTCCTGAACACGGTGATGATCGGCTGGCAGGATACGCCGCTCGACAAAGGATTCTACTACACGGTCACCACGACGCGCTGGGGCGTATTTGAAAACCGGACGCCGGTCAAAACTTACTACGGCATGAAAGCGTTCGGCGAGTTGACCGCCTATCCCGAACGGGTACGCACCGAAACGGACGGTATGCCCGCCGGAAGCCGCGTGCTGGCCGGCACGGACAGCCTGGGCAACCTGGCGATCCTCGCCGCCTGCTGGAAATCGGGCCCCCGCGAGTTCACGCTGGACATCGATGGCATCGGGAAATTCGCCCGAACCGAAGTATTCCTGCTCGACGAAACGCACGACCTGAGCCGGGTGTTCGAAACCGGGCGGACGGCAGGTCCGTTGAAGATCGGGACGGTTTCCGACTCGGGCGTGATCCTGATCCGGCTTTCGAAAAACGACTAACATGTACCGAACCGAAGAGACCGCCGCGACGATCCCGGCCGGGGAGTACGTCGCCCGCTACCGGAACGCTGAAAAATTCATCGTATTCTGCCAAGCATGTTCCCGCTACGGCGCCTGCTGGGCCTGTCCGCCGCACGGATTCGATGCGGACGAATACCTGTCCGGATACCGCACGGCGTTGATCATAGGCACACGGATCATCCCCGAGCCGTCCGCCCGCGCCGAATGCGCGACGCCGGAACAAGGCCGGCAGGCGGGACAGCGGATGATCGTCGAAGTCCGGCGGACGCTCGACGCCCGGCTATTGGAACTCGAACGGAAATATCCGGGCAGCCGCGCTTTTTATGCCGGAACCTGCCACCTGTGCCCGGAAGAGACATGCGCCCGGAGCGAAGGCCGGCCGTGCCGCTATCCCGACCGGATACGCCCTTCGCTGGAATCCCTCGGTTTCGACATCGGGAAAACCGCGTCGGAACTGCTGGGCATCGAACTGAAGTGGAGCGAACCCGGATCGTCCGGACTGCCCGAATATTTCACACTGGTCAGCGGCTTTTTCTCCAGCCGCCCCGCAAACGACGGATCATGGTAAGCGGGAAGCGCGAAAAAGCCGTTTTCAACTGGAGCGGAGGAAAAGATTCCGCGCTGGCGCTGTACAAGGCGCAGCAGAGCGAAGCCTACGAAATCGTATCGCTGCTGACGACCGTGAACCGCGACAACGCGCGCTCGTCGATGCACGGCATCCCCGTCGGACTGCTTCGTCGGCAGGCCGACAGCATCGGCCTGCCGCTCTACACGATAGACCTCGCGCCGGACGGCACGATGGAGAACTACGAAGAGGCGATGGCGGCGGCGGTCGGACACTTCAGGGATACGGGCGCCGATCGTTTCATTTTCGGAGATATTTTCCTGCACGACGTGCGCTCCTACCGCGAAAAGCAACTGTCGCCCTACGGCATCACGGTCGTCGAACCGCTGTGGGGCAAATCTTCCGCGGAAATCATGCGGGAATTTCTCGCCTCGGGCCTGCAAACCGTGATCGTCACGACGACCGCCGACCGGCTCGGCCGCGACTTCATCGGGCGGCGAATCGACGAAACGTTCGTACGGGACCTGCCCGACGGCGTCGACGTATGCGGCGAAAACGGCGAGTACCACACATTTTGCTACGCCGGCGGTCCGTTCCGCACGCCCGTGCAGTTCGCGCTCGGCGAACCGTTGCAGCGCAGGTACCCGGTCAAACTGGACGACGGCACGGTAAAAAACTACGCCTACTGGTTCGCCGACATCCGGGAAGGCTGATCCGCCCGCGCGCACCTACCCTATCGTTCTCCCTCGCCGGCAACAATACCTACCTCCGGGTATTGCTTTAAACGGACGATTTTACTTTTTTTACTCCTTAAAACAACGGGGCCGCAGGTTATTGCACACTATTTGCACAGAACCGATATCCGGAGCGTCGCGGCGACGGAGAGCCGCGCATCCGCCGCACGGGCACGGAACGCCAGCCTGCAACCGCGTCCGACATGGAAAATCAAACCGCATAAGACTATGAAAAAAATCGTTTTGCTCCGACACGGAGAAAGCATCTGGAACCGGGAAAACCGCTTTACCGGCTGGACGGACGTCGACCTGACCGAAAAAGGCGTCGCCGAAGCCGACAGGGCCGGCGAATTGCTGAAAAAAGAGGGTTTCGCATTCGACAAAGCCTATACTTCGTACCTCAAACGCGCCGTCAAAACGCTCGACCGCGTGTTGGACAAGCTCGACCAGGACTGGATCCCGGTCGAAAAGAGCTGGCGGCTGAACGAAAAGCATTACGGTATGCTGCAAGGACTCAACAAGAGCGAGACAGCCGCCAAATACGGCGACCAACAGGTGCTCGTCTGGCGACGCAGCTACGACATCGCACCCGATCCGCTCGCCGAGGACGATCCGCGCAACCCGCGTTTCGACCCGCGCTACCGGCTGGTTCCGGACGGGGAACTGCCGCGCACCGAATCCCTGAAAGAGACGATCGAACGGATCATGCCGTACTGGCAGTGCGCGATCTTTCCGAACCTGAAAACGGCCGACCAGTTGCTGGTCGTCGCGCACGGCAACAGTCTGCGGGGGATTATCAAGCATCTGAAGCGCATTTCGGACGACGACATCGTCAACCTGAACCTGCCGACGGCCGTACCGTACGTCTTCGAATTCGACGACCGGCTGAATCTTACGAAGGATTATTTTCTCGGCGACCCGGAAGAGATCCGCAAACTGATGGAAGCCGTCGCCCGCCAGGGTAAAAAACAACAATAAATTTAAACCGTTATAGAATATGAGCCAGATCATCAATTTATTGGGAGACAAAACCGAATATTACCTGAATCACGTTTGCCGGACGATCGACAAGTCGCTGATCCACATCCCGTCGCCGGACACGGTCGACCGGACATGGATTCCGTCCGACCGCAACGTCCGCACGCTGTGCAGCCTGCAAACGCTGCTCGGCCACGGCCGGCTGGCCGGCACGGGCTACGTGTCTATCCTGCCGGTCGATCAGGACATCGAACACACGGCCGGCGCGTCGTTCGCTCCGAACCCGGTCTATTTCGACCCGGAAAACATCGTCAAACTGGCAATCGAAGGGGGCTGCAACGCCGTAGCTTCGACGTTCGGCAACCTCGGCGCAGTGGCCCGCAAATACGCGCATAAGATACCGTTCATCGTCAAGCTGAACCACAACGAGTTGCTGACCTACCCGAACACGTACGACCAAGTGCTGTTCGGATCGGTCGACGAGGCGTGGAACATGGGAGCCGTCGCGGTCGGCGCGACAATCTATTTCGGTTCGGAGCAGAGCCGACGGCAGTTGGTCGAAATTTCGGAAGCCTTCGAACGGGCGCACGAACTGGGTATGGCGACGATCCTGTGGTGTTACCTGCGCAACGGCAGTTTTAAAAAAGACGGCGCCGATTACCACGCGTCGGCCGACCTGACCGGGCAGGCCGATCACCTGGGCGTCACGATCAAGGCCGACATCGTCAAACAGAAACTGCCGACCAACAACGGCGGGTTCACCGCGCTGCATTTCGGCAAAACGAACGAAAAAATGTACATAGAGTTAGCGTCCGACCATCCGATCGACCTGTGCCGCTACCAGGTGGCCAACGGTTACATGGGCCGCGTCGGACTAATCAACTCCGGCGGCGAATCGCACGGCGTATCCGATCTGAAAGACGCCGTCATCACGGCCGTCGTCAACAAACGCGCCGGCGGCATGGGGCTGATCAGCGGACGCAAAGCGTTCCAACGCCCGATGAAAGAGGGCATCGCGTTGCTGCACGCGATTCAGGACGTTTACCTCGATCCCGGCATCACTATTGCATAATCTACCGGCAATAGGTTCCGGCAAATCCGCTGAATAATTCAAACCGGCATCCATCGAAAAATCGCTGGGTGCCGGTTCTTTATGCCGTTCGTTCCGGAAAACCGTCCCCCGCGATCTCCGAAAACGGGATACCCGCCGCAGGACATCGCCTTACGAAAAGCCGCTACGACCCGGAAAATTACCGGCCGCCGAAAAGCCGCAGACGGCAGAGCAAGTGCCCGAACGCATCGAGCGGACGATACCACAGCAGGCGGGGACCCGCATAACGCATCACGCACCGCATCCGTTCCCGCATGGATATTTTGTAGCAATGAACGGGGCATTTCTTGCAAACCGGTTTCCTGTCGCCGAACCGACAGCAATCCAACCGGACAACGGCATACGCGAGCAATTCCCGACACTCCGGACAAAGCTCCCGGTTCCCTTCCCGGTGGATACAGTAAAAACGGATCATCCGCTCGACGACCCGCTTCTCATAGTTTATCCGCCCCCCCGGAAAAATCATACGTCCGATCTTACAATCACTCAACTCGCTGCAAATCAATTATCCACAAATCTCGAATACGGCACCGTACAGAAACGATCATTACCGCCATACCCGTTTTCCAAACCGCCCGGACATCTCGCAATTCCGCCGTACCAAAGCATTTTGTACAAATATAATCAAATTGTACGGATATTTGTATTTTATCCGGACGCTGTTTACTCCCGTCTCCGGGAAATACCCTCGCCGCATAACATGCTATTTTAGAAACGGAAACCGTCACGGCCCCGTTCCGAAAGAACGGTTCCGACTGACAGAAAACTCATTTATCCTGGACCGAATGCAGTATCCCCGACACCGTACAGCGCTAAAAATTTTAGTCACTTTCACTATTATTTTTCATTTAGATCCAAATACTTAAGAAATTCGGACCGAAACCGATCCGACCAATTATCGATATGTATGCATTCTATCAGTTATTTAATCAGAGCAAAAGAAATCCAGGACTTTGCAGCACAATTTTACGAACCGGGACGGCACGACAAATGTTACAAACAGGTTTGGCTGAAACACGTATTTCCTAAATACGGCTTCAACTACGATACGTTCCTGCGTTACATGCGCGTGGACACCAGTTGTCTCGAAGAACTTCTGGTCGAACAGGAATAAAACCGACCGACAGCGGCTATGGCGATCCAGGATTTCCATTTCGTTCCGGGAGAGCTGTATCTTTTCTCCCTCGATCCCCGGCGCCACGACCCGGACCGCTGCCTGTGGGGAATTTTCGACAAACTCGAAAACGGGAACGTCGTTCTGGAGGTCATGACCGACGGATTGACCCGATTTTACAGGGACGCCTGCGTCCCTCCCGAATACGTATCCGTCAGGCGGGCGACCCGCAACGAACTCAAAGATTTCTATTTCAGTTACGGGCACCGGAGCGGGAGAACCGGAGAATAAAATCTTCGGCAGATAATCCGCATCGTCGAATATCTCATCCATCGACCGGCGATTTGGACAGGAATTTGCAAGCTATGCATTTTATTCGTAAAATGCACAGAATTATGGAAACTACCGAAAGAAAACCGCGTTTCAGAAAAATCGTCCGGACGGCGGGGATCGTCGTCGTCGCCGTCCTGCTGCTGCTTGCGGGCGCAAACCTCTGGATCGGCCGGATCGTCCGGCAAAAGATCGAAAAAGAGGTCGCCGAGCAGACCGGCGGAACGTGCCGGATCAGCATCGACCGGGTGCGTTTCAATCCGGTCGGCCGGTCGATGCGGCTCAAAGGCATCGTCCTGACGACCGACAGCTTGCTGCTCGCAAAACGACATCCCGGCCTGCGGATGTTCCGGCTCACCGCAGCACAGCTTTCGATCGGCGGAATCCGCCTGACGCAACAAGACGGAGACCGGACGCCGACGATCGCCGAAATCGAAGTGTCGGCACCGCACGTCGACATCGTCCGCAACTTCAGCGACTCGGTTCCACCGGTCGACTCGCTGCAACGGGCATCCGGACAGACCGTCCGGACGATCGGCATCGGCCGGCTCCGGATCGCGGACGGCTCGGTAACGTACTGCGAGATCCGGAACGGACGGCAGACATGCCATACGTTGCGGGGACTCTCCGTACAAACCGACGATTTCCGCCTGAACGCCGGGAATGCGAACGACAGCGGATGGCTCGACAACGGCATCCGCACTTCCGTCGAATCGGTAAACTATCAGCTCGACGAAGGAGCGGTCGCGTTGCAGGCCGATACGCTGATAATCGACACCCGCAAAGGCGAATGCTCGGTAGCGGGCGTCCGCCTGTTGCCGCAATACCCGAAAAGCGAATTCGCCTCGCTGGTAGCAGGCCATCCGGACTGGACGCAGGTCGTCGCAGGCCGGATCGCGTGCACGGGAGTGGACTATCCCGAGATCGCGCGGAACAAAAAGCTGAAAATCGACAGCGTATGGATCGGCAACGTGGAAATCGGCAGCTTCAAGAACCGACAGATCCCGCAAAAACAGCGCATCAAACCGCTCTTTTACCAATCCCTGCAAAAACTCTCTTTCGGAGTGGAAGTTCGTAGAATAAGTTTCAGCGACATTCGCGCCGTGTACGAAGAACTGTCGGCGACGGGAACCGTTCCGGGTACCGTCACCTTCGACAGTCTGAGAGGCGACCTGTACGGACTCGCCAACGCCGCCTCGCCGGAACATCCGCGCATCACCCTGAAAGCCAGCGGGCGACTGATGAACCGGGGAGTCTTACAGGCGACCTTCCTGCTGCCGGCCGATTCGCTGGACGACCGTTTCGAAGTGGACGGAAAGCTCGGCCCGATGGAACTGCAGGCGATGAACCGGGCGATCGAACCGCTGGTGAACGCGCGAATCAATACGGGGCGAATCGACGGAATGAATTTCCGCATCGCAGGAGACTCTCGTCAAGCCGACGTACAATTACTACTGCTGTACGACAGCCTGAACGTCTCGCTAATGAAACAGGAGAAAGACGGGCCCAAGGCCCGCCGGTTGCTTTCGGCCATCGTAGACGACCTGTTGATCCGCACCGGCAATCCGGAAGACGGAGTGACCCGCACCGGCGAAGGCGCGACCGAACGGGATCCCTACCGCTCGCAGTTCAACTACCTGTGGAAGTCGCTGATGCCGGGTATCAAACAGACGGTCGTCGGACACGGAACGGTCGTCAAAAGACACCGCCACCGGGACGACCGGCGATAAGCGGCCGTCCGCCGGTTCAGGATTCCGACGGCGGCAGCAACCGGTATTCCTTGTAATAGATCCGAATCAACAGCAGGAAGGCGGAGATCAGCAGCGGCCCGAAAATAATCCCCCAGAAGCCGAAAAGCGGAATCCCGAGGATCACCCCGAAAATCACGATCAGCGGGTGGGTATTGGAGATCTTCTTCATCAGGATGATCCGGCACAGGTTGTCTACGTTGGCCACGATCAGTATGCCGCACGCGATCATGATGATCCCCATCCAGACGCTGTCGTCGAAAATCATATAAACGCCCATCGGCACGGTGACGATCGCGGTGCCGACCATCGGTATCAACCCGCAGACGGCCGTCACGAAAGCCCAGAAGACCGCATTGTTGACGCCCAGCGCCCAATAGACCAGAAAGGAGGCCGCCGCCTGCGCGAACATGACCAGCGGAATGCCGACGGCATTGCTGAAAATAATGCTCTTGACTTCGCTGCGAATCACCTGCTGGCTATGACCGCGGAACGGCAGGTAGCGGTTCGCGCTTCGTTCCATAGTCCGAGCGTGCAGCAGCATGAAATAAAGGATCACGAGCATCATGAACACGTTCGCTGCGAAACTGTAAGTCGTATTGAGCAGCATCGAGGCCATTTTCGTGATCGTCCCGCCGGAACCTTTGACGATATTTTCCGGCACGATCGCAAAGCCCAGCAGATGGTTCGCCCGCCGGAGCAGTTCGTTGAAAACGTCGACGATTTTCGAGGTGTCCACGTTCGGGATCTCGGAGGCGATCACCTCGAAAATCAGAAATCCCAGCCCGGACAGCAGCAGCGTCGTAGCCAACACCAGCATCAGCGAGGCGACCCAGGGCTTCCAGTTCCAGCGCTCGGTCAACCGGAACAGCACCGTCCGCAACACGACGTACATCGTGATCGCCCCGAGGAACGATCCTACGAAAAATTGGAGTTGTGTGAAAATTACCAGCCCGATCGTAATCAGGATGCCGATATAAAGCAGTTGCCGGAAAAAAGCGTTGTTTTTCCCTATCGTTCCGTCTGTCATAGCTCTAAGAATGGATATTGCGGATCACTCCGCAAATATTTCACCAATTTTTCGGTGAAAGCAAAAACAAAACGAAAAATCGGAACGATCCGGACGAAACGGCGATTCCGGGCGGCGGGGAATTACCCGGCCGCGACGGTCTCTCCGATCTCGTCGAGTTCGACCAGCTTGTTGACGATCGCATAGATGGTCAACCCGGCCGGACTGTGTATCTGCAATTTGCCGGCGATGTTGCGGCGGTGGGTAATCACGGTATGCGCCGACAGGCACAGCCGCTCGGCGATCTGCTTGTTGGTCATCCCCTTCACCACGCAGACCACAACGTCTTTTTCCCGCGGACTCAGCAAGTCGCGCCGGGATTCGGGTTTTTCGTCCCGGTTGGCGAGACGGGACAGTTTGAGCCGGATCTGTTCGGCCGTATCGTACAGGGAGATCGTCTCGTCGTAGATCCTCAGCGACAGGGCGTCGGCCAGCGCGCATTGCAGGGCCACGCATTTCATCGTCTCGCACCCCGATTCGTGCCGGATGCGCTGCAACGAAAAAAGCCCCGGCAACGCCGGATTCACGATCAGGATGTCGGGCTTCTGCCAGCAAAGCGACTTGACCAGTTGTTCGGGATCGGCGATCTCCACGACGCTCACATTCAGTCCGGGTAGCCGTTTCAGCACCGCAAGAAGACCGCTGCGGATAATTTGCGAAGACTCGGCTACGGCTATTTTCAACGAAACGCTCATCATTGCGAACCGTTTTTACGCTCCAGTTCCACGACCGCCGGAACGAACAGGTGGTCTTCGATCCGATTGTGCGAAGCCAGGTCGCGCTCGCACGAAAAAATATCGAACAACGCGCTGTTGAGTTCGTTGCTGCCGCTGCCCGGATAGTAGCGGATCAGGATGTTCTTCAACTCCGTCAGCCGGGCCTCCACCTGATCGTGCTGTCTCCGGAAAATATCGATCCTGTACCGTCCCTTCTTACGCCCTTCGAGCAAAGAACGGACATAAGGAAAAACTTTCTCTTCTTCGTAAAGCATGTGCCTGCGCACCTCAGCCGCATATTCATCGAAAAAACGGAGCACGGCGAACGAAACGTCGCCGTGATCGCTGCCGAGCGCATCGGCCAGTTCGCGGCGGATCACCGGCAGACGAAAATCCAGGAAATAGGCGTGCGAATTCTGCAAGTACCGTACGAGCGCTCCGACCGACAGCGGAGCATCGGCCGGAGCGGCTGATTCGTCCTCGTCCAACAGCAGGTTCACGACGGCCAGAAAAGTCGGCGTATCGACCCCGTTGTCCGCGCACACCTGCGCGATATCCTTGTCGCCGAACCCGAGCGAAATACCGAACCTGCTAACTACCAGAAGAATCGGATAGTTTTCACAGATCAGGTCGCCCATTTTGTCGGTTTCCTTATATTGACTGAGTCTGTACATGGCATGAGTCTTTTGACGGATGGGAGCATCCGGCGTAAAGATAGCGTTTTTCTCCGGAAACGCGAAGTCCGGCACGCCGCCTCCGCCGGTCATAGGGCGAACCGGCTCCGCTGCCGGCAAAAGCGTTCGCACTGCTGGATGATATCGTAACCGAGCATGGCCCCCAGCATGAAATCCTGCTCCGGGGTGAGCCGGTTCAGCGGCTTGTCGATAAAGGCCCGCACCGCATCCAAACAGGCGCGTTTTCCGAAATAAAGGTTCACTTTATTGTCCGTCACTTCCTGAATCAGGTACTCGATCCGCTGCCCCCGAAGCCGTTCTGCCACCAGCGCGGCACAGGTCGGGCACATCGTGCAGAGCACCAGATTCCGAACTCCTTTCTTGAATTCGTAAATCTGGTGCATGAAGATTTTCAGTTCGCCGAAACGGACGTAATCCTGTTCGCTCATACCCCTTCCTCTTTCAGTACCGCGATCCATTGCTTCAGGTGTTCCGACGAAACGGCTTCCGAGTCCGCCTCGTCGATAGCCAATCCGACGAACTTTCCGTCCTCGCACACTTTCGAATCGGTAACGGAATAGTTCTGCGGCGCGTAGGCTCCGACGAACCGACATCCCGTCCCGGCGAGCTCCTCGCGCAGAATCCCGACGGCGTCGCAGAACGTATCGGGATACATGCTGCTGTCGCCGCATCCGAACAGTGCCACGCTCTTCCCGGACAGATCCTGCCCTTTGAGCCCTTCCAGAAAACCGAACCAATCGTCCTGCAACTCCCCGCATCCCCATGTGGAGGAGCCCAGCAGCAGGCAATCGTAACGCTGAACCGCATCCGCCGCCGCGCCGGCCACATCGTGCACGTCCGCCGCGGCGATTCCCAACTCCTCCGCGATGCGGCCGGCCAAAGAACCGGTAGTCCCGGTAGTGCTTCCGTAAAATATTCCTTTCATTTCCAAATTTGTTTTTCGTTTGATGCAAAAGTAGCAAACCGGCCCCGGCGGAAAAATACCCAGAAAAAGCGAAAAAAGAGAGCCCCGATACCTAAAACCGTCAACCGAGGTCCGTTCCTTGCATTACCAACGCCTTAGAAAAGAGTGCCGTAAAAAGGGCGTTTCGCAAAGTAACCGTTTCGTAACAATCGCTTAACGGGAGCGTAACAACAAACCCCTAATATTGCAACATCAATTTAACGACTAAAATTTCGAGAAGTGAAAAAATTGATTCTCATCGCATTGGCCGCCGTTCTGGCCGCCTGCGGACAATCTCCGAAAGGGAGCGGCCGGGAAAAACTGGCCGGCGCGGGCGCAACGTTCCCGCTGCCGTACTATAATCTTGCATTCAAGACCTATCGCGACAGCGTTCCGGCGGAAGTCTCCTACGGCGGTATCGGAAGCGGCGGCGGCATCCGCAGCCTGAAAGACCGGATCGTCGATTTCGCCGGCAGCGACGCCTACCTGACCGATGCGGAAATGGCCGCGATGCCCGACAGCGTGATCCACATCCCGACCTGCATGGGCGCCGTGGTAATGGCCTACAACCTGCCGGGCGTGGAAAAATTGAAACTGACCGGCGAACTGGTGGCCGATATCTACCTGGGTAAAATTACCCGCTGGAACGACGCCCGCATCCGCGGGATCAACCCCGGCGTACAGCTTCCCGATCTGGAGATCCATCCGGTATACCGTTCCGACGGCAGCGGCACGACTTTCGTATTCAGCGATTACCTGACAAAAGTAAGCCCCGCATGGAAAGAGACGATCGGGGCCGGCAAATCGCTCGAATGGCCGGCCGGCCTCGCCGCCAAAGGCAATCCCGGCATATCGGGGACAGTCAGCCAGACCGAAGGGGCCGTCGGCTACATCGGGTCGGAATACGCTTTTGCACAGCATATCAGCTACGCGAGCCTGCAAAACAAGGCGGGCCGCTTCATCGACCCGACCCTCGAAAGCATCTCGGCAGCGGCCGCGGGCGACCTGCCGACCGACACGCGTTGCATGATTACCGATCCGGACGCGGCGGACGCTTACCCGATCAGTTGCTTTACGTGGATTCTGCTGTACAAGGAACAAGGCTACGACAAGCGCACCCGCGAACAGAGCGAAGCCCTCGTCGACTTGCTCGGATGGATGCTCGGCAGCCAAGCGCAGGATCTGGCCGGCAAGGTCAATTACGCCCCGCTGCCGCAACAGGTGATCGACAACGGGCGCGCACAACTGGGCACAGTTACGTATAAAGGAGAAAAACTGCTGAAGTAATGATCCGCACAGCCGCACGCGACCGTATTTTCAAAGGACTGCTGCTGGCGGCGGCGGCCGCCATCATACTGATCTGCGGGGGAATGTTCTACTCGCTGATCAGCGGAGCGGCGCCGGCGTTCGACCATTTCGGCTTTTTCCGCTTCATCGCCTCGTCGGACTGGAACCCGAAGACCGGCTCCGAAAGCTACGGGGCGCTGCCGTTCATCGCGGGGACCGTGCTGACTTCGCTGCTGGCCATGCTGTTCTGCCTTCCGCTGTCGCTGCCGGTCGCCCTTTTCACCGGCGAATATTTCCGGGGCCGGCGGATCGCGAAAGTAATCGGTACGGTGATCGACCTGCTGGCCGGCATCCCGTCGATCGTCTACGGGCTGTGGGGATTCTACGTGATCCGGCCGGTGATCGTCGACCTGGGACTGTCGTCGCAGGGATTCGGCATCCTGACCGCATCGGTCGTACTGGCGATCATGGTGATCCCGTATGCCGCGTCGCTCAGTTCGGAGTTTATCTCGATGGTGTCGCGCGAACTGAAAGAAGGAGCGTACAGCCTCGGCGGAACGCGGCTCGACGTGATCCGCCGCGTCGTCTTTCCGGTCGCCGGGTCGGGTATTTTCGCCAGTTACGTACTGGCGCTCGGGCGTGCGCTCGGCGAGACGATGGCCGTCACGATGCTGATCGGTAACACGAACCTGATTCCGACCGGCCTGACCGCCACCGGCAACACGATGGCCAGCGTCATCGCCAACCAGTTCGGCGAGGCCGACGGGCTGAAGCTCAGCTCGCTCGTCGCCATCGGGCTGCTACTTTTCATTATCACCGCCGTAATCAACCTGATCGGGCGGCTCATTCTTCGTAAATTCCGATAACTATGACGATAACGGTTCCTAAATCGCGGACGCGGTTCCGCAAGGCGAAAGAACGGGCGTTCTTCTACGTGGTCTGCGGATTCTCACTGCTCACGGCCGTCCCGCTGCTGCTGATTATCTGGGAAGTGGTACGCAAGGGATACCGTCAGATCTCGCTGTCGTTCTTCACCGAGAACGCGCCGAGCACGCTGGACGCGATGCTGGCCAAAACGGCCGGCGAGTCGATCCCCGGAGGCATCGCGAACGGCATCCTCGGCACGCTGTCGATGACGCTGATCGCGGCGCTGATCGCGATCCCGTCGGGGATTCTCGCAGGAGTTTACCTGTCAGAAAAGCGTAAAACGGCGTTCGCAGGCATCGTACGTTTTCTGACCGAACTGCTGCAAGGCACCCCGTCGATCGTGATCGGGATCATCGCCTACGCCTGGATCGTCGTACCGCTGGGCAGTTACTCGATGCTGGCCGGCAGCGTGGCGCTTGCCGGAATCATGCTGCCGCTGATCGTCCGCTCGACCGAGGAGACGCTGAATATGCTGCCCTCACCGCTGAAAGAGGCCGGGCTGGCGCTCGGAGCGCCTTACCGCTCGGTCGTGATGCGTATTCTGGTGCCGTCGGCTTTCGGCGGGATGTTCACCGGCATCCTGCTGGCCGTATCGCGGGCGATGGGCGAAACCGCCCCGCTGATGCTGACCGCGCTGGGCTGCGCAACGCTGAACTTCGACCCGCTGCACCCCACTTCGGCCGTTCCGCTGCTGATCTGGGAGTTCTACAACGATCCGAACCTCGTCGACCTGATCTGGGGCTGCTCGCTGCTGCTGCTGATCCTGACGCTGGTGCTGAATATCATTGCCAAACGAATCGCTGCAAAATGGAAAATCTGAAACTGCAAATAAACGACCTGTCGGTCGCCTACACTCCGGAAAAACTGGCCGTGAAACACGTCACGACGGGCATCCTCGAACGGACGATCACGGCGATCATGGGCCCGTCGGGCTGCGGTAAAAGCACGCTGCTGCGGGCGATCAACCGTATGCACGAGCTCTATCCGGACATCCGCGTGACGGGCGAAATCCTGCTCGACGAACGAAATATCTTCAAAATGAATCCGATGGAGGTGAGACGGATGGCCGGCATGGTGTTCCAGCGGCCGAACCCGTTCCCGACGATGAGCATTTACGACAACGTGCTGGCCGGATACAAGCTGAACGGCATCCGGTTGTCGAAAGCGCAGAAGGACGAGATCGTCGAAACGAGCCTTACGAGCGTCGGACTCTGGAGCGAAGTGCGCGATTCGCTGTTCCGCAAAGGAGGATTCCTCTCCGGCGGACAGCAGCAACGGCTGTGCATCGCCCGCGCGATCGCGCTGAAACCCGAAGTGCTGCTGATGGACGAACCGACCTCGGCGCTCGACCCGATCGCGACGCACCGCGTCGAAGAGCTGATGCTCGAACTGAAAAAAGAGTTCACGATCGTCATCGTGACGCACAATATGGCGCAGGCGGCGCGGATCTCGGACTACTCGCTGTTTATGTACCTCGGCGAGCTGGTCGAATCCGGCCGCACGCAAACCCTGTTCACCACACCGAAAGACAAACGGACCGAAGAGTACCTCTCCGGCCAGTTCGGATAAAAACACACCTATTATGAACCGATTGAAAGACACCGTTTTAAAACCGGTAGGCGACCAGTTCGACCGGCTAACCGAACTCATCCTGAGACAACTCTCCATCACCCGGCAACTGCTCGCGGGAAATTCGTCCGCCGAACTGCGCGACGAACTGAACCGCAACGAAAGCGCGATCGACGGCCTGGAAGTCTCGATCCGCGACGAAGTGGTCAACGTGATCGTACTGCACGCGCCGCGCGCCTCGAACCTGCGGATCATCATGGCCTGCTACGATACGACCTCGAATCTGGAGCGCATCGGCGACCTGATCCACAACGTCTACGAATTCACCGGCGGCACGGCCGTCAGCACCGGACTGTACCGCCGCAAAAGCGACGGACTGCTCAAAATGTTCGACCTGGCGGCGGATATGGTGAAAAACGTTATTTTTGCGATGAACTGCAGCGACGAACGGCTGGCGCGCGAAGTGATCCGCAGCGACGACCGCGTGGACGAATGGTGGCGGCGGATTTCCGGCGAGTTGAAAAGCACGGGAACCCAGCGGACGCTGACGGCCGAAGAGATGGAAGGGATGCTGTCGGTTTTCGGCATCGCGAACAACCTCGAACGCATCGGCGACCAGGCGACGAACATCGCCGAGGCGGTGATTTTCGTTACCGAAGGGAAAGACATCAAGCACACGGACAAAAACCTGTTGTAAAAATGGCAAAACGCGAGAAAATACTGGTCGTGGACGACGAACAGGATCTGTGCGAGATCCTGCGCTTCAACCTCGAATGCGAAGGGTTCGCCGTCGAAACGGCCGAATCGGCCGAGCAGGCCCTGAAAATGCTGCCGGACGGCTACGACCTGATCCTGCTGGACGTGATGATGGAAGGGATGTCGGGATTCCGGATGGCAGAAAAGGTGCGCAAGGAGCAGAAACTGCAAGTTCCGATCGTCTTCCTGACGGCCAAGGACACCGAAAACGACCTGCTCACCGGATTCAGCCTCGGAGGGGACGACTACATTCCGAAACCGTTCTCGATCAAGGAAGTGACGGCCCGCGTAAAGGCCGTGCTGAAACGGAGCGCCGCAGCGCCGGCCGATACGAACCGTACGATCGAACTGGGCGAACTGACGATCGATCCCGAAACCAAGAGCGCGACGCTCGGCAACGAACACATCCTGCTGACCAAAAAGGAGTTCGAAATCCTTATGACGCTGGCGCGGACTCCGAACAAGGTTTTTTCGCGGGAGGATATTCTCGAACGCGTCTGGAAAAAGGAGTCCTACGTGCTCGAACGCACCGTAGACGTGCACATCACACGGCTGCGTAAAAAACTGGGAACTTTCGGCGAACGCCTGACGAACCGTTCCGGATATGGATACTGCATCGAATTTTAACCCGATAACCGATACCGCCATGCGCCTGAGCTATCGAAAAAAACTGTTTTTTTACTTCCTGATCGTATTCGCCGTTTTCGCGGCGATCGTCGTCTTCGTCCAGCAAAACCGCGAACGAACCTTCAGAAACGACGAGTTCAAACGGGGAATGGACGTTTACGCGACGCTGATCTCGAAATACATCGCCGAAAACCATCTGACCGCTCCGGATTCGATGTCCCGGCTTGACAGCCTGCTGCCGCTGCTGCCCCGGGATCTGCGGATAAGCATCATCGACCGGCGCGGCAACGTGCTGTTCGACAACGGCTCCGACGGAAAACCGATCGTCGAGAACCACCTGTCGCGGCCCGAAATCGCCCAAGCGCTGATCCGCGGCGGCGGAAGCCACATTCGGCACTCGGCAACCACCGGAAAAACTTATTATTACTATGCGCGGCTGTTCGGCAACGATTTCGTCCGGGTGGCGCTGCCTTACGACAACGCGGCGAAACTGAGCCTGAAAGCGGACGATTTCTTTCTTTATTTCATGTTGCTGCTTTTCTTTGTCGCGCTGATCTCGTTGCTGTACCTGTCCGACCGTTTCGGCAAGGCGGTCAGCGGATTGCGCGACTTTCTGGTCTCGACCGAGAACAACCGTCCCGATTTCGACAAGGTCAGATTCCCGGATACCGAACTCGGCGAGATAGGCAACCGCATCGTCACCAATTACCGGCTGCTGCGCGAAAGCCGCAACCTGCTCGATACGGAACGTGAAAAACTGATCCGCCACTTCCACTATTCGGACGAGGGAATCTGCATCTTTTCGCCGGACGGAGACAAAATTTATGCGAACTCGCACTTCATACAGCACCTCAACACGATCCTCGACGAACCGACCTCCGACGCGACCGCAATTCTCCGGGCCAAAGATTTCGGCGACCTGCGCGAATTCCTGCAACGGCACCGGCCGGTCAACCCGCAGTCGGCCTCGATCCCGATCTACGAAACCAAGCTTACCCGGGAAGGCCGTCATTTCGCCGTCCGGCTGCTGATTTTCAACGACAACAGTTTCGAAATCACGCTCGATAACATCACCGCGCAGGAGAAAAACCGGCTGCTGAAACAGGAGATGACCAACAACATCGCGCACGAACTGAAAACCCCCGTCACCAGCATCCGGGGATACCTCGAAACCCTGCTGCAACAGCACGAGATCAGTCCGGACAAACAGCGCTTCTTTCTCGACCGGGCTTATACCCAGGCATTGAGACTGTCCGACCTGATCCGCGACGTCGCGCTGATCACCAAGATCGAAGAGGCGACCGACTTGTTCGAGCGCAAACCGGTCGACCTGAAACAGGTCGTCGAAGAGGTGATCGCCGACCATAAAAATACGCTGGACGCTCACCGCGTGCAGATCGTCGACCGCATCGGCCGCGGAACGACGGTCGAAGGAAACCACACGCTGCTTTACTCGATCTTCTGGAACCTGACCGACAATGCGGTCAATTACGCCGGCGAAGGCGTCACGATCACGATCGAGCAATACGCCGAGGACGACGATTTCTACTACTTCTCGTTCCACGACAACGGCTGCGGCGTACCGGAGGCCGATCTGGAAAAAATATTCGTCCGTTTCTACCGGGTCGACGAAGGTCGGAGTCGCAAAAACGGAGGATCGGGACTCGGACTGTCGATCGTCCGCAACTCGGTATTGTACCACAAAGGACGCATCTCGGCCAAAAACCGGAAAGAAGGGGGACTCGAATTCCTGTTCTCGCTGGCCAAAAAGAGCTGACCGAAACGCGCTTCCGCCAAACGCTCCCGTTGCGAAGAAACTGTTCGCAACGGGAGCGTTTTCATAAGATATATTCCGGCCGAATACGCCGGTTGCCGGACAGAGGTCGTCCGTCGAAAAAATTACCGCCGCGCGCCGAATTCCAGCCAATCGACCCGAACATCCCCGCTGCCGGGCTTCGTCTTCAGAAAGATATAGAACGCATCCTTCCCGTCGCGGGTTACGGAAGCCGGGGCTTCGACCTTCTTCCATTCGCCGTCGGTATTCGGCAGATCGACGGCGGCGATCAACTCCCCGTCCGCAGAGCCCCGGCGAATTTCGAGCGACCCGCCGGCGGCTTCGGTGCAGACGCTCATGCCGACTGTCGAAATTTCCGGTGAGAAATCCATAAAACGGTATCCGATCCACTGTCCCGGCTCGTTGTAAAAAGTGTACGGATAACCGACATACCGGAAAACATACGGATTGGCGGTCGGCTCGCGCCGCGTCACCAGCCTGCGGTCGTTACGGCCGCCCGAATAGACGACCCCGCTGGAGCTGCGGATCCGTTCGCCCGGTACGAAACAGCCCTTTACGCCGGACGAAGTCGGCTCGGCCCGCCGGATCGTCCCGTCATCGTCGAATTCGATCCGGTCGAGGCAGGCGGCACGGGTCAGACCGAGCTCCGACACCGGCATATGGTACGACACGTACCACTGTCCGTCGAACGGTTCGATCGAGCCGTGTATGTTTCCGGAAGCCGGATAATCGTAATTGGTAACGATCACGCCGCGGTAGGTATACGGGCCGAGCGGATTTTCGGCCGTCATATACCCCATCAGCGTCGGAACCGCGCCGTCGCGTTCGATATTGCCTTTATTCTGAATATAGATGTAATAGTAAATGCCGTTGCGTTTCCGCAGCGAAGGCCCTTCGAACGGCTCGTCGCCGACCGGCATATACTGCGTCACGTCGCGGCAGGTTTCGGGCATCACCCGCGAGTAGTCCGACGGGTCGAGCCGGCAGATAAAGAATTTCGGACTCGCCAGGTACACCTTGCCGTCATCGTCGACCAGTACGCCCGGATCGATCTGCGGGATGGGCTCGCCGTTCAGCGTTACGAGTCGGACGTTGCCGAAAGGCCCTGTCGGGCTCGTCCCCTCGGCGATATACACCGGCTGGCCGTTGCCGCAAAACAGCAGGTAATACTTGTCTTTTTCGGTCGGGCTTTTGAAGACGTCCGGCGCCCACAGCCGCCGCGTATTTCCGCGGATCTCCGCCGGAATACTGTCGATCGAGATGCTGACGCCCGCGTCCGTCCAGTGGATCAGGTCGTCGGAATAGATCACATGGTAGTCGGTCGAACAGAAATCCCGTTCGCCGTTCGGCAGAAAACCGTTCGTCACGTCCCGCGACCCGAAAATATACATCCGTCCGTCGAAAACGTGCGGCTCGCCGTCGGCGATAAACAGTCCCCACGTCGGCGGCAGGATCGGATTCTGTCCCTCGTAACCGACCGACACGATGCATTCGGCTTTCGAACCGGCCGCTGAAGCCGTAATTACGGCATCGCCTTTCGAAACGCCGGTCACCACGCCGCTCCGGGAAACCGTCGCCACCTTTTCATCGCTCGACGTCCACTGCACGCCGCCGGCAGGAGCCTCCGCCAGGCGGATTTTCATCTTATCCCCGCTGTCGATCATAAACGCCGCCTTGTCCAGACGGATTCCGCCGCCCGCAGCGCCGCTGCATACGCCCGCTCCGAAAACGAACGAAAAGAGCGTCAGCGACCACAAAAAAAACCTTTTCATAAACGATAGAATAACGTTAGAACGCCCGATGCGTCCGACCGGGTACTTTCAAATATAACTAAAAGAAATTTTTCCGGCAATTCCGCCGGCCGCCTTACCGCTCCGTTTTTACGCGAAGAACCCCGGTCGCAACACCCGCAACGGCCTCGGTTCAAAAGCGAAAAGGCCCGAGAAAGCAATATAGGTCTGATTCTTGCAACAGACCGGACGACGATTTCGGAAACCTGAAATACGGTAAGTCGCGCCGTTTGCCGGCTGCCGGCACATATTCCGGCCCGTTTGCGTAGAGCCCGGAAACACACAGATTCAAAGCATTCATTATAAATACATTGAACGATTTATCCACAAAAAAACAGCGTTGAAATTTGCAAGGTTCGTATTTATTCCTACATTTGCGGTATTAATAGATATATTAAATTAAACTATTAACACATGAAACAGACGGAAAAAACGGCGAAAAACGAAACCGAACCGATGGAACAGGCGATCCTGCGGGCGGCCGAACGGCTGTTCCTCGACAAAGGGTTCGCACTGACCTCAACGACCGAGATCGCCCGGGAAGCGGGCTGCAACCAGGCGCTCGTTCATTACTATTTCCGCACGAAAGAGAACCTTTTCGAGAAAATTTTCGAACAGAAAATACGGATGCTGATCTCGAACATATTTTCGATCGACCGGGAAGGCGGAACTTTCGAAGAGAAACTGCGGCGCAAAATCGAAGCGCATTTCGAAATCCTGAAAAAGAATCCGAAAATCCCCTTTCTGGTCATCAACGAGATCACGACGAACCCGGAACGGATCGCATCGCTGCGCGACAGCATCGGCGAACTGCCGCTGAGCGTTTACGCTACATTCGAACAAGATCTGCAAAAAGAGATCGCGCAGGGACGAGTCCGCGAAACCAATGCGCTCGACCTGATGTTCAGCGCGCTGTCGCTGAATCTCGCCACGTTCCTGGTCCGACCGGTACTGCAGAACATTCTCGGCCTGACGGACGAAGCGATGGACGGCTTCCTCGAGCACCGCAAAGAGGAGAACGTGAAAATCATCCTGCAAAGCCTCAAGCCGTAAAACATCGGAAAACCTTCACTTCACTCATGCATAAATTCAGTAAAACGATGAAAATAATCCGATCCATCCTGCTGCTGGCCGTCGGTTTCGGAACTTTGCCGGCACAGGCGCAACTGACCATCGACGCCTGCCAGCAGAAAGCGCAGGCCAACTATCCGCTCGTGGCCCAGTACGGACTGATCCGACAATCGGAACAGTACGACCTGGAAAACGCCAACAAAGGCTACCTGCCTCAGTTGTCGCTGTCGGCCAAAGCCTCTTACCAGACCGACGTGACGAAAATCCCGTTCTCGTTGCCGGGCATCGACATCCCGACCCTCAGCAAAGACCAGTATCAGGTCGTAGCCGAGGTGAACCAGGTAATCTGGGACGGCGGGAACATCCGTGCGAAAAAACAGAATGTCAAAGCGTCCGCCGAAGTCGACCTGCAACAGCAGCAGGTCGATATGTACGCGATCCGCGAACGGGTCAATTCGCTGTTCTTCGGCATTCTACTGACCGAGGAACAACTGGAACTGAACCGGCTGTACGACGAGGAGCTCGAACGCAACTACCGCAAAATAAGCAGCTTCATCGAGAACGGGGTCGCCAACCAAGCCGACCTCGACGCGGTGCAGGTCGAACAGCTCTCGAACCGACAGCAGCGCGTCTCGCTAGAAGCGACCAACCGCGCGTACCGGCAGATGCTGGGAGCCTTCATCGGCGAAAACGCCGACAGCGCCGAACTGATCTGCCCGGAAGTCGGAAGCGAGCCGGCGCCTACCGACGTGAACCGTCCGGAGCTGCGCCTGCTCGACGCCCGCAACACGCTGCTGGACGCCCAACTGAAACAGTTGAACGCCCGGAACCGCCCGACCCTCGGTCTGTTCGTACAGGGAGCCTACGGCAAACCGGGACTGAACATGCTGCAAGACAAATTCAAAGCATTCGCGATCGGCGGCGTGCGGTTTTCATGGAATTTCGGCAATTATTACACGCATAAAAGCGACGCGGCCAAGATAGACGTCGCGCGCAACGCGCTCCGCACACAACGCGAAACGTTCCTGTTCAATACGAACCAGCAGGTCGAATCCTCGCAAAGCGAACTCGAAAAATACCGCCGCACGCTCTCCGACGACGACCGGATCGTAGCGCTGCGCGACAATATCAAACGCGCGTCGGAGGCGAAGGTCGCGGAGGGCACGATGAGCGTTACCGACTACATGCAGGAGGTAACCAAAGCCGAAACGGCACGGCAGAACCGCGCGTTGCACCGGATGCAACTGATCATGACGACATACAACCTGAAAAATATAACCAACAACTGATATGAAACGATTTCTGATTCTCGCGCTTTGCGCCGGGGCGACGGCCTGCGGCGGCAATAAAAACGGTTACGACGCCTCCGGGACGTTCGAGGCGACCGAAGTGATCGTATCCTCGGAAGCCAACGGACGAATTACTTCGTTCGGCGTGGAAGAAGGCCGGCGGCTCGCGGCCGGACAAACCGTCGGCACGGTCGACAGCGTCCAGCTCTACCTGAAAAAGCTGCAACTCCAAAAACAGCTCGGGGCGACGCGCAGCCGCACGTCCGACATCGGCAAACAGATCGCCGCCACGCAACAGCAGATCGCCACGCAGCAGCGCGAAAAACGGCGCGTCGAAAACCTGCTGAAAGCCGACGCCGCGAACACCAAACAACTGGACGATATCGACGCGCAGATCGCCGTACTCGAAAAACAGCTCGCAGCGCAGCTCTCGACGCTCGAAAACAGCAACCGCGGCGTCAACGAAGAGAGCTCGGCCATCGAAATCCAGGTGGCTCAGATCGAAGACCAGCTCGCCAAATGCCGCATCGTAAACCCGATCGACGGGACGGTACTGGTCAAATACGCCGAAACGGGCGAAGTGACCGCCCAAGGCAAACCGCTGTTCAAGATCGCCGACGTCGATCGCATGGAACTCCGCGCCTACATCACATCGGGCCAACTGACAGGCCTGAAACTCGGCGACAGGGTGCGCGTGTTCGCCGATTCGGGCGACAAAGGCAGCCGCGAATACGACGGCGAAGTGATCTGGATCTCGGACAAAGCCGAGTTCACGCCGAAAACGATCCAAACCCGCGACGAACGCGCGAACCTGGTCTATCCGGTCAAAATCGCCGTCCACAACGACGGCCTGCTGAAAATCGGCATGTACGCCGACGTCAAATTCTCCGAATAATGGCTTCCGCAGTAACCATACGCGACCTCACGAAAAGCTACGGGCGCATCGAAGCGCTGCGCGGAGTGAGCTTCGATGCGCAACGCGGCGAGATCTTCGGAATTATCGGCCCAGACGGGGCCGGCAAGACGACACTGTTCCGCATCCTGACGACGTTGCTGCTGCCCGACAGCGGCCGGGCGACGGTCGACGGACTCGACGTGGCGGCCGACTACAAACAGATCCGGCGGCGGGTCGGTTACATGCCGGGACGGTTCTCGCTGTACCAGGACATGAGCGTCGAAGAGAACCTGCGCTTTTTCGCAACGCTTTTCGGGACGACCATCGAGGCGAACTACGACCTGATCCGCGACATTTACAGTCAGATCGAACCGTTCCGCACGCGGCGGGCCGGAGCGCTTTCGGGCGGGATGAAGCAGAAACTAGCGCTCAGTTGCGCGCTGATCCACAAACCGTCGGTATTGTTCCTCGACGAGCCGACGACCGGCGTCGACCCGGTATCGCGCAAGGAACTGTGGGAGATGCTCGCCAAACTGCGCTGCCAGGGCATCACGATCCTCGTATCGACGCCCTATATGGACGAGGCGTCGCGCTGCGACCGGATCGCGCTGATCCGCGGCGGCCGGTTCCTCGATATAGACACGCCGAAACGCATCATCGAAAAATTCGGAGAGCGGCTGTGGGCCGTATCGGGCGACCGGATGCCGGCCATGCTGAAAACGCTGCGCCGTCATCCGCAGATCACCTCGGCCTTCGCGTTCGGCGACACGCACCACGCGACGCCCGACGCGACGCTGACCGAAAAGCAACTGGCCGCTTACCTGACCGCGGAAGGATACCGCAATCTGCGGATCGAGGCGATCGAACCGGGTATCGAAGATTGTTACATGAAACTGGACCGTACCAATGAATGATAAAGTAATCGAAACGAAAGGACTGACCAAGCGGTTCGGCAGCTTCACGGCGGTCGACCGCATCAGTTTCGAGGTCGGGCGCGGCGAGATCTTCGGATTCCTCGGCGCGAACGGCGCCGGCAAAACGACCGCAATGCGGATGCTGTGCGGCCTGAGCCGCCCGACCGAGGGCGGCGGTACGGTCGCCGGGTTCGACATCGTGCGCCAAAGCGAGCAGATCAAACGCAACATCGGCTACATGAGCCAGCGCTTTTCGCTGTACGAAGACCTGAAAGTGTGGGAAAACATCCGGCTGTTCGGCGGCATCTACGGCATGGGAAGCCGGCAGATCGCCGAAAAGACCGACCGGGTGCTGCGCCGGCTCGGATTCGCCGAAGAACGCAACACGCTGGTGAGCGCACTGCCGCTCGGCTGGAAGCAGAAACTGGCTTTCTCGGTAGCGATCTTCCACGAGCCGCGCATCGTCTTCCTCGACGAGCCGACCGGAGGGGTCGATCCGGCTACGCGGCGGCAGTTCTGGGAGCTGATCTACGACGCGTCGGAACGGGGCATCACGGTTTTCGTCACGACGCACTACATGGACGAGGCGGAGTACTGCAACCGCGTCTCGATCATGGTCGACGGGGCGATCCGGGCGCTGGATACTCCGGCCAACCTGAAACGAACTTTCGACGCGCCGAATATGGACGAGGTGTTCCACCGCCTCGCCCGCGAAGCTAAACGGGGAGAATAACGCCATGAAACAATTTCTGTCTTTCGTCTATAAAGAGTTCTGCCACATCCTGCGCGACAGCCGCACGGTGCTGATTCTGCTGGTAATGCCGATCGTGCAGATCATCCTGTTCGGATTCGCTATCTCGACAGACGTCAACAACGTCCGGCTGGCCGTCTACGACCCGTCGAACGATGACGCCACACGGCGGATCGTAGAGCGTTTCGACGCAAACCGCTACTTCTCGTTGGTCGAAACGCTCCGCACCCCGCAACAGATCGAGGAAGCGTTCCGTTCGAACCGGGCCGACCTCGCGCTGGTCTTCGAGGAGAATTTCCAACAAAACCTGCTGCACGGCGGAACGGGGAACGTCCAGTTGATCTGCGACGGAACCGACCCGAACACCGCGACGCTGGTGACAAGTTACGCATCGAACATCCTGGCCGCATACCAGGCCGAGCTTTCGGCCGGCACCCCCGCCCCGCTACAAATCGTTCCGGAAGTGAAACTGCTGTACAATCCGCAAATGAAAGGGGCGTACAACTTCGTGCCGGGCGTGATGGGTATGATCCTGATGCTGATCTGCGCGATGATGACGGCCATTTCGATCGTTCGCGAAAAAGAGCGCGGAACGATGGAAGTGCTGCTCGTGTCGCCGATGCGACCGATCTACATCATCCTCGCCAAAGCCGTCCCCTACCTCGCGCTGTCGGCCGTAAACCTGGCGACGATCATTCTCGTAGCGGTTTACATCCTGCAGGTTCCGGTAGCGGGCAGCCTGTTCTGGCTGTCGGTGATCTCACTGCTGTTCGTCATCACGGCACTGGCGCTCGGATTGCTGATCTCGACACTCGTCAAAACGCAGGTAGCCGCGATGCTCGCTTCGGGGATGGTGCTGATGATGCCCACCACGCTGCTCTCGGGCATGATGTTTCCGATCGAAAGTATGCCGGGCGTATTACAGGGACTGTCGGCCGTTATCCCGGCGCGCTGGTACATCGAAGCGGTCAAAAAAGTGATGATCGAAGGACTCGGCATCACCTACGCGCTCAAAGAGGTGGCGATCCTCAGCGCAATGGCCGTCGTGCTGGTCGTCGTAAGTCTTAAGAAATTCAAATACAGACTCGAATAGCCATGTTGAAATACCTGATCGAAAAAGAGTTCAAACAGATCCGCCGCAACTCGTTCCTGCCCCGGCTGATCCTGTTCATGCCGTGCCTGACAATGCTGGTACTGCCGTGGGCGGCCAGTATGGAGGTACGCAACATCAACCTGGCCGTCGTCGACAACGACCGCTCGGCCTACTCCGGGCGACTGACCGAAAAAGCCTCGGCGTCGGCCTATTTCAACCTCGTCGACGTCGCGTCCTCGTACGAAGAAGCGATGGAAGGCGTCGAATCGGGACAAACCGACATCATCCTCGAAATCCCGGAAAAATTCGAACGCAAGCTGACTACCGAAGGCGCCGCGCAGGTGCTCATTGCGGC
Source organism: Alistipes sp. cv1 (assembly GCF_900240235.1). NCBI lineage: Bacteria > Pseudomonadati > Bacteroidota > Bacteroidia > Bacteroidales > Rikenellaceae > Alistipes > Alistipes sp. cv1. The sequence goes on from NZ_OEPW01000005.1 coordinate 81,670, forward strand.
CAATGCGGTCAACGGAACGAAGGGGGGACTGGGCAGTTCGTACCTCACCGCCATCGTGAACGACTTCTCGGCCGACTTGCGCAACGAAACCGCCGCGCAGTCTCGGATTTCGGCCGCGCCGGCCGTTCGGATCACCCCGCAGTACAAGTTCAATCCGCATTTGAATTACCAAGTCTATATGGTTCCGGCGCTCATGGTAATGCTGCTGACGATCGTCTGCGGATTCATGCCGGCGCTGAACATCGTCAGCGAAAAAGAGATCGGGACGATCGAACAGATCAACGTGTCGCCGGTCGGCAAATTCCAGTTCATCCTCGCCAAGTTGATTCCGTATTGGGTAATCGGATTCGTCGTGCTGTCGATCAGTTTCGTATTGGCATGGCTCGTCTACGGGCTCGTACCGGCGGGCAACCTGCTGACGATCTACGCCGGGATGGCGCTGTACGTGCTGACCGTGTCGGGCCTCGGCCTGCTCGTATCGAACACTTCCGACACGATGCAGCAGGCAATGTTCGTGATGTTCTTTTTCATGATCGTGCTGATTCTGATGAGCGGACTGTTCACCCCGATCAGTAGCATGCCGGGCTGGGCGCAAAAGATCACGCTGTTCAATCCGCTGCGGTACTTCATCCAGATCATGCGAATGATTTACCTCAAAGGGAGCGGATTCGCCGATCTGCTGACGCAGTTCTCAGCGCTGGCCGTCTTCACGGTGACGATCAACTTATGGGCCGTGCTGAGCTACCGCAAAAACCGGTAAACAGAAAAGTCGGCCGACGCTTGCAGTTCCCTCGCGGATTGCTAAATTTGCAGGTATGAAACAGACATTCACCATAGCAGGCGTCGGGGAACTCCTGTGGGACCTGCTGCCTTCGGGCAAGCAACTGGGCGGAGCGACGCTCAACTTCGCATTCCATGCGGCGCAGTTCGGCTGCCGGTCGGCAGTCGTCAGCGCGGTCGGCAACGATCCGTATGGCCTCCAAATTCTCGAAAAGCTCCAGGAAGCTCAGCTCGGCACCGCATACGTACAGCAAAACGACTATCCGACCGGCACCGTCGACGTGCGGCTCGACGCGCGGGGCGTTCCGTCGTACACGATCCACAAGCCGGTAGCCTGGGATTTCATCGCATGGAACGAAGGCCTCGAACGACTGGCTCCGCAGTTGGACGCCGTATGTTTCGGTACGCTCGGGCAACGCGGCGAAACGTCCGCCGCGACGATCCGAAAACTGCTGTCGCATGTGAATAAGCAGTGTCTCAAAGTGTTCGACATCAACCTGCGGCAGGATTTTTACAGCGAAGAGACCGTCCGCGCCTCGCTCGAACAGGCCGACATCCTGAAACTGAACGAGGACGAACTGCCCGTCGTGGCGGGGATGCTGTCGCTGCACGGGGATGCCGACAGCCAACTGGAACAACTCCGACAACGCTACGACCTGCGGTACATCGTCTACACGCTCGGCAGCCGGGGCAGCCGGGTGACGGCCTCGGACGACTTTTCCGTCATGGAAACTGCAAAGGTCGAAGTCGCCGACACGGTCGGCGCAGGCGACTCGTTCACCGCCGCCTTCGTCGCAGGCATCCTGCAGGGCCGGCCGCTACACGAAGCGCACCGTCGGGCGACCGAAACCGCCGCCTTCGTCTGTACTCAGGCAGGCGGCACGCCCGTGCTGCCCGATTCGCTGATATACTGACAAAACGAGATTTCCGACCGGAAATCCGAAAGGGGCCGCATCCGATCCGAATGCGGCCTCTTTCGGGTATCAGCGATCCGGGCCGAACGGCCCGCAAATCAATACAGATGGTCGCCCTCCTCTTGCAGTTCCTGTTCGGAGATGCGTTTACGGCCCATCGCGCGCCATACGTACCAGATGTACCCCGCCACGAACGGGACGAGTATCGACACGATCGCCATCACGTAAAGCGTGAACCGGCTCGAAGAACTGTTGTAGATCGTCAACGAACTCTGCAGGTCGGTGAGCGACGGATAATAGGCCGTATGGTTGTATCCGGCGGTCAGCAGCAGCGCGAGCACCGTCAGTACGGTTCCCGCTCCGGCAGGCCAAATCCCGCAGCGACACCCTCTGAAAATACCGACTCCGATACCCCATAGCACCCCGACCACGCCGGCCAGCAGTGCGACGAGCACCAGCGGCATGGCCAGCAGGTTGTGCAGGTATTTGTACGGCTCGACGGAAATCACGCCGGAGACGGGATCAACCGCTGCGCCTTCCGACAGCAGCAGCAACAGCAGAAACGGCAGGAAGAACAACAGGAAAAGCCCCGCATTCCACTTCAAGTAACGCCGCGATCGCGCAAAAATCGTTTCGTCGTCGATGCTGTTCATAAAATAGAGCAGGCCGAGCACCCGCGACAAGAACAGCACCGCCAAGCCGAGCAGGATGTTGCGCGGATCGGCCAGCGCATCCAACCCGTACCAGGAAGTGGACCAACGCGAAATCGTATTGAAACCTTCCAGATTGCCGAAGTTGGCGCGGTCGACCGTGAACGGAGCGCCGGTGAACAGCGTCGCCACGGCCGTTCCGAGTAGGAAGGCTCCGAGCACGCCGTTAATCAGCAGGAACCAGTTGTAAGTTTTCTCGCCAAGGAAATTGGACGGTTTGCGCCGGAATTCATAGGCTACCGCCTGGATTACGAAAACCAACAGGATCAACATCCACACGTAGAACGCGCCGCCGAAACTCGTGCTGTAAAACAGCGGGAACGATGCGAAGAACGCGCCGCCGAACGTGACCAGCGTCGTGAAAGTCAACTCCCATTTACGTCCCAGCGTGTTGACGATCAGGTTGCGTTCCGTATCGGTACGCCCGATCAGGTAGAGCATCCCTTGGCCGCCCTGCACGAACAGCAGAAACACCAGCAGCGCGCCGAGCAACGAAATGATAAACCACCAGTAGTGTTGCAGAAAAATATATACCGTATCCATAAAATCGCTCTTTTTTATTCCGTCAATTCGTTTTCGGCCGCCGTTTCCGCCGGTTTAGGCCCGATTTTGATCTGCCTGAACATGATCATCAGTTCGGCGATCAACAGCACCGTAAACAGTGCGAGGAAGATAAAGAAGGTCGCCTTGACCGGCCCCGGAGCGATATCCGACACCGACGCGGAAACAGGCAGCAAATCCTGGATCGTCCACGGTTGTCGACCGACCTCCGCGACGATCCATCCGGAAACCGAAGCCAAATAGGCCAGCGGAACCGACCACATCATCACGCGGAACCACCACCGTCTGTCGTACAGTTTCTTCCGGTACACGAAGAAAAGCACCCCGGCGAAAAACAGAATGAAATAGACGCCCAGCATGAACATAACGCGGAACGAATAGAACACCAGCGGCACATTCGGAATCACGTCCGTCTGATTTTTCAGGTATGCGTAACCGAGATATTTCAGTTCCCAGCTACAAAACCTGGCCCCCTCTTCCGTCTGAGGATCGAATCGGGCCTTGTAACGGGCTTTGGCGACCGCATCTCCCCCGGCCATGACCTCCCGATAATCTTCAATGGCCCGCACAGCCTCCCGCCCGGCTTCCATCTTCACGCCGACCGGAGTGATCAACGGATCGAAATTGCCGTATACAAGGTCATTAATGCCCGGGACATAGGCATCCGCATCCCGAAAACTCAGCAGCGACAGCATCTTGGGGATCTCCAGTTTGAAATAAAAAGCGCTTTCGTTGGACATGATCAGCTCCCGGTCGTTCACTTCCGGACGCAATATCCCGAACGCGACCAGTCCGGCTTCTTTCTTACCGTCGTAGAGCGCTTCCATCGCCGCCAGTTTCATCGGTTGCGTCCGGGCCACCTGTACGGCCGATCCGTCGCCGGTCATCGCCAACAATAGAGAAGCGGACAGGCCGAACCACGAAGCGATCGCCATGCTTTTGCGGGCCATCTTCCGCTCGCGTTTTTTCAACAGGAACCAGGCGCTGATACCGATAACCACCGCGGCGGCCACCACATAACCCGAAGTCACCGTATGAAAAAACTTGTTAATCGCCACCGGAGAAAACAGCACATCCCAGAACGAGGTCATCTCCTGGCGGGCCGTTTCGGGGTTGAAGGCCGTTCCGACCGGATACTGCATCCACGCGTTGGCCACCAGAATCCACAACGCCGACAGGTTCGCGCCGATGGCCGTCAGCCAGGTCGCCGTAAGGTGAAAACCTCTGGACACCTTATTCCAGCCGAAAAACATCACGGCGATGAACGTACTTTCCAGAAAAAAGGCCATAATTCCTTCGATTGCCAGCGGCGCTCCGAAAATATCGCCGACGAAATAGGAGTAATTCGACCAGTTCGTCCCGAACTCGAATTCGAGGATCAGTCCGGTGGCCACGCCGATCGCGAAATTGATCCCGAAAATGCGCATCCAAAACTTGACCGTCCGTTTCCAGAACGGATCGCCGGTACGGTAGTAAACGGTCTCCATGATGGCGCAGATGAAACCCAGCCCGAGGGTCAGCGGCACGAACAGCCAATGGTAGATGGCCGTCATCGCAAACTGGGCCCGCGACCAATCCACCACCTCCGCCAACTCATTTGCAGTAAGAATCATAATATCAATGATTTGTATTCAACAATCGTTCCATCATATACTCGCTCCGCTCCCGGTCGGTGTCGAATTTCCCCATCACGTCCGGGAAAAAGAACAGCCGCAGGATCGCGAACATGATAAACAGCTTGACGAGGATCACCGCCCACAATGTCCGCCCCAGGCTGGTCATCTCGCGAAAACCATCCCGGTAGAAACGGAAAATACGAACGAACACGTTGCGGCTCATGACGTCTTTGTCTATACGGTTTACCGAAAGTCAAATATATGAATTATTTCGAAATTTCCTATCTTTGTCCGGTAACAGCGAATAATCCAAATGAAAAAGATAAGAACCATCATATTCGACCTGGGCGGCGTACTGATCAATTACAGCATCGAAGCGACCGTCCGCAAATTCGAACAGATCGGCTGTATGAACGCCGCCGAATTCATCAATCCGTACAAACAGTCCGGCGTGCTGCTGCAACTCGAACGCGGGGAAATCCGCCCCGAAGATTTCCACGACGCGATCATCCGGGAAATCGGACGCCCGGTCGACCCGCAGGCGATCGACGACGCGCTGTGCAGTTTCCTGCTCGACCTGCCGCAGTACAAGCTCGACATGCTGCTCGACCTGCGCCGGCAGGGCTACCGGGTCTTCATGCTCAGCAATACGAACCCGATCATGATGCGCTTCATGATGGAACACCGCTTCAAACAACAGGGGCTGACCATCGACGCCTATTTCGACCGGTTGTTCCTCTCTTACCGGATGAAGCTGGTGAAACCGTATCCGGAGATTTACCGGAAAATGATCGACGAATCGGGTATCCTACCTGCCGAAAGCCTGTTCATCGACGACTCCGAAGCCAACATCCGAACGGCCGCTTCGCTGGGATTCAACACCTACCTGGCCGCACAGCACGAAGACTTCCGAAATCTGTTTTCGCAATACGAACCGTTTACCGAAAAATAAAAGTTATGAAAAAGCGCATTTCCCTTGCGGCGGTTGCCGTAGCGGCTGTCGCCTGCTCGTCCGCAGAAAAAACGCCGACAACGCCCGTTCTCACCGATAAGATCGTATTCTGCGAAGCCACGCTGCCGCTGGACGGCAAACTGCTGGTCGGCAGCTTCGGCTCCGACGAGTTCAATCCGCTGAACACCGAGGGTAAAGGCTATATCCTCGAATTCACCGACACGGTTTCGCGGGTGCTGATTCCGGCCGACGGCACGCTGTCGGCGCCCAAGGGACTGCTCGTAAAAGACGATTACCTGTTCATCGCCGATGTCGGCAAAATGGCGGTCTACAACCTCGCCGCGCCGAACGAGAAGCCGAAAATCGTTCCGTTCCCCGAAGGCGAACTGTTTGTCAACGACATGGCCCTGCACGGGAACACCCTTTACGTGACGGTGACCAACACCGGCAGCATCTACGCGCTGAACGTCGCCCGGCCGTCGCAGCTCGACACCGCGGGACTGAAACCCTACGTGACGGTACCCGGAGCGAACGGGATCGTCATCCGGGGCGACACGATGTATATCGCATCGTATCCGCCGGACGGCGTCACCACGCAGGATAACGTGATCTACCGCATCGACAACATATCCACTCCGGTAGCCACCAAGTTGTTCGACCGTCCGGGACAGTACGACGGCCTCGCGCTGAGCGGCGACGGGAGCCGCCTGTATTTCACCAATTGGGTCGATTCGGAAGTCGGCTATTACGATCTCGGAACGGGAAAGACCGAACTGTTGACTCCGGGCGTCGGAATCGAAGGGCCGGCCCGGCTGTCGACCGACGGCAAAAAACTGTACGTTCCCGATCTTCCGGGCAGTAAAGTAGTCGAGATAGACATCCGTTAACGATCTCCGTACGAAAAACGACGCAGGCATCCGGCATCCGCCGCGAAACGCCTGCGTTTTTTACGTTTGCGCTTTCCGGAACGAATGTTCCGGCCCGCCGGCCCGCAGAACCGTATCCCGCATGTGAAACGGAAATTCCGCCGGCCGGAGAAAAGTCCGTTTTTAAATTTATTAAATTAATGCCGAAATATTTTTTGCATCAAAAACTTTTTTTTATACCTTTACACAACTATATGTATATAGGTTAAAGGCCTGATAGTTTCAACGACCCGACTTAACTTGCTAACTTTAAAACAAAACCTAAATATTTGAAACCATTATGGACAGAAGAGAATTCCTCAAGAAATCAATGTTGCTGACCGCCGGAGCCATGGTCGGCGGTTCCCTGTTTCCCGAAGCGACCCTGTCGGCCGCCCAAAGCGGAAGCGCCGCCGGGAAGAAAAAAACGATCGGGCTCCAGCTCTATTCGATCGGGGGCGATATGGGCAAAGACGCCGCCGGATCGTTGAAAAAAATATCGGACATGGGTTATTCGACCGCCGAAACCGCTTCATACGGAGACGGTAAATTCTACGGCCGCACGCCCGCCGAATTCCGCAAGATGGCCGAAGACGTCGGCATCCGGGTCACCGGAGCGCACCTCGGCCGCGGATACGACGCCGGATGGGAAGACTGGTGGAAGCAGGCTTGCGACGCGCAGGCTGCCGTCGGCGGCAAGTACATCGTACTGCCGGGCATCGATTTCGGGAAGACGGAAGCCGATCTGAAAAGAACCTGCGAATACTTCGACAAGGTGGGAGCCATCGCCAATGCCGCCGGCTTGAAATTCGGCTACCACAATCACGCCCACGAATTCAACAAACAGGACGGATACGTGATCGAGAACTACCTGCTCGAACATACCGATCCCGAGAAAGTGATGTTCGAACTGGACGTTTACTGGGCCAGCAAGGGCGGCGTCAACCCGTCGGCTTACATCCAGAAATACGCAGGGCGTTTCCCGCTGTTGCACATCAAGGACGACAATGTCATCGGAGCCAGCCAGACCATCGACTTCGAAGCGATCTTCAATGCCGCCTACAAACAGGGACTCGAAGCTTACTACGTGGAGATCGAAGCCAACGACATCCCGCCGATGGAGTGCGCCGAAAAGAGCGCCGAATACCTCAGCGCAGCTAAATTCGTTAAATAACCGACATAACCAACCAAACTAAAACCTTTATATCTTATGGCAGAAAAAATATCCCGGAGAGACTTTTTGCGCACGAGCGCAGTCGGCCTGGCCGGACTGACCATCGTTCCGAGTTCCGTTTTCGGTAAAGCGGCCGGACAAACCGCCCCGAGCGACAAACTGAACATCGCGGCCGTCGGTATCGGCGGCATGGGCGCAGCCAACCTGTCGAACATGGAAACGGAGAACATCGTGGCCCTGTGCGACGTGGACTGGCAATATGCGAAAGGAACTTTCGACCGCTATTCGAAAGCCAAACGGTACTGGGATTACCGTAAGATGCTCGACGACATGGGCAAGAGCATCGACGCCGTGCTGGTGGCTACCGCCGACCACACCCACTGTATCGTCGCCGCCGAAGCCATGACCCTCGGCAAGCACGTTTACGTACAGAAACCGCTGACCCATTCGGTTTACGAATCGCGTCTGCTGACCAAACTGGCCAAGAAATACAAAGTAGCTACGCAGATGGGTAATCAGGGCGCGTCGGGAGCCGGCGTACGCCAGGTCTGCGACTGGATCTGGAACGGCGAGATCGGCGAAGTGACCCGCGTGGACACCTTCACCGACCGTCCGATCTGGCCGCAGGGGCTGATGCGCCCGAGCGAAGTGGATCAAATTCCCGAAACGCTGAACTGGGATCTGTTCATCGGACCGGCTCAGATGCGTCCGTACAACAAAATCTATACCCCGTGGAACTGGCGCGGTTGGTGGGACTTCGGCACCGGAGCCCTCGGCGACATGGCCTGCCACATCCTGCACCCGGTATTCAAAGGTCTGCAGTTGGGTTATCCCGACCGCGTACAGGGCAGTTCGACGGCCCTGCTGACCGATTGCGCCCCGAACGCCCAGATGGTGAAATACGTTTTCCCGGCCCGTGCGAAAAAAGAGAAAGTCAACATGCCCGAAGTGGAAGTAACCTGGTACGACGGCGGTCTGACCCCGCCGCGTCCGGCAGGCGTACCGGCAGGCAAATCGCTGAACGACAGCGGCGGCGGCGCTATCTTCTACGGAACGAAAGATACGCTGATCTGCGGTTGCTACGGCGTGAACCCGTGGCTGGTATCCGGCCGCAAACCGGAAGTTCCGAAGATGAACCGCGAAATCACCGCCAGCCACGAACAGGACTGGATCCGCGCTTGCAAAGAGAATCCTCAATCGCGCGTACAGACCTCGTCCGACTTCAGCGAAGCGGGTCCGTTCAACGAAATGGTCGTAATGGGCGTGCTGGCAGTACGTCTGCAGGGTCTGAACCGCGAACTGGAATGGGACGGCGAAAAGATGAAGTTCAAGAACATCGGCGCGAACGAAACGATGCAGATCATGATCGAAGACGGGTTCACGATCCACAACGGGCACCCGACCTTCAACAAACGCTACACCGATCCGTTCAACGCGAAAGAGTTCGCAGAACAGATGATCAAGCACAATTACCGCGACGGCTGGGAACTGCCGGCCATGCCCAAGTAATCAACGAATTATTAATTAATACACGAAGACAAGAAAATGAAACGATTAATGTGTGCTATCAGTTGCATGGCCGTTGCCGCAATGGCAGCTTCCTGCGTATCGAATCCGAATAAGAAAGCCGCGGCCGACAGCACGGCCACAGCCCAGACTGCCGACGTAGAAGAAGGCTTCGTTGCCATCTTCGACGGCAAAACGTTCGACGGATGGCGCGGCTACAACCGTACCGACGTGCCCTCGGCATGGACCATCGAAGACGGCTGCATCAAGATCAACGAGTCGGGCATGGGCGAAGCCGGCGCCAAGGACGGAGGCGATATCATTTTCGCCAACAAGAAGTTCAAGAACTTCGAACTGGCATTCGACTGGAAAGTCGATAAGGGAGCAAACAGCGGCGTTTTCTACCTGGCTCAGGAGATTCCGAACCAACCGATTTACATCTCCGCTCCGGAATACCAGGTGTTGGACAACGAGAACCATCCCGACGCCAAATTAGGCGTCGACGGCAACCGCCAGTCCGCTTCGCTGTACGACATGATCCCTGCGAAACCGCAGAACTCGAAACCGTTCGGCGAATGGAATACGGCCAAAATCCTCGTATATGACGGAACCGTGGCTCACTTCCAGAACGGCACGCAGGTCGTGGAATACCACTTGTGGACCCCGAAATGGAAAGAGATGCTCGACAACAGCAAATTCAGCAAGGACAAATGGCCGGAAGCCTACGAACTGCTGCTGAACTGCGGCGGTGAAAACCACGAAGGATACATCGGTCTGCAGGATCACGGCAACAACGTATGGTTCCGCAACATCCGCGTTAAGGAACTGTAAAATCGTCCGCAACCGGCGAAAATTCCGTCGGACTTCGCATATTCGAAAACCGGAACAGTATAGATTACTGTTCCGGTTTTTTATTCCGGTAATAAACAAACCGTTCCTATTTGCGGAAAATTATCGAAAAAGACACGGACGCCCCCTTTCCGCATTTTTTAAAATGCAAAAAAAATCATTACTTTGCTATATTAAACGATACTTTCTATCCGACTGATATCGCCGACAGACAGGAAGATACCGTTCATTGCTATTTTAACTCGGACGATAATGCGTATAAGAATATATCTGCTGCTGTGTATTGCGTTGTTGACAGGCGATTGCATACACGGCTCCGCTCGCTCGAAAGACGGTATCCTGGTCATCAGCTCCTATTCCCCGCTGAAAGAAAACGGCAACCACGTTATCGCGTCCCTGGTCGGCGCGCTCCGGGAAGAAACCGACAGGAACCTGTTCGTCGAATACATGGATTGTGAAAATTCGCCCGAACTGGCGGAGTGGAAATCATGGATGAACTCGATGTTCAGGGCGCACGACGAAACGCCCGAAGCGGTCGTGATCCTCGGCGGGGAAGCATGGACGACCTATCGGGAATGCGTCCCCGATACCTGGCGCGACGTTCCGGTCGTCCTGGGATTGGTAAAAAGAGGGTACATCGATTACGTAGCCCGGGAGAAAAAGAAAATAACCGATATACGGCAGATCTCCCCCATCGATTCGACGTTCGACGGTTTCCGGGTGACGGGTTATTATTACGCCGATTATTTCAACGAGAACATCGATTTTATCAAACGGTTGCAACCCGAGGTCACCCGCATCGCATTTTGCTATGACGACCGTTACGCGCACGATTTTTTCGAACCGTACCTGTCGCAACTGGTCGCCTCCCACCCGCCGCTCGAACTGGATTACCTGGTCGGCAGCCGGCTGTCGACCCAGGAACTGCTGAAAAGTATCTTCGCGATGGACAGCAGCTACGCGTTGCTGACCGGAGGATGGTACACCGACCGGAACCGTTACCCGCACGCCTATTCGATGCTTCACAACGAACTGACCCGACATTCGACAAAAAACATGTACCAACTGCAGGAGCAGGATCTGACGGAAGCCAACTACATCGGGGGCTACTTCGTTTCCGGCAAAGAACTCGGCCGAGACATCGCCGGACTGACCTACAGCGTACTGACCGAAGGGATCGAAAACAGCCCGGCATTCGGCCCCACCCCGTCGTCGCCCCGGCATCACGTCAATTACAAAACGCTCCTCAAAATGGGGATCGATCCGTCGCGGCTCCCCGCCGACACGGTACTGCACAACACCGACCCCACGCTATTGGAGAGATATCCGGTCGAAGTCGCTCTCGTCTGCTGTCTATTGCTGCTACTGACCGCCAGCGCGATCTTCGCGCTGGTCTACCGCAGAAAACGCGAGCAACAATACAAAAAAAACTCGCAGAAGATGCAGCACCTGCTGGGATCGATGCCCAACATGGTCGTCATCTTCGACCGGGAGATGAACATCGTCGATATCCTCAATCCCGACCGGGTCATCATGCTCGGCAAGACGGTCGACGAACTGAAAGGCAACAACCTATACCGTCTGCAAGAAAACTTTCCGACATTTTCCGAAGCGGCGGACACATTGATTTCCCATGTAACTTCGACGGAAAAAACGAAACAGGCCCGCGATTTCAGTTACGAAGTCACCACGACCCGGAACGAAACGCTGTACATCGAGGCCCGTTCCGTACCGTTCGAAGACCGCAAGGTGCTGCTTTTCGTCCACGATACGACGACACGGGTCGCGGCCGAGAAAAAAGCGGTCATGCTGAAAGATTTCCTGCAGTCGATCATCCACAGCCTTCCGGTCGGCGTATTCGTAAAGGACGCCAACGACCAATTCCGCTACCTGTTCTACAACAAAAAAGCGAACGACTTCTACAAAGAGGAGAAGGAGGTCAAGCTGGGTAAGAACGATTACGAACTAGACAGCCCGGTAGCCCGGCAATACCGCGAAGAGGACGAAAAAGCGCTGGAAAGCGAAACGCCGCTGGTGTTCGACCGGGTCATGTACGATAAAGAGACGAAATCCTACTGGTTCGGCGTCGCAACCAAATCGAGGCTGATCCGCGACGACGGTTCGCGGTATATCATCACGACCATCGCGGATATGACCGACCTGCATAAAAAGGAGACCGAACTGGACAACATCCGCAACGAACTCTCGATCGCCCTTGATGCGGGATCGCTGTCCGCATGGATTTACGATGTGGAGGAGGCGAAATTCATGTCGCTGTACAGCAACACGCTTTCCGACGGTTCGCCCAATCCGGACGTCATTCAACACATGGCGCATCCGGAAAGCCGCGCCGACCTCGACCAATTCATGGAAGCCCTGCTTTCGGGCAGGGAGCCGAAGCGCCGGGGCGTATTCCGTTTCATGCGCAACGGACAGTACGGATGGTACGAAACGTACGCCATCGCCCAGAAATCACCCCGTACGGGACGCGTCGTGCGGATCGTCGGAACCGAACGGAACATCAGCGACGAAATCGAGCAGCAACAGAAAAAAGAGGAGTACCGGCTCCAATTGGAGCTGGCATTCGACGCCGCGGGCATTACGCCGTGGTCTTACGACGTCGAGAACGACGAATTTACCTCTCCGAGCGATAAATCGGTACTGTACGGACACCGGTATTCGTTGCAGGAAGCCGTGCAGGTGCTGATGCCCGACGACCGCAGGGCCTCTTTCCTCGAAGCGATCGGGCACCTGATCGACGGCACGACGCAGGCGATCGACGCCGTTTTCCTGTTCAAGCAGGCCTCCGGAAAGCAAGAGTGGTCTCAGATCGCCGCCAAAGCCTTCAAACGCGATTCGAACGGACGGGCCCGGAAAATCGTCGGAACCCGGAAGTACATCACCGAATCGTTCGAAGCGGAAAAAAAGTTGAAAGCCTACAACTTCAAATCGGATCTGGCGATCAAATCGAGCGGCATCGTCCAGTGGGATTACGACGTTCAGACCGGCATCATCTCTTCGCCGAACCAAAATGCATTCCTGCGCGACGGCCTGCCGATCGGAACTTATCTGAAACTGATCCATCCGGAAGATGCGAACCGCTTCAAAGAAGCCCTGCAAGGTATGATCGAGCGGGGAGACGAAACGATTCACCACCAAATCAGAATCAATATCCAACAGGAAGGCGGATATCGTTGGGCGGATATTCACGGCGTAGCTTTCGAACGCGACCCGAACGGACGGATCACCAAGATAACCGGGCTGCGGCGCGATATCACCGACCTGAAAAACATGACGCACGAGTTGATCGTTCTGCGCGACAGGGCCGAGGAAGCGAACCGTCTCAAAACGGCGTTCCTCGCCAACATGAGTCACGAGATACGCACTCCGCTGAACGCGATCGTCGGTTTTTCGAACCTGATCGCCCAAACGCGGAATCCCGAAGAGATCGCCGAATTCTGCAAAATTATCGAAACGAACAACGAACTGTTGCTGCAATTGATCAACGATATCCTCGACCTGTCGAAAATCGAAGCCGGACAGCTCGAGTTCGTCTACTCGGACATCGACATGAACGAACTGTTCCGGAACCTGGAGCAAATTTACCTTTTCCGACTCAAAGGAACGGTGCAATTGATCTGCAACCTGCCCGAACGAACGTTCGTCACCCATTCGGAAAGGAACCGGCTCACGCAGGTCGTGTCGAACTTCCTGAGCAACGCCTGTAAGTTCACGACGGAAGGATCGATCACGATGGGATACGAATGCTCCGACGGTCTCATCCGTTGTTTCGTCACGGATACGGGCAAGGGCATCGCCCCGGAAAATCTTCCTCACGTATTCGAACGGTTCGCCAAGTTCGACGCTTTCATTCAGGGAACGGGATTGGGGCTTTCTATCTGTAAAACGATCATCGACAAACTGGGAGGCGAAATCGGCGTCGAATCCGAGGAGGGAAAAGGGACGACTTTCTGGTTTACGATTCCGCCCCGGCCGCCCGAAGGCGGAGACCCGGAAACGATCGCGGATCTCTGACCGGTCAAAAATACGAACCCCGGCCGATTTTTCCGGCGGAACCGATTTATGGTATGAAAATAGCAGTTTTGCGACTGTAATGTTTCGGCGGCCCGGCCGCCCAACGAATAAACGACATAAAAAACAATACGATGGAAAAAATTGCCAAACGACTGACCGATCTGATCGGCAACACTCCGCTGCTCGAACTGAACCAATACGGCAGCAAACACGACCTTCCCGCCCGGATCATTGCAAAACTCGAATATTTCAATCCGGCCGGCAGCGTGAAAGACCGCATAGCGTTGGCCATGATCGACGACGCAGAGAAAAAAGGCCTGCTCAAACCGGGCAGCGTCATCATCGAGCCGACCAGCGGCAACACCGGAGTCGGCCTGGCGCTCGTCTCCGCCGTTCGCAAATACCGGTTGATCCTGACGATGCCCGACACGATGAGCGTCGAACGCAGAAACCTGCTGAAAGCCCTTGGCGCGGAGATCGTCCTGACGCCGGGGGCCGAAGGCATGAAAGGAGCCATCGCAAAAGCCGAAGCGCTGAAAGCGGAGCATCCGGGGGCGATCATCCTGCAACAATTCGAAAACCCGGCCAATCCGGCTGTCCACGTCGCCACGACCGGCGAAGAGATCTGGCGCGACACGGACGGAAAGGTAGACCTGTTCGTCGCCGGAGTCGGAACGGGCGGAACCGTCAGCGGTGTCGGGAAAGCGTTGAAGAAGCACAATCCGGCCGTCCGGATCGTGGCGGTCGAACCGCAGGACTCACCGGTACTCTCCGGCGGAAAGCCCGGCCCGCACAAAATACAGGGCATCGGGGCCGGATTCGTCCCCAAAATTTACGATGCTGGCGTAGTGGATGAAATAATCCCCGTAAGCAACGACGATGCGATCCGCACCAGCCGCGAGCTGGCCGCCGAAGAAGGACTGCTCGTCGGCATATCGGCCGGAGCGGCGGCGGCGGCGGCGACGCAACTCGCTCTGCGGCCCGAAAACAAAGGGAAAAACATCGTCGTCCTGCTGCCGGACACCGGCGAACGCTACCTGTCGACCCTACTCTACGCATTCGACGAATATCCGCTGTAAAACACGGCTGACGCCGGCTCTGGCCAGGAGTTCGAAAAAAGATTCCGCCGCCTTTCCGGAACGCCTTAAAATTGATGTAACAGCCTAATAAATAGGGCTGTTACATTTTTTATAATAGGACGAGGTAACGAAAAAGCAACGGTTCTATTTTCCGTGTTTTGCTTTTGGATTCACACTATCAAACAACTGATAATAAGGCAATAAAACACTTCGAGAACAGCAAATTCTGGAGCTCTTCTATTCAGTTCAGACCTTAATCATATTTTTCTCCAATGCTTCCGGCTTTAGTAGCTTGCTGTGCAGTACCGATTTACAAACGACGAACAGTCTCTATGAAAAGTGTAGTTTATCATAAAACAGGTGAAAATTCCGCATCCGTCCAGTCATCTCCTCTCGGAGCGAAATAAACCTTCCATTATGTATTAAGTATCTACGATGATTTTTTGTTCGTTTTCATTTGTATTTGTTTTACGCAATAGCGTCAGTAAAACGTCAGTAATAAAAAAATAAGAATAAAAAAACAGGTTAGAAACCTAATCTAACCTGTTGATTTTTAACTTGTCGGGGTGAAAGGATTCGAACCTTCGACCACACGCCCCCCAGAGGTATTTTCTGATTATTCCTTTAATTTGACTTCTTTATATTAAGCAGGTATTTTATTGATAATCAATGACAAGATTGTTATTGTATTTGCTTTATTTTTCTTACTTGTGTTCCAAATGTGTTCCACTAAAATATCATTGTAAATTTATCGGATTAAAATTATTTCTTTTTTTGCAAAATGGTTATTGCTTGACAATCAATATATTGAGCGCAGACACATCAATAAAGGCCCTTAACCTTAAATTTCTCAATCGTATTATAAGAGTATGTAAAGATTTACAGCTTCGTTACATACAGCAGTTAAGGCCATGATAAGTTTTATAAAAAGGAATGATGTTACCAACGCTCAGGGATTGAGTGCCATTCGTTTACGGGTGTGTAAAGATAGGCAGCGCAAATATTTTACGTTGAAAATATTTGCAGATGACCAATATTGGGATGCCGATAACGAATGCTTCGTAATCCTCAAAAATGTACGGGACAAGAAACAGAAGGAAGAAAACGAACAACGCAAGCAATATAATTACATACTCAGCAATTATAGGGTACGGGCACAGGAAATCATAGATCGTTTTAATAGGGAGCATATCGATTGGACTTTGAATCAGTTCGCAGATGCGTTTCTTCATAAGTCGAAGCAAGGTAAAGTGAGAATTTACATGGAGAATTATATCGAGATTCTGCGTGAGACGGGACATATCGGTAATGCGAATTGTTATGCGGCCACTTTAAATATGCTGGGGCACTATGACAACAAATTTGACAAAAGAGTGTTTTCTGAAATCGATATAAAATTCGTAAACGGGTTTGATGTATTTCTGCAAAAAAGAGGATGTAAAGGGAATACAAGAAAGTATTATTTCAAAGCTCTTAGAAGTATCTTGAATAAGGCCATCCAAGAAAAAGAAGCTACAGAGAAAACCTATCCTTTCGGTAAAGGTGGTTTTCAAATAGCGAAATTGGATGAAGAAACGGAGAAACGCTACCTTTCCGTAGCTTCTTTGAATAAGATAAAAAATACAGTATCGCTCAAACCTCAACGGGAGTATGCCCGTAAATTGTTTCTGCTATCTTATTACTGTTACGGAATGTCGTTTATTGATATGGCCTATTTAACGCGAAAAAACATCGTGCATTTTGACGGTGGGGAATATATCGTGTATAAACGTCATAAGATTCAGCATCAGAAAAGGGCGAAGCCGATAAAAATAAAAATGACGGAAGAAATCGGGGATTTATTAAACAGCCTCAAAGAGATTAACCCAACAATAGACGATTTTATAATCCCGATTGTTACGATCAGTGGCTATACAGGAGAAAAATTATATAATCACATTCGGTATCGGTATAAAAAATACAATGACTATTTGGCCGAATTATCCGAAGAACTGAAAATAACCGATATAAAATTAACTACCTACGTTAGTCGGCATACGATGGCTATGATGTTACAGCGTAACGACGTGGCAAGGGAACACATTTCCCAGATATTGGGCCATACGGATATGAAAACGACTAATACTTATTTAGATAGTTTTGATACGAGTGTGATAGATGAAGCCGCCAAAGTTTTATATGATATTTGATTTAGGATATGTTTCGACGCTCCTATTTCGCTCAATAACAAGCAATAAAGATAAAAAAATAGACTTTGTTATAAAAAATTGTATTAGAAAAATATTATTTATAATTTTGTAATGAGGCTCAGGCGAAGAGCAGAATTAACATAATTAATTGATAATTCCTCTTCAAAAACCCTCCGACGAGGCGAACACTAAAATGTGTGGCGTTTCTTGCATTACAAAAAGTGTGTGGAGCAGTCTGTCTTAGCCGGGCACACAAAGATTATCTTTCAATACCCTGATTTATAGTCAAATCAGGACTATTCTTTTTTTTAGTATTAACTTGCTTTTTAGAACAGAGATTTCGTGTTCTATTATAGCGCATTCAGAATTATTATGAACGATAATCATGTCATTCATAATGAGGCTCTGGTAATACACTTAACGGTTGGTCAGATAAAGACCATCATTGAAAGCGTAATCCAAGAAGCGTCATTATTATCCAGAAACGTCCAATCTGAAATTCTCTCTATTGAAGAAGTATCAGAAATAACAGGTTACAAGAAAGCTACTATCTACAAACTTATTCACGAGCGGAAAATTCCTTTCCATAAGCCTGCTCATGGTGGTCGAAAAGTATTTTTTAAAAAAGTAGAAATTGACCAATGGTTGCAATTTAACAGTATTGGAATTTATGGAGAATTTTCCGATGCAAGAAATGAAAAAATTTAAAAGAAAAAACAAGCATGAAAACACAAAAAAATATTAATTCGGAAATTAATGTAAGGGGTAGTTTTGTTTTTTATCGCTCATATTATGAAGCCATAAACATGTTAAGTAAAAAAAATCGATTGTTAGCGTATGAAGCAATTGCCAAATATGCCCTTAACCAAGAGGTCGAGGGAAATTTACCTCCACAGGTGTTAATCGTATTGAAAATAGCTATGCCTAATATCGATGCGAATATTCGAAACTACAATAGGAGGGTCAAAAATAACAATAAAAAGAGCGTATGCACTTTTGATGAGGAATCAGAAGAAAAAGTACCCTTACCAAAAAGGGAAAGCATACGGATAGAAAACGATACCCTTGCAGACGACGACAACATTGAATCTGAATTAGATTCAATTTAGGTTAGTTTTAGAATCAAAAAATAATGTAAGTAATTTAAAACAAGCATTATGAGTAGCATAAAAAACATCCCTAATGATAATTCAAAAAAAGAAGAAAAAGAGAAAAAAATTTTTAATGTAAATAAGAATGGGAGCGACAGAATCTTTAACCCCTTTGAGGAACCAATGGTATCTTTATTCGAAAATATTTTTAGTACTGAACCTATTCGGGAAGTGTCACTGCATAAGTTTTTACATACGAGCAAATTTAAAGCAGAGGTCGAAAAGTATAGGACATGTACTGACGACAAATTAAGAAAAAAGATTAAAGGACGACTTATATGCGTTACGCCAAGTGGTTCATTTTGTCAAAGGCGAGAAAGCGGCCTTATTCGTCACACCGGATTGTTATGTGTCGATATCGATTTTAAAGACAATTTAGACATTGATTTGCAGAGATCTAAACATATAATAGGGCAACATTGTCCGAGTCTGTATTATGCCGGATTGTCCCTTAGCGGGAAGGGGATATTTTTAATTTTCAGAATATCAAACCCAAAATTTCACAAACAACATTTTGAAGCACTTGCTCTATTCCTAAAAAACAAGTTTGGGTTACAAGTGGATAACAATGTAAAAAGTCCCGTAAGTTTGCGAGTCGTGAGCTATGATCCAAACCCTTATTACAATCCAAATCCTATTCCGTTTCAGTACACAATGGAAACAGATAAAAAATCAGGACATGTAATCAGGACAACTGCCGAAAAAGCAAAAATTCTTGAACGAGTAGAACAAGCTGTGGCGATTATTAAGGAAAAGCGAATTGATATTACTAATCAGTATGCGAATTGGTTCAAAATAGGGTGTGCATTGGCTTACGAGTTTGGAGAAGAAGGCAGATATTGGTTTCACGTAATCAGTCGTATGTATGAACGATACGACGAGGGTGATTGCGATATACAATATCAACGATGTGTAAAATATAAAAAAGAGGATGGAGCTAAAATTGGAACCTTCTTTTATATATGCAGGCACTATGGAATAAAAGTATGATTTTTGGGAGAAAAACTTTTATCAGATTAAAATATCTCTAATATGCTAATAATCAAAGTATAGAATCCTTTTGTGTAGGTAATTTTAGAGGAGGAAATGTAAAAACAGACCTTACATTTCCTCTTTTTTAATTTTCATTTTCGTATTATATAGTACAGCCCAGAACAAAGAAGGCGATATTCTGTTATTCGAATGTTATTTTGAAGCAAACTTTAGTATCTTTACCGAACCACTGAGGTGGTACGTAATAGTGAAAGTGTTTCGCTTTTATCCTGTACCGGAAATCTGACAGTTTCAAAGAAACAGGGATAAGCAATAACATTCGTCACTTGGATAGCTATATGTGTAAAAAACATATACTAAACAAGTGTGGAGTATTGTTTATTTGTTTCTGGGCTTTGTCAGAGCCTCCGGTACGATAAACGAACGACTCCACACTTTTCTTTTTTAATCTTGTCATTTAGGGAGTCGGATGGCAACAACTTTTATAACGATGACCGGATTGGAATTTATTAAGTCGAAGCAACAGAATTGGGCGAAACGACAGGGTTTCGAATTAGTAGGGGGTACGATTCCCGACAGGGGAGAGAAAAATTATCTTTACGATTTAACGGATAATCTATTTGAGCCGCTATCCGATGAAAATCTAATTTACTACGATTCGGGAGACGGAAACGAAACGAGGGACAGTAAAACCCGATTGGCAAAAATGAAAGCATTGCATTCGTCCTCCGCACTCGTAGTCAATATGTTTCAATATTGGCAGGGGAAAGAAAATACCCCGCTTCTATACGCTTGCGGGTTATCGTCCAAAAAATCCTCCGAATCCTCTTGTGTAATTGAGAATATCAGTTCCGATACTCCAAAAGTACTTCCTATTACCGGACGTACTTTCGAGCCCAAAATCAAGTTTGAAGAGCAGTTTGAGATCAGTGACGATAAGTCCCGATTTCCTCATTCCCCGAATATCGATGTTGTTATCGAAACCGGATTGTCTGATATTGCTATCGAATCTAAGTTTACAGAGCCGTATAACGGCAGAAAGCATGAAGGGCTTAAGCAAAAATATGTCGAGGATGTTTCTTTCTGGAATGAATTACCGAATTTGTACGAATTGGCAAAAGAGATATCGCCCGATAACAACAGATTTCAGTATCTGGATGCGGCACAATTAATTAAGCACATATTGGGACTGAAAAAGAGGTGTGAAAAACAGAATTTGCATTTGAAACGCAAAATTTGTGGATTCCGTCTCCTGTATTTGTGGTATGATGTAATCGGAGAGGACGGCGTGAAACACCGAAATGAGATCGAACAATTTGCAGAGATTGCCCAAAAGGATAATATAAACTTTAGTCACACTACCTATCAAGAAGCAATCACAAAACTATCCAAAGAGTATTATGTGGGAAATGAAAAATACTGCAATTATTTAACGAACAGGTATTTATAGTAAAACAACTAACAGGAAATAGGATGATGCCTAAAATATATTTAGTCCTTTTACTATTATGCAGTAGCATGACAGTAAGTGCTTTATCAGCACAGAATGTGCATAAGGACACGGTTCCATTACCCCCAAAAGCAAAATTTGAAACCATTCGGTATAAAAAATCCAATTATGAAATTATTGGGAATGTGTACAAAAAACATTTTGTAGAGGGACATAAATTGACTTTTATGAGAATTGAACCTTCCGATACTATTATGAGTGGCACATATTTTATCAAGGATGGATATTCGTGTATAGAAGGTACTGTAAATGGAGAGGCGAAAGGGGTGTTTAGGGTCAGTAACGATATTGGAAAGAGACACTTAAGTACTGATAAGAGAAATACAGGGAAGCTATATGTTGAAATAGTGGATATTACAGCACTTGTGTATAAATATGCTAAAAAATATCCGCTTATCTTACTTAAGTCATTATCCGCAGACGATTATCAATTAAGAATAAAATTTAAAGATAAAATTTTGTCACTGACAGTCAGTCCTGATATTATTGCCAAATATGGATTTTATGCGTTCGATGATATGATTAAAAACTCCGAGAATGTAAAATTGACTTATCCTAAAGGGGATGTTTATACTGGTGTCGTCGAAAAAAATGATGACACAGGAACTTGGGGGGATATCTATTTTGATGATCGAATTCGAGTCCCTTGTAAAGGAACGACTGTATTTGCAGATGGAACGGTTGTCAATGGAGATTGGCTGAAACCTTTCACTTTTAGTAAAAAAGAGTGGGAACAAATTTATGCAAATAGTAACACTTTGACAGAGATTCGGGATAACGCACGTCAAAAACAGCATGAATTAGATATGCTGGAACGAAAAAGGATTGAAGCAAAGAGAATTGCAGAACAGAAAAGACAAGAAGAACTAAGAGTTGAAGAACAGAAAAAACAAGCAAAATTAAGAGCCGAAAGGGTGCGTACGCAGAGGTGTATTGCGAAATATGGAACATATTGGGGTAATCTGATTAATAACAGGGAATTTACTGTTGGTATGACCAAAGAAATGGTCAGGGAAATCTTAGGGTCGGAGGAAGGTTTTTATGTAAAAAGTGTTTCGACCTCATGGGGAGTACAGGTCGAGACATGGAGATTTAGCTACGATTCGAGCGTGGGTGCCCTGATAATAGGACTTGCAGACTTATACGGCAGGAGTATATCGCAATATTATCCCACTTTGGTATTTACAAATGAAAAACTAACCGGTATTTACAGATGAAATACTGTACATATTGCGGCAAAGAGCTCGGGTGGCGGGTACATAAGTGCCCCCATTGCGGGCATTTGGTAGCTACGGATACGATTCGTACTGATGTGCCGACCGTTCGACGGAATCGACCGTATGAACCACATTCAGATCGGAAAAGTCGGTCGAATCGTTCTAAATCGGTACTTTACGGTGTGCTGTGGGTGGTTGTTGCTTTCATGGGTATTTTATTATTGGGGTATGCGATAGGATCGATCGGAAACGTAATAAACAGCGATACGGAGGCGGGGTATACTATTGATGTTTTCCGTTCTGATAAAGATCAGGTTAACGAAATGGCAAAACCAACATTGCAAGAAATTCTCAATGAAGAGTTTCCTGCTGCCGGAATAGAGGTTTTAGAGACCAGTGTCGTAAAAAAAGATCGTTCGAGTAATGAATATGATGGGATCGCACTTATTCGGATCAATGGGGATGAGATATACATCGGGTTTAACGTGATTTTTGACGGAGAGGATGCTATTATATCCGTTCCCCCTGAAGAGGTACTGCGATTACGATTTCTTTGATTTTTAATATTGTTAAAATTATGGGAGTCGATTATAAATACTGTCCGTATTGCGGGCAGGAAACATATGAACAGGGTGCCCGATATTGTCCCTCTTGTGGTAAAGCATATCCGAATGTGAATATATCCCCGGATAATCGGAATGAGAATAGTTATTCTAATGAGGTAATGTCGGAACGCCCGTTGAAATTGTTAAAATTCAACTGGGGTGCGTTTTGCTTTTCATGGTTATGGGCTGTTTTCAATGGAATGCCGTGGATGATACTGTGTATATTATTCGGTGCAATTATGGTGTCATTAGAAGATACGGTGCATTCGGATATTCGAATATGGTTTATCCTTGTGAGGGTTATTTGTGTGCTTACACTATCTGTTATTTTCGGTATCTTCGGTAACCGGTGGGCATGGAAATATAAAAAGTGGAAAAGCGTACAGCATTTTGAATTTGTCCAGAGCCGTTGGAAACAGTGGGGTTTTTTCTATGTGGGAATTCTGTTTTTATTACGGTATTGGAATGTTATTTGAATGATCACAAATATCAGTATATACTTTTACCTACCCCTGTGCGATAAGGATGCAATAAATATCATCCCGTTTTATATTTTGTATGTGTTCCAAAAGTGTTCCACTAAAAATAAATCAGCCACTTATTTTTCATTAAGTGGCTGATTTTCAATGTCGGGGTGACTGGATTCGAACCAGCGACAACACGCCCCCCAGACGTGTACTCTAACCGGGCTGAGCTACACCCCGTAGCCGTAAAAGCAGTGCAAATGTAGCATAAAAAAGTCATTCTGCAAAACTTTTACACGTCATTTTCCACGGCAGGCGTTTTCAAACGTTCCACAAATAGATTAAAAGTCATTTCCCCCTTATCCGAGATCTCCACGGCTTCACTTCCCGACGCCGAACCGACCGGCCGTAGCGTAAATACGATATAGAAACGATGCTTTTATTTGTTCTGTCCGAATCCTTTTACCGATATCCTGACAGGCAGATCGTACCCCTCCGCAATCAAATCGGCCTCCTGCTCGAAGTGCCCCGGAACGACCGGGTGTACGCGCAAACGCACCGAAGCCGTATCGCCGGGAGCCAGCGGACGGGGACGCAGACTCACTACCGACAGGCAGCCGCAGGTCGTTTCGATCCGGTCGATCTGCAAAGGCTCCGTACCGGCGTTTCTGTAAACCACGTTAAACACGGTATCCCGGCTGATCGGGAACTTCCCCAAGTCGATCAACGTATCGGTTTCGATCTCCGGAGACGCGGACGCCGCACCGTTCCCGCATCCCGGCCAGCCCAGACACACCCCGGCAAGCCCCAAAAGAGAACATGCGATTTTCACCGTTTTCATCAGATACTGTCCAAAGGATAATAAACGATAACCGGATTGTCGTTCTCTTCGGTCGAATCAACGATCTCGCGGATCCGGGGATCGGAATAAATCGGGTCGTCGTCCATCTTCGCCCGGTCGATCCCCGCAATCTCGTAAGCGGGGATGCAACTTACCAACGCATTCTCGGTAGCCGTGCAAAAAGTTTTCCGCCCGGGATAAAACAGACTGCTCCCCCACGTCCCCGCCGGGGAGTAATGAATGGCCCGGCGGGTCTTCAGATCCCAAATCAGGTAATTGACGGCATGGAATGTAATCTCTTTCAATTCGTTATTCAAATAATACGTTCCTGTTCCTCGATAGATGTGATATTCCGCACAACCGAACTTCTCGGTCAACCAGACCCGTTCGATTCCGCTGGAATAACCTTTTTTTTGAGCCTTACTGACCACTTCCGGATAATAATCATAGGGACCGCCATCGTCAATCGCCTTTTGAGGGAACGCTTGTTTACCGGTCTGTATTACATACAAAGGGTCTACGCGTCCGTCGTGCCACGTGTATAATGTATCGTTCAGGACGGAAGTCATCAAGAACATACCGTTGTTTTTAGCCATCGACGGTTGCGCTACTCCGCATGACGTCGCACCTGTCACCCGATAAGGCAACGCATAATCCCGAAACGCGTAATTACCCGCCTTAAATACCCCGTATTCATTAGGATAATCCTGAGCATTCGTGAATAGTACGACCAGGTTCTGATCGTCGGCCAGAGACATATCCTTGATAAAATCCATCTCCTCGGCATAACCGACCTTTTCGAGCAATTTTCCATCGAAGCCGTAACGGAAAATCTTTTTACGCAAAATATCGTATACGCCTATAAACTCGCCTTGACCGTCGACAT
The DNA here is from genome assembly GCF_900240235.1 of Alistipes sp. cv1. Taxonomy (NCBI): domain Bacteria; kingdom Pseudomonadati; phylum Bacteroidota; class Bacteroidia; order Bacteroidales; family Rikenellaceae; genus Alistipes; species Alistipes sp. cv1. Next base: position 106,607 of record NZ_OEPW01000005.1, read on the forward strand.
AGAAAGCCCCCATACTCAACTGTTCTTGGGGACCTCTGCCGATCTGCCCGATCCGATTTCTGAATGCGCCGGTCGAATCGAAAACCAAAGTACGTTTGTCATCCTGAACGACAATAAAGTTTTTATGGACGGCAACCTTTTGGATTTGACCGATCAGACAATCGTCCGAGGTCTCTAATTTCACAAATCTCCACCTATCGGGAAGACTGTCTTTCAAAAACGGATTTTTTACCGGGCAATCTTTCGTACGGAAGACCGTCACCCCGGAAAGAACCCGATCGTTCGGTTGACTACATCCTACTGCTAATAATATTAAAACCAATACGGCATACTTCACAATAACAATCTCTTTTACTGTTTAGATTCTCTTGATCTTTCCAATATGCGTTTTTAAACAGCAATTATTTCTAAACGCATTACAACTCCCTACGAGAATATTGTAAGTACTGCCGCCTCCAACCGTTCCGGATACAGGAATTTCCACACCTCCGACCGTAATACAAACCTTACCATCAATACCCGTATGTTCCGTTACTTCGTATGGACCATCAAACCCTTCCACGGCATCACGCACGTATGTAAAAATATCACAATCATCCACCCCTTCATCTCCACTCAACGCTTCGACATTGGCAAGCAGCAGATCCGAAGAAGCGGAATTGCCCTGAAAATAAACGGTCGCAGAAAAAGCGACAACGCCGGCAGCCATAACGGCAAAGAGTAAATTCTTTTTCATTTTTGTAAAATTTAAGATTATTGAATAAGGTAAAATATCGTATTTATACTATCAAATATAGCATCGAAATATTTCTTGAACAATATTTTGTCAACAAAAATCGCATAAAAGGCTTTTTCTATCAAGAAAAAAGCCTTTTATGCGATTTACACTCAGTCTCTTCGACGGAATATTTTTAACCCGACACTTAAAACAATACGGATCAACAACATACCGTTTTTAATCGCCGCTCACAAACATCGCCCGTTACACGATCTGCTGCGTCCGCTGGATGACCATGTCCTGCCACTCTTTGCAGAGCGTCGTGAAACGGGCCGACCATCCGGCTACGCGCACCGGTAGGTTCGGGTACTTCTCCGGGTGCATCTGCGCGTCGATCAGCGTCGCCGAATCGACTACGTCGATGTGCATGTAGAAACCGCCCTTCTCGCGGAACGTCTTGGCCAGCGCGACCAGCGCGGCGATCCCGTTCTCGTCCTTGACCGAATCGGGCAGGACTTTCAGTTCGACCGTAGCGCCGTTCGGACAGCGGGTGAAATCGAGTTTGCAGTACGAATTCAGCACGGCCGTCGGCCCCTTGCGGTCGCTGCCGGGCGTCGGCGAACAGTTCGTCGCCAGGATATCCCCGACGCGACTGCCTTCGGGTGTCGCCCGCCGCGCCATCCGCCAGTCGATCTCGCGACCGAACGTACTGATTCCGCACGGACGTTTCAGTCCGTTGCGCTCCTTGACCCGGCCGACGATCGAGGTATAGTCGTCGAACACCCGTTTCATCATATCGTCGGCCTCGGCGTGGTCGTTGCCGTAAAACGTAAAACGGTTCTGCACCAGTCGCCGCAGGCCCTCGTTGCCCTCCCAGTTGTGACGAAGGATATTGACGAAATGGTTCAGCCCGATGTAATTTTCTTCGAAAACCAGCTTTTTCAGCACCAGCAGGCTGTTGGCCGTATCGCTGACTCCGCCGTAGTGGATACCGTTGACCGTATATTTCGGGCCGCGCTCGTAATAACCGCGTCCCTTCTCGATGCATCCTTCGACGAACATCGACACCAGCGGATTGGGGTTGTTCGGATCGTTCCAACTGCCGTCCAGCGCTTTTTGCAGATTGTCGATCTCCCGGCCGAGTTCCGCCGTAAAACGGCCGTAGACCGTTTCGAAATCGTCCGCTTCGAGCGGAACGTCCTTATCGAGGTTCAGTGCGCGGAACAACGGCTGCATCATGTCGCAAGGCGAATAGATGAACGCGGTCTTGCCCGGAATGATCGCTTCCCAGCAACCGTCGTTGGTAAACTCGCGGGCTTCTTCGAGCGGATAGCCGAACTGCACCAACCCGTCGATCACGGTATTCTCGTTGTACATCGAAACGATCCCGCCACCGAAACGTTGCACCTCGGCAATCCGACGGAACAGTTTCTCGGGCGTATGGTCGCCGATACGCACGGCGATCGGATAATCGCTGATATGCAACTCTTCGACGACATCCAGGACGAGGTAGGTAATCGGATTGGTCACTTCGTTCCCGTCCTTGTCGATCCCGCCGAGGATAATGTTCTGATAGAACTGGGCATCCCCCGAACCGTTGAATTCGCCGATCCACTCGGTTCCTTTGATCCAAAAATGGGCGATCAGTTCGCGGGCTTCGTCCAGCGTGATCTTCCCTTTCTGCAGGTCGGCCTCCAGATAAGGCCACAACATCTGGTCGAAACGCCCGATCCCCGACCAGTTGCCCATCAACCGGTGAAAAGCGTACAGCGACCATAGCGACTGCACCGCTTCGCGGAAGTTACGCGGCGGATTCTCGGGGACGTTTTCGAGCGTATCGATGATATTCTGGTAAAACCGGCGTTCGCTGTCCGGCGCATTCCCTTTCATCTCCTTGAGCAGAGCGATGTTGCGCTGCTGCCACAGCGCAGCGGCATCGAGAGTCATCAGCATGGATTCGAGCAGGTCGGTTCCGTGCGAATCCAGCCCGCCCCGGCTCAGCCGTTCGTCGATCTCGGCCCGTAGCCCCTTATACCCCTGGTGCAACACTTTGGCGAATCCGACGGTAGTATGGCTGACCGAGCCCATGTTCAGCGCCGGAATGCGGTGTTGCGCCGCTTCGCGCAGCGTGGCCGACCCGACGATCAGTTCGCCTGGCAGAATACGCAACGGAGCATTCCGCGCCACGCTCAGAGCCGCATAGCCGTATTTGCGGTTATTCGACAATTTTTCATCGCGCCCTTCGGGAAATTCCCAGTCGACGGTAGGCATGTTGCGGCCGTGCTGACCGGACAGCCCCATTTGCGCCAAGTGGTGCGTGATATCGCTGAGACGTTTCGGCGATTCGGGATGCCACGCCTGCCCCCAGTTATAGAGATGTTCGCCCGGTTCGGACAAGGCTTTCGCCGGCGCGCTTCCGGCAAACACTTTTTCATTGAGTCCCACAAACAGGGCGCACAATCCGAGCGACGAGCGTTTCAGAAATTCGCTTCGCGAAATGCGTTCTTGATTGTTCATCGTATTTCAGGTTTATAGGTTTTAGCGTCAATTCTTACGCGGCAATTCCCGCCCCCATTCAAACGCACACCGCCTTTTGGCGAAGTTAATAATTAAAATACGGAAATGCAATACATTATTCCGTCTCCGTCCGATCTTTTTCCGGGGCGGACCGCCCGTCTCCCACAGCTTCTTCCTGCACAGATCGCGCGGCCGGCCGCACTCCCGTCCCTGCCCCGCGACTTCTCCGGCCGAAAACGGAAAGCGGAGAAAACTTCCGCATGGAAATTTTCTCCGCTTTCGGTACAGGGAAACCGCCGGCCGTTATTTGACGGCGATCTCCTTCACCTTCTTCGCTTCGACGGCTTCCTGTTTTTTCGGAATGTCGATGGTCAGCACGCCGTTCTGCACTTTCGCGTCGATCTTATCTTTTTCGACGTTCTCCGGCAGGATCATCACCTGCTGGAAACGACTGTACGAAAATTCGCGACGCAGGTACCTGCCCTTCTTGTCCTCGTCCTTGTGTTCTTCTTTTTTCTCCATCGAAACGACCAACTGGTTATCGGCGTCGATTTTCACCGAAAAATCATCCTTGGTCATTCCCGGCGCAGCCAGTTCGACTTTATAATCCGTGTCCGATTCGATGATGTTGATGGCCGGCGAAGCGCTGTTGGCTTTTTCGATCCATTCGTTCCCGAAGAAATCGTTGAAAATTCCCGGTAACCAATTCTGAGATTTTTTTACAGGCATCATAGTTTTGTCCTCCCAAATATTTTAAATTATTAAACATTCTTTTAAACCTTACCCGGGCTCTCTCTTCCCGGTTCCGGAAAGAAAATACTCAAAATATATGCCACGCATACCAAACAAAAAGCCACAGGACGCTGCCCGAACGGCTATGTCCTGTGACTCTGTAAATTAAAAAAAACGAATGCCCGGCGCCGGAATCCAAACAAGTTGTCAACTTGTCACGCATCTATGAAAAAATGTCCGGAACAATGTCATTTTTTCACTGACAATCAACTAATTGCCAACAACATCATGTCATACAAATCAAATCCCCGTAATTTTTTTAATCTCACTCAGTTTATTGAGCGCTTCGAGCGGCGTCAGCGAATTGATATCCAGCCCCCGGATCTCGTCCCGGATTTGCTTGAGCACCGGATCGTCCAACTGGAACATACTGAGCTGTATGCCGTTGCTTCCATACTGGGCGACCGTGGGAGCTTTCTTCTTATTGTCCTTGAGCTTGCCCCGGTGGGCCGACTCCATATCGTTCAGTATCCGGGCTGCCCGCTCGGTCACCTGCCCCGGCATCCCGGCCATTTTCGCCACATGGATACCGAACGAGTGCTCCGTACCGCCGCGCACCAGTTTCCGCAGGAAGATCACCTTGCGGTTCACCTCTTTGACCGACACGTTGTAGTTTTTCACCCGTTCGTACAACTCTTCCATCTCGTTCAGTTCGTGATAGTGCGTCGCGAACAGCGTCTTCGCCCGCGCCGTCGGATGCTGGTGAATGTACTCGACCATCGCCCAGGCGATCGAGATCCCGTCGTAGGTACTCGTCCCGCGTCCGATCTCGTCGAGCAGCACCAGGCTGCGCTCCGAAATATTATTCAGGATGCTGGCCGACTCGAGCATCTCGACCATGAACGTCGATTCGCCCTGCGAAATGTTGTCCGAAGCGCCCACCCGCGTGAAGATCTTGTCCACGATCCCGATACGGGCCTCTTTCGCCGGCACGTAGCATCCCATCTGCGCCATCAGTACGATCAGCGCCGTCTGCCGCAGCAGCGCCGACTTACCGGACATGTTGGGGCCGGTAATGATGATGATCTGCTGCGACGAGTCGTCGAGCAGCACGTCGTTCGGAACGTACTCCTCGCCCACTTTCATCAGCGTCTCGATCACCGGGTGACGCCCTTCGCGGATGTCGAGAACCGACGAATCGTTGACATCGGGCCGGCAATAGTTCCGTTCGACGGCCAGCGACGCGAACGACAGCAGACAGTCGATCCGCGCGATCGCCGAAGCGTTTACCTGGATCTGCGCGGTATACTGCGCCAGTTCGGCCAGCAGCGCCGCAAACAACTCCTGCTCAAGCACCAGGATACGGCTCTCGGCTCCGAGAATCTTCTCCTCGTACTCCTTGAGTTCCGACGTGATATAGCGTTCGGCTCCGGTCAGCGTCTGCTTGCGTATCCACGATTGCGGCACCTTGTCCTTGTGGGTATTGCGCACTTCGATGTAGTAACCGAACACGTTGTTGAAGCTGATCTTCAGCGACGGGATGCCGGTCGCTTCGCTCTCGCGCTGCTGGATACCGGCGAGAATCTCTTTACCGTGCGCCGCGACGTTACGCAGGTCGTCCAGCTCGATGTTGACGCCCGAAGCGATGACGCCCCCCTTCTGGATCTGGTTCGACGGATCGGGATAGACCTCCCGCTCGATCCGGTCGCGCACCTGCAGGCACAGGTCGAGCTTGTCGGCCAGCTCCCGCAACGGCTCCGCCCCGGAGCGTTCCAGCGTATTTTTGATCTTTTCGACGGCAAAAAGGGCATTTTTGAGCTGCACCACCTCGCGCGGAGTCACCCTCCCTACGGCGATCCGCGAGATGATCCGTTCCAGATCTCCGACCACGCCGACGGCTCCGGCAAGCGTTTCGCGCAGCGCGGCGTCGCCGATAAACAACGACACGATGTCCAGCCGGCGGTTGATCTGCCGCAGATCCTTCAGCGGCAGCGATATCCAGCGACGCAACATCCGCGCGCCCATCGGCGACGAAGTCCGGTCGAGCACATCGAACAGCGAACGGCCCTCCTCGCCGCCGTTGGCCGAAAACAGTTCGAGATTCCGAATCGAAAACTTGTCGATCCACACGAAGCGGTCCTCGTCGATCCGCGCGATGGACGATATGTGTTTGGTATCGCGGTGCTCGGTAAATTCGAGGTAATAAAGAATGGCTCCTGCCGCCACGATGGCTTCCGGCATCCGGTCGATGCCGAATCCCTTCAGCGAAGCGGTGCCGAACTGGGTTTGCAACTTCTCCCTGCCGGCATCTTCGGCGAACATCCACGGGTCAAGCCGGTAGGTATAGTACCGCGATCCGAAAGCTTCCGTAAATTCGGCTTCGCACCCTTTCTGGTAAATGATCTCTTTCGGCGACAGGTTGGCCAACAGTTTGTCGACATACTTGTCGTCGCCTTCGGCCGCATAAAATTCGCCGGTCGAAATATCCAGAAACGCCACGCCGGTGCGCTTCTTACCGAAAAAAACCGATGCGAGAAAAGTATTTTCCTTGCAGTTCAACACGTTGTCGCTATACGACACGCCCGGCGTAACCAATTCGATCACGCCGCGCTTGACGATCTTTTTCGTGGTTTTCGGGTCCTCGAGCTGCTCGCAAATCGCTACCCGTTCGCCGGCGCGCACCAATTTCGGCAGGTAGGTGTCGATGGCATGGTACGGAAACCCGGCCAGTTCGACGAACGAAGCCGAGCCGTTGGCCCGGCGCGTCAACGTAATGCCCAGTATCCGGCTGGCCCGGATCGCATCCTCGCCGAAAGTTTCATAAAAATCGCCCACCCGGAACAGCAGGATGGCGTCGCCGTGCACCGCTTTCACGCCGTAGTACTGTTTCATCAGCGGCGTCTCGACGTATTTGGTCTCTTTGGTTTTCTCTTTTGCCAAGGTTCTTCTATATTTTATTGGATCGATCGGACGGTAAAATTAGCTATTTTCCGTCAAAAAATCGCTCGTCGAAATTGATAAAGTACAATTTTTCGGTCGCCCGTGTGATCGCCGTATAGAGCCACCGCAGCAGGTCGCGGCTGATCTGTTCGTCGCCGAACAGCATTTTATCGACGAAAACGCAGCGCCACTGCCCGCCCTGCGCCTTGTGACACGTCACCGCATAGGCGAACTTCACTTGCATCGCATTGAAGTAAGGATTCTCGCGCACCTGTTTATAGCGCTTCGCCTTCGACGGAACGTCGGCGTAATCTTCCGCTACCGCGAAAAACAACCGGCTGCCCTGCTCGCGCGTCAGCGACGGAGAATCGCTGCCGAGCGTGTCGAGCAAAATCTTACACTCCAGTTCCAGGTCGTCGTAATCCGGGAACGACAACCGGGCCTGCGCGAAACGGAACCCGTAAAAATCTTCGAACTTGCGGATGCGTCTCAGCAGCGCGGTATCCCCGTTGGCGATAAAATCGACGCTGCACTCCTCCTCGCGTCCGGTATAGTGGTAATTGTTTTTGACCACCATCAGCATATCGCCCGAACCGATCTCTTCCTCGGCGAACAATACGTGCCGGCGGATCGCCTCGTTAAAACGGTTGGCCCGTTTATTCGACCGCGTGATGACGATCGTCTCTTCCATGCCGTACCTGTCGTAAGCGCCCTGGATCGCCTCAAGGATATCCCCGCCGTCGACGGCCTCCACATCGTCGAACGAAGTGTCGAAAAGCGGAATATCGATAATCCCGGCTTCCAGCATACACCTCACGAGCGTTGCATTGAACAGAATGCCGGAATCGGCCTCCTGCCGCACCACGTCGTCCAGCAGAGCGGCTTCGGCCGTCCCGTACACGCTCATTTTCTGCGGATCGAGCGCCGGACTGCCGTCGTGACCCACCGGGGGCAACTGCGCGCTGTCGCCGACGACGATCAGCCGGCAGTCGCAGCCCTTGCGGATGTAGGCGATCAGGTCTTCGAGCAACTGCCCGGAGCCGAATATCGAACCGTCGGACGAATAATTGGACAGCATCGACGCCTCGTCGACGATAAATACGGCCCCCTTCTCTTTATTATAGTCGAGCGAAAAGGAAGCGTCCTCGGAAGCCAGCGATTTCTGCCGGTAAATCTTCTTATGGATGGTGTAGGCTTTCGCTCCGGCGTAACGACTCATCACCTTGGCAGCCCGCCCCGTAGGCGCCAGCAGGATCGTCCTGACCCGAAGTCCGGACAAGGTTTTCACCAACGCGGCGATCAGCGAAGTCTTTCCCGTTCCGGCGTATCCGTTCAGGATAAAAATCCGATCCTGCGCATCGCCGCAGAGGAACCCGCCGAGGCGCTCGATCGCATTTTTCTGCGCGGGAGTTGGCTCGAATGCGAAATTCTCGTAAATTTGGGAGGCGATATGTTCTGCTAACATGGGCGTTATTGAGTTGCGGACGACACAACGGCCGGAGTATCCGGACTTTCGGATAACGGCCGGCCGACCGTTACAAATTTACGTCAATATTTCCGGGGTTGAAAACGATTTTCCCGGATTTATTCCGGCGGCACAGTCGAAAACCGGTATTTTAAAACGATGAAATTACACGAACGATGGAAACGACCGACGCGCCCGACAGGCTGCTGATCCAGTTTTCGGACGGAAGGTTCGCCTTCTGCCCGGTGTCCGGCGGAAAGATCGGAACGCTGGCGTCCTGCCCGCTGCCGCACGGCGAAGAACAGGCCGACGCGCTGCGGTCGCTGCTGCGACAGAAAGCGCTGCAATGCCCGGAAGGCGGAGCGACCGTATTGTACGACACCGACCGGGTTTGCCTGATCCCGGCCGAATATTACCGGGAGGAAGACGCCGAGCGGTACATGACCCTGTCCGGCATTCCAGGCGAAGCGGAACGCCGCACGGTCGCCACCGCGCCGCGCGACGGAAAGATCGCGCTGATAAGCATCGCACGCACAGTATACGACTGCCTGCATTCGGCTTACGGAGATCGGCTCGCTTATACGCATCCGCTGCTCGAAAGCGCTGTCCGGCACGCCCGGAAACCGCTGCTTGCGGCGGCGCTGACCCGCAGCTTCGTTCACCTGTCGGCCTACGACGGGGGGCTGTTATTCGCCGAAACCCTGCCGCGCCACAGCGACGCCGACCTGCTTTATTACCTCGGCGCCCTGACAAAAATATATGCCGGAACGAATTTCCGGATCGAAATTTCCGGGACGGACGCCCCTCAACTGCGCCGCGCCGCGGCCCGTTATTTCCGCCGTACGCGGCTTTTCCGCCCGTCCGTAAACCGATCTGTCGCAGGCAGCGAAAACGTATGCGACTTCACCCATCTGATCCGTCTGAACCATGAGAATCATTAGCGGCATCCACCGGGGCCGGGTTATCCAGCCTCCCAAGAACCTGCGCGCGCGGCCGACCACCGATTTCGCCAAGGAGAACCTTTTCAACGTACTGAACAGCCGCCTGGAGATCGAAGGACTCGACGTACTGGATCTTTTTTCGGGAACCGGTTCGATCAGCTACGAATTCGCCTCGCGCGGAGCGGCTTCCGTCGTCTCGGTCGAAATCAACGCCGTGCACCACCAATATATCCGCAACACGGCCAAAAGTTTCGGTTTTACGAATATCCATCCGGTAAAAGCCAATGCGTTTCTTTACCTGAAAAGCTGCGCCAAACAGTTCGACATCATCTTCGCCGATCCGCCTTACGACATCGAAGGGAGCGAGACGATCCCCGCCGCCGTCTTCGACCGGAACCTGCTCAGGGAGGGGGGATGGCTGATCCTGGAGCACTCTAAGAACCTGGATGTAAGCCGTTATCCGGGCTTCGCGGAGAGCCGCAGTTACGGAAGCGTACATTTTTCGATTTTCAAACGCGACTGACGGCTGGCTGAAAAATTCCTGATTTTTTTCGAAAAATTTTGGAGAATCGAAAAATTACATTACATTTGCAACGCAATCAGGGAACAAGATTGCACATCAGTACGGTGTGGTAGTTCAGCTGGTTAGAATGCCTGCCTGTCACGCAGGAGGTCGCGAGTTCGAGTCTCGTCCATACCGCAGGAAGCGCTCCAATAGGAGCGCTTTTTTGTTATAGAAAAATCTTTCTTTACAGTCTTCGTTTTTTCCCTTTGAATATATTTTCAATGTTCCATTTTGAACTTTTGATTTGGAAATCAGTTTATTTACAGATATATTTGATTTTGGTATTTTACTACAATATTATACTTAGTCGATTGACCGATTGCCGATTTTTCGATGCGTTCTTTCATTTTCATTTTTATCGCCGCGATTGATCCCGGAAAGTATTTTGACCGGTTTATCCGTAATTTCGGCAAGCAGTACTAAATAAAAGTATTTGGTATCAACGCCAGGATCACTTAATGAACTTTCAAGCACAGGATTGTCTTTAATTGAATCTTAATGGGATGAACATTTGTTTTTATAAATAATAATTACTACCATTACAACACATTACCAATCATAATATTATTAACAGTATTATTAAATTCAATCATTATGAGAAAACTATTTCTATTTCGTTAATTTGTACAGTTGTGACCGTACTTTGTGTATTATTATACAGTTGTACTAAGGATGAAGAATTGATGCCAAATAATTCATCCAAATACTTGAACATTGAGATTCCTGAAAATCATAATTTTTCAGATAATCAAAAAGAGTTATTATGTGTGGCTTTTGAAAGAGTCGGACAATTTGTTCAGATAGATAAAACTGGCGCATTGATGCTAATAGGGTCTGCACAAGATGCAAATATGTCAGAAGAGCTTTATTCTTATATTAAGGAGAGAATAGAAATCGCTAATAAACAGCGTCAACTTAATATTCAGTTAGTCGAGGCGGGAGTAATAACCAACGATCTATATGGAATTAATTACATTCCAAGAACTAAAAGCGCATCATCCGAAACATCTACAAATTCAGGCGTTGGTTGGAGTTCGAGCACAACAATCCTGAGCCACGATGATGCAATTAAGCTGATGAATGGAATGCAAACTACCCACACATGGGCAGGTTTAGCTACGATATTGACAAGTTTTGCCGCTCCAGTTCAAAGTGCCATTGCAGGGGCTTATTGTGGTTTACAGTCTTTGCATTGGGGAAATATTGAAAATAATTATCTTTCAGGTAGTCAGCAAGGTATAAGAATAACATATATGACATATTCTACTTCCTATGGGCCTGTTACCGACACAATTGTAGAAAATCTGTAAACATTATGACCGAAGGGAAAAAAAACGTTTGGGTAACTGTATTTACGGTGGTTTCGGCAGCTGCTTTTGTTGGTTGTTATTTTATTAATCCTTTAAAAAAGGAATATAATATTAACGTTGCATGGATGATAATTACATTTGCAATCCTGACAATACTTATGGAAATATTTTTGTCTGCCAGGAAAAATAAAAACTTGAATTATACTTTGAGAAGTTCTTTGCTATTGATTATGATTTTGCTGTATTTTATAGCGTTATAGATATAAAGTGGTAGTTCAGTCGATTAGAATACCTGCCTGTCACGCAGGAGGTCGCGAGTTCGAGTCTCGTCCATACCGCAAAAAGCGTCCTTACGGGGCGCTTTTTGTTTTTATTTCTGTCGTAAATATTCTGACATAGAGTTTTAAAGACAAGTTACGACTCCCTAAATTCCCGGCTCCGCAAAAAGGAAGAATCCCTGTAAAATCACTTTAATTTGTTTCTGATTTCTACTTAGAAGCCTAAAACCGCGAAGAGGAATCCAGCAGTGGATTCCTCTTCGCAACAGATATCAACGACGCATCGCTATTCGCCGGCAGCGGGAGCCGCCATTTGCGTAGCGACGCTTTTGCTACGCTCGATGGATTGCAGCGCCAGGTAATTGTCCCCGTATTTTTCGAGGTTATCGATCTCCGTTTCGTACTGGTCGAGGTGCACCTCTTCCTCGCCGACCAGGGCTTCGAACATTTTCTTGGTCACCGAATCGGCGTTCGCCCCGCACTCGTTGGCCCAGTTGTTATAATCGTCCACGCTGCCGGTTTCCATTTCAGCCGCTTTTTTCAGCATCTCCTTCACGCAGTGGATTTTTTCGACCGAACCGGACGGGGTCATCTCCACCTCTCCTTTGAGGAACAGAATCCGTTCGGCCAGGCGTTCCACATGCAGCATTTCGTGGATCGCAGTGCGTTTGAACAGATTGGAAAGCAGGTCGTACCCGTAATCGTCGCAACGGAAGTGAAAATACATATACTGGTTTACAGCCAACAGTTCGTCGGACACGGCTTTGTTCAGCAATTCGATGCTTTTTTCTTTTTTACTCATAATCAATAATTTTTACATTGAAACATAATTCTAAAAGTACGGGTTTCCCATCAGAATAACAAATTTTTCAGCACTTTTAACGTCCGGAACGATCCGTTTCCGTCAAAAACCTCCGAAATACGCATTTTACGCCTTCCGCATCCGGAAATATTCCGAAAAATACAGATGCAAAAAACCTGAGACGGACTCTTCGGAAAAAATCCGGGTACAAAAAAAACGGAATGGGCGGACGGTTTATCCGATAATTTTTTTTACCTTTATCCTTATCTATCGAACATTCGAACCCTTAATGAACCGAACTATGAATACCCGTACTTTCCGTTTCGCGCACGGCGCCGACCGCACTGCGCGATTAATTTTGTCGCTCTGCACCGTCCTGTGGCTGTCGTCCTGCTCGCAGCGCGAAGGACTGCAAATCACGGCCAATGTTCAACAAATCGACATGGGACGCACCGTGCAGATCGAAGCGAGCTACACGCCTTCGCAGGGCGATTCCGTCCGGGAAGTGATTCTGATGCCATACGTCAACGGACGCAGGTGGGGATCGCACGAATTTCCGGACAGCAACGGCAGGGCGCTGTTGCTGCTGCCGTTGCCAAACGTCGGCACGGCCGAAATCGAGGTGGTGGCCGTACCGCGCGACACGTCGCTGTGGTGCGGGCTGAAAGATTACAGGCCCTACCTGACCGGCAGGCCGATGCCGAACGCCGGACTGCATTCCAATAAAATCGACGTCGACGTCCGCCGCCGCGACATTCCGCAGCGACCGGAACATCCGACCGCATTCGTATCGCAATGGGAGCCGTGGTTCGCTCCGGGCAGCATGTGGACGACGGCTCAGGCCGTTCCGCTGGTCGGCTTTTACGACTTTACCGATCCCGACGTGATCCGTCAGCACCTGCTGTGGCTGATGGATTCGGGCGCCGACGCCGTGTTGTTCGACTGGTCGAACCATATCTGGGATTGCAAGCACTGGGACGAACGCGGCGACGGAGTGAACGCCATCGTGCACAACACCGAACTGGCGCTCGAAGTGATGGCCGACATGCGCGACGAGGGTCTTCCCGTTCCGCAGGCGATCATCATGCCGGGCCTGAGCAACGGCCCCCCGGCGACGATGGAAGCGCTGAACGAAGAGCTGAACTGGATCTACCAATACATGGTGCGCAATCCCCGTTTCAAAGGATTGTGGTACGAATACGACGAAAAACCGTTGACCGTCATTCTGGATACGGGAGCCATGGGCGTCAAGGAGGGCAAGACCGAAACGGCCTTCCGCGTTCCGTTTTTCAAGCAGACGCTCGGATGGACGGCCGAACAGATCGACGACCTGCGCCGACGAAATCCTCCGGTAGACAGCTCGCGCTTTACGATCCGCTGGATGTCGTCGCAAAACCAACTGACCGGACACGATAAGTTGGGGTATTGGAGCTGGATGGACGGTTCGCTGAAACCGACCGTGACCTATAAAGGGGACGTGGCCGAATGCACGACGGTCAATCCGGCCTGTTTCGCCGAAAACGGCTGGAAGGCGCCCGAAGCATGGGGCCGCCGGGACGGATGGACATACCTCGAATCGTTCAAAACCGCCCTCGAACACCGTCCGCGCATGGTAATGTTGCACCAATTCAACGAATTTACCGGTCAGGGATCGCACGGGTACGGGCCGGACAAGGATATTTTCGTGGACAGTTACAGCGTCGAATACAGCGACGATTACGAACCGGTATCGCTGACGGCCCCCGGATTCCGCGGCGACAACGGCGGATGGGGTTTCTATTACCTGAACCTGACCCGGGCGCTGGTCGATATCTACAACGGGCAGGCGGACGATGTTACCGTCATGGCCGTAGCGCCCGTTCACTGTAAGGACGGGAAAATATCGGTACACTGGACGACCGTCGGCGTGCAGCCCGAAAGTTTCACCGTAGCCATCGACGGGCAGACGGTCGAGACGGCGGCGGGCGGAACGGGCGTTTCGCTCTCCAGCGAAGAACTGACCCCGGGCGACCACCTGCTGACCGTTACGGCCAACGGAGTCGGCACCCGCTACGCGCTGTCCCCTTACGATCTGGATACGCCGTCCGCGGAACCGATGCCCGTAGAAGTAAGCAAAAAATTCAGGGTCGAATAGACACGAACGGCGCGCGGCTTTCGTCGTATCGGCTTTTTTTGTATTTTTGCGGGTAACTTTGAACCTGGGATGAAAAAGATATTGCTGTTTATCGTTTGCTGGATAGTGGCCGCGGCTACCGTTCAGGCACAAAATCAAACGCAGAAATCGACGAGCATCGTCACGATCGGCGGAGAGAGCTACTACGTACACACCGTAAAACCGGGAGACACGTTCTACTCGCTCTGTAAAGTGTACGACACCGACGAAGACTCCATCCGGGCGAGCAACCCGCACGTCGCCGACGGTCTGCAGGCCGGCCAGGTAATCAAGATCCCGGTCGTCAAAGCGTCCGAGAAACCGCTTTCCGACCGTAAAAGGAAACGTCTGTTCGATATCCATACCGTCAACCAGGGCGAAACCGCCTACTCGATCGCCAAACGCTACGGCGTAGGACTCGACGTACTGATGGAAGACAACGAAGGTTTCGACCCGGCGCACCTGTCGATCGGCCAGCAAATCAACATCCGCAAGGCGAGCCAGGGCAAAAGCGACACCGAAGAGATCGAGGAGCAGATCGAATCCTACAAAGACGCGCTGAACAGCGTATCCGACCGTTTCACCCACCACGTCGTGGAAAAAGGCGAAACGCTCTATTCGCTCGGCAAACGCTTCGGTCTGCCGGTCGATTCGATCGCGGCCTACAACGAACCGATCCTGAAAGACGGACTGAAAGAGGGAAGCATCCTGCGTGTCCCGATCCCGCAGCAAGGAACCGACCGACCGGTACGGGATTCCCTGCCGCAGCATCCGGGAACGGAACCGGCAACGGAAAGCGCATCGATCAGGCCGGTCGACGTAACCGGCGTCATTAAAGTGGCCATGTTGCTCCCGCTGAAAGGAGCCGGCGTGTCGGGACGCCAGTTCCTGGAATTTTACCAGGGAGCGCTGCTGGCCCTCGAAGAACTGAAAACCTCGGGCATTTCGGTCAAAGTCGACCTGTTCAATACCGGCAAATCGGCCGCCGAAACAGCCGAAATCCTGCAACAGCCCGAACTGCAAAACGCCAACCTGATCATCGGCCCGGTCTACGACGAATGTTTTCCGCCGGTCGCGGCATTCGCCGCACAGCACGGCATTCCGGTCGTATCGC
This sequence comes from Alistipes sp. cv1, assembly GCF_900240235.1. Classification (NCBI taxonomy): domain Bacteria; kingdom Pseudomonadati; phylum Bacteroidota; class Bacteroidia; order Bacteroidales; family Rikenellaceae; genus Alistipes; species Alistipes sp. cv1. The sequence continues at coordinate 122,141 of NZ_OEPW01000005.1, forward strand.
CGCTGGCCGTCGTGGAAAGCGTCGACAGTCCGCTGCTGTTCCAGGCCGCGCCGGGGCCCTCGGTCAAGAACGACAAGCTGCGTAACGAATTCGCGGGAGACAAAAACGTCATCGTGATTTCTGCGACCGGTAACGATTCGGAATTCGCGGCCGAGATACAGCCGTTGATCCCGCAGGGAGCGCACCGCTTCAACTATGTCAAAGGCATGGGCGGAACGGCCCTCGAAGGGTTGCTCAGCGGAGAAAAAGAAAACGTGATCGTCGTGCTGGCTTCGGATGAAACGAATATCGACGGAATTCTGGCTTACGTCAGTTCGGTGCAAAACAGCCTGACTTCGCGAAGCATTAAGAATCCGGCGATCCGGGTTATCGGGAGTTCGCGCTGGGCCCGGCTGCAGAATATCGAAAGAAACCTGTTCTTCAAGCTGAACCTGCGCTATGTCACCTCTTATCATGCAGACCGGGGCAACGAACGGGTACTCAATTTCGACCGCCGTTACGTATCGGCTTTCAATTCGCTTCCGAGCCTGTACGCATACCGGGGGTACGACATCGCGAAACTTTTCATCGGCGGCATCAAAATGCACGGGGCCGACTTCGCGTCGTTCCTGAACCGTGCCGAACTGCCGCTGCTGCAAACGCCCTATCGCTTCGTTCAGAAAAGCCCCGGACACAAATACGAGAACGACGAGTGGGCGCTCGTTTGCTACAATAACAATTACACGATCGAAGTCAAATAGTTTGTCGGCGAACTAAAGCGAGCCCCGGACAGTACCGACAAATCGCCCATCCGCCGAGGGCCCTCGGCGGATGGGCGATTTGTCGGATTATTGTGCTATCTTTGGCGATCAATCAAACCAATCGTATCATGCGCATCACACTCCTGCTGCTCTCCGCCTTGCTGATCTGCTCCTGTTCCCGGCAAGCGGATCCCTGGCAAACCGGCCGCGTCGTAATCGCCGGCAAAATTCGTCATTTCGACGAACATCCCGACCGTAAGGACATCGGATTCGGATTCAACGGCCTGCTGAAACAGAGCGGCCAGAATACGCTGAAAGTATCGGCGGACGCAGAAGGCGCCTTTCGCATGGAAACCCTGCTGGGCTACCCGCAGGAAGTGCTGATGAACTACCGGCAGACCCACCGCCTGTGCCTCGCTCCGGGCGACAGCCTCTACATCGAACTCGACGCCCGCGTCTGGAACGATACGATCCGCGACGGAACAGTTCCGGAGTCTGTCATCACGTTCGCCGGAAACGAACGCGCGGCGGCGCTGAACCGGGATATGGCCGATCTACAGCAATATTACCAACCGCTGCGGCTGAAATACACGGGTGAAAACAGCATGGAACAGGCCATCCGCAAATATTCGCCGGAAGAGTTCGAAACCTTCGCCGATAGCAAAGAGCGGGAATACCGCGACGTATGGAACCGGTTCCGCAAAGAGCACCGTCCCGTCAAAGAGCTGAACGCATGGGTGGAAGACATGCTGCGATACGGAACGTGGCAGGCAAAATTGACTTACGCCAACATTTGTCAGGTGATCAAACAGCAAAATCCGGAAGCCCAGGCGCCGGAACTGCCGAAGAATTTCATTCGCTTTGTAAAAAGCTACGATCCCGACGATAACCGGATCGTCACGATGGAGCACGCCGCCTTCCTGGATATGTACAATCAATACCTGCTTGAGTCGATCTACCGCGAAATGGACGACAATCCGGCAATCAAATCCGACGACGACGCGCTGCAATTCCTGCAAAAGCGTCTGGGAGAGAAAACGTCTGGATTCACCGAAGAGTTGATCCGCTGCCGGTTTTACCTCGAGATGCTGCCCAACGCACCGACCGATATCCTGAACAGATACATCGCGCCGGAACAATTCGCCAACGCCTACATGCGCGAAAAAATGCAGGCCGCCAACGACGAACTGAACGCTGTGTTGAACGGAGAACCCGCCGAAGGAACGCAACTGATCGAACCCGACTCGACGATCCGCGGGAACCTGTTCGAATCGATCGTCGCCGACCACGCGGGCAAGGTCGTTTACGTCGATTTCTGGGCACCGTGGTGCGGACCGTGCATGGCCGAAATGCCGTTCTCGCTGGAACTACAGCAACACTACCAGAATAAGAACGTCGTTTTCGTATTCCTCTGCGGACAATGCCCGAACGATCAGTGGCGCAGGACGGTTCTCGCCGAAAAGCTGACCGGAATCCACTACAAGCCGACTTCGGAGCAGATCAACGAACTTTATACGCAATTCGGAATCGAAGGAATTCCGCACTATATGCTAGTCGACAGGAATGGGAAAATCGTTTCCCACAACGCACCGCGTCCCAGCGAGAAGGACCGGATCGTCGAAGAAATCGATAAACTGTTGTAAAACCAGCCCCCATCGCAGCGATGAGAAAACTGATTATCCTGCTGATCCTGGCCTGTCTGAACGGGCCGTTCGCCGCCGCGCAGAATCCCGAACCGGTAGCGCTGAGCGACAGCAGTTCATGGTGCATGGTATTGATACCCGATCCGCAAACCTACACCAAATTCGATTACAACCACCCGACGTTCGAACTGATGATGCACTGGATCAAGCAGAACAAGCGACGTCTGAACATCCGGCTGGTGCTCTGCACCGGCGACCTGGTCGAACAGAACCAACGTACCGTACCGGACGGAGTAAACGGCAACCTGCCCTCGGACAAACAGTGGCAGTTCGTCTCGGATGCGTTCGGCATCCTCGACGACGTGGTACCGTACATCTTGTGCACCGGTAACCACGATCACGGTTTCGACCGGGCCGAGAACCGTTACAGCCAACTGAACTCGTTCTTCCCCGCCAACCGGAAGAGCCTGTACACCGGCCTGTTGAAAGGTATGTTCAAAAACGAAGCGGGCATCCCGACGCTCGAAAACGCCTGGTACGAATTCCAGGCGCCCGGCGGCGACCGGTTTCTGATCGTCTCGCTGGAATTCAATCCGCGGGCAGCCGTCGTAGCGGAAGCCAAAGCGCTGGCAAACAAGCCCGAATACAGCGAACACAAAGTCATATACCTGACACATAGTTACATGGACTCAAAAGGCAGGCGGATCGAAAAAGAAGGTTACAAAATAACGGACGTAACCTGCGGGAAAGCCCTGTGGGAAAAACTGATCGAACCGTCGGCCAATTCGTCGATGGTACTTTGCGGCCACGTGGTAGACGAAATGTCGCACCGGGGCCACGTAGGTTTCCGTACGGATAAGAACCGGGCCGGGCGCACGGTCAACCAGATGATGTTCAACGCGCAGGCCGAAGGGGGCGGCTGGCACGGCAACGGGGGCGACGGCTGGCTACGGATACTCGAATTCCATCCGGACGGCAAAACGGTGACCGTTCACACGTTCTCGCCGCTGTTCGCCGTCTCGCCGTCGACGGTCGGCCTGTCGCTGCGCACGGAACCTTACGACCATTTTTCGTTCTCGCTCGAATAAGCCCGGCCGCAGCTTCCGGCAAAACGGCCTTACCCGGAATGTAAAAGCCCGTCTCGTCATCGAACGCCTTTAGATTAATGTAACAGTCTAATAAATAGGGACGTTACATTTTTTGTAATAGGACGAGGTAACGAAACGGCAACGATTCTATTTCTGCCTTTTGCTCATCCGTCCAGTCATCTCCTCTCAGAGCGAAATAAACATTGGCAAGACAACAAACCGCAAAGATAACAACGACCTGCCAACCCGCGTCAATGATAAGGCATTAACCGGAATCGACCTTTCTCCAGAGTAAGGCTCATCTTTGTCATCCTCGCTCAGGAAATCCTTATCGCCTGCCCCTGTATGAACTCGCAAAAATGTCAAGCCCATATCAGGTCGAAGCGCCCTGTCTTTCCCTGAAAAAATTGGCTCATAAACTGTAAAGATTATAAATTTGAATAGCTAAGACATCAGAGTATGGAATAAATCCGAGCTTGCATTGGTCTTCGAGACCGGGAGCAATGTTCCGCCCCCATACTCTTTACATCAGAATCCGGATGGTTCGTTGGGCTTTAACGAAGCTGAGCAGAAAAAAGAAAACTGGAGCCATTGGAACAAAGCATGTTCGACGGGAAATATGAAACCTACGAGATAAAAAACAGGTAGATGCCTTTTGAAAGAAGATATATGACTAATCCGATACAAACACTCCCTTGTAATACAATGAAAAGCAACCAATAACAAAAAACGCCAGCGGCCCACCTGAAAGGACAACAATAAATTAGTCACAACTAAAAACGCTGTTTGAAAATGGGTATTTTAAAATCAGCGTAGACGGCAAACATACTCGCCGGAAAGCATCTCTCCCCGTTCGAATGGTCGGAAAACGGCGGCTACGTTATCGCCAAATCCTGCGAATACATCCGGGTCAAACACTATCTGGAAGACATCTGTCGCAAGTGAAAGAACACTATATAGTCATAAATGCAAAAAGCTTATAAAACCCGTAGATTTTATAAGCTTTAATAAGATGGGAACAACCGTATGATTATTGATTTTTTATCATATTATGATCTTGGACGGCACCGACTTCGGTCGAAATTTCGCCCTAGCCTCCGGCCGTAGCGTTGACGCCAGTCTGTATCTTGACAAAATCGATAAAATCAAGACGAATCGGTTTTCCGTCGCAGGTAACGGCATCGCTTATTCTCAGGCGACTAGCAACCCAGCCTGCATTTGGATTCCCATCGTTGACAAACATATCGATCAGGCTGTAATTATCAACATACCCCCAGCCTAAATCCCTGCTCTCCCAGTATCCTGAAGTAGATGACTGCTCTGTAGCCGATGGCAGGCGAAAGCCGACCAACGTATAACTTTCGGTATCGATCCAACGCGGATATAACGTAGGCGGATAATGACTGTGAATGTAGTCTACTTTACCGGTATTGCCTAAATTATCTTACCATATAATCGGCTCGTAGATTCTTCCTTTACAGTAGGTTACAGCGTAATCCCGGACATATCCTTCCGCCTCGTAAAGACTTCCCTTAAGTTCGCACCAAGTGTCGTTTGGCTCTCCATCGCCATTTTCATCCTGCATCACCCATACGATACCGGGCTCAGACCAACCCGGAAACTGATTCCCTTTAATCGCCAGGTCGTATGCGCCGCTATTTTCGACGCTATGATCGAATCCGACCATCAGATATCCGCCCCAAGCACCGAGTGACGCTCCGAATTCGGTTGAACCGGGATGGTCGTAGATGAAAGCATTGACCGCCGCTTGGTTCGCAAAAGGGATTACGGTTTCACTATTACCGCGATTGACGTGTTGGGCTGGCGCCAGAAGGAAAAAATAACCATGATCCGCCGTAGCCTTACTGGTAGCGGTAATCGGCCTGGGCTGAACCGGAGGATAAACATTAACCGTAAACGTCTTTTTTCGCTCGATATACTGGTTTTTCATCGTAACAGTTACCGGATGTGTCCCCTGTGTTTCTGGTTTGTAGGCAAACAGGCACTCATGCCCGGTTTGCACAATCTCATCACTGCCGTCTACCTGCCATGAATAGGTGGCATCGAAAGCATTCTTAATCCAATAAGAGCGTATAAAAGCCGTACGTCCAATCGTTAAGTTGAATGTTTCTGTTTCCCACATCCATTCGAACGGCATCTCTTCCGAAGTGCAGACCTTGACATTGAATTTTAACACCCCTTCACCGTCAGCATTTTTAGCAATAAGCACCACTTCATACATACCGATTTTCGACGAGTTGAATATGAAATCTTTTTGATCACTTTTTTTCTCTCCGTACACCGTCCACGTATATTCGGTGTTTTCGGAATTGATTACCTCGGGTTTGAGTTCCAGATCGACGCCTACAGGAACAATATACCCTTCTTCCGGAACCGCCAGTAAAATTTTTGGGGAAAGCAAAGACACTATATCCACCTGTATCTCCAATTCGTCCGAGCCGTAATCTGTCGTAATCGAAAAGTCAATATAGAATGTGAAAGAATCATTCCCGGCTTCGTAAGTATATGTTTTATCGCGGCCCACTGTCTTCCCATCAATTCGCCAGAAGTACACGGCATCGTTACCGGCATACTCGACGATCGGTTCAATTGTAATCGATTGGCCGGTTTTTCAAAAAAAGCACATGTCCACTAATTTGGGTTACAGTACGAACCAAAAAACTCAGAAATGTGGGCTAATTTAGGAATGTAGAACTCCAGGTAAATCAGTAATTATCTTAAAATGAACGGAAGGGACAGATGAGAGTGAATTTTCCACATTACCAACTATTCCGTAGATTTTTAGAAGAAAACGGTACAAATAATGGTATTTTCAAGTTCGAATGTGTATTTTCGCAAACATATTCACCTAATAAATAGGTCAACTAAGAGCAAAATATTTATCATTCAACTATAACGTAGTCGAAGGCGATGAATCAAAAGGATACTCTTTCATATCTACGTCTGACTAAATCTGTTAAAGCGTTTTGTGACGAAGTTTTTTATTAGTATGATAACTAAATATCACGCGAAGTATTACGCAAACTTGCTTACACAAAAAGCTGTGGGCGGTGAACTATCTTCAATCTCGCAATCACTAATGAGTGCGTCTGTTGACATCAATCCACATCAGATTGATGCAGCACTCTTTGCATTCAAATCACCACTATCCAAAGGTATCGTTTTAGCTGATGAAGTCGGTTTAGGAAAGACTATCGAGGCAGGTTTGGTCATTTGCCAATATTGGGCTATAGGCAAACGAAAGATTATAATTGTTTGTCCTGCTGCATTAAGAAAACAATGGAGTACAGAATTGATAGATAAATTTGGTATTGACAATATTATCCTTGACACCAAGAACTACAATGAAGCCATCAAGAACGGCAGATCTCCATATTCAAAGAATAAGGCAATTATTTGTTCCTATAATTTTGTGGCTCGTAAAAAGGATGAAATATTGATGCATGGTTTCGATATATCAATCATTGATGAAGCTCACAAACTGAGAAATGTTTATCGCCAATCAAGCAAAACATCTCATGCAGTTCGTGATGCTCTCACAACAACAAAGAAGTTGTTGCTTACAGCTACACCCTTCCAAAACTCATTACTGGAGCTTTATGGTTTGACAAGCATAATTGATGATCATATTTTTGGTAGCGAGAAATCATTTAGAAGTGAATACGGTTCTGGAGAAAATAATACCGACCTTCGTGCACGATTGTCTACGATGTATAAACGTACATTGAGACGTGATGTAAAAGAATATATCAATTATACAAATAGATTACCACTGACACAGAAGTTCGACTCAACTGATGCTGAATATGAGTTATATCGAGCTATTTCTGATTTTCTCAGAAGAAACGATATCTACTCAGTTCCTGCACAGCAGAAGAAGTTGACTACAATGATAATCCGTAAGATATTGGCTTCTTCAACTTTTGCTCTTATAAGTACATTGACCAATATAAAATCACGTCTTGAAAAGATGCTCGAAACGGCATCTATGCTCTTATTTACAGCAGAGGATTTGATAGACGATGATGAAGAAATAGATTTGTATGTTGATGATAACGAAGATATATCAGCCGAGGAAGAGGATGCGATTGACATTGATAAACTAAAGGCTGAGATTGAGCTATTACAATCATTTATCAACAAAGCCAAACAGATAAAGCAAGATTCCAAATCAGAAGCTCTTCTTCAAGCATTGGATAAATCATTTGAGATGCAAGCCAAAGAAGGTGCTTCACGAAAGGCATTGATATTTACTGAATCTACAAAGACACAGGCATATCTGAAAGAATATCTTGAAGCGAATGGCTACGAAGGTAAAATCGTATTGTTCAATGGTCGTGGTTCTGACTCTAAAACAACACAAATATATAAAAACTGGCGCGAAGCTAATCCTTCAAAAGTTAGTGGCATCAAATCTGCTGACCGAAGAATGGCATTAGTAGATTATTTTAGAGAATCGGCAGATATTATGATTGCAACAGAGGCTGCTGGCGAAGGTCTTAATCTTCAGTTCTGTTCTCTTGTTGTAAACTACGATTTACCGTGGAATCCTCAGAGAATTGAACAGCGCATTGGTCGTTGCCACCGTTATGGTCAAAAACATGATGTTGTTGTTGTCAACTTCGTAAATATCAGGAATTACGCAGATGTGCGTGTATTCAATATCCTTAACGAGAAATTCAACCTTTTTGATGATATATTCGGCGCTTCTGATGAAATTCTCGGTAAGGCAGACGCTATCGACTTTGAAACTCGCATTTGGGAAATCTATCAGCAATGTAGAACTGAAGAAGAAATCAATGAAGCATTCGATCGTCTTCAAACTGATATGCAGGTTGAGATAGACGAACGCATGAAAGATACTCGCCATCAAATTTTGGAAAACTTTGATATTGACGTGCAAGAACATCTTCGTGTAGCAAAAGATGAAGCAAGTACTTTCTTAAATAGATATGAACATATTCTTTGGGAATTAACAAAGTATGTGCTTGATGGCAAAGCTAAATTCGATGATAAACAACATTCTTTCGTTCTCAAAAAGTCGGTTGCGAATTGCGCGTGCGGTAAATATGATTTACTCTCACAACTGCGAGATGGTGCTCCGTATCGACTTTCTCACCCTTTAGCTCAATATGTCCTCGGCAAAGCTATGGTTTTAGATACAGACAACTGCAACAGTGAAATCGTATTCAACAATAAAGACACTGGTATAAACGTAGTACTGCCTGAATATCTTAGATGCCAATCAGGCTATTTGGTTTTATCAAAGCTTCAAATTTCATCATTTGAAGACGAACAATATTGCTTGTTTACTGCATTCACTGAGGATGGCAAGTTTTTGACACAAGAAGAAGCCGAAAAACTATTCCTCTGCGGTGGAACTGAAAAGATGAATATCGAAATACCCGATACCATTGTTTCTCGACTGGATGCTAATTCAAAACAGCACATCGTAACAACAACAAAGAATGTGGATAACAGAAATCTTTCATTCTTCAAAGAGGAAGAAGACAGAATCTATCGTTGGGAACGTGATGTTATTGATGGTATTGAGCAAGAACTTGATATGGTAAAACGTAATATACGTGAGACAGAAAGACTTGCTCGCCAAGCTGAAAATATAGAAGAACGTATCAGCTTTGAAGCTAAAGCAGAGGACTTGCGCCGTCAGAAGCGTAGAAAGCGTAATGAACTTGAAAATAGGGAAGATGAAATATCTGTTCGTAGAAAAGAGCTCGTTGCTGAACTTGAGAGAAAAATGATTCAAACAACTTCATCAGACAATCTATTTATTGTTCGTTGGAGTACTAACTAATTAATAAATAACATAATGAATGAATATCAGAAGCGCTTCGTCGCATTATTGAAAACTATATTTGAGTTAGATAAGTCTGACCTTGATTTCGGTATTTACAGAATCATCAATATTCGTCAACGTGAGATTGTTGATTACTTCGAGAATCGTCTACCCAAGAAAATACAAGAGATTCTCGCCCCATTTGCAAATGAAAAGACTGATGAAATCAAGCAAAAGTTGGCTAAGATAGAGTCGGATGTTGAATCAATGGGTATGACTATTGATGCTCTTCAAGACAATACTCCCAAAAAGCAAGAATATATTGCTTTGCAGAAACAATTATCTCAAGGTTCAGATATGTCAGCACTCGAAAGCGACGTCTATTCTGCACTATATTCATTCTTTAATCGTTACTACGACGAAGGAGATTTTATCTCTAAACGTCGTTATAAAGAAGGTGTCTATGCCATTCCTTATGAAGGTGAAGAAGTAAAACTGTATTGGGCTAACCAAGACCAGTATTACATCAAGACTGCTGAAAACTTCAAGGATTATTCGTTTGTTACAAAGGAAGGGATAAATGTTCATTTTCGCTTGGTTGATGCTACAATCGAGCAGAACAATAATAAGGAAACTGACGATTCTAAACGTGCGTTCATGCTGTATACAGAAAATGATGAGCGGCCTGAATTGAAGACATTCGAATGGAATGCTGAATCGAAGGAACTAATCATTCGCTTTATTTTTGACATACCTGCAGACAAAAAGAAGAACTATGTTGATGATAACTATGCAAAAATTCGTGAATATATTATTGGTGTACCTGAATTGATGATGCCATTGATGTACCAAACATCAACAGACCCAAAGAAACCTGTAACTTTGATTCAGAAACATCTTAACGGATATGTAGCAAAGAACACATTCGATTATTTCATTCATAAGGATTTAGGTGGATTTCTCACACGTGAACTTGACTTCTTTATCAAGAACGAAGTAATGCATCTCGATGACCTTGACACAGATGACGAAGTACGTGCAGAAAGTTATCTTGCAAAGGTGCGTGCGGTAAAACGTATCGGTAAGGAGATAATCACATTCTTGGCGCAGATAGAGAATTTCCAGCGCAAACTTTGGCTGAAGAAGAAGTTTGTGGTGGAAACAAATTGGTGTATCACCCTCGACCATATTGATGAATCGTTCTATCAAGAGATAGCAGATAACAAGCCGCAGATTCAAGAATGGATTGATATGTATGCTATTGATGAAATCAAAGGAGATCTACATACAACAGCATTTACAAATCCTCCAAGCATAGATTTTTTGAAGGAGAATCAGAACTTGATTGTTGATACAAAGAATTTTTCAACCACATTCCGAGATCGTCTAATTGCGTCTATAGATGATATAGATGAGAAAACTAATGGGTTGATGATTAACAGCGAGAATTTTCAAGCTCTAAGATTAATAAAAAATCAATACTCCAATAGAATTCAAACCATATATATAGACCCTCCATATAATACTGATGCTACACCAATATTATATAAAAATGGATATAGAGATTCATCTTGGTTATCATTAATGCAGAACAGATTATTTGAAGGAAAATCATTATTGGTTGATACGATTGGATATTATTCTATAGCTATAGATGATACTGAGCTTCACAATTTATACAAAGTTTTGGAATTTACTCTTCCTAATTATAATATATTTCAAGTCATTGTTAATCATTATCCTGGTTCTGGAACAGGCAGAAGTAATGTAAGTAAAACCCATGAATACAACTTATTTGCAGTAAAAAAGAATAGTGATATATTGCGAGGAAAAGCTAAAAATGCAGGAGAAAGAGTAAGAGGGTTCTGTCGAAGTGGTACTGGTGATAATAATTTTCGATATGGCAGACCTAATAGTTTCTACGCAGTATTAGTTGACCCAACAACTCACACTATTAAAGGTTTTGAAAAACCTCCATTAATAAACGAAGACTACCTAACCTCAAATACAAATGAAGGTTATCTACGTGTATACCCATTAGGAGCAGACGGAGCAGAAAGATGTTGGAGTTTAGGATATGAATCTGCTAACGAGTATTGGAAAAACGATATGCTATTTTGTTCTGATAACAACGTAATTAAAAGACGTTATTTTGATGATGAGAATAGAGATTTATTACCAAGCCTGTGGGTAGATTCAAAGTTTAGTGCTGTTGTTAATGGTACTAACTTATTAACAAAAATGTTTGGAGACTCTGGTAGATTTCCATTTCCAAAGTCACTTTATACAGTAGAAGAAGCAATAGAAGCAGGCACATTTGACGATAAACAAGCTATTGTTCTTGATTATTTTGCAGGTTCAGGAACCACAGGACATGCTGTAATTGACTTAAACCGAAAGACTAATGGAAACAGAAAGTATATCCTTGTTGAAATGGGTGAATACTTTGAATTAGTTACCAAAACAAGAGTAAAGAAAGCAATTTATTCTTCTGAATGGGATAGTGGTAAACCAACAGAGCATAACAAAGGCATTTCCCAAATAATGAAATATATGCGTCTTGAAAGTTACGAAGATGCACTTTCAAACATTACTCTTGAAGAGAAAGGCTCATTCTTCGGATCCAACTTAGGAGGTGAATATCTAATAGGCTATATGCTTGATATGGAATCAAAAGGCAGCTTGCTTAACCTTGAGGCTTTCATCACTCCATTTGAGTATAATATGAAGATTACAGAGAAGAATGAATGCAAAGAAAGACAAGTTGATGTCGTTGAAACCTTCAATTACCTTATTGGTCTTTCTGTTCATAGTCAATCTTCAATCTCCTACTTCTCAACCAAAGAAGCTGTTAATCCTCCATATGAGGGTGCAGTTGATTTGCAAAAAGACCAAAATGGCATATATAGCTTTCGTCAGATAGAAGGAACATTACCAGATGGTCGTAAAGCTCTGATTATATGGCGTAACATTAATCAAGATAATATTCTAACGAGCAATGCTGCACTGGATGCCTATTTTTCGAAATATCGCATCAATCCTGCCGACCGTGAGTTTGATGTAATATATATCAATGGGGATAACAACCTTGAGAATCTGCGTCTTGACGATGAGCAATGGAAAGTGGTGCTTATCGAAACAGAATTCAATAAACGAATGTGGGAGGAATAACGAAATATGGCAAAAAAGAAAAGTTCACCATCAGTCAGCTTTGAAACCTATTTGGTTTTATTCCGTTACTTTCTTGGTGAGATAGGCACTACCGAACTGAAAAGTTTGGGTAACAAGCTCAACAGCATTGAATATGAAGGATTGGATGAAAATGGCAATACTCATTTTCATCACTACATAGCACAGATAGCAAAGATGAAACATTGTAGTATCACAACAGACAAGTTGCGAGAATACGATGAGAGAATCTGTCGATATACAAAAGAAATTGGAGAAAACCGTGGTGGAATCAGCCTGAAGTATTTTCAATACATCTCCCTGTTATTCACTGAGATGTATCTCGACAACTACTTTGCAGACAGATCAGCCTTCTGCAAGTCGCTTAACGAATTCATTGATAGCGAAAACGCAAGAACATTGGGTGCTCTTGCGATGGAACCATATACCATTAGCTCAATGAACAAGTTAGCGTATATGTGTGCTACAGGTAGTGGTAAGACACTTTTAATGCACATCAACATAAAGCAATTTATATTCTATTTGAAGCGAGCAAAACGAATAAACGGCAGTATCGCTATCAATAAAATTATTGTGCTTTCGCCAAATGAAGGAATGAGTAAACAACATTTAAATGAACTTACTCTTTCTGGAATTAAAGCCACTATCTTCAACAAAGATGGTGGCGGTATGTTTAGCGGACAAAATGAAGGTGTTGCCATCATTGATATGAACAAACTCAAGGAAGAAGGCAAAGTGAAAACCGTATCGGTAGACAGCTTTGAACGCAATAACCTTGTTCTTGTGGATGAAGCCCATCGTGGCATGTCTTCAACAGACGGTGTTTGGTACGACTATCGTACACGCTTAAGCGAAGAAGGTTTTGCCTTTGAGTACTCAGCTACATTTAAACAAGCACTGAATGCCACATCTTCAAAAAAGGAAGACAGGCAGATGGTAGCGGAATATGGCAAGTCTATAATAATGGACTACTCATACAAATATTTCTATGGCGATGGCTATGGAAAAGATTATCGTATCTATAACCTCAGAGCAGGTATTGATGATAATCACCGTCATTTGTATTTGATAGGTTGTTTGCTTTCCTTCTTCCAACAAGTGAAGTATTCTATTGAAAAACGAACCGAACTGATTCCTTTCAATATAGAGAATCCATTATTAGTGTTTGTTGGAAACCGTGTAACGGCATCAACATCAAAAGATGAGTTAAGTGATGTTCAGGAAGTGTTATGTTTTATCGACAGATTTGTTCGTAACAAACAAGAAAGCATCCGTTGTATAGAGCAAGTGAAGTCAGAAGAAACAGGTCTTGCCGATAAATATGGACGTGATCTATTTTCACACGATTTCAATGCGCTAATAGATGTGTATGGCCAATTACCATCAGCGCAAGTGCTATATGAAGATATGCTTCATCTGATATTCAATACCGACACTGTTGCCGATGCTCCACGATTGCACATTGAAGCCATAAAGCAAGTGCAAGGCGAAATTGCAATGAAGATTGGCGAATATGGTGATTATTTTGGTGTGATAAACATTGGAGATACAGCTAATCTTATTAAGGCTTGTGAAGCAAAGGGAATAGTAAGCAGAAGCGAAGAATTCGTTTCTACTTCATTATTCAGTAGCATCAACGATAAAGAATCAAAGGTTAGAATACTTATCGGTTCACGAAAGTTTACCGAAGGATGGAACAGCTGGCGTGTGTCTACAATGGGATTGATAAATTTTGCCAAAGGTGAAGGTTCGCAGGCAATTCAGTTGTTTGGTCGTGGTGTTCGTTTGAAAGGATATAAAGGAATGCTAAAAAGGTCTACATGCCTTGACGATACCTCAGTAAAGCCTTTGCGATATATGAATTGCGTAGAAACACTTACCATTTTCGGTGTGAAGGCGCAATATATGGAGGATTTCAAGAAATTCCTTGAACAGGAAGGCGCTCCAACCAATGATGATATTATCGAAGTGACTCTGCCGGTAGTCAACCGTTATGATGAAGTGAAGACAAAGAAACTCCGTGTCATAAAAGTAAAGGACGGGAAGAATTTCAAGAAGCAAGCACGACGTATGGTGCTCGATGTACCCAAAGAAGACTTCATGCGATACCTTGTTCGTAACAAGTCGGTACTAGATTGCCGAAGCAAGATTCAATCCATTGAATCATCAGGCTCATTAAAAATGAATATTCAGATGATTGATACAAGATTCACGATTCCAGCGTCAACACTTGCCTTGCTTGATTATTATCGCATTTTTGATGAGATTCAGCAATACAAGAATGAGAAGTCTTATTTCAATATCAGCATTGATAGAAACAAGCTGAAACCTATTCTTGAAACAGATGGTTGGTATGAACTAATTATTCCAGAAAAGCAACTTGAAATAGATTCAATTCGCAAAATTGAGTATGCCACAGATTATGCGATTATGGCATTAAAGTCTTATATGGACAAATTCTGCAAATTCGAGCAAGAAAGATGGGAAGCACCATTGCTTGAATTCCAAGAAATCTCGGCTACTGACAATAATTTTGTAGATGAATATACCTTCACCGTTACACCACAAAATAGCTTAGATACCACTGGTGAAGAATTGGATAAATTCATTGAAGATATAAAATCTATTCTTACAGATAATAATGGATTGAACGAATACGAAAAGAAGTTTGACTTCAACAAAAATCTGTGTCTGTTCGATTTCCGTTCTCACTTGTATGCGCCATTGGTGTGCTTGAAAAAGGGAAATACCAATATACAGATTACCCCTGTCAGTTTGAATGAAGATGAAAAGCTGTTTGTTGATTATCTGAAGGAATTTACAGAGAATAATGGTGATGTACTTGAAAACAAATCTCTTTATCTTCTAAGAAATAAAAGTAAGGTGGGTATGGGATTCTTTGTTGCAGGTAATTTCTATCCTGATTATATCTTATGGATAGACACACCTGAAAAGCAATATATCACATTTGTCGACCCGAAAGGTTTGCTTCGTATTATGCCTGATGACCCTAAGATTGAATTTTACAAAACAATCAAGGATTTGGAAAAGCAGTTAGCACCGACAGCAGGTGATAAGCAGATTGTTCTCAATTCATTTATTATGTCTGCAACAAAATCAGCAGATTTGCATGAATGGTGGCATTGGGATAAAACCACAAGAGAGGCACACAATGTCTATACTCTTGATGATGACCAATGTGTTATCAGTATGATAAATAAAATATGCTTTTTGTAAAGTTAATCAATAAATATATAGTAGATTGCTCATCCTACAAGAAGGTAATTATTTTATTCCAACTGCTTTCTATATACCAAATCCAATGTATTCCCATCCTTATCTTTCCATTCGTTCCATCCATTGGATGGCCGACCTGTGCAGAAATCGGCGGCGGTACTGGGACTGGAGAAGGTCTTGTCCGAGTCCATCGTCCAAATGCCGTTATTCAAAGTCGCATATTCTTCGACCATTCTTTCCCTCTTTGCTTTCCATGTAAAAGAGGGGACACAATTATTGGCTACGATGCTGCCCTTTAATACTGTAAACCCTGCGGAATTATAAAATCCTTTTGCATTACAGCCTCTGGCCTTTGTATAGAACAGATGTTCTTCCTTGGGCTGAGATATTTCAAAGATGCCACAACCAATGAATAACGCAAGGAACTTAATGTCGTCAAAAAATTCATCCATAGCATCCCGCTGATGCTCGGGAAGATTCGGCGCTTTGGGAACCTGTTTGTTTTCGTTTAGCACGAACGAGTTCGACCGCTTGGCCTCAGCAATCGCACGATATTCCAGATATTGCACGTCGGCTTTGGTCATATCTTCGTCTTTCGAGACAAAGACAAGTGCTTTTTGCCAAAATGCTTTTTTGCTGTCGTGGTCTTTTACCCGTTCCTTAAAATTCTCGGTCTCTCCGATATAGGCTTGCGGTTTTGTCGTCTCATCTTCTCCAATCAGGATATAAAATGCCGGCTTGTGCAGTTTCTCCTGCTCGTTCAGATAGGCCAGGTTCGAACGCGGAATCACAAACATCTGACAAATCTTGTTGCTGATAAATGCATACTGCGTCCCCTTTGGATCTCCGTCAATCAAATATGTAGTTACTGTTTTGCCCATGGCTATAATTTAAAAATACTAATTAATTGATCCAATACAGGTTTGAATCCATCAAACCATTCGTCTTTAAATTGAGAGTAATGGTTCTCAATATGCTTTTTTATTGCTTCCGTCGTTTTACCTTGGTCATTGCACCGGAACTCTTTATGTGTATTCTTTTTATGAATATATTCGACTTTTTCTTTATATGATTCCGGTGAAAATAAATCTTCGACCATATACGAATCTTTATCTGCTATATTTTTTATACTGGTTTCGTATTCTTTTGCATAATTGTCCTGATAAAATATGGGAATTACTTTCTCAGATTTTATATTGCCAATATTTTTCCACCCCTCCAATCCTCCTTTATCATAATCGAATAGGAAAGCTATTAGTTCTAATCCGTCAACTTGTTTAGATAAAACATCATCATACATTGTTTTTGCGTTTCCTGCGCTTCCGGCTGGGATAATAGCAATTTGTTTAAGAGCTTTATATTTAGAATTTCTTTTTGCAAAAATTGAAATAGCCTTTTCAAGGTATTTTTTATCATAGGGGCCTTCGACAACTAGAATTTTTTTTGTCCCTAATATTAAAGAACCTTCAAAAATGGAAATGCCTCCGCCAGATAAAAGTGATAATTTTTTGCTCCTCTCCAGATCTTCAATCTTGCCATCTTTCAAATACCGAATATTTTCATCGCAAAGACAATTCACAAATACGGGAGAGTGGGTTGTAACTATACTATAGCGGTTCTCTGTATTAATCAATTCTTTTAATTCATCTTTTCTTGCAATATGAATGTGTGAATCAGGCTCATCAAAAAGACACAAACTATTAGGAGCAGAAAGAATATGAATTATGGTATTAGCATTGATTAACTTTTTTTCTCCTTCGCTGAGACCTTCAATGTTTCCCTTATTTATAAATTCAATGTTTATTCTTTGTATAATTTGATTATCACTTTCTGTTCGGCATTTATATAGACAGTAAAATAGAGTACTAGGCTGATCAATAAAATTAATTTCATTTATTGTCGCCCTAAACGATTCGATATTATAAGTAGACTTTTCTTTTAATTTTTCTATAAAACCTTCGATTTCTGTTCCGTCCCACTTCTTTATATTGGTATTATTATACTCAAAAGATATTTTGCATTCAGCACCTTTTGTTATTCCTGCAACAAACTTAACAACGTCAATATCCTCAGAATACAGCAGTGTTAATAGAGAAATATCCCATTCATGCCGACTTATATAAAACATAAATGGAGGAATAAATCCCTGGGTAGCAGTCATTTTGCTGCAATACTTTTCATATATAGGCTTATAATATGTTTTCCATAACCTTGTATCTTCCCCACTATATGAAGCAAGGATATTTTTGGGTAAAATATCTAATGTTACTTTATTCCCATTTTTTAATCTACCATCAATGATCTCATAAAATTCATTATCATTGATATAGCTAATTCGATATTTAAATGGACATGGGTATTTTCTGAGCCCATCTACCAAGGTGGCAATATGGTACAGACTATAAAAAATGGCACTTATGACCTCTAAAACATTACTTTTTCCGGACCCATTTAACCCGATTAGGCAGCAGTATTTGTCAGTTGATTTAAAATCAATACATAATTGATGTAGGTTTTTATATTCTCCTATATTAAGAGAATATAATTGGAACCTATCTGGTTTAATGGAATATTTAAACTTCAATTCTGTAACATCGTCTATATATCCATCAGCATAATTGGGGACTGTGACTAAATTATATTTATCAAGCCATGAATT
Source organism: Alistipes sp. cv1 (assembly GCF_900240235.1). NCBI lineage: Bacteria > Pseudomonadati > Bacteroidota > Bacteroidia > Bacteroidales > Rikenellaceae > Alistipes > Alistipes sp. cv1. The sequence continues at coordinate 140,515 of NZ_OEPW01000005.1, forward strand.
AATGTATGCAATATTTCCTGTAGTGCGTTTTTCACATCCGAGAGAATTAATTAATTCGCGTTTAGTTATTGGCACAGGCCGTTTCGTTTTTTGAACCTGATTTGCAATATTATTCAATTCGTCACGTGTCATATTATTTAAATATTTGGGTCTCAAATCTTTTTTTTGCGGTTGTGTGGGCTATACTAGCCTGCTGTATTAGTGATTGTACCTTTTCTTTCAGAACCTGAATATACTGTACTATATCATTCTGAATTTCTAAAGGAGGGAATGGTACTAATACTTTTTTTAAATCTTTGTTTGTTATCGCCGGATATAGGGCTCCGGTCATATAAAATTCAAATTGATTTATTGCCAAATATGTATGCAAATACTCATACAGGAAATTCAGATTGTAATTCTTGTTAGCTGCGATTACCTGAAAACCTGACGAACAAACACAACTATCATATTCAGAAGGAACTATTGCAAATTTCTTCAAGTATGGTCGCGTCGTACCGATAATCAGATCTCCTTCTTTTATAATTTGAGTAGCTCTGCTTGGCGCTTTATCCGTACTAAGCTCTTCTGCATTGACAATACCACGCAAGGGTTCGACACTTCCTATTTCCACATATCTGAAAGTATTAGAGTCTCGCACCCATTTTCTATGTATTAGATTATAAGATCCAAGCGTAACTATGGGGTATTTTGTAGTATGGAGCAAGGTTGTTATTGACTGCTCCTGGTTCCAATAATCCCATCTGTTTATATCGGATAAATTTGTGAATTTCAGGTATTTACATTGACATTCTGCAGTCTTATTATTCTCAAGGTTATTACTATCTTTTATGCCGATGGCATTTAATAAATACGATTGTATTTTTTGTCGAATTGATTCAATTTGGATGTCTATTTTATTCCCTTCTTCAATTATAGCATTATACTCCTCCACCAACTTATTTTGTTCTGCTAGTGAGGGAAGAGGAACCTTTATATCTAAAAACAGAGGTTCCTGCAAATAGTGGCGATTGGTCGTACCATTACTTGCTTGTTCGCAGAATTCAATAAACTCATTCGTTGTCGTGAGTAATGCTAAATAATGTGGGTTTACTTTTGAATAATCTACATCAAAAGTCCAGAAATTACCTGTTATGATTCCTCCATCTAACTCCTCTGGGACAACGCCAAATGCACCGTTACGAGCATCTATCTTGGACAACAGGAATTGTCCCTTGGAAATCACGAATTGATTTTTTGTGCCAATTTTACTCCCTATAACTGTATCTCGCAGAAAGATTCCACCGTTGCGTACCTTAATGGTGGCACGCTTGTAATATACATCGTCCTGTATTTCAATAGCTGTTTTATTACGGGTCAGGAACTCTTTAATCTGAACCAGCGGGTATTTGGTGGTGAATCGGATTTTGGAGTCATTCAGATACTGCACACTCCAGTTGTAAAGTTGCGATAACTTTACAAAATCCAAATACTTGTATGTGCTTTTACTCTTTAACATAACTCCTTCGTATTGCCATCTTGATCGGTTCGAACGACTTTATTATCGACTATCTCATAGTGAAATTTCAACTCATTTGAGGCCCACATATGATGCTTCTTGCGATAAGGCGTAAACTCTTCGAGCAAATCGATTAATTGATTCTCGCATTCGGCACCGGTTGTCGTAATGCCTGCTTTTTCTACTTGGGCGATGGGGATAGTATAATCAAATTTTTCTTTAACGATCGCCCATATTTCGGCTGCAATTTTCGTCTCTAACGCACGCCTTTCAGCCCTCTTTGCTTTCTTTTCCTCTGCAGAATTACCCCGTTCCGCCAGGAATGAATCAATCTTATCAAGTTGCGATTGATACTTGGAGCCTACCTCTTCGGTCGCCGCCTGTTTAATTGCATCGAACTGGGCCCGCTCTTCGGTCGTAAACTTTTTGAAGAATAGTAAGCTGGGTTTTACCGTAGCCCCAGAGGCCATGAATACGTCTTGCGGGATAGAGGTGATTAAAATTATTTTGGCCATTTCCTCGAAAAGTTCGCGTACAGCTTGCAAATTAGTGTTATTGAGAACTCCTTCCGGCAAGACAATGCCCAAACGTCCACCCGGCTTAAGCAAGCGGATACAACGTTCGATAAATAATACTTCGGTCAGCCCGCTAAGTTTGCCAACCGTATATAAATCCAGTACAGAATCCCCTATGTGGTCATTGATCTGGCTCCTGGCCTGTTGATATACCTCTTTACCATATTTCTTCTCGTATGCGGCAATCTTCTGCACATCGGTTTCCACATCAGTTTCTGTTATTTCCAGCGATTTTTCTACGCGAGAACCAAATGGCGGATTGGTGAGAATCACATCGAAACGATTTTCAAAAACACCATTGACATTTAACAATCCGTCGTGGTGATAAACGCCTCCGTGTCCATCTCCATGCATAATCATATTCATCTTTGCGGTTCGTGCCATGCGTGGATTGGCGTCCGTACCATAGATACAGTTGCTGGATAGATTCTGTAAACGGCTGTTTGAATTACCGGTATCAAGTTCCTTGTTAAGGGCAGCAAAATAGGCATTGACCTGTTCATCAATAGCTGATTTCTGTTTTTCGCTCAGAGTCTCATAGCTTTCATTGAAAAGCTGGGCTTTGATCTGCTCTTTAACTTTTTGTATGTCTTTTTCAATTTTCTCGCGCACATACTCGAAGGTCTTGATTAAGAACCCTCCGCTACCACAACAGGGGTCGCAGATGATTTCACCTTCCTCAGGGTCAAGTAATGCTACCATGAAATCGACAATGGTGCGAGGCGTAAAGAATTGGCCCAGCTCTCCGCGAAAGGTTTTCCCTAAGAATTTCTCGAAGGCAATACCTTTCACATCATCTGCCGTACGGGAGAGATTGTACACTTCGAGTTCTTTAACTATTGCCTCAAAACTTGCCTCTTTAATCTTTATCGTATCATTGGATTCGAATAGACCATCTTTTGCATAGTCCTCCTTTGTACGCTCGAATAATTGCTGATAAAAAGGCAGACTTTGTTTGGACTTTGTCTTGTCGTAGGCTTCTCGTAGTTTCGTAAATTCCTCTTTTGAAAAAATCTGAGTACCGGTATTATCTCGTTCATATCGGATTTTAATGAAGAGGACCTTGCTGATTTCATCAAACGCTGCTTCCGGCGACAACTTGTCGTTGTTTCGTATGATATTATGGCATTTAAAAAGCAGCCTACTGAATTCATCGCGCGTAAACGCTTTGGTCTGACTTAATAATTCCCTGATCTTTTTTGCATTGGTCAGATCTTCGGCTTTGGGGATATCAACAATCTCTTCAAGCCGTTTTGGAATTTTTCCTTTAACGACCTTGAATATACGAGTCTCCTTCAGGTTGGTGGTAACAAAGAAATCCGCTCCAGCCCAAGATGCATAGTTATATCCCTGATAATAATCCTCTTCTTGAATTGTAATATGCTCGGCTTTGCACTCTATAACGATTATAGCAGAAGCGTCATCCTTCTTATCTGATGAAGACTTCCATATTACAATATCGGCTCGAGCTTTACCCAGCCCACGATGAGAATTACTCACTTGAACTTCCTGAGCCATTTGATCAAGCGAGTAGTCATAGACATTAACAAGCCGGCAGATGTATTCCTGACGAACTCTCTCTTCGGGAGTTAGAACCAACTCTTTATTTTTCAGAGGAGCAAATATTTTGTTGCCGTTAATCTGGAGTTCCATATATACTATTTTGTACTTTTTATTAATTCTTTGGGATCAATTTGAAGTATTTGGGCTATCTCAAACAGCACCTCTAAACTTGGCTGTCGGCGATTGCAGACGTATGAATTGACAATACAAAAACTTTTTCCAAGCTTCTCTGCCAACCAAGTCTGTTTTATGCCTTTCTCTTCAAGCACTTCTTTGATTCGGTTCATGGGTTTGTTCATTATATACTGTACCGTTTTTATTTACGAAGATATAAAATATTATGCGATAAAAAGATAAAAACAGGCGAATTTCTTTTTCATTTGTTGGGTATTGTCCAAGGCTAAGAATTAATGGATAGCGACATGAGGTATTAAATAGATTCTTTTTAGCTTACCTTAATATATCCACCAATAGTTTTTCCAGCGTGGGCATGGGAACTCCAGATACCTTTTGCAAAGGAGCCTCGGAGATAAGATTTTCACAAAAAAGACACGGCTATCCAAATCCACATATCGGTATATCATTTTCTTATCAGGACGCAGATAAGCATTACGCTGCTTGCCTTTCAGAAAATTGAAAACGGTTTCTGTCGAGTCTCTGTTCGTTTCCGCATAGATGATGCGGTTAGATGAAAGATGATGTTGCAAAGGTGCGATAATCTCTCCTTGGTAGACGCAGAATTTCGCAAATGGGAAATTGGCATGTAATAGTTCATAAATTTCCTTTACTTCCTTTACTGGTTTGGGGGCAAAGGTCTGTTTCATTACTTCGGCGTACATTCCACGCCCGGTTCTAACCAGCCTATTTTCATTCACTAGCTTGAACAGATACCATGACAAGGAAGACCTGTTTATGCCAATTTTTTTGCAGAAGGGCAAACAAGTCCTCTATACTGAAATTATGATGGGTATCAGCAATTTAGTATGGATGTCACTGTTTCGTTATTCATATTATAGCTGTTTCCGGGGACAAATAAAACCAAATATCGGCACTAATTCAAAATAGTGCCGATATTTTGAATTTTTAACATCGTAACTCAACTCAATTGTCTTTTATTCCGTTTCTTGTTGATTCTTATTTCTTTAATTTTTCCCCATTCTGCCAGGGAGATGATTTCATGGTATTGTTCCAATGATAAAACATTCTCCTCGCTATCCATACATTCGTACTCCCATGGAAGTTGATAAACGGTCCCTTCTTCATGATGGCCCATGTAATCGTGGAATGTGTACGGAATCAATTTCACATGATCCTCCTCCTTGAGTATTCGCAAAAGTTTGCCAGCGTCGTGTATTTCCAAAGGAATGCCAGACTTGTAAAGCGCAGTGGCGACTTCTACCGCAACATCCGCATACGCCGAGTAGCTGTTGGAAACAATGATTCTCCATCCGGGACTGTCAAAATTCGAAGCGAGTATGTTCAGCCGCGACAACCCCAGTTCCCCATAATGGTTCGAGGCGAATTTGTTGAAATCCGTCTCACTGTCGAGATCGTATTTATCCTGCAAATCACAGAATGTAACCATGTTGTAATATGCGACATCTTGTAATTCCAATGGTACTCCATTCGGAAGGGTACGTATCTTTCGTGTAGTATCAAACCTTTCAAAATACCGGTCATAGGCTTCATGAGCGATTCGATAGTATTTGCAATACGAACGTATCGTCATTGTATCTAACGGCTGTCCGAAATTCTTGCAGACGGAATCTTCCAGTGCTTTTATTACCGTCGTCTCGTCTTCGACCTCAATTTTAAATCTCGATTCGATTCTGTTGAACTCCTTTCTCGCAATTCTTCCGTCTCGCTGCTGGTAAAGAAGATGCTTCGCCACATAATCATTGAACCTCTCCGGATCTTATATGATAGCATCGATTAGCTTATGAAAATATAAGGCCAACTCTGCCAAGAAATCCCTTTGCCATTCGGGGTAGAAACGATCACCTATCCTGTCTCCATATCGGGAATAATTCGCAATAGTAAAATACGAGTGTTTCCTATCCGTGAATTGTATGGTACGCTTTTCTTTGTATCTGGCGGAGCCGACATGGTACCATACCGTTTCTCTGGGATTTGAAAGTTCCCAATCTCTAATAAATTCTTCTTCACTGTCATATTCACCGTCTGCAATCAATGCTTCGCAATCTCTCCATTCTTCCGGAGTAGGGCGAGGCAATTCGATATAAAATCCCCTGTATTCATCGTTACCCATCTCTTCCAGTCGGGCAAATTGCTCCTGAAGTTTAACTAACATCTCCAATGTATCGTTATCAACCACGATCTCTGTATCGCGCCTGCTTCCAAGTTGTTCGAATACCGCAGCATTCAAACCGCATTCCTTTGCCAAGTCTATGAAAAAATGCCTGGTAAAGTTTGTCTTCTTATTCTGTTCCATATGTTCTTTCTTTTCAAATGGTTAAAAATTTCCCCGGATCAAATCCGTTGATTATATGCTCGTTTTCAAATACATATCCCATCTGGTTGCAAATCACTTTTGTACTCCCGATTTCTGTGTCGATATTGGTATGCGAATGTCCGTAAATCCATGCATCGATCCGGCTGTTACCGATCAGGTCTCCGTATTCACTGGCAAAGGCACTGTTCAATACGGAATCTTTATGCTGAGGAGCAACAACCTGCAAAGTAGGCAGGTGGTGAGTTACGACCACTGTGTGTTTTGCCGTACTTTCGGCAAGACTTTTTTTGATATGACCTAAACAGAAGTCATGCATCTGATTATATGCTTCCGTTTGGAGCAGTTTCCCTTTATACATGGTCTGACGGAAATCGTTAAGTCCTTTCCAAACGAAATATTCGTCTGCAGGTTCGATGTGCGACCAGAGTGTGCTCATTATGAAATCGGTATCGTCTATTCTCAATACTTGATTTTGATAATAACCGACATTCTCTTTGAACATCCATCGCCATTGTAACCCCCGTCCCATCACATCGCAATAATTGTAATACTCGTGATTGCCGGGAATAATGAGTACTTGTCGGTAGTTCTCCGATGCCCATTTCCAGAATCTTGATAAAGGGGAGACTTTGTCCTTCAGATAGAAAATATCTCCGGCCAATACGAGTATATCGCCCGTTACCGGGAATTCGTTATGTTTTATGTATCTGCTGTTCTCCCGAAACTCAAAATGCAGATCGCTCATGTATTGTATTTTCATATTACTGTTTTTTATTCGATTGTTCAACCTGCTTTTGGATTATCCTTTTTACCTGCGCGAATGAGACCGGAGTAAAGTCATTATTATCCACTCCCACATCATATTGCGTCGGGAAAATCATATCCAGCCGTGAAGCGTCTTTTCCCGTGTTATATTTGCTCGTATGCACGTGCCCGAACAGTTGCCACGTATTCCCGTAAGCACCTCCATAGCAAAGGAACGGACAATGGTTCAGGTAGATTTTCTGCTTGTCGACCTCTATGTGCATTTGCATGATTGTCAATTCAAATCTGCTGGCGTACCCTTGCCTGATATTTTTTAGATCATGATTACCTAGAATGAGATAGATTTTTCCATTCAGTCTGTTAAGAATCTTGGTACATTCATGGGATCCTCCCAAGCAAAAATCCCCCAGATGGAACACGATATCATCTTGACTAACTACCCGGTTCCAGTTTTCGATCAGCGTTTCATTCATATCTTCTACATTTTTGAATGGCCTTTTGCAAAAGCCAATGATATTCGAATGATAAAAGTGTGTGTCCGATGTAAATACACCTTGCTTCCGTCAAACATGTAATTCATTTTGCTCTCTTTTGTGCACATCGCTGTGCGGTTAATTAAAATTGGTTGTTCTTGCGCTCATTGGACGGAAATGACGGGAGAGGAATTGCACGGAGCAAACAGTCACCAATGGGCATAAAACAAAATAGTTGGAAAGTTCGGTAAGGACTCTCCAACTATTCTGTTGTTTATTCTAAGATCAAGATACGAGCATCTATCGCATCTTATCTCCTATATGTGTTCGCTGGAAAGTATTTATGAAATTTGCAGACGTTTCAATGCTCCAAACATGAAGAACATACGACCGAACTCCGAAGCATTTTTTGCCTCGAATTGTCGTTTGGGATAATATGTTCATTCTATTTTGCAGCATCATAAATTTTCAAAAGTGGTGCAAATGTACAGAATAATCTCGCAATACTCCAAATATTTTTTATTGAATTCATCAAATTACCCTATAACAATCGCTGTGAGACTTAAGAGGATGTTCAATGTACTATTATTCGAATACTTCGCAATAATGGTTTGGAATATTTATCAAATGTATTATATGAAATCTCATTGGCGATGATTTCTGTTGTTATATTCAGATATACCAATCGCTTGATTATCAGAATATATTTTGGCTGAAAAACAATTCAGTTCTATTTGGATATTATCTGTAATTTGGATAAGTTTAAGAGGTACTGATAAAATTTGTCTATTTACCACCGTTAAATTGCATGAGGGACAGAATTTTGTCTCTTGTATCCGTTCAGGGAACAAACGGGGGACAAAATCATGAAAAATTGATACAATACTTTATTATTCCTGTGTGTTTAATGTGTTGATTATCAATATTATCTAAGTTGGATTGTCCCTTCTTTTATTTTTCATTGTTTATTATGTAATATATTGATAATCAATTAATTACACACGGTTATTTACCGATGCAAAACTTAGAAAAAATCGACCCGAGGATATCGTCCGTCGTTATTTCACCGGTAATCAAGCCTATACAATGTAAAACTTCTCTGATGTCTTGCGCCAGCAGGTCTCCGGCGAGTCCGGATTCGATGCCTTCACGAGCTCGTTGCAACGCTTCGCGCGCGCGGAGCAGGATTTCATGGTGCCGGCTGTTGAAAACCACGATCCGGTCGCCGTTTAGGGTCTCGGAATCGACGCTCCGTTTCAAAAAATCGGTCAGCTCGTCCAGGTTGATTTGCCGCTTGGCCGACAGGGGAAGGACAAGATGCGGGATTTTCGACGAGAGTCGTTCCCTTTTCTGCCGTAGCTCTTCGTCCGGCAGACAGTCGCACTTATTCAAAATCAGTGCGATACGCTGCCCCGCCTTGAAAGAGAGCGAAGCGTACTGCGCATAGATATCGTCCACGCTGTCGCGCGCGTCGGTCAGCAACAGAATTACCGACGCCCGGCCGATCCGGTCGAACGTACGTTCGATCCCCAGACTCTCGAGCGGATCGTCCGTACGGCGAATCCCGGCCGTATCGATAAACCGGAACGTCACGCCGTCGATGTTCAGCGTATCCTCGATCACGTCGCGCGTCGTGCCGGCGATATCCGAAACCAACGCTTTTTCTTCGCAAAGCAATGTATTCAGCAGGGTCGACTTCCCGACATTCGGAACCCCGACGATTGCAACGGGCACTCCGTTTTTCAATACGTTGCCGAGCCCGAACGAAGCGATCAGGCGATCCACCCGCTGCCCGACAGACGACAGCACGTCGAGCAACTGCGTGCGATCGGCGAATTCGACATCTTCCTCGCCGAAGTCGAGTTCGAGTTCGACCAGCGACACCAGTTCGAGCAACCGACCGCGCAATTGCCCGAACTCGTCCGAATAACCGCCGCGCATCTGCTCGTAAGCCAGCGCATGGGCTGCCCGGTTGTCGGCCGCGATCATATCGGCCACCGCCTCGGCCTGCGAAAGGTCCATTTTACCGGCCAGGAATGCCCGCAGCGTAAATTCGCCGGGTTGGGCCGTCCGTACTCCGGACTCGACCAGCAACCGCATGACTTCGCGCTGAATATACGCTGACGCATGGCACGAAACTTCGATCATATCCTCGCCGGTATAGGAGTGCGGAGCGCGGAATACCGAAACCAGCACTTCGTCGACAACCGTTTCGCCGTCGCGGATCGTCCCGTAAAGGATCGTAAACCCCCGGGCATCGGCCAGCCGCCGGCCGCGTACCCCGCGGAAGATCCGGTCGCCGGCGGCAATGGCTCCGCCGCCGCTGACGCGGATCAGCGTAACGGCTCCCCCGACCCCGGAGGCAACGGCGGCTATCGTATCGTTCTCGATCATCGTCAGCGAATGATTTTCAGGGTTTGTCCGATTTTCAGATTACTGTTTTTCAATTGATTCCACTTCATCAATTGAGAAACCGTCACCTTATATTTATGCGCGATGGCTCCGAGCGTATCGCCTTTTTTGACCTTATAGGTCAACGGATCGGGGCCGGAATAACCGTCTCCGTTCGAACCGCCCTGTTGCGATGAAGCGGCGGACGCTGTCAGTCGTCCGTCCGAAACGGTATCGGCCGGCAACGTGTCGGCCTGCGCAAGACGCGCCTGCTCGCACTCGATAAAACGACAGACCTCCTGCTGCGGCAGCACCAGCGGATAACTTTTCACGGTAGCCGGAATGACATCCTGCTTATACTGCGGATTCAGCAACTTCACCAATTCGGACGGCAAGTTCAATTTTTCCGAAACGCGGTTCAAGTCGATCCGGCGGCTGACCATCACCGTATCGGTTGCCAACGGCAGCGGCGAAGCGAACGGGACGACCCCGTAATCGGAATGATAATAGTACAGATAGGCGAGCGCTACGAACGCGGGAACATAGTCGCGAGTCGCTTTCGGCAGGAAAGGATAAATGTCCCAGTAAGTCGAAGCGTTGGCCCCGGCCCGCTGCAACGCCTTATTCACATTGCCGGGGCCGTAATTATAGGAAGCCATCACGAGCGTCCAGTCGTGGTAGATATCGTAAAGATCCTTCATATAGCGACAGGCGGCGGCCGTCGCCTGCACCGGATCGCGCCGGGCGTCGACCATCGAAGATATCTCGAGTCCGTACTGCCGACCGGTTTGCAGCATGAACTGCCACAGGCCGACCGCTCCGCTCGGCGACGTGGCCGTCGGATTCAGCGCCGATTCGATCACCGCAACGAATTTCAGCTCCAGCGGCAGGCCGTTTTTGGCCAGTTCGTGCTCGATCATCGGGAAGTAGTACTTTCCGTAGCTGAGCATCCGGCGGGTCACCGATTTATGGGTCGTCGCGTAAGCCACAATATGTTTCTTAACGATGTCGTTATAAGGCAGGTAGATCGGCGAAACCATGTTTTTGAGCCGCGTCCGGCAAACGTTGTCGGTAACGGTCGACACCGCGGGCAGGTAGCGCGTGGTATCGAGTTCGATGTAGTCCCGCAGGTAGTCCCCGAACGTCTCGTTGATATTGTCCGTCCGCCAACTTGCGACGACCGAGTCGTAAACGGTCGGAGAACCGACGATGTTGAGCTGCTCCCTGGGATCCGCCTGGGTCTTGGCGAACAACGGGAGGAGCGTCAGGATCAGTAAGGCGGTCAGGGATTTCGGCATCAGAAACGAAGTTTAAAGGAGAGTCCGTAACCGTTCGAATTGCCGGTTCGCATCGTATAGAAATTCGTCACCGTCGGTTCGAGCGTCATCGACAGGTCGTCGCTGACGTCGTAATCCTTCATGTGGGCATCCACGTGAGCGTCGATGATGTTCAACAGGTAAAGTCCGGCGGTGATGATGATGCAAAGGTCGCGGTTGCGGCGGTAATTGTTTTTCAGCTTACGCAGGTAGTCGGCCGTATAACGACCGTTGAACTCGTCGGGTTTGCCGGCGGCAACCTGATCGTAGGCAAGCTTGAAACGCTCGTACCCGCGGTTGTTGAAATTGATCACGTAGCCCATCGTGGCGATACCGCCGAGGATGATCGGCATCTTCCAATAACTTTTATTGTAGATCTGGCCGGCGCCGGGACAAATCGTCGACAGCGTAGTCGCCTTTTTGACGCTATTGACCGGCCCTTTGTAGCAGATAGCCGCATCGCCGATAAAATAGAGATACGAACCGATGGCTCCGACGAACAGCAGCGTCCGCGCCGTATTGTGCCGGATCATCTGCGACTGGATCGGATCGGTCTCTTCCTGCGTGGCGTTCTCGCGCTTCATCGCATCGTACTGGCGTTTGAGACCCCTGTATTTACTGTTTTGCTGGAAAGCGAAATAGGCCGTCGTAGCGACCGTTCCGTACAGAATCGGAATTTTCCACGCCTGTTTGTTATAAAGCTGCCCGAACCCGGGTGCGATCGCCGAAATGGCGCAGACTCGCGAAATCGGCATGGTATCGCGGAACAGCCTGCTGTAACGCACCGTCACGGTATCCCGGGCCTCGCGCTCCAGCCGGCGACGTTCGCGGGCCGTAGTCGCGGTATCGATTTCGACGGGCGACGCCTCCCGCACGATCGAATCCCGCGCGACCGCGCTGCTGTCGGCTGCGGCCGGAGTCAACGACGTGCGGACGCCCCCCTCCACCTTGTACCGGACGCCCGGCTCCTGAGCCGAAACTCCGGACTGGGATACGATCAGCACCGTAGAAAGAACGATTGTCGCAACGCCCTTCCGCGTAAAATTTCCGAAAACGGCTATGTTACTTCTTAAATTCATTGAATTTGCCGATAAACGCCTCGATATCCGCATCCGATTCAAAACCGATAACGATCTTTCCCCCGCCTTTATTATTCTTTTTGATGCTGATTTCCTGCGTAAAAAACTTCTCCAGGTAATCGACCAGCCGGACGTAGCTCTCGGGGAACTCCTCGTCCGCATCGTCCCGGACGGGTTTTTCCTGCCGGATCTTCTGCACCTGCTCCTCGGCCTGACGCACCGACAACCCTTTCTTTACGATCTTTTTGAGCAGTGCGATCTGTTGTTGCGGGTCGTCGAGCCCAGCCAGCGCACGGGCATGTCCCATCGAGATCAGTTCTTCGCGCAGAGCCAACTGCACCTCGACCGGAAGTTTCAGCAACCGCATGTAATTGGCTACCGTCGAGCGTTTTTTACCGACGCGTTCCGCCAGCGAATCCTGCGTCAGCCGGCATTCGTCCACCAACCGTTGCAGGCTCAGCGCCACCTCGATCGCGTTCAAATCCTGACGCTGGATATTTTCCACGATGGCCATCTCCAACAACGCCTGGTCGTCCACCTCGCGGATGTAGGCCGGAATCGTCGCCTGGTCGGCCAGTTGCGACGCCCTCCAGCGGCGTTCTCCGCTGACAATCATATATCTCCCATCTGCTTCCTTCTTGACCGTAATGGGCTGTATCACGCCCAGCGTCCGGATCGAATCGGCCAACTCGTCGAGCGCCTGCTCGTTGAAACGGGTGCGCGGCTGCTTCGGGTTCGGGACGATCCGTCCGATTTCGATCTCCTCGAACGCCGTTCCCTTCGTTTTCTCGGGCAGCGCCGAACCCTCTATTTCAAAAATTGCGCCCAAGCCCCGGCCCAGGCCCTTGTTTTTCGGATTCATCGTATATCGCTTAACTCTTGTTTTTCTTAATAAACTCCTTGGCGAGGTTCAGGTAATTGATACTGCCGGTCGACGAAGCGTCGTACAACAGCGCCGGCTTGCCGAAACTGGGCGCTTCGCTGAGCCGGATGTTGCGCTGGATGATCGTCCGGAAAGCCAGGTCGCCGAAATGCTCCCGCACTTCGCCGGCCACTTGGTTGGCCAGCCGCAGCCGCGAGTCGTACATCGTTAGCAGAAACCCTTCGATCTCCAGTCCCGGATTCAGCTTCGTTTTGGTCATCTTAATTGTATTCAGCAGTTTACCGAGCCCTTCCAGCGCGAAATACTCGCACTGTACGGGAATCAGCACGCTGTCCGAAGCGACCAGCGCGTTCAGCGTCACCAGCCCGAGCGACGGCGAACAGTCGATCAGGATAAAGTCGTACTGCGGTTTGAGCGGTTCCAGGATCGCCTTCAGCCTCCGCTGCCCGTCTTCGATCTCCAGCAGCTCGGTTTCGGCCCCGACCAGGTTGATGCTCGACGGCAGAACGTCCAGCTTCTTGACGTCCGGACATTTCAGGATAATCTCCGCCGGCTGCGCCTGTCCGGTGATGCAGTCGTAAATCCCCTTTCCGTTGATGTCGAGTCCCAGCCCCGAAGTCGCATTGGCCTGCGGATCGGCGTCTACGAGCAACACCTTTTTGCCCAGCACCGCCATGCTGGCCGCCAGATTGATGGCCGTGGTCGTCTTTCCTACCCCGCCCTTCTGATTGGCCAACGCCACGATTTTGCCCATATTTCTTTTGGTTTTAATAATTGTACATCCGCAACGGACGCCTTGCCGTGCGTCCGGAGCCGCATCCGGCCCCAAATCCGGTGCAAGATAGGCAAAATTTATCAAAATCGAGGCAACATCCGCCCGACCGGCGAACTTTTCGGACTGCCGGCCGACGACGGTCGCGGCGCCGGCATATCCTGCGGTACGACGGGTCGGACAACAGGAAACGGCGCGGGGAATAGGGATTTATAAATTTATGTTTTATCTTTGAAGCTGATTTGAACGGCCGCCCGGACACGGACGGCGGATGCCCGCAGGCCCGGAACCGGAGCCGGAGCATCGAAAAACTCACGGAATGGTTATGGTTGACTTAAGTAAAAGAAGTTTGTTGACGCTCCTCGACTTCACGCCGGGGGAGATCGGTTATCTGCTGGATCTGGCCGCACGGCTGAAAGCGGACAAGTACATCGGGAAAGAGAAAAAAACGCTCCAGGGCAAAAATATCGTGCTGCTGTTCGAGAAAGACTCTACGCGGACGCGCTGTTCGTTCGAAGTGGCGGCCTACGATCAGGGCGCACGGGTCACCTATCTGGGCCCCACCGGTTCGCAGATGGGTAAAAAAGAGTCGCTGAAAGACACGGCCCGCGTGCTGGGGCGCATCTACGACGGAATCGAATACCGCGGATACGGGCAGCACATCGTGCACACGCTGTCCGAATACTCGGGCGTTCCGGTATGGAACGGCCTGACCAATGAATTTCACCCGACGCAGGCGTTGGCCGACATGCTGACGATGCGCGAACATTCGCAGAAGCCGCTGTCCGAAATGAAACTGTGCTTTCTGGGCGACGCGCACAACAACGTGGCCAATTCGCTGATGATCGCGTCGGCGAAAATGGGTATGGATTTCAGAGCCATCTCCCCGGCGCAGTGCGCCCCGGACCCGGCGCTGGTGAAAACCTGCCGCGAACTGGCGCAAGCCTCGGGCGCCCGGATTACCGTGACGGACCGCATCGACGGCGTACGCGACTGCGACTTTGTCTACACGGACGTATGGGTGTCGATGGGCGAACCGGACGACATCTGGCGCGACCGCATCGAATTGCTGAGCCCGTACCAAGTCAACCGCGCCGTGATGGACGCCACGCAGAATCCGGAAGCGAAGTTCCTGCACTGCCTGCCCGCGTTCCACAACATGGAAACCACGGTCGGCAAGGATATTTTCGGCAAATTCGGCATCTCGGAAATGGAAGTGACCGAAGAGGTGTTCGAGTCCGACGCATCGGTCGTGTTCGACCAGGCCGAAAACCGCCTGCACACGATCAAAGCGGTCATGGTAGCCACGCTGGGCGACCAGGTTTATTAACCGGTCGGCCGGATGACAGAACGACCTATGAAGACCAATCCGCAGAAAGGGGCTTACCCGACCTGGAGCGACCTGCTCGCCATTCTGGGCATCTACCTCGTAGCGATGCTGGCGTTCAACCTGGGAGGCGGGTTGCTGCTCCGGTTCGGAATCGCGTCGCAGGGGCCGGTCGTAGCGCTCGTCTACGCGCTGACATTCCTCAGCACGATCTGCTATGCGCTGTTCGCCAAGCGGCTGCGCGTAGGGCCGGACGTAAAACTGCTCCGGTTCGGATTCCGGAAAACGGACCCGGCGCTGGTGCTATGGGGAGTGATTACCGTCCTCGCCACGACGCTGGTCATCGAACCGTTGCTGGAGCTCTTCCCAAGCCGGTGGCTCGAATGGCTCGGCGACCAGATGAAACTGGGCGGATGGATGATGCTTACGACCGTCGTCGTCGCGCCGATCCTCGAGGAGATCCTGTTCCGGGGCATCCTCCAGGAGTCGTTGACCCGCAAATACGGCCCCTGGCGCGGCATCCTGATCGCGTCGGCCATATTCGGCATCGTGCACGGCATCCCGCAGCAGGCCCTGAACGCCTTTTTCGTAGGCGCGATGATCGGATTCATCTACTACAAGACCCAATCGCTGATCCCCTGCATACTGATCCATGCGCTGAACAACGCCGTCTCCTATTTCGTCTGGATGCTCAGCGGCGAAAAGATCGTCTTCACGAAGGAGATGTTCGGGAGCGAACGGAGTTACCATGTGCTGTACGCCGCGGCCTGCGTCGTCCTGCTGCTGGCCGTCGCCGGCATCGTACGCACGCTCCGGCGGAATCGCAACGTGGAGGTTCCGGCGGCGGAAGCGTCCGAAAACGGGAAAGTTTTCGGGAAAAATGACAATATAAGTCCGCAATAACCGTTGTTTACCCGGAATCGTATATCTTTGTATCGCAGCAAACGAATGATGAAATTTGTCCCGAAAATATTATTGGTAGCGGTCTTGCTGACGGCCTACTCCTGCAAGCGTTTTCCGAATCCGTTTGCGGAGCACAACACCATTCTGGCCGAAGTGGAGAACAAAAAACTGTACCTGCACGACGTGAGCCCGATCTTCACGCCGAATATGACCTCCGAGGACAGCCTGAAAATACTGCGTTCCTACGTAGACCAATGGGTCAAAAAACAACTGAAAATCAAAGAAGCCGAGCGGATGCTCGAAGAGAGTCAGAAAGACATCGACCAGATGGTGCAGGAGTACCGCAATTCGCTGCTGACCCACAAGGTCGACCAGTTCTACGTGGACAAGAACATCGACACGCTTTTCACCGATACGCAGATTGCGGACTATTACAACCAGAACAAGGCCGATTTCATCCTAGACAAGACCCTAGTGAAGGCCCGGATCGTACGTATTCCGCGCAGTTACGACAAGAAAAAGACGATCGAAGAGCTGATGCTCACCCCGCGCGAGGAGGGCTATCAGGATCTGCTCGACCTGTGCGTCAAAAACAATTTCGAACTGACCGAACTGAACCAATGGACGGACTTCGCGGTGCTGCGGTCGTTGCTGCCGGTCGACAAGACTCAGGATTACGACTACCTACTCAACACGGCGAAAGTCAATGAGTTCGAAGCGAACGACTTCATATTTTACGTCCGGGTGCTGTCCGTTTGCAGGGCCGGGGAGTATGCGCCGCAGGAAAGCGTGCGGGAGGTCATCAAACGGGTCATTTTCAACAAACGAAAAGAGGAAATCATCCGCGCCCACGAGGACAGCCTGTACCGCGGGGCGCTGGACAACAAGGAAATAGTAGTAAATGTAAATTAAAATACGATGCGTGGATATCAATTGAAGATCGTTCTGGGCGGATTGCTCGCCTGCGCTTTGTGTAACCGGGCTGCGGCGCAGCAGCAGTTTACGGCGGACAAGGTGATCGCCGTGGTCGGGAATTCGATGGTGCTCTATTCCGACCTGGAAAGGCTGACCCAATCGCTGATCGATCAGCAGAAAGAGACGGGTTATACTTCCGGACGGGATCCGCGTTGCGAGGCGCTCGAACACTTGATCGTCCAGAAAGTGCTCTACAACCAGTCCCAGATCGACTCGATCAAGATCTATAACGAACGCATCATCGACCAGAAGGTGCAGGATCGCCTGAACGACGAAACCGAAAAGTTCGGATCGCTGGCCGCGCTCGAAATGTACTACCACAAGCCGATATTCGACATACGGGCGGATATGAAGAGAAGCGCCCAGGAAGACAGCTACGCCTACGAAATGGAGAATACGGTGAAGAACAAAGTCACCGTCACTCCGGGTGAAGTCGAAAAATATTTCAAACGACAGTCCAAGGACAGTATTCCGGTCATCCCGGAACAATACGTATACGCGCAGATCGTCCGTTATCCTTCCGCGGCGGAAAATGCCAAGATGCGGGCGCAGGAACGCCTGCTCGAACTGCGCGAGCGGATCCTGAAAGGGGACAAGTTCGACATGCTGGCGCGTATCTACTCCGAAGACCCGGGATCGGCGTCTCGGGGGGGCGACGTAGGTACGGTTACCAAAGACATGATGGTGGAGCCGTTCGCCAAGGCGATGTCGCAGCTCAAACCGGGACAAGTATCGGGAGTCGTGGAGACCGAATACGGATTCCACCTGATCCAGATGATCGACAAAACGGGTAGCCAGTACCACGTCCGCCACATCCTGATCAAGCCGCAGTACACCCAGAAAGATATGGAAGAACCTTACGACCTGTTGGACAGCGTCAGCAGGGAGATCAAGGCCGGCAACCTGACGTTCGAAAAAGCCGTGGAAAAATATTCGGAAGACCGCTTTTCCGCTAAAAACGGCGGGATCGTATCCAATCTGGAACAACTCGAATTCTACTACCGGGGAATGGTCGACCCGTCGGAAGCTTCGACGAAGTTCTACAAGGAAAACCTGAACCGGGAAGACCTGGAAGCGCTGCAAACGCTGACCCCCGGCGAGGTGTCGAAACCTTTCGCCGCCGTCGACACGCACGGAAGCCTGCTGTGCAAGCTGGTCATGCTCAAGGAGGTCATCCCGACCCATTCGGCCAACCTGAACGAAGACTACAAGCAGATCGAGAAACTGACCCTCGCCCAGAAACAGCAGGAAGTTTTCGACAAGTGGCTCGCAAGCAAGATCGAGGGAATGTACATCCGGATCGACAAGGAATTCCACGACTGCGATTTCCAGCACAAAGAACTCCTTAAATAATTCGCTGCCGGTGATCCGAAGAAGTCGCATAGCCGCCGTGTTCGCGGTGCTGCTGCTGGCCTGCATAGCAGGCGTACGGGGGCAGGAAGTCACGACCGTGGACTTCCGGGCCGACGTGATGTCCAGCATCAAGATAGCCGACTCCACGGCGCTGTGCCTGGTCGGGCACGTCGTCTTTTTCCACAACGGGGCCGTCATTACCTGCGACAGCGCAATCCGGTACAGCGACCGCATGATGGACTGTTACCGCAACGTGGTCGTCAACAAGGACAGCACGTTCATCTACGGCGACAAGGCCGACTACAACGGGCTGCTGAACGAAGCGCGCATCTATTCCCCGCTGATCAAAATGGTGGACAAGGACGCTACGCTGTACACCTATAATTTTACGTTCAACACGCTGACCAACATCGGACGCTATTACGGCGGGGGAACCATGTCGCAGAAAGACAACCTAATGGAGTCCGACGAAGGGTATTACTACGCCGACAACCGCGAGCTGATCGGCGTACGGAACGTCGAAATGCAAAACCCGCAATATACGATCAGCTCCGATTCGGTAACGTATAACATGGACACCGAAATCGCGACTTTCGATACGCCGTCCTACATCTGGAACGACCAGGACGAATTTCTCACGGCCCGCCGGGGCAGCTACAATGCCAAGGAAGACCTTTATACGTTCACCGACAGCTCCTATATCATGACCAAAACCCAGGAACTGTGGGCCGACACAATCGTGTACCGGCAAACCGGACAGGACGCGGTATTGCGAAACAACATCCAGATCGCCGACCAGGAACAAAAAGCCATGGCTTTCGGCGATTACGGCCAATACTGGGGCGATAAAAAACAAGCCCTGCTGACCCGCGACCCATCGGTGCTTAGCTACGAGGAGGGTGAACAACCCGATACCGTTTTCATGCGCTCGGACAGCATCTTCATCTATACGCTGAACCGTTTCCGCAACGACTCTGTTCCGACGCAGAAAACAGCGGATTCGCTGGCAGCGGAAACTCCCGCGCCGTCCCCCGCCGCAGACAGCGCGGCGGTCCGTCCCGCGACGAACGGGCCGGGACGTCCGCCGATTCCGACGCTTCCGGACGGGCAAGCTCCGCCTCCTGCGTCTGCCCCCGCTCCGCCCCCGGTTCCGGCCGGAAACGACACGGAAACCCCGGCCGACTCCGCGCAACGGAACATCCCGGGCGAAACGGCCGACTCCCTGGCGCAATCGGAGCCCCCCGTACCGGACTCCGTATCGACGAGCGATTCCGTCCGAAAGGCGAAAAAACGGCCGGTAGACCCCAAAAAGCTCGAAAAAGAGAGACTCCGAAAGGAAAAGGAAGAAGCACGCACCGCAAAAATCAAAGCGAAGATCAAAGCCTCGCGAGAAAAAGCAGCGGCGATCGCCCGGGCCCAGCAGGAACAGGAATGGGCGCGGCAGCGCAAAGAGCTGGCCCGTCGGTTCCTCAAAGGCAAAGCCACCTCGGAAGATACGCTGGCCCTGCTGAAACTGGATTCGCTGCAACAGGTTTTCGCAGCGGACACGCTGGCGGCCTCCCCGGATTCGACCGTGCAGAAAACGCCGTCCCCCGCCCCTGCCGCGGACTCGGCGACGGTAAAAGCGGCCGCCGATTCGGCGGCAATCGTCGATCCGGCGGATTCGCTGGTAAGGATCGTCCGCGGATATTACAACGTGCGCATCTACCGCTCGGATTTCCAGGCCGTGTGCGACTCGATCGTGGGGTTCTCGATCGACTCGACGATCCACATGTACACCAATCCGGTGCTGTGGAACGGGGAAAACCAAATCACGGCCCAGACGGTCGATATCTTCACGAAAAACCAAACCATCGAAAAAGCGGTGTTCAAAGGGGAACCGCTGATGTGCTCGAGGGTCGATTCGACGCATTTCAACCAGGTGAAAGGCAAAGTGATCGAAACCTATTTCAACAATGGGGAGATCTTCAAAACCGATGTGAACGGAAACGGCCAAACCTACTACTACATGGAGGACGGAGACAGTACCGACCGGTACATCAGCGGATTCTTGGTCGCGGAATGCGCCGACATCACGTTCCGATTCACCGAGCGGCAGGTCAGCGAGATCGTCTACCGAGGCAACCCGTCCTATTCGATCTACCCGATGGATAAAATTCCGGAAACGCAGTCGCAGTTGATGAAAGGATTCAAATGGGAAATCGAGCGCAAGCCGACCAAAGAGCAGGTCTTCACCCGAACGATCCGTCCGTCGCAGCGCGCCCGTTACGAAACGTTGAGC
This sequence comes from Alistipes sp. cv1, assembly GCF_900240235.1. NCBI lineage: Bacteria > Pseudomonadati > Bacteroidota > Bacteroidia > Bacteroidales > Rikenellaceae > Alistipes > Alistipes sp. cv1. Next base: position 161,142 of record NZ_OEPW01000005.1, read on the forward strand.
AAACCGACCTATCCGATCACGGGACGCATCGACAAACAGCGTACGGAACTTCCGAAATCGGGTTGGATTGACCGGACGGACCGTTACCTGAGCCAGGAGGCTCTGGAATTCGTCCGCTCGCTGGGGAATTGATCTTTCGGACACGAAACGACATACGGACTCATATTTTAACCGCATATATTTTTTAACCTAAATCTGACTCGATGAGAAAAATCGTACACCTGTTGCAATCCGTAGTACTTCTCGGGGTGACCGCCGCATCGGTGCATGCCCAGCCGGTAGCCTTCGCCGCAGAACGGGAAAACTGGCTGCGCAAAGCCGCCGACAACATGCCGAAACTAACCGAAACCGTCAAAAAACCGCAATGCCTCGTCCGCAGCGAAAAGGATCCGGATGCCTTCCAGGGCTGGAAGATGGTCGAGACCGACGGCATGGAAACGCTGTACAACCAATCGTTCAAGGCGCTGAAAGAGGTGACCGTCGATTTCGGGGAACATCTTACCGGCTACTTCTCGTTCACGATCGGCAAACTGAACACCGACGCCGACGCTCCGTTGCGGTTCCGCCTGACGTTCGCCGAGGTGCCCGCCGAACTGAATACCCCATTCGATCCCTATCCGGGCGGTCTGAGCCGCGCATGGCTGCAAGACGAAGTGGTCACCGTGATGCGCGCGCCGGCGACGGTCACGCTGCCCCGCCGTATGGCCTTCCGTTATGTAAAGATCGAGATGCTGGCCCATTCGTCGTTCGATTTCGCCATTACCGACATGCAGTTTACCGCCGTAACGTCGGCGAGCGGCACGCCCGAAGAACTGGCTCCGACCACGGATCCCATAATCGCCCAAATCAACCGGATGGGCCTGATCACGCTGAAAGAGTGTATGCAGACCGTCTACGAAGACGGCCCGAAACGCGACCAACGGCTGTGGATCGGCGACTTGTACCTCGAATCCCTCGCCAATACCTACTCGTTCAAGAACCATGAACTTACCCGGCGCTGCCTCTACCTGCTCGCCGCGCTGGCCGACGAAGACGGCTGGTTGCATGCGACGGTGTTCGAATACCCCGACCCGCACCCGCAAACCGGGCAACACTGCATGGATTACAGTCTGCTCTACGGAGTGACCCTGTACGAATACCTGAAGGCCACCGGCGACCGCGAAACCGCCGAAGATCTATGGCCGGTGGTGGTGCGCCAGATCGAATTCGCCCGCACCTACCTCAAAGACGACATCTACGACATGGACAAGAAACCGCAATGGTGGCTTGTTTTCGACTGGAAAGAAGACCTGAACCGCCACGCGCCGATGCAGGGGCTGATGACTTTCGCCATCGACCGGAGCTACGAACTCGCTCGGATGCTCGGACGCGAACAGGAAGTGGCCGAATGGCCCGGAGTTGTCAAAGCCATGCGGAAGGCTTCGCGGAAAAACTTCTACGATTCGAAAAACGGAGTCGTCGTATCCGGCCCGGACAGGCAGGTTTCCTACCTATCGCAGGTATGGATGATTCTTTCGGGCACGCTGTCCCAAAAAGAGAGCGTCCGGGCGCTCGAAGCCGCATTTGCCGATCCGGCAAGCTGCTATCCGGGCTCTCCCTACGCCTACCACTATCTGATCGAAGCAATGCTGCACTGCGGCATGAACCGGCAGGCAAAAGAACTGCTGGTCGATTACTGGGGCAGTATGATCCGCAAGGGAGCCGACACTTTCTGGGAAGTGTACGATCCGAAGGACGACTTTAAATCCCCCTATAATTTCTACCCGATCAACAGCTACTGCCATGCCTGGAGCTGTACACCGGTCTATTTTATCAACAAGTACAAAGAAATTTTCCAGCAATAACGACCGGCGGACGGCGTTCCACAATTCGCCGCCCGTCGATCGGACCCGGTTCCCGTAACCGATCCCGATCCTATCCGGAACGTTTTCTGAGGATCAGAAACGTTCCGGATTTTTTTATTTCACTCGAACGGAAGACCGCCTCGACCGACACCAATATTCCCGATACGCCACGCCCGCGGTCGTAATAGCAAAAAGCGAAGATATTTTTACCAAAACTGTTTGCAGAATAAATTATTTGGTATATATTTGCACTCGCAAAAGAGAAACACCGGGTTCGATTAAAAAAAACTTCAACCGCTCTCTTTTGAAAACATATTCCTCAATAGCTCAGTTGGTTAGAGCACCTGACTGTTAATCAGGGGGTCCTAGGTTCAAGTCCTAGTTGAGGAGCTTAAAAATCAAGCACTTGCAAAGAAATTTGTGAGTGCTTTTTTTGCAACCTCAATTTTGCCGTAAAAATTTGCCGTAAAACATATTCAGTATTTTTGTTTCGGCGGATTAAACATTCAATTTATCTGTACAAAATTACAGATCCTTCGAATCAAACGAAAATTTTTCGGAAGAATACATCCATCAGCTTACTATTTGATTTCCCCAAGTGATATAAAAATGTCCTTGATCGTCCCGTTCCCTTCGGAGCAGGCTCTCGATCAGATTCGGTGAGATACCGAACTCATCGAAGATTTCGGATTGCTCTTTGACCTCTCCCGTTTTGATAAAGTCGTTCAGCCGCTCCTTGGTCAGCACGAGCGCCATCAGGTTCTGTTCGATCGAATCTTCGTACAGAACGAAGTGTACATGCGTGAACTCTTTCGAATCGAGCCGGATGAACCGGAAATAGAACTGCTCCATCTTGGAGATATTCCACTGGAGCGATTCGAGGATCGCATGGTTGCAGGAAGGGATGTTGGCCGAACTTTTCAGGCTTTGCTGCGTGCAGACCAGCAGCCCGTTCTCCGTAGCCTCGAACTCCGCGATGATCTTTTCCCTGCGTTTGAAGGCGACGTCCCCCCGGATGACGAACAGCGGCCTGTCTGCGAATAATTCCCGGAACAGCCGCTCGTACATGAATACCGCGCCGAGCGTCGTACACCCTACCGTAACCTTGCCCGGTATGCTACGGATCATCCGTACCACCTGCTTCGTTTTTCGCGGAAACCGGTCGCCGATATACCCCGGCATCGTATGCGGAACCGAACAGGCGCGGATCAGCAGCATGATCTGGCGGATCAGTCTCATCTGGGCCTCTTTTTTCCGGTCTTTCGAACAGGTAAAGTAGAGTTCGCACAGCCTCAGGAACTCCTTCATGACTTTCCGGTAAACGGCCCTCTCTCCCGCGCTCGGTACGACGTTGCATGTGTGCACGTCGTATTTCTCACCCGCGAATTCCCGGAATTTGCGCGTAAGTACCGTCATGGAGATCAGCCTTTGGAGTTCTTCCTTGTTATAAACATCCTGATTGTGCTTTTCGATCCCGAATACCGTCGTCCTGCATGGGGAGAAACAGACCCGGAAGAGATTATGCCCGCCGTAAGCCGGGAAAGGCATTCCGCAGCGGTCGTTCCTGCGGGCAACGATGCCCCGATCCTTATCCTCGAAATACGCTTCGGAACAGTAATTGATCATGTTGACCGAATTGTTGTAAAGCATTTCGAACTGCGGGTAGAGTTCATTGACATGATTCCGTGTGACCGTTCCGGTCGCCAGCATTTTGTAGCGGGCCCTGCGAAACAGGGCCAACGACAGTCGGGTTCTGCGCGAAAGCGGATTGCTGATTTCGTCCGACTCGTCGAACAACAGGCAGACCTTGTCGGACCGCCGCTTCATAAAGGTTTTGAGTCCTCTTCGCAGTTTTTCGATCATCGACAGCGAGACGAGCAGAAAGACGCCTTCCGGAACTTCCGACAGTTTCGCGGAACTGTCGATACGAATATACTCCGTCCCGTTACGGATCAGGAAGGGTTCCCATGTCAGATTGACGGCAATGGCCGGAGCCAGCACGACCACGTTTTTGACCTGTTGCAGCCTATCCATCGCATAGCAGCCGAAATGGTAAGCCACGGCCGTCTTGCCCGATCCCTGCTGCCAGTTCAGCAGGGAATAGCGTTTCTGGAACAACAGGCCCATATCCCGCTTTTGCAGCGGGGTGAACTCGCACTCTTCCAATTCTTTGTTGCGGAATCGCAGCCGGTCGATATAGGCGTCGATCCGGGGATCGGGAGCCATTTCGGAGAAAGGGGCCTGCTGACGCAGAAACTCCTTTCGCTTGCGGGCGATCAGTTTTCCGGCCAGCCTGTATTGTTCCTTTTGCTTTTTGTTCATCCGGGGCAGTTCGGGCAGCCGTTCTCCGGCCGCGATCAACTCCCGGAAAGAGACTTCGCGCCGCTCGATCTTATCGAGCAGATGCGGAGCATAGGCTTTGAGCTTGTAGTCGTAAGAGGTCTTGACCAGCGCGATCTCCTTACGGGGGACCTCGTTCTGACGGCGGATATGCCGCCGCAAGACGGCGAGCACTTTGGCGTGAGTCAATCTGCGGCGTTTCCACTCCTCATACTCCGCGACGGTACAGTGCGTCGGGGGCTTTTGGTTCCGGAATCCGGAAACGAGCGCGACGGACTTATCGTAGTGTTTCCGCAGATGGGGATGAGTTTTCAGTTCGAACAGGTATTTATCGATTTTGTACTGAAACTCCCTTTCGGCCCGCCCTGTAATCTCATCGGCCTCGCGCCGCAGTTTCATCCGGACGGCTTTTCCCGCCTCCCTCGCCTCTCCGATCTTTTTCCCGAGTTCTTCGAACGAGAGGAAGCATTCCGCATCGTACGGCCGCATTTCTATATGCTCCGACTTCCGCAGGAAAGCCATGATTTTTGTACCGAACTTTTCGACGCCCGACGCGGCGAACGCATCGTCCGGAAGACGGATCTGGCCGAGGAACGAGAACATGGTTTCCATCTCGTTTATCTGACGCTTGTTCCAGAACCCGTCGAGCATGAACGAGTGCGGAACGACGATCAGCATCAATCCTCCCGGATTCAGCAGATCGCAGGCTTTCCGGCAGAAATAGAGTTGCGACAGACAACCGTCGAAATAGAGGTTGTAGGGCGGATTGCCGAGCAGCAGGTCGAAGAGAAAGCCGGGATCGTAGCGCCGCAGGTCGCACTCCTCGATATGGGCCTGCGGATAGAGGTAGCGGGCTACCGTCACCGCATCGGGATCGACGTCGAAACCGTAGGCATTGTAGAGATTCGGAAGATGGTTCATGAAATTGCCGATTCCGCAGCACATATCGAGGACCATCTCCGAAGGATCGGGCGACGCGAGGGCGACCATGCGGGCGCAAAGGTCGTGCGGCGTAAAAAACTGTCCCATCTCGAACTCCTTTTTGGCCCGCGCATAGTCGTTGTACGAGTCGAAATCCTCTCTGTCGAGTCCGTGCAGTCCTCCGAGCCCGGTATAGCTGTTGTAGACCGTTTCTGCCGGAAGCTTTTTCGCAGAGGTTTTCAGAGATGCGAGAATCGACCGGTTGATCTCGGCGCGTTGCTCTTGGGGGATGTTTTGAGGGATATTTGCATAGATCATAACGAATATGGAATGAATAGATGAATAAACGAGGGAGGACGATTTTTTGTCGTCCTCCCCCGGTGAGTGTCGTTTCCGTTCAGGCGATCTTTTTGAACAGCTCGCCGGAGAGTTCCTGCATTTCCCGGCTGCGAGTCGGTTCCGTATCCCGGGCGAAAGCCGTCAGCGCCTGCGTCAGCTTCCACAGCGTGGCTTCGCCCTGAAGTCCGTCCTCGGGCCGGTTCTGCATCAGCAGTTGCTCCACCTGCTCGCTCTCGTTTTTCAGCAGCCGGTTGTTCTTCACCAGCCGTTGGAGCTCCGCCGTGAAATCCACGTCCGTTTCGCTGGCCCGCTGAATTTCGACCGCCTTTTTGCGGATCGTCTCGCGGCTGTAAAGCTGCCGGGCCAGGTCTCGTACGGCCGACACCGTGGCCTGCGTGTCGAGCTCGTAGGTACGGTCGCTCAGCCGTAGGTTCCCGGGCAGCTTCGCTCCCAGATGGATCTGCTTCCATACGCTTTCGCGTACCATACCGTTCAGGCAAACTCCGTTGAGCAGGAACGCCCGCATGTCGAGCGCTCCGTCCCCGTAGTCCGAAGTGGAGAAGCGCGCGCCCATGAAAATCACGACATGGCCGTTTTTAGCCGTCGGGATAGTCAGCGGCGCCGGCAGGATCGTCTCGGCCCATACTTTCGTGTCGCTCATGTAAGCGTCGCAGATTACCGCACCCTGCCGTTTCGCCTCCTCCAGAAAGGCGATCAGGGTACTTTGGCTGTCGATACGCCGGTAGCTGTCGCTCAGCACGCCCCGCACTTGTGCCCCGACCGTCCGGAGCAGTACCCGGGCTCGGGGCGTATGTATGGAGTGCCGGTTCAGCATGTCGGCCGCCAGCGCACGCTGCCACGGCTCCCCGGCAGCCATCTCGCGCAGGTAACGCGACGGAATGTCCATGCGGGCGGCCAGTTGTCCGATCGCATGTCCGTGCAGGCTGTACGCTCCCTGCGGAATGTTCAGCGTAACCGTTCCCTCGTCCCGGAACGATACGACGGGCGTTTGGTCGAAACGGTGGCGCTCCGTTCCTATGGGAACGACGTAATCGCGGAGCAGTTCCTGTTCCCTGTGCAGGCGGCCGATTACGGCGCGCACGTTCTCCTGACGGGCCGTGACCATTTTCTCGACCTTGCGGACGACCACTTCGTTCAGGCCCTGTTGTTTTTCCTGTGCATTCATAGAAAATAATTTTTATCGGTGAAAAACTCGTACGATGGTTAACCTACGTCATAACCGATGAATATCCGTTCGTTGATGAGCAGGTAATAATAGCCGTTCAAACAGCCTCGGTATTCTTTGGAGAAGCCGGCGTTAAGATCGCCTGCGAGGTAGTAACCGTCGCCTTCATTGTGAGGTTCTACCCAAAGCGAACCGTCGTATCCCCTGAAATCGAATCTCGATGAACGGAATGGGATACGGTTCTTTACTGCCTCGCGGAATTGCAGATAAACCCCCGTTCCGCACCATTTATGTACGGCATCGAGCGTGATGATCTGTCCGTCGATACAGTTTCCCGCAGTAATTCTGTTTTCGTAAAGCGTTTTATTGCAATCCGCATTTTGTATTTTGCGGATAAAAGGATTCGTAAATCCGGCTTTAGCCGCTTCCCGTTGGTATTTGCGAATCAAACGGCAATCGGGCGCAGCCGTTTTCGGTCGCGTGTCTTTACCGGTACTCATAGCCGTAGAATCTAAGATACCTTTCCGGATTATCGACATTCGCGTATTGGGCGAAATACTCCTTCCAGCGGGCTTCGCATTTCGTGTGTTTCCGGCCGAGGCGGAATACGACCATCTCATCGCCGATGTAGTCGAACCGGCAGAGCTCTTCGCGGCCGGTCGTCTCTTTGCAGGCATCGCGCCATTCCCATTTTTCGTTCGCCTTCATCTCCCGCGGCGCGAAGGATTCGATCCACTCCCCGAATCCGTCCCGTGTGACATGGGGATACTCCTTCCGGATACGCTCCCAAGCCTTTTGGCAGGCTTCGTCCAGCGTCGGATAGGGTTCCGCGAAACGTTCGCGGTCGTTGCCGTCGCGTCCTACGGGAGTCCAGTCTCCCTTGCAGATGATAAACTCTACGGAGCGGCTGATGACATAATCGCATTCGCAAAAGCCGTCGGGAGCGTCGCGCAGCGTTTGCCACAGATGGGCTCCGCAGTCCTCTCGCCCGACGTAGATGTTTTTCTTGCCTTCCCGCTGCATTTCCCATACCTCCAGACAGCGCCCGGGATCCGTATGGTGCAGGCGTACTTTGAACTCTTTGGATGTTGTTTTTGTTTCTTGTCCCATAACGATAGATTTTTAAGGATATAAAAAAGAGCGGCTCCTCAGAGCCGCCCTCGGTTTACATGGTTTTCGATTTATTACGTCTTTCTCAAAAAAGCGTATCATTCCCTGCGTCCGTATAAATCCGGTTGTTTTTCACTCCGGCGTCGTTCGTATTTTCGTACTTCCTCGGCGATCATATCGCAAAAGCGTTGACCGTCCGAGTCGTTGCCTTCGAAACTGGCCAACATCCGACATAGGTCGAACCGAAAGCGACCTTTCCATTTTTTATAATAACGACCTCCCGCCGCATTACCGAAGTGGCGGACGAACGACTCTTCGCTAAGAGCCTCATGGGAAGCGCATTCGCCCTTCCATGTCAGTATCCGGACTATTTTCCGGTAGTCGATCTCGATTATGCGCCAGTGTCCGGAAAGGGCATGGCCGTCGGCCCCGCTGTTCAATTCATCGTCCGGTAGATTTTCGAACGAACCTTCCCGTTCTCCGCATTCCATACGTTCTGAAAAGAGGTCTACGACAGAATTCGGTATCGACGCGTAACATTTGTCGCCGTCATCGGCAGTGACGAGCGTCACTTCGACCTTATGGCCGAAAAAGCTGGTTGTTAGTTTTTGTGTGTTCATTTCGTCGAATATTTATTTAACTGGATTTGTTCAACTTCGGACTTTCCGATCGCTCCGCGGCGTATCAGATAAACGGCAGAGGTCGGTTACGAACGATCTCGGCCAGATCGCGGCACATTTCGTAGGAGGCCCGGTTGCGGTCGTCGACAGCGACGTTTCCGGGCCCGGCCATAAACAGGATGCACTCTTTGACCAGTCGAAAGAAACGCTGCTGGAGCGTACGGTGCATTTCGGGCAGGCAGGCGGCGAAACGCCCGAAATCGAAACTGCCGTTAAGCATGTTTTCCACCTCCTTGACGTAGGCGTACTCGCGGGTTCGCATCGGCTCTTTCTGCTGAGAATAATCGTAAGGCATAACTTTTCGTTTTAGATGTCGTTCGACAATAAATTCATACGGAGATCGGATTGACGCGCATCGTATCGAGATTCATGTAGAATCCGTGACAGAAGACGACGCCCTCGCGGAACATCTTCCACAGCAGGCTGCACCCCAGATGCGCCAGCGTGGAGTTGACGAACAGATCCTGTTTGCCGAGCGCCTCCGCGAGCGAGCAGCTCGGCCCGGACTCTTCCTCTCTGATCCGGGCGTAGCTTTTCACGTATTCGGTTACGAACGGCAGCCGCTGCACGGTTTCGAACTTCTTCGATTCCGGCTGTTTGATATTCCTGCGGATCGTGCCCATTATAACTTGGCCTGTTTTCTGCGCGTTGCTGAAGTCGCACCAGTACAGCGGCGTACTGTAGTCCGTATAGCTGTTTCCCGGCCGGTGCGCTTCGAGCAGCTTCGAGAGTTGCAGCCGGGAGCTTTTGCTGTCCGTACAGGTGATGAAAAGATTGGCGAACCGGTTATCTTCCGGCTCCCGGTAACGTTCCGGCACGGCCGCCCAGTCATTGCCGAAGAAGCGGTTGATCCTCGTGACGAGGCATTGCGCCTTGTTCAGTCCGAGGTCCGCCTCGCTGAAAAGCTGGCGGCCGATATTGGACTCGCCGACCGTATCCGGATCATAGACCCGGACGAAAAGACCCGGATGGCCGAGTTTCCGTAAGGCCGTATCCATACGGGCGAGCGAGGTGACGACCTGCGAGCCGGTTCCTCCGGCTCCGATTACGTTCACCGTTACCGGATGCCGGGGATCGAGCAGGTAGCTGTCTGAAAAATGTGCGCGTGTCATAGGCATAATTGTTCGAGGGTTTTATCATAGGGTTTCAGTTCGTCGGGGTCGAACGGCCGGTCGCGGGCCGCTTTCGTGACGAGCACGAGGTTGTGTTTCGTCGGGTTTCCTTCCCCGCTCAGGTGGGAGAATTCCGACTGCCAGAACCGTTTTTCCCAATATGCCAGAAGCTCCGCATAGGTCGGATTCTTAGGCTTGTCGAGACGCGCCGTGCCGAGGCATACATGGCTGGAAAAAGTATTGAAGAACGGTCCGAGGAACAGCTTCTCCTGAGGCTGCGGCCGTTCGCCCCGGAACGCATATACGCGCAGCGTATCGTTTTCCACGACATACGCCACGCCCGGCATGTGGTATTCGGCATTCTCGATGCCCAGTCCTTCGCTGAAGTACATCATTCTTTTGCCGGGCGGATCGAACCAGACGTACTTTTCCCGGCCCATGCGGACGTCGCAGTAGAGCAGGCGTTCCGGCACAAAACCGAAAGGTGCGCCCGAATGCGATTCGCCGTAAGCGTTCAGGAGCCGGTTCATGAACTCATGGGATACGGGCCGGCCTTCGCCCATTTTGCCGTTCTCCAAGATCGGGCGCGTCTCCAGATAGTATTTCCGCTGCGGCTTCTCGCAACAGTATGCGATCAGCGCCGCTTCGGGACGAAGCAGCTCGTGGAACTCTTCGGTCAGTCTGTTCATGGTCGATCGGGTTTATAAGCGTTTAAATATTCGGCGAAACTCTCTGCCCATGCGGCGAAGCGTTCCGGATAGTCGTCTTTTGAAAACGGCTCCGTCAGTTCGGGAGTGAGAAACAGCGTCGTGGCGGGAGCGATGAGATAATCGCAGTTCTGAATCTCATGGTTCAGCATCTCGGAGAGATTGTCCGCAAGCAAATCGTGCGGATCGAAGACGACCCGGATCATCCGGTCCGGATCGACCGTAATCCCGGCCCCTATTCCTTCATCGTCGTACGGGTCGTAGAAGTAGCGCATGATCGAAGGCGTATCCGGCCCGATGAACTGCAATCCCTCCCGAAACAGGGCGATCAATCCTTTTTCGTATTCATCCGCGGGACGATACCGTTCGACCGCCTGCCGCAGACGTTTGTAGTAACGGCGTTTTTGTACGCGCTTCAGCAGATGAACCGCATGGCCCTTGCAGTAGGATCGGATCGTGCGGCGGTACTCCTTACGTTCCTCTTTGTCGGGGTTCGGCCCCGACGCATATCCGGCCATCCACTCCAACGCCCACTCCAGATCGCCCCATTCGTCCAGATAGCTCATCCCGTTGCTTTGGGCGAACTCATGGATGAACGTTATGGCGATACGTTTGAGCGATCCCTCCAGCCTGTCGATAAAGGAGACCGGAAGCCAGTGGAAAGTCCACTCCGGCCAACTGTGGTACTCGTACAGGCAAAAAGTCAGCCGATCTTGGTAAACTTCGAAATTGATCTCTTGCGGAACCAAGGCAGCCAACTCCTTGTATAAATTGACGAAGCTTCCGCACAGAGTCTCTCCGGAAGTATGCCGCAACTCCCTTCCCAGAAGCCCCGCGTAATGGCGGACGCATTCCAGCAGGTAACGGTAATTCTCTTCGGTCAGCAGATCGACGCAGCCTTCGTTCGTCTCCCGTTCGATCTTCGTGGGAGTGAGTCCGGGAAATTCCGTCCTCAGAAAATCATGACCGAACCTTCCGGCGCTGCGATCCGCTGTTTGCGGTCGGTTCCCCTTTCGTAGTCGCGGTCGGTCGCCTCGTCGATAATAAGACGGCAGAGGCTGTACCTCTGCCGGTCGTCCAATTCCCGTTCGCATGGTGTTTTCGGTTTATCGGTTATCGTTTTCTTTTTCATACCCGTCATCCTTTCGTGCCGAGTGTCGTTTTGAACGTATAAACGCTTCGGTCGCCCCTGATCTCCGGGCCCCGTACGGTCGCCGTGGTCAGTTCCGCGTAGGTTCCCGCATAGAAGTTCATCACCTGTTCGGGCGTCATGGAAGGATTGGGATCGGAAAGCGTGATCGTCTCGTTTCCTTTTTCGAACGTAAAGGCCCGTTCGAGGCCGTTAACAGCAAGTGCCATAATCGATGTCTTTTATAAAAGGTTTAGGTTTAGAATAATGTGTCCCGGTCCATATTCTGGCAAGGGTCTTTCGCCCGGCATTCGTCCGGGAAATCGACGAACTCGCCGTAGGGATCGCCGGCGTCCTCCTCTCCGTAAGAGGTGGCGGAGGCTGCCGGACGGACGGCAGGGACAGGCTGCGGGCGGGACTGTAAAGGAGATTGTGCCGGCCGCTGCATCGCCGCTCCGAACAGGGTTCCCTGACTCGCTTTGGCCTGTACGGTGCGAATCTGCGCGTCGATCTTTTTCTTCTCTTCCTCCGTAGCGTGAAGGCGTGCCTGGCGCAGGTTGGTCAGCGCATCGGCGTATTTGCCCGCCGCGGTCTGTTCGTCGGCCTTCTTCCGGTATTTGTCGCACTTTTCCTTACGCTCCTTCGCCTCTTTCGCTTCCTTGTCTTTACGCTCTTTCTCGGCCTTGCTGTTGGCACGGGCCGTTTCGAGCTGCTTCTCGTACTGCTTCAGGTTCGTCAGAAGACCCTGTGTTTTGACTGCGGGCTCGGCCAGTGCGGGAATGAAACCCGTATCCAACTCCTGCGGAGTGCCCGAGGCCGTGAACGGGGCGATGTAGTGCTGAGCCTCGTCCTCCACTCCGTTCATGCGGGTGTGCGCCGCTACGGTCAGCGTGCCGTCGTCTGTTTTGCGGATGGTCAGGATCAGGTCCGCATCCCGTCCCATCATCCGGTCGATCTGTTCGAAAAACATGATTGAAATGGTTTTATGGATTAATAATGGATGAACCGAACTTTGTACCCGGCGATCAGACCGCCTTCATTCAATCGGTGGGCGAATTCGTCGGGGGTAAGGTTTTCCTCAGGTGCGGACGTTTCGTTTTTGCATGTCTGTCGCCATCGTTCGACGATCTCCCGGTCGGAAACGTCCGAAAGAAAATATTCTTCGGAATAAAGAAATACGCCCCATGTTTTTTCTTCAGACGGGTTTTTATTGCCGATCGTCCCCGTTTTTTGTGCAGCACCGGATGTATCCGTTCCGGAAGGTGCGTTGTCGATAATCGGAGTATCGTCCTCTGCGTAGATCCTGATCGTGGCTCTCCCTTCGTTCTTTTCGGGATCGATCTTTTCGGAATGTTCGAAAAGGATTTCGAGGGGCCCGAATTCGACCTCTTCCTCGTGGTTGTTTACATCGCAGTCGCAGAAATTTTTTATTATAGCGACCGCCGCTTCGTAGCTTTCCGCTTCTACTTTAAAATGGCAGCGTTCCCAGGTCCGTATTCTCGTGTCCTGATAAAAATCGAATTGCGGCATAATTCAGGATTTGGCAGTTTCATTTTTCAGTATTCGTTCGATACGGTATTTCTGACGTTCGTTCAGATAGGACTGCCAGCACGCTGCGATCGACGCCCAGCGAAAACCGTTGGATTTTAACTCTTTCCGTACCGTTTCGGAAGGTTTTTCCGGGAAAAACACCTGAAGGCGGTTGGCTTCGGTATTTTCGACGATCCGTACCTCCCCGATCGTGTATTCTTTCGTCGGGGTACTTTTCAGACGGGCGACGCTTTCGAGCCGTTTTTTCAGCCGCCGGATATTGGCCCCGTTGTTCCGGATCGTAAAGTCGGCGAAGCCGATCTGTCCGAAACAATTCGGGACGAACAGCTCTTCGGCGTTCCGTCTTTCGAAGCCGAGCCTGCACAGCGCCTCGATCTTCTCTTCCTGCGTCTGTTTCAGGTTTTTGATAATCCTGTTGGCCGCTTTCATACGCTCCTGAAGAGATTCCAACGCTGCGACTCTCGCCGTCAGATTCTCGACGGCGTCATCGTCTTCCGCATAGATTGCCCGGTTATGCTCGGCAGCCTCGGCTTTCGCCGCGTAATAATCCGCCTTCCGCTCCAGTTCGACGCTCTTCCCCAAAGCGTTCCATGAACATTCGAGAGCCCGGCGGTGTCTTTTTTCGCTGTGATGCCCGACGAGTATCGGCTGTCCGGAAGGGATGTTCTTCGTGAGTTCTTCCGAACGCCTGTAAGCTGCGGTAGAACCGGCTTTCGCCTGTAATGCGCGTTCCCGGTAGCGGTCGGCGCGTGCCTGTTTTCTCTCTTTTCCTGTTGCCATGATTTTTAATTGTTAATGGTTATAAAATGGCGAAGACCGGCTTCGGGCCGGTCTTCATGTTATTCGTATGAAGTGCGGGATCAGTCCGCCGGAATCATATCCCTCATATCTTCGATCGCCGAGACGAGTCCGTCGAAGTCTTCCTCGTCTCCCAGAATCCCGGCCAGTCCGGAGACGATGATCGGATTGACGTTGTATCGCACGGCCAGGTCGTTCAGGTAATCCTCGCGGGTTTCGTAGCCCGCTTTCTTATATCGGTCGGTGTTCGGCATGGGAATGACGGTTAAGCGTTACAGAACAGAAAATAAACGATGGCGATGCCCAGAATCAGGCCGCGCCGTCTCCAGAGCAGTCTTAGAATAAAGCAGATGAGACCAGTTCCCAGAAGGAACCAGCCGAGCAGGTGCAGCAGCGGTTGCCGGTAATAGACGCACAGCGACAAAAGGAGAATCAGACTGATCCCCCTCACGATCTTTTTCTTTTCCATAGCAAATGTTTTTTAGATTCTACGGAACCGAAAAAACTATAAACTTTTTTTGACGTTTTATTGGATTTGGTTCCGTTCCGAAGGCAAGGGCCGTGAACGGGTCCCGATCCGCCCATGCAAGGTTTCTGGCGAAAAAATACACCCGAAGGGTGCGATTTTTTCGCCCGAACCGCAGGGCAACCTTGTCAGGGGCGGTCGCCGTTCACGACCTTTGCGTAGGAACGGAATAAATCGGAAAGTTTTTTAATGAACGAATGAAAACGCATTTTGTAATATTGTAATTTTCAGATAGATAAAAGACAGAGCCAATCATGCGGCATCCGATTTTTATCAAATACGGAAAAGATTGTCTATCTTTACATTCCATAAAACGAAACGATAAATATCACCCGTTATGACAAAAGCAGATATAGTAAGACAGGTTTCCGAAAATACCGGTATCGACAAAAAAGAAGTCGGCGCTGTAATCGAATCCTTTATGGAAAATGTTCGGGAATCGTTATGTAAAAATGAGAACGTATATTTGAGAGGATTCGGTAGTTTCATCGTGAAACGGCGGGCATCGAAAGTCGCCCGGAACATCTCCAAACAGACCGCTATCGTAATTCCCGCCCATAGCATACCGTCTTTTAAGCCGGCTAAAATCTTTCGGGAATCTATCAAAAATTAACGGATATTTATCCTGTTAATGGCAAAGCCGGAAAAATAATGATTTTCCGGCTTTTATACGTTTGGGATATTGCCCATAGAGGAGCTGATTTATCTAAATAACGAATCTATTTTCTGAAAACAAATTCTGTATTTCTATGTCGATTATAAAGATGATATTGAGCATTCTACATGGTTTTACATTACAGTAAAGAGAACAGACAATTTGAATATTGCCCGATGCAATATCTACTTTAATTTTTTGGATTCGGGAACGAAATTAATGCTTATCTTTACAAAAAAAGCAATATGAAGAGATCGGTATTCGACAAGGCATTGGATTCGTTCAATGAGTATATGGCGAATCAGGGCTGTTATCTATTCGATCCTCCCGTGCAAGAATTTTCGAGTGAAGAGGAGGGATATGTGTTTTTAGGGAATCGGAACAGTTCGTTCGGCCGCTATGAAATCGAGACGGGCGTATTCATACCGGACGGTGAAGACGAGATCGAATAAGAGCACGGGCCGACAAGCCGCCGGCCCGTGCTCTTACGATAAGGACTATTTTCCTATTACGGGAATCTGCATCTTTGCTTCGTCCCAGTCGCTGACCGTAACGGTAATTTCGGAGGATGTGACGTCGATGCGAATGGGGATCACCACCTCTTTGCCGCAGTGATAGTCGATCCGTTCGCCGTACCGGGCCAGGTAGTCGGACAAAGAAATTTCTCCGATCGTCTCTTCTTTCGAGCGGAGAGTTATCCGCACCTCGTTCTGCCGTCCGAAACAGAATACGTCGAATGTGCCTTTCATCGTTCCCGTTTCGTCTTTCTCCAGCAGCGGCGTGAACCGCATCGTTTCCTGCAAAGGTTCTCCCCGGTAGTCGATTCCCGCAGGGATTCCGTCGAACAGCACCCGGAAGTCGTCCGCGCTGCCGGACAGCTTGTCTGCGCCGGTTACGCTCAGCTCGATACGAAAATATTTCTTGCAGAGTTCTATCCGGCGCACCTGCGGCCGGCCCCGCCGTACGGTAAAGCGCGCGAGGGCGTGGAAAAGACGCTCGGCGGTGCGGTTGGTCCCCGTGTCTTTCCTTTTGCACAGCGGCTCCGTCATCCGCGACACGCCGGGCGTAAGCGCCGGACGTTCCATGCCGTCCGCATTGGCGAACGTGACGACCGTATATTCCCCGGCGGGAACGCCGCTGAGCAGGGTGATCGAGTCGGTAAAACGTTCCCCGAAAGCGGTTATTTCCCGCAGAAACATCCCCGCAGGGTCGAACAGCAGGGAGACCGTATGTCCGATCTCTTCGTGCGTCGTGTTGTTTCCGCTCGTATCGGTGTACCGGTATTCCACTACGAGAGTCGGTTTGGGATTGATTTCCATGTCGGCCTGTTCGCTCAGCGTGCAGGCGCAGAGTATTCCCGTAAGAAAAAGAAACAAAAGAGGTTTCATGGCGTTAAGGATTGGTTGCGAGTTCAGTCAGTTCGGGATCGAGTTTTGCGCGGAACCTCAGCCTCGGTTCCGCCCCGGCTGCCCTTTCGAAGTGCTCCGCCGCTTCGTTCCGGCGTCCTACCCGCATCGCGGCGATGGCATGCAGATAGTCGTTCTCGGCCCCGGCGGGCAGTTCCTGTGCGATTTCATGGGCCGTGCGGTCGTATCCGAGCGACAGCAGGGCGATCAGGCTGTTGCGATCCCTGTACGAGTAGAGCAGGTTTACGGCTTCGGCATAACGGCGTTCGCGCAGCAGCCGTACCCCGCGTGCATACAGCGTGTCGGGTTCCGTCGTGTGGATCGTGTCTTTGATCATATCCCTTCGACGCAGGTCGTAACGAAAATCCACACAGCGAAGTTGGGGGTAATACTTGTGCCGGATATAGGCGTACTGTTCCGGGAAGCGTTCCCGGATCTTCCGCTCCCGCATATCCGGATCTTTCTCTTCTGCGATCAATTCTCGAATCGGTTCCTTATCGGCGATGCTGTCGTCTTCGAGGATCATCCTGTCAAGAGTCTTCCAGTCTTCGGCTATCCACCGTACCGTGACCGTCGTGTCGACACCGTCTCCGAAGCGTCCGCGCAGATAGTCCCGCAAGGCATATCCCCGTTCCTTCGCCAGAAAGCCGTTCCGTGCGAAGGGGCCTTCCGGCGACGAGGAGGCCGTCATCACGAGGCTGTCCAGATAGAACTCCTCCAGATCGACCACGCTGTCCATCAGCGCCGCGATCCGCTCCAACTGCCGGCGGTTGTCCCCCAGCGTGTCGCACAGTTCGGTCCCGTTGACCCGGAAAGCGATGTAGTTCCGGTCCCGCACGACGGCATACTTGTCGATTATGCGGGTGCAAAATCTCGGCAGGGTATCGATCAGCGAGAGTACGGAAGATACGGTGTAACGGAGCGTGTCCGATGGCGGGAGCTCGTAACGGCTCCCGTCGAGCCCCCGCACCTCACCTTCGAGTGTCACGACGAGCTGCTTGCTGCCGTTTCGGGGCCTGACCTGCTGCGTGTAGTAATAGTCGATCCGCTCCCGTTCCTTTACGACCGAATCCAGCCGCGCCCCGGAAGTGCGGGGGAAGCGGACGATCCGGCGGTAAGCCCTGTCGAGCACGGATTCACGCAAGGAGTCGCCCGCATTCCGCATCAGAGTCGTCACGCGTTCCCGATATCTGTCGAATTGCCACAGATCGCGCTCCTGTAAGCGGCCGTACAGTCCACCCCGCACGACGAGCCGCTCCAGTTTTACGGTCGAGCCCCCGTCGTGCAGGCGGGGCGTTACGACGATCCCCAGAGAGTTTCCCTGAAGCTGCTCGGGCACGGTAATCCGAAAGTCGAGCGTCACCAGCCCCATCCGTTCTACGACGACCTTGCTACGTCCGACCACCCGCACTTCATCCAAACGGATCAACATGCGGCGTTCGCCGTCCTTGTCCACCAGCGTTCCGGCCCAGTAGAGGGAATCGCCGTTCGGCCGTCCGACCCATCCCTCGCCGGGATGCCTGCCGCTTTCGGGTAGGCTGTCCTCCGGCGCGGGCTTCCGCTTCTGCATGAGCGACAGCGCGGCGGCCGTACCCCGGCGCTCCATCCTGCGGGTCAGCGTGCAGGAGAGCACCGAAACAGAGAGTGCGACCAGAAATAATATATTACGGATTTTCATGGCACAAGGGATTTAGAACAGGTACGAAAGGCTCGCTTCGACTTTCGAGGGCAGAAGCATCAGTCGCCGGCTGCGGCGGATGATCTCGTCCTCGCTCCACGGGGTAAAGTATTCCCGGCGGGTATCCTTCACGTAATAGAGTCCCGCCCCGATCTCGGCGATCAGGCTCCAGCGCTTGGCGAGCATCCAGCAGTACCCGTAGGATGCGCCCGCACCAGCCAGCATGCCTTTGCGATGCCGACGACGGTTCCCCATATCGTAGCGTCCTGCGGCGATATAAGTCCCGACGAAAGGGCCTACGTTCGGCTCGAAACGCCAGAAGCGCACGCCGGCCTGCCCGACCAGCAGTTTGGAGCGGAAGGCGTCCAGCCGCATCGGATTCCAGTAGAGGGAAGCGTCCAGCGAGAGTTTTTCACCGAGCATGAAATCCACGCCTGCGTGAAGCGTCCCGGTCATCAGGGCAAAGGCATCGACCCGCACGGCCCGAAGCTGGGCCGAGGCGGAGGCCGCCGTACAGAGCGTCAGCACGGCGGCCCATGTAACGATCCGTTTCATGGCCATGCGATTATTTGTTCACGCGACTCCATACGGCCCCGTCGAGTATGTAAGAGACCGAGTTGTCCGACGGACGGTTCGTAATGTCCTGCACGAATCGGGAATAATCCCTGACCTGATAGCCGTGCCGCATGACGGACGTCGGGTTGCCCGAAGCGTCCGCGTAATAGAGGGGACTTTCGGCCGAATAGTAGAGCGCCTGCGCGGAATAACTCGGGCGGTTCGGCGTCAGCATACAGGTCAGCGGATCGAGCTTTTTGATCTTCTGAGTCGACGGGGTGGTCGTGCTTTCGAGCGTCAGGGAGCAATCGAACTTCAGCGCGATCTCGTGCAGGAGCGGCCGGTCCGTATCGACCGAGAAATCGAGGTAGCTGTCCATTCGCACGAGTCCGCCGCTCTGCGGCACCCGGCACGTGCCGTAGACGAACCGGGGCCGGATGTGGATCATCAGCGGGGTCATCGTCACGGAGTGCTCGACCGTCAGACTCTGCCCGTTGGTATCGCTCAGCGTAAAGCGGATCAGCGCCGGGCCGCTCTGCGTTCCGGTAAAGAAGAACGTATGGCTGCCGGCCGGGAGAGTCAGCCGCCTGCCGCCGGTAATCGTATTGGACGCCGTGCCGTAGGCCAGCGTTCCCGCGCCTTCGGCCAGTTCGCATACGACGCCGAACGAGCCTTCGTACTCCCGCTCGGAGAGGTCGAGCGTGAACGATTGGGCGGTGTGGCAGACGCTCCCTGCGAGCGACGACAGGTCCGCCACGATGGGTTCGGGAGCCTTGTAGGTCGCACGGAGCTCCTTTTCGACCGAGTACCCGTACCCGTCGGTTACGCTAAGGCCGATGCGTACTTCGCCGGGCGCGGTCTGCGTATAGAGAATCGGCAGGCGGTACTCGTTGCCGGAGAAGTCTACCGGCAGCGGCGTGTTCTGCGCGAGGGGCCGTCCCTGAACGCGCAGCTCCGAGGCCGCGCCTTCGTAGATGCGGTACGAGAAGCTGTACGACGGTTCGGGGTTGTTGACGGTAAGCAGGCGCAGTTCGGTCGACAGGGGCTCGTCGGGACGGTACGACGGCTTGACGCTGCCCAGTACGACGTCCGTCGTGGATACCCGCGTGTCGATGGTATTCTCGCCCAAGACGGTCGCATGGACGATGTAGCGGCGGTTGCGCCGAATGTCGAAATTGTCCGTATCGTTTTCGCCGGGATAGATGAAGTAGTCGAGCTTGCGCCCGGTCTGGTTCACGGCCTCGATGTGTATGCAGGTCGCTTGTTCCGGAGCCTTGTCGGGAGCCTTTTGCGTAGGGTCCGTAATGCCGGCCACGGTGCCTTGCAGATTCTCCGGCACGTAGAACGTTCCGTTGTAATAGTGGCCCGTGATGCTCCGGGAGGCGTAGTCCGTCACCGCGTCGTCTTCCGAGGGCGCATTGTCTGCGAAGTAAGCCGCAAGGCGCGGGGCGGAGAGTATCTGTACGGAGCGCAGCGCGATCCGTTCCCTTAGTTGCGGGGCGACCGACAGGTTCAGTTCGATGCAGGCGACGATTCTCCGCAGGACAACGGGTACGGTCGTGGCCGCTTTGACCGAAAAGGACGTTTTCGCGGACAGGGGAAGCGCGGAGCCGGTTTCGAGCGCCGCTTCGCCGCCGACGGTACGGGCCGACTGTTCGACCTGTGCGCGGGTCATGTTTCCCAGATCGCCGCCCGCATTGGCGATCACGAACAGGTCGTAATCGCCTACGGTCAGTTTGCGGGTAATATTCGCCGATCCCGCCGAATAGATATGCTCGTCTTTGCCGGTCGCATTTTTACAATACAGATACAGGTTCAGGTCTTTCACCGTTTTCTCCTGCGCGTCGGTCAGGGCTTTCGTCGGCTCGTCCATTTGCGGGCACTCTATTTGGAAACATACGGGAATTTCGGCAGCCGTCGCCGGGTCTTCCGTACGGGCCAGCTTCGAACAGCCGCAGAGGACTGCGGCCCATAGAATCAATAAAAGATATGTTTTCATAGCGTTGTTATTTGGGTGGCGTAAGCAGGGTAAATTCAATCGAGCTATCGGCGTCGCTCGTTATTTTGCACGAGGTAACAAAAGCATCTTCGCTGTGTTCGTTTGCTTCGTAATTTTGTTTGGGAACCATGTAGAAACCGGGGTAGATAATCTTGGAACCCATGCCCGCATTATAGCCGATGCAGCTTGCGGCATACGTTATCAGGTCCGTATATCCGGTTTTGCTTCCGGCGCTGAGCGTGACCGTTCCCGTTTTGGTCTGGGTCGTTACGGTCGGCGTAAGCGAGGTTTCGTATTCCCCTAACTTATATTGCAAACCGATACGGAGCGTTACTGGCTTCGGAACGGCTTTATCGGT
The DNA here is from genome assembly GCF_900240235.1 of Alistipes sp. cv1. Lineage (NCBI taxonomy): Bacteria > Pseudomonadati > Bacteroidota > Bacteroidia > Bacteroidales > Rikenellaceae > Alistipes > Alistipes sp. cv1. Next base: position 182,036 of record NZ_OEPW01000005.1, read on the forward strand.
ACTGGCAAGCAACCGGATCGTGAAATTTTTGTAATAAGTTCCGGAATATCCGTCCGATGTCACGGTCGTTCCGGCAGGTTGGATTTTGGCGAAATCCGGCGTGATGTCGATTTTGTACGGACCGATCCCGGTATAGGTCTTTTCGACGACGGACGCTTGCCCGTTCGCGCCGGTAAACGTCAGCCGAAACGATACCGTGCCGATAACGGTCGGAGTAAAGCTGAACGGGAAAGTCAGCCCCGTCGCCGGATCGTTTGCGCCGCTGGTCAACGACTGTCCGTCGGAAAGTTTGATACCGCCATAGTACATATCCCCTGCGCCTTTCTGCAATTCGTAACGGATCGTAAAACCCGACGTGTTATTCTGCTGATTGGCTTTTACCGAGAAGGTAAGCGGCGTATGGGCCGTTTTGCTCCAACTGTTCTCGCTGAATACGGTCGTTACCGGATAAGACTGTTGACAGTAGGTGGTCAGTTCCAAATAAGTAATGTATCCGGCGTCGTCCGAGACGGTAAAGCGTATGCGGATCAGTCCGCTGCGGCTCGGAACCAGCGTAACGGGAACCGTTCGGGTTTCGTTTCCTTTGCAAAAGGGTATGGCCGCGCCGGGGGGCCATGCGGAGCCGTTTACGGTCAGCGTCCCGCCGCCCTCGACGATCTGCGCGGCCAGATAGATTTGACGGTTCGGACTGTTCGTGCATTTTACGGTTACGCTCGACGTAACGGTTTCCCCGACGTTGCAAGGGTTTTTGATCGCTCCGAACGTCAGATCGACGGTCGATACGCGCGTGTCTATGGCGTCGGCGCCCCGGATCGTGGCGTCGATCACGTAGTGATGGTTCCGTTCGAGGTTGAAATCGGTCGTATTGTTCGCTCCGGGATAGATCCGGTAGGCGATTTCCCGACCTTCGGCCACAGCCCGAATGTCGAGGCAAGTGGCTGCGGCAGGCGCGTTCGCGGCGCTCTTGTCCCGCTGGTCGGTGATCGAGGCGTTGACCCCTTGCAGGTTCTCCGGGATATAGAACGTGCCGGAGAAGGCGTTGCCCGTGACGCTTCGCTTCGCGTAGTCTATCAGGGCGGATTCCGCCGCCCGGTTGTCGGAGAACAGGGCTACCGTGCCGGGGGCGTGTCCTACCCGGACGCTTCGCAGAACGATCTCCCCGGCGGTCTGCTCATCCACTCTTAAAGAGAGGGTCACTTTGGCCGTGCACCGCACGAGCGACACGGGAATGACGGCGGGGCCGGAGACCGAGACGGAGAGACGGGCCGACATGGGCAGTCCTCCGGCGGCGGTCAGGCCGGATTCTCCGGGAACGCCCAGCGAGAACCGTTCGGCCTCTTCGCGCGTCAGTTCGCCCGTATCGCCTCCGGCATTGGCTATGACGAAGACGTCGTAGTCGCCCCGGATGAGCGTTGCGGTAATTTGTCCGGCACCGTCGTCCGAGAAGAGATGCTTGCGTATATCGGTCGTTTTGTGAAAGAGGTAGATATTCAGGTCGCGCACCTGTCGCTCGTCTTCCGGCGAGAGGGCGCGGGTTACGGTTTCCGTCTCCGGGACGGTAACGGCGAACGTGACGCTGAGCGAATCGGGGCCCGTCGTCCGGTCCCGGTCGGCAAGACCGGCGCACGAGCTCCAGAGCGCCCCCAGCGCATACGTGAAAACGATAAGCGGATTTTTCATAACCGGTATAGTTTAAATGAGAAAGTAAGGGGGCAGAGGACGGCCCCTGCCCCGAAAAGAGTGCGCTACTGTCCGAGGTTTACCGACTGCGTGACGGGGGCTTCCCAGTCTGCCACGGAGATCGAGACGGATAATTCGCTGCCGGTGAGCCCGTCGATCAGGGCCTGTACGCGGTAATATCCGTTGCGAAGGAACCGGCCCGCGCCGTCTCCGGACAGCTCTACGGGATAGGCGACTTCCGCTTGGTCGTCCGTCGTCGAGAAGTTGCCGTCGCGGTCGTATGTCGCGCCGAGGGTCAGCAGCAGGCGGCTCCCTTCGGCCAGCTCGCCGTTCTCCGGCACGTAGAACAGGTTCCGGAACTTGCCGGAGAGCTCGTCGGCCGCCTGTGTGTGAGTAAAGGTCATGGGCCCCGTGTTCGGGGTTTGCTGAGCGATCAGGTTGCTCCGAGAGGCGGCTTTCGAGAGCACGGCCGAGTTGATCCGCACTTTGCCCGAATAGCGTTCCGAGAACTCGGCCGTCGTGGATGCCTGTACCGCGATCTTGGCTACGGTGCGTTCGAGCGTTACCGCCACGTCGGTTTTGGTTCCCTGCGCGGCGATTGCTTTGGTCGTATGGCCTGTCATAACGAATCCTCCGGACCGCTTGGCTTGGGCGGATACTTCGGCAAAGGTGCCGTTGTATTCGGCAGGGGTGGTTTCGCTCAGTGTCATCAGCGCCGTCTTACCGGAAATACCGCCGACGGTTTTGTTCGCCACGACGTAAAAGTCGCAGTTTTGTCCGGCCAAAGCGTTCGGGATGGCGAACGTGGCTTTCTTGGCCGACAGTTCCGAATCGGTGAAGTTACGTTGCACGAGCAGTCGTCCGTCAGCTCCGAAGACCAGCACGCAGACCGACGAGAGGCTTTTCTCCCAGCTTTCGGCCGTGGCCGTCGGGTCGAAGAAGGATTTGGTCCGGGACGATCCGGCATCGAACGAGAGGGTTACTGCGGGCCCCTGCGTGTCGGGAGCGGGCGTATGTTCGCAAACGGGTTCTTTGCCGCAAGAGCAAAGCAGGGCTGCGGCGGCAGCCGTAAAAAACAATGTTTTCATCGTGATAAATTTTAATGGATTATGCCTTTGCAAGCAGTGTCGATCATTTTAATACAGGCATTCCCCGATATGCCTGCGGACAGCCTTGATCAGATCGAGAATCAGGTGGTTGTATTCCGGGCTCGCGAGCAGGCCGTCGCCGAGGTCGTAGCGCATGAACGTCTCCTTGCACAGAGGGAGCAGCCGCACCACGCACTCGTGCCGTTCGGATTCGGGAACTTCGGGAAACTCCGCGGCGAGAACGCACCTGAGCGTATCGTATCCGGAGAAGAGCAGTCCTTTATAAAGCACGCTGTCCGCTTTTTGCAGGGCCGTGCGCACGCTGTCGCCCGATTGCAGGGCGTCCCATGCCGAGACCCACGCCCTGCGGCTCCGCTCACGGACCATCCCCTCGGTCTTTTCGAGCAGGGGGTGATGTTCCCGCAGAAATGCCCCGAGCCTTCGGGCGAAGTACGCCGGATCGGGAATCTTCCTTCTGGCAGCCATCGTTAGACGCTCATCCCCTGCGATCGGGTCTTTTCCTCGAATACGGCCTGCTGGCGTTCCGCCGTCTGCTCCTGCGCTTTGGCCTGTTCCTGCTCCTTATTCTGCTCCTGAGAACGGTTGATGCGGGAGTAATAGGGCGCATTGGTCGAGCGATCGATTCCCATGATCGAAAGGCTGCGGCCGGTAGAGGATTTGACGTTGCGGGCGTCGATCTCCTCGTAACGCTTCAACGCTTCGATCTGCTGTTCGGTCAACTGCTCGGCGATCCGGGGCGGAATGTACGGCTTGGCATAACTGGGATTGATCGGCACGAAATCCATCCGCGTGACGTCGAACTGGAACACGGAGCTGAACTCGTTGTCCTTGTCCCTGAGCTTGCAGTGTTCGAGCCGGATACCGCGGCCCAGCGCCAGTTCGTTCTGCTGGGTCTGACTGATCCGGTTGCCGTAGATGAACTCGGGTTTGGCGACGGCCCGCACGGGTACGGTAATCATCCGGTTGGTGTCGGTGCGGAATCCTGCGTAGCACCACTCCTGCTTGCCGTGGTTATCGACCATAATGGCGCGGGGCAGAGCCCGGCCGTAGGCGATCCGGGCCTCGTCGTCGGCGCTGATGTGCATCTTGTACTTTTCGTCCTTGTACTCCGGATGCGGCAGAGGACCTTTGACGTCGAGCCGGGGACGGTCGTCCAGATCGCGGTACATTTGCAGCGAGCATTTGTCCGCCGAGATCTGCGTGTCCTGTCCTACTTTGTAAACGACGTCGAACAGCGCAGGGGTCTCTCCTCCTTCGCGGAGCCGCTGAATATCCTGCGCGGAGAGCTGGTTGCGGTCGATCCCGATCGAAGCGAGTTCGCCCCACGGAATGTCGTACAGGTTATAGCGGAGCCGGTCGAGCTGGTTGGAACTGGTGCGGCACTCGGCGAGGATGGCGGCGCTGATCTCGTCTTTGGGATCGTTGCGAAGCGCATAGTAGGCATTCACGACCTCGGGAACGCGCTCCACCGGACAGAGGAAAAACTCACGCTCCACGGCCGGCGTCTCGGGATTGTCGCGGTGGGTCACGAAATCCTGATAGCGCAGATCGGAGATCGCTTTGGCCGCATCGCTGCCGAACATCAACGTATAGTAGGACGCGCGGTTTTTGGTTTCGGGCGTGACGGTAACTACCGAAATCCGGTTGTTGTCGTTCGGGTCGCGCCGGAACTCGCTGATAACGTCCAGCCGGCCGTTGGCTTTGTCTGCCATCAGAATGGTTTCACGGTTGGGGTCGGGGCGGTACGCTTCCGTTCCCGCATTCTCTTTTTTTGCCATAATTGAAATAGAATTAAGAGGTTGAACAATGATTACAGGACGAATATACAGAGCCGTTCGACGCCTGATACCGGGCGGCCGCCGCAGGCCGCGCATGGCCGGCGATACGCTGTGGACAGCGGCGTTTTTACGGTGGATCGGGATGTTCTACCGTTTCATGCCGGCTCGCTGCTTCGGCGGGCCGGGCTCTTCGGACAGCGACGGGTTCCGCCCGTTCGAAACGCCCCGGTATCCGGAAAATGCATGATCGAGGATTTCTCCCGCAAGGGTCTTCATCTTTTCGTCGATTTCGGCGCACTGTTCCGGGCTCTTGCCCGCTTTGGCGGCATCGAGCCGGTCGAATTCTTCCTGACGGAAAAACGGTCGAGACAGATCGGCGTAGAATCCTCCGCGAGGGTAGCCGTTTTGTCGAATGAGAAGCAGCGCGGCGATGTCGTAATTTTCGTCCGATAAGGTCGGACAATCCCAGTAGCCGGGACGAACGAATCTGTCGAAATTCTCCAGCGTCGGATGCATATCGTAACGCTCGTTGCAAAATCCGTAACGGGTCGTCTCCGGCAGGCAATATATTTCGGCAGGTACGGGCTGAAAATCGTTGCAGTCCGTATGATGTTCATAATTCATTTCAGCAAAACGGTCGATCTGCCGAGAGGGAATTTCGGGTAAATGAAGCAGGCTGTGCACTCGCAGAAAGGTCGTCCCGTTCTGCGCCTTGAAAAACTGATCTGCCTGGTACTGGAGGTAATCGGCCTGTACCGTTCGTCCTTTTTCCGTATTGCTGAACAGCAGTACCCCGCGGTCCGTTTCAAAGCCCGTTATCTTCGGGAAAGAAGGATTGAGTCTCCGCAGCCGGTAAATCTGCGGAATGTATCCTATGGTTTTGCAAAGGTTTTCGTGTTCCGATTCTTTCGTAAGCAGACCGATGCGGTTCCGTTTGCAGTACGCCACATCGAGCAGCGATACGATTTTCTTCGGATACGCCTGTTGCTCGGTCGTCACGGCCGTCAGTTCGTGCAGGTAGGCCGAGTTGTCGTCCCGCCTCAGAGGGGGAATTTTCGAGGCGTCCGGAAAGTCGTAGCGGATCATGTAGTTGTCCGGTACGCTTTTGGAGTCGTCCAGATCGTCGTAATTGTTGTGCAGGAACCGTAAAAATCCCTGCGGATCGGTCGGAATGTCGATGCAGATGTGGCGGATCTGCATCGCGGGCGTCAGCGTCAGATATACGCTGCCCCGGAAGGTTCGTTCGATTTTCATGGAAAGGATTTATGTTGATTCGGTTATATCGAATGACGTTTTACGGATCGTACCGGTAGCGTATCGGAAAGACGCTCCGCGCGAAGCGACTGCCGCGGCGCCGTATCTTCGGCGGAGGGCTTCCGACGGTCGGGATAGCGGCTTTCGAGCAGGGCCCGGGCCCGCCGCCGCGCTTCACGCTCCAATAATACATCCGGCCTCCGGGGATCGTACCGGGCCGCTATGTCGGCGAAGTCCCTGAGGCTTCCCGCTTTCCGTTTCCACATTTCGGGGACATCCTTCACCGGATAGCCTTGTTCTGCGATCCGCAGCAGAGCGGTCATATCGTAATTGGGCGACCACGCCTCCGGGTGCAGCTCCTCCCGCCCGCAAAAGCGCAGGTAGTTGTCTGCCGTCGGACGCATGTCGTAGCTCCGCAGGGGAACTCCTTCGAGAATCGAAGAGCGGTCGAGGATATACGCTCCGGGAAGGGAGGTGATAAGAAAATCCCGGTTGCGGTAGCCGCAGTGGAAGTTCAGCGCCCCGGCCCGGCCTTCGAGCAGGAACTCCGCGCTGAGCCGGGGAATGTCGTACACGCCGAGCCGATCGAGGGAGAGCCCCGGATCGTAAAAGCGGTCGCAGCAGTGCTGCATCAAAGCCTTGAAAGCGTCCCCTCCGAGAAGGCGTTCCGTATCGAACAGCAGTACCCCGTCGGGCAGTTCTACGGCACGGACGCTGCGGAACGCATCGGGGCCGCCGGGTCTTCCGAATCCCTGAGCCGCGCAGTACGGTCCGTACCCGTCGAGCCGGATCAGCCGCTCGTGCGTCCCCTGCGGGGAGAGCGGATCGATCCCGGACTCCGCGCAGAACATCAGATCGCGCAGCGGTATGATACAACAGGGACGGATGCGGCTTTCATGCGCCCGGCGCAGAAGCGAGCGTGCATAATCTTCCGTGCGGTTCTCCCCGATCCGGGGAATCTTCCGCTGGTCAGCAAAGTCGTAACGCACGATCCATGCGTCCTGAGGTCCGTCGGGATCGTTTCGCGCGTCGGAAATATCGGCGGCGGCATACCGGTCGAAATCCTTCCGGGTAAAACCGTCCGTGTAGATCTGCACGCGGCTCGCCGTCTGGTCCGGAGCGAGGGTCAGCAGGACCGTCGCCGGAATGGGATGTGTATTCATAGGCGTTTATCGTTTTCGTATCCGGAGCGTTCTCTCTTCGCTGTCGCCCATAAAAGAGCGGCTTTCCACGCATTCGGGACCGGCCGGTTCCTTCGGTCTCCCGCCCTCCCGGAACCGCTCCCACAGTTCCCGGAAGGAGCGGTCGGCCAGTCTCTTTTTCTTTTCCCCGGCCGGTTCGTCCCGCAGCAAAAAGGCGTAATAGTTTTCCGTCGAGCGGCGCATGTCGAACTCCCGGCGGAGGTTTCCCTGCCGGAGTAGTTCCCGGTCGGCGTACGCCTCCGCGAAACGGTTTCTGCGCTTCTGTCCGTCCTCCGCTTCGGCAAAGCACCGGTCTGTTATCGGGGCCATATCCGCAGGCCGGGCGATCACGTCGTAGATCTTCAGCGAGGGCGTCTGCTGCTCCGGATTGAAAAAGTTCGACGCATGGTAGTCCATGTATTTTTCGAACTGCATCTTCCCGTGCTGCGTATCGCTGAAAAATACGACGCCGGGAGCCGTCTCGACGGCGGTATAGGCCCTGTATTCCGGAATGTCGATCCCCGGAGAGGGCAGTTCCACGCCGAAGGTGCCGAGCGGATCGGGGTAGTCCGTCCGCAGGGCCAGCTTTGCGGGATCGGCCTCGGGCGTCAGCGGAACGATGCTGTGCCGCAGGCAGTAGAGCATATCCGTCATGGCGATCTGGTGCTCGGCCCGTATGCCGGCGGAACGTGCCGCACGGGAAAGGCGTTCCAGATAGTCGTCGTTGCTCTGCGGACGGATTTCGGGAATCTGCCTGCGGTCCGGAAACCGGTAATGGCACATCCACAGGTTCGGATCGTAGCCCTGCCGCAGCACTTCGGCCGTATCTTCCCGCATAAAGGCGAGAAAGCCGGACAGCCCGCTCTCTTTGATGCTGATATGCACCGGGCGTTTCATGCTGTCGTAGGTAACGTACAGGCTCGCGCCTTCCTTTTTTCTTTCTTGCATATTCTCCGGTATTTAACTATCCGCAGGCTAAGATACCCGGCTTCGGAGCGGATGATACCGCACGGCCGTCCGGGGCCGGGCATGGCCGTCTGAAAGCAGTGAAACGGAGCTATTTCGCAGCCTGCTGCTTGGGTTTTGGGATCAGCTTGCGTAGTTCCGGATCGTCCTCGATGCGTTTCATCTCCGTTTTGACGATCCGCTCCACGTCGGCTCTGATCCGTTCGTAATTGGCCTGAATGATCTCTTTCATGTGATCTTGTCCGTCCGCTCCCATAAAGGAGGATATTTCGGGAATCGGAACGTAGGCGGCCGTTTCGCGCTTTACCCGTTCGTTGTCCACGACGATCTGGGCATGGAAGATCTTCTGCTCTATTTTTTCATCGAAGTTGTCGGCTACGGCCCCCACGAACATACCCTGAGAGAGGTTGCCGATCTTCGATGGCGGGATCAGCGAATCCATCTGCGTATTGGTCGAAAGGGTCGTGCTTCCCTGAGCGAACGATACGGATTTGCGCTGCTGGAGAATCTTGCCGAAGCGTTTGGAAAGCGTCTCGGCCGTGTCGCCTACGACCTGTCCGGAAAAGATGTTGCCTACGGTGTTCTGGATCACCTTGCTTTCCTTATCTCCGTAGTCCCGCGTCAGTTGGCTGAAGTCCTGAAAGCCGAGGCAGACGGCCACCTTGTTCGAGCGGGCCGTGGCGATCAGGTTGTCCAGTCCGCGGAAATAGATCGTGGGGAGCTCGTCGATGATGACCGCCGATTTGAGTTTGCCCTTCTTGTTTATCAGGCGCACGATGCGGGAGTTGTAGAGCCCGAGGGCTGCCGAGTAGATGTTCTGCCGGTCGGGGTTGTTCCCCACGCAGAGGATCTTGGGCGCATCGGGGTTGTTGATGTCGAGGGTAAAGTCGTCCCCGGTCATCACCCAGTAGAGCTGCGGGGAGATCATGCGCGAAAGGGGAATCTTGGCCGAGGCGATCTGTCCCTGCAACTGGTCCTGCGCCCCGCCTTTCCATGCGTCCATAAAGGGACTGAGGTAGTTTTCGAGCTCCGGGTGGGAGGTCAGGATGACGAAGACGTCGGCATATCTTTTATTTAGCAGCTCGATGGCGTGCGGAAAGGTGCAGTAGCGGCCTCCGTCGTAGATCTTCAGGAACCAGATGATCGCGGCCAGCAGGATGATGGGACTTTCTACGAAGAAATCGCCCTGCTTGGTGATCCACGTCTTATTGAGGTTCAGCATGATCGTGTAGGCCGACTCGTAGGCGTCCGAGATGTCGGTCATAAAATCGCGGTGGATCGGGTTGCAGCGATGCGAGCGGCGCGGGTCGTCGAAGTTGATGACGTAGAATTTAGGCGGAACCTTATAGCCCTGCATGTGGGTACGCAGGTGGTTGTAGGCGATGACGGAGAGGTCGTCGAACTTGAAGTCGTAGATATACATCGAAAATCCCTTCTCGATCTGCTGCTTGATGAACTGATTGACTACGGCGTAGGATTTTCCCGAACCGGGCGTTCCCAGCACGACCGTCGCGCGGAAGGGATTGACGACATTGATCCAACCCGGATGCCAGCGTCTTTTGTAATAGAACAGCGTAGGTAAGTTTACCGAGTAGTCGTTGGTCATCAGGCGGGTCTCCTGCATGAAGGATTCGTTTTCGTCGTTGAACGGGTCCTCGAAGACGCGCTCTTTGATCAGCCGTCCGAGCCAGACCCCGGCGGCCAGCATTAGGCAGTATCCTGCAAGCAGCGTCAGACCGTAGAGCGGGCCGAGAGTTCGTACCGGCAGGGGAAGGCGCAGCAGCCAGCCGCAGCAAAAGAACAGCAGTATGCCGGCGGTTCCGCAAAGCGCGATCCGGCGGCGGGAGATCTTCTCGCTGCGGACGCTTCGCGTACCGAGGCACGAAAGGGCCAGAAACAACAGACAGAACAGTTTGGTGTAAAGGGGCGACGAGAAGAGTCCCGACGTCCGCTGGAAGTTCATCAGGATCTTATCGACGAGGGCCGTATTCCAACCTACGGCCGTAATCCACGAATAGGCGTACCAGTAAAAATGAATGAGCGCGAACAGCAGGCTGAGCGCCCGCATGAACTGCATGACTTTGGCGAGACCCCGCAGGTCGTCTTCCTGTTGCATGGTTTTCCGGGTTTACGTTCGTCCGTCCAACGGAAAATCCTGCGGGATATGTCGGTGCGGCCGTCCGGGGCCGGGTATGGCCGGAAGTTATCTGTTCGATCGGATCGCCGCTCTCCGGTCGATAACCGCATAAAAAAGTTCCCGATACCGTAGTTTGTGTCGGGAACGTGATTCGATGGAAGTTATTTTCCTGTTTTGACGGCTGTTCAGAGCCGGATTATGCCGGTATGTATAGCGATGTTTTCCCATGTATTACGCAAAAAAACCGGGCTCTTCGTCCGTAAAACTGCCGAACCCGACGATATTTTTTTCGTTGGTCAATAGAGCGCTCCACGTATGGCCCATGCTGTGTTCTGCCCATTGTGGTGTAAAATCCACAGCAATAGAAATCCCCGCGCTTCGCATACTGATCATTGTTATTTGGGCGGTTTCAGAACAGGATTTAAACAGACTCTTGTTTTCAAGACGATAATTATGTAATGCCAAAACAGAAATACAATGAGGACTAAACTACCTCGAAAATTGGAGCAGAAGATGTCGGTTGTGGGAGAGCAGATTAAATTGGCTCGGTTGCGCAGGAATCTGAGTGTGGCTCGGGTGGTAGAACGTGCCATTTGCCCTCCATTGACCGTATCCCGAATAGAGAAAGGCGTACCTACAGTAGCAATCGGAATCTACTTACGTGTGCTATATGCTTTACAGCTTGACGATGATATTCTGTGGTTAGCCAAAGAAGATAAATTGGGGAAGGCTTTACAAGATATGAGTTTGAAGACAAGGAAAAGAGCTTCGAAAAAAGATAAAACTCATGTTTTCCAATGCATAAAATCGAAAATGGTTCTATATTAGGATAGTTCGTGGCTTAAGATTTTGCATTATGCTACAAAAGCATTATGTTTGTATTGCGTAATAAATAGAGTGTATGAAATTCGTTGATAGAATAGAGGAAGCAGCACGATTGAAGGATGCTCTTGAGAGAGAGAGGGCCTCACTAGTCGTAATGTACGGTCGTAGACGATTGGGTAAGTCTACGCTTATCAAAAGGGTGTTGTCGGACACGGATGTTTATTTTCTTGCCGATCGTTCAGAAGGACAACATCAGAGGGCATTGCTTGCAAAAGTGATAGCACAAATGTTTCCTGACTTCGATAAATTGACATATCCGGATTGGGAGTCGATGTTTCGTGCGGTCAATTATCGGACAGACAAGCGTTTTACTCTATGTTTGGATGAATTTCCGTATCTGGTGGAGCAGTCTCCTGAATTACCGTCTGTATTACAGAAACTTGTTGACGAGAAGCAGTTGAAGTACAATCTTGTGCTTTGCGGTTCATCGCAAAATATGATGTATGGGCTCTTTCTTGATTCTACTGCACCTCTTTATGGTCGTGCTGATGAGATAATGAGGCTTGCGCCTATACGTTTGTTGTATATTCAGGAGGCTTTGAGTCTTAATGCGATGAATGCCATCGAAGAGTACGCCGTATGGGGCGGTGTGCCGCGTTATTGGGAACTGAGGGAAAATAGAAGTTCGCTTGATGATGCCCTGTGGCGCAATATCCTTTCTGTAAATGGAACTCTTTATGAGGAGCCGATAAAACTGTTTCAGGATGATGTCAAGGATATTGTCAAGACTTCGACGATCATGTCTTATATAGGTACTGGCGCAAACCGTCTTTCCGAGATTGCTGCACGATGCAATGAACCGGCGACCAATCTGTCGCGTCCATTGAAGAAACTTGTCGATCTTGGATTTTTGGAGAAAGACATCCCATTCGGTATTGATGAAAAGAATGCGAAAAAGAGCCTCTATAAAATTGCCGATCCGTTTATGGCATTCTACTATCAATTTGTTGTCCCTAATCGTTCGTTCATTGAACTTGGCCGTCGTCTACCCATAGAACAGACTTTGAACGCCCATTTCTCTGAGTATGTGAGTATGCAATGGGAAAAACTGTGTCGGGATGCCGTAACAGGAAATCTTGTAGGTGGAATGGTTTATGGCAAGGCAAAACGCTGGTGGGGATCTGTTCTCAATGAGGATAAGAAGCCGGAACAGGTCGAGTTCGATGTGATGGCAGAATCGCTCGATAAAAAGTATCTGCTGGTTGGAGAATGCAAATGGACAACTCAGGAGAATGGCAAACAACTTACAACTGAACTTCTCCGCAAAGCAATTCTGCTGCCGTTTGCTCAGAACTACACCATCGTTCCAGTGCTGTTCCTTAAAAATGCTCCGAAAGATGATGCTAGGAATGCCATATTGCCGAAAGATATTATTGAGTTGATGAAATAGACATGCGTAAGATTATATCTATCAAAGTTGTTGTAATAAAAATATTTTTAGTATGAAATTTAAAGCATTACGAATAAGTGACTGGAAACAATTTCAGAATATTGATATTGATTTTCATGAACGACTAACGATTTTGACCGGAGCAAACGGTTCTGGAAAAACAACTTTATTACATTTGTTAGCCAAACATTTTGGATGGGAATTTTCAGAATTGGCAACTCCTACAAAGGATAGAAACAATGGGAAAATTAGTTATATCGCTAATTGGTATAGATGGTTTAAAAAGAAAGATAATAATGATGCTATCGGTAAAATTACTTATTCAGATAATTCATTCGCCAATTTAATTGTACCAAAAGTTAACTCCGCAATATATAATATAGAAATCCATAATCGCAAACTACTTTTAGGACTAAATATACTATCTCATAGAAGTGCTTTTAAATACCAAAATATTCCATCTATTGCAACTAAAAAGAGAAATAGAAAAGAGGCTTATTCTCTTATAGAACAAGAGGTAAAAAAAGAATTTCTGACTATGGGAACAGTTTATAAAGACAAATCTATAAATTACCATATTAAAGAAACGTTGTTAAGTTGGGCTATAGGGGGTGAGGGAAATTCTTTTATAGAGCCAGATAGAGAATTAATAGATTGGTTTAAAGGATTCGAAAATGTTTTGAGAATATTAATGCCGCAAACTATTGGCTTTGAAAAAATATCTATTAGAAATTACGAAATTGTATTGGTGACCCAATCAGGCGATTTTATGTTGGATGCTGTTTCTGGAGGAATTGCAGCATTAGTTGATTTGGGGTGGCAGATTTACAATCTTGCAAATTCAGAAGAAGAGATAGTTGTTCTTATTGACGAAGTGGAAAACCATTTACATGCAACAATGCAACGTTCTGTTTTGCCTGACTTATTGGAGGCTTTCCCTAATGTACAGTTTGTTATATCTACTCATAGTCCGTTAGTTGTGTCTTCTGTAAAAGACTCTAATGTATACGCTTTTAGATATGACACTGAAAATAGAGTGTTTAGTGAGAAATTGGATTTAGTTCATAAAGCACGAACAGCTACTGATATATTAAATGAAGTATTAGGAGTTCCGTTTACTATGCCTATTTGGGCAGAGAATGCTTTAATTGAAATAGTTGCTAAATATAGGAATGTTGAATTAACGACTGATTCAGTTAATGCAATGCGAGAAGAATTTAAACAGCTAGGATTAGAAAGTGTTATGCCATTGGCATTAAATAGAATTTTGGATAATGATAAAACTAAGTAAGTCTTGTGAACCTGACATTCTGGTTCAAAATGGGAAACAATGGACAAATGATTTAATGGCATATGTTAACTCTGGAGATAAGATTCCAGACCATGTTAAGAATAAATATAATCACCCCGATATCAAGAAAGCTTTAATCCATGAAACTCATGGGAAGTGCATGTATTGTGAAAGTTATATTTCTGCTGTAGCTCCTGAACATATCGAGCATTATCGGCCTAAAGCTATATACCCAGAAAAAACATTTGAATGGAATAATTTAGGCTTGGCTTGTCCGTGGTGCAATATAAAGAAAAGTGACTCTTTTGATGAAGCCTGTGCAATTGTAAATCCTTATATTGAGAATCCGGATGATTTTTTTGTTTCTTTAGGCACATTTATTTATCATAAACCTAATAATAAACGGGCTGAATTAACAGAATGTTTGTTAGAATTAAATAGACCTGAATTAATTGAAAGTCGTAAACATGTTTTAGATAATATTCGTCCGTTACTAGATAGGTATGTAAATGAAGCTAATCCTTTACTAAAGCAATTAATAAAAGATAATATAAAAAAAGAGATGGAGGATGACAAGCCTTATGCCATGTGTGTAAGAGCTTTGGTTAACGCTTTGATAGATATTGACTAATAAATATCAAATAATTCATTGGAACATAGATGGGGCAAGTATTATTCCGAAATATATGATATAGAATTGATCAAATTCAAACATCTGATCGATCGCTGGCAATACGTTGAAGGATTGAAAAGGGCGCCGAATAAGGTCTTCACTCAGGAGGATTTTAACACTTATGTGACAATTTATTCTGGAAAGAAGGTGCGTCGATGGTTCAATGCCGATTCGATTTATATGTATACCTTGCCGGTTGTGGATGTGTTCTATCGAGGACCGGGCATTCCTATCGAATCGACTTTGAAACGCTATGTTCACTGTACGGGAATAGTTATTTCCAAAAACGGTCAGGCAGGATTGGGATTAAAGCTTTTTTTTACCAATGAGGGCAAGCGAAACGAATGGAAGTATCTTCGGAAACTCCGGAAGAAGATTTGGTACAGGAATAACGACTGGCAATTCGATCGAGAAAAACATGACCGGTATTGGCATGAAAAAAATAACTCTAATTAGTAAATATCAACTATAGTATTCAGTTACGTAATACAAGTCCTTTTTCTTCGATTGGGTATTCTTTAGCTCCCGAGCAGCTTTTATGCTACTCGGGAGTAATTATTTCACGTAATTTATCGTTGAAAATCATACGGCGCTTCTGATCAAACAAGACCACAGGACTCTCGCATTTCGTGTGGGCAATCGCAACGGTCTGGTATGATTGGGTCGTAGCATTGAATCCGGATTTCGACAGGCATTTTCCTGCGAGAAAATAATCACAAATAGCTATTAGTTCAGTCGTTGGATGATTAATCCCATAGTCATCGGCGCTGGAGCTTATTTCCATTTAGTCGCAGTAGATAACACTGGAGAAGTTATTTTCTATAAATTTACGTGGGGTGATCTATTGTCCGTCGATATGCCGTCGACGGAAGGTGAGAATACGTTTGTCTGTAACAGATATATCTTAAGTAACGCATAATTTGATTAATAGAAGCGCAACTATCCGGAGCTTTGGCTCCGGACTTTTTATTTAATCTAAAACCAACTGCTATGTACACATTACTGAAGACAGGCTTGTTGCTGTTCTTTCGTGAAAGTGACCTGCCGACCGGAACCGTTTCCGAAGCGCATCTTTCGGAACTGTTCGAAGAATTTATCCAAAAACTTACAGCTTATTCTTCCGATGACCGCAGAAGCATTATCGAGCGTCTGCGCTGCATGAACTTTACGCACAAACAGCTATCCCTTCTCGAAGAACAGAAACATACGGCAGCAGAACATTTAATAACCGACTATATGATAAGAACCTTGTTTCTGATCGACACGGAAGTCCGGTTGCTTCATCTCCGTCTGCGATACCCTCAATCCGGCATCGTGCCGGAAGTGAAAATCGAGTCCCCGTTGTATTTGTCGAAAGACCTGACCGTAACGGATCTGGTCGAACTGCTGTACGCCTTACACCTGATCGGGGCTTTTCGTAAAAGCGACGGTTCGCGGATCGAGTTCTCGGTCGTTATCCACACCTTCGAAGAGGTGCTGCATATCCGGATAAAGAATTATGAGCGTTTCAAAAATGCAGCCGTCAACCGTAAAATTCGTCTTACCGGTTTTCTCGATCAACTCAAAGCGGCACTGACCGAGCGCAGCCAGCGATAGCATCGGTCTGCGTCTATAATCTACAAAACGAGGATCATAGAGGTCTTCGTTTTTTCCGGCGCTTTCTCTCCGGACGGAAATCTTCCTCATAAGGTTCCGGATATTGCCCTTCCTCCAACGCCGTAGAGAAAATATCCAACGTATCGACAGCCTGCCCGATCAGCCGGGATTCGGCCTCCGTATCCATCGGATTCGGTTTCGGTATTTCCGTCGGCGAATCGATTGCAGAGGACTCCGAAGATTCGCGGTCTGCAACGGGTCGTTTGTCGTTTTGTCCGGATACTTCCCGTTCCAGTTCATCGGCCGTATGCGCCCCGAACAGTTCATGGAAACGGTTTGCAGCGAACTCTTTGTTCCGCCCCAGCTTGGAGCCGTTAATGATCAATCCCCCGTCGTGGTCGATGAACGTAATCCCGTAGATCCGCCCTTGCGTATTTTGCCGGACGATGAGCTGTACGCCCCCGGCCGATAGCGCCGCCGCAAATTCCGGCAGGCTCCGGGATCGTCGCATGGCGTCCCGGACGATCCCGCGCAGTCCTTCCATCCCGTCCGTACTCTTTTTGAGCCATTCGGCGCTTTTCGCATAGTGTTTTTCGATCGCCCCGATTCCCGTATCGCGTCCGATCGCGCTCGATTTGATCGGTACTCCGACTTTGTCGCCGTTCTCGTCCAACGCGCTGTAAAGCATTCCGGCATACGGACGGCCGTCGATCTCGCCGCGCACTTCCTCCGCTTCGACTCGAAATAATTGCAATATATTGTTGTACTCCTTCAGAGTGCAAAACTTATAGCGGTCCGTAACGTTGCGGACGACGGATGCGATCTGGGCCTTCAGGCCGCTGCGCCGGTACTCCACTTTTCTCAGCGGTACGGTTCCTTCCCGTTCCTGCCGCTTTGTAGCACGCCGCAGCCCGTATTCCTTTTCGATGGAACGGGTAATTGCTTTCGAGCGATACCGCTCGTTGCCGTCGTCGATCTTCTGTCCGTCCGGCCCGACGCGCACCGATACGATATGCAGATGGGCCCGTGCAATGTCCCGGTGCAGGTAAACCACATAGGGCTGGTCGCCGTAGCCCATCCGCTGCATGTACTCCTCGGCGATGTCGGCCAACTGCTGCTCCGAAAGCCGGTCCTCGGGATGCGGATTCAACGAAGCGTGGAAGATCGTCTCCACGAAACGGCTGTTCTTTTTCGCGTCGAGCCAGGTTTGCATGACCCGTCTGCAATGTGCGGCGGTAAGCCGGGCGGGGTCTCCTCCCGGCGGAAGCATCCGGTTGCAGAAGATCACGCGGGCCCGCCCTCCGTCTATCTTGAGACGGTTGTACGCCAGTACGCCGTAAAGCGATTTTCCGGATGTTATTCGTCCGACCATCGTTTCTCGAACTCTTCGGCGAGTGTCAGAATTTGCTGCTGTAACTCCGTCATTTTCCTTGTTTCCTGCTCCAGCCGCCACAGCATACGGGCCGCAGAAGCGGCATCGTAGTTGTGATGGATGGCCTTCACGACCTGATTGTAATTGAGCCCGACCTTACGGATTTGGAAATGCAGATCGCCCAGCCGGGCGCAGAAATCCTGCGTCGCGGGATCGGTCTTTACGACCCGGAGCTCTCACCCGAAAAGCCGGGAGAGGATGAATCTGGATTTGTTGTCCGTACATCCCGACTGCTCCAGCATGTCCAGAAACCGTTTGTTCTGTGCCTCGTTGAGCTTGAAATTGTAGTGATACTTGCATGGATCGGCACTGCGGGGCCGTCCTTTGATCTTCTTTGCCATCGCATTTTTGATTTTGAGGTTTGACGACTTCGGAGTCGAACCCATTCCGTCCCCCGCAGAAGGGGCGGAGGTTTCGGGGGGCCGGATTTTCCGGCATACCGAAACACACCTTGCTATCGGCAGGCGCCGATAAATCCGCCATCCGGCGGATTTGCCCGCGCGAGACCGGCAGTCTCGCTTCCGCGAAAGCGGCAGTAGGTTCGACCCATGCAATGTTAGGCAGATTATCGGAACCAAACAAGGATTCCAATCCGGCCATAGACGGCCTGCAACGGCCCCTGCGAAGCACCTTTCAGGATTTCCGTTTTCTTCGCGTGCATGGCACGGATGCCATAACTGCCAGTCACGGTATTCATGACATCCATGGTATGCATGACAGTCATGGTATGCAGTGCGGTCATGGAATACATGGCTGCCACGGTATAGATGGTATGCGTGGCAGCGAAGGCGTCTATGCCGAATATGGTATTGGTGGCATAGATGCTATGGATGGCAGAAACAACACCTCCGGCATAAACGGCGTATCCGGTATGGATGGTATTATTGGCATATCTGCTGTTTCCGGCACGGATGGCAGAACTGCCGGAGAAGGAAACGACATTCTTTTAACCGATCATAGTTATGGAACGGAAACCTGTTTTTATCTCCGTCTGCAATCAGAAAGGCGGAATCGGCAAATCGACCTTTACGGTGCTGCTCGCCGACATCCTGCATTACATGGAAGGATACCGCGTATTGGTAGCCGACTGCGACTATCCTCAGAAAAGCATTTTCGACCAGCGCAAAAGAGAACTGGCCCTGCTCGACCGAAGCCCTCGTTACAAATCGTTGCTTGTCCGTCAGTTCGGAGTGACACACAGAGAGATCTGGCCGGTGATCGCCTCCGCCCCGGAAAGGGCTCTTACGGATGTGGACAGGCAGCTCGGTATGCTGAGAGAGCCGGTCGATTTCGTACTGTTCGACCTTCCGGGTACGGTCGGCACCCCGGGCGTACTGCGGACGCTATCTGCCATCGACCGGATATTCGTGCCGATGAAGGCGGACCGCTACGTGATGGAAAGCACGCTCGCGTTCGCCAAATCGGTCGATGACCATCTGGTCCGCAATTCGGACGTGCAGACCGCAGGCGTCCACCTGTTTTGGACGATGATCGACCGAAGGGAGCGGACTCCGCTGTACGACCTTTATGACAAGGCGTTGGAGAAACTCGGACTGCACCGGATGGAGACCCATATTCCCTACAGAAGTCGGTTCAGCAAGGAGCTCTCGGCGGAGGAAGGACCCGTCTTCCGTTCGACGATCCTGCTTCCCGAGAAAAGCTTTATCCGGGAGTGCTGTCTCGACAGCCTGACCCGTGAAATCGTCGAACTATCAGAACATAGCGCACATGGAAAGCAGGAAAAGAAATAGGAATCTCCCCGTCATAGACGAAGATATGCTGCGGGAAGCGGTCGGCGGACAGAGCGCCGGGGGCTCCATGCTGGAGATAGCGGAGCGAATATCTGCCGGAAACGAGGAACAGCCGGAGCTTCCTGCGGTTCGCAGGCGGAGAATGACCCTGCCCGATTACGAAGCGACGTTTCTGAAACCGGTTCGGGTGAAAGTCCGGACGGCACTGTATGTCAGCGAAGAGACGCGCTGCAAGATCTCGGAAGTGGCACGGAAGATCGGCACGGGCAGAGTGTCCGTAATCGGATATGTGGAAAACATCCTCCGCAACCATCTGGAACTTTACAAAGAGGAGATCAACCGGCTGCACAGGGAACAAAATAGCAGAGATCTTTTATAAGACAAACGATAACACATATCCTCTATTTTACCTGTGATATAAAACGAATTTGCAGGCACAAACAAAATATGTTATCTTTATGAAACAAATTAAATTAACAATATTTAGATGCCATGGGGATTCTGGATAACATAACGAAAAACACTGCAAATTATTCGACTAAAAGTTTTTACTTTGGCATGCCAGAGGCTGAAGGTGAAAACAGAGATAAGTATAAACTGAGCGATTATTTTGAGGATTATCTTGAAATATTATCCGAACTGAAAAAAGGAAAATTTATTTTCACGGGGCGGAAAGGATCGGGGAAAACGGCGATAGCCAAATACATCAAAGATCAGTCCGATCAGGCAAAGGATTCTCATGCGGTCTTATTACGGTTAAAAGACTTTGACCTCGAACGGGCGGTTCAGGTTTCCGGGAATTCCGGCGAGGGGAAAGATTCACTGCTCTTCGAATGGCTGATTCTGGTCAATATTGTCAAATTGATTGTCAAGAACGAATGCGGAGAATACACGACTGAGTACAATCAACTGAGGAAATTTGTAGAAAAGAATACAGGATCGTCTGCTATTGACAAGTTCGAAGTGAGCGAGGTATTTCTGAACAATGGAGGGGAGATTAAATTCGGAATGCTTACCCATCTGTTCGGTGCTGTATTTAAGAAACAATTCGG
Source organism: Alistipes sp. cv1 (assembly GCF_900240235.1). NCBI lineage: Bacteria > Pseudomonadati > Bacteroidota > Bacteroidia > Bacteroidales > Rikenellaceae > Alistipes > Alistipes sp. cv1. Next base: position 202,211 of record NZ_OEPW01000005.1, read on the forward strand.
GATCAAAGAGACGAAAGCTCCGTACTATAAACTGATAGCTCCCTTAAAAGAGATCGTGAAAATTATCCTCGATTATCCGACCAACAAAGAAACGGAGTTTTGGCTTTTATTCGATGACCTCGATGTGGGTTACAACGTGGATAGCGAGAGCGATAATCTGAAAATCATGGAACTGCTGCGAATAGCCAAGGAGTATAATACGGAAATATTCCAGCACAACCATGCCCGGATACTGGTCTTTCTTAGAGACGATATGCGGAACGTTATCGCTTCGAAATACAACGATTCCGGAAAAATCTTTTTGTCTTATGAAATTACACTCCAGTGGTACAACCATAAATTATTGAAAAGCAATGAAAACGATATTCCGCTAAAAAGATTGACCAATCGGCGATTAACTGTCAATTTCAAGAATGCGGGTATCCCGTTCAATGAGGACAATCCGTGGGAAACATTATTCGCACCGACGTACGGCGATAAATATACCGATTTCAAACCGTCGTTCAAGTATATTCTGGACTTTACCCTATACCGGCCTCGGGATATTATCGTGTTTCTGTCTGTCATTACGGAAGACAATTATGACATACCTATTAACTTTGAGAGCCTAAAAAAAATCCTGTTCAAATACATAAATAAACTGAGAACAGAGATAGAAAGCGAATTAAGTCTGTTTTTTAATGAGGCAGAGAAAACAGAACTATTCATGGTACTGGAACATATTGCCAACCATAACTGTAAAAGAGAAGATGTCATACAAGTCATCGCGGCGCAGCCCAAATTTTCGATTCCTGCCGAAAGAGTATTTTTCATATTGGAGGAGTATTCTTTGATAGGATACAGAAACTTGCAGGGGGAATCTTTTTTCAAATGCAGGGAGCAAGATTTAGACGATGATGAGAAACGCGACATGCAATTGACATTGCCTCGATGCATTCTGCATAATTTCAAGAAAATACACGCACGTCGCTAATAGTGGATGTAATTTTGATACCTGACTTTTGCGAGTATAAATAAACTCAGAAATACAGAATATTCTTTTGTTAGATTTAATTTACGGCGCTTTTCTGGTTCTGCGGAGAATAATCATTATATTTACCGCATAATTAGCGGAGAATATGTATATCCATCAACACACCGACTGGACGGATTTTCGTTGGGATAACGACGAGTTACTCCCTTTAATGGGACGTGTCAGGTACCTGCAAGGCAGGTTGCTCGGACAGATGGAGCACTTGGGTTTCCCTTTGCAGGCAGAGGCCGTGCTGACCACTTTGACGCTCGATGTACTGAAATCTTCCGAGATCGAAGGGGAGTTACTCAATCCCGAACAGGTTCGCTCGTCCATTGCCCGCCGACTCGGCCTGGAGGTTGCCGGGCTGGTGCATTCCCCGCGTCATGTGGACGGCGTTGTAGAGATGATGCTCGACGCCACACAGCGATACGATATGCCATTGACGAGCGAACGTCTTTTCGGATGGCACAACGCGCTGTTTCCGACCGGATTCAGCGGATTGTACAAAATCGAGGTTGCAAAATATCGCAGCGGTGAGATGCAGGTCGTCTCAGGGGCGATGGGCAAGGAGCGCGTGCACTATGAAGCGCCGGAAGCGTCGCGTGTGGAGGCCGAGATGACAGCTTTCCTGTCTTGGTTCAATGCGACATCGAATATCGATCCCGTAATAAAAGCGGCGATCGCTCATTTTCGGTTTGTGACCATACACCCGTTCGACGATGGGAACGGCCGTATTGCACGGGCGATTACCGACATGCAGCTCTCTCGCGGGGACGGGACTTCGCAGCGGTTTTACAGTATGTCGAATCAGATCTTGGCCGAACGCAAACGATATTACGAGATATTGGAGAAGACCCAGCACGGCGACAGCGACATCACCGAATGGATCGAATGGTTTCTGTCTTGCCTCGAACGTGCGCTGATCGGCAGTACCGAAGTCTTAAAATCGGTATTGGCGAAAGCCGAATTTTGGGAAACCCATAAACAAACGGCGCTGAACGAACGGCAGCGAAAGATGCTGAATAAACTGCTCGACGGATTCGAAGGCAAGCTCACCTCGTCGAAATGGGCAAAAATTACGAAAACGTCGCCCGATACCGCACTTCGCGACATCAATGATCTGATCGGCAAGGGGATTATCCGCAAAGAGGCCGATGGTGGCAGGAGTACGCATTATGAATTGGTTTGAATGTTTCCCGGCTGGTATTGCTCCTGTTTCCATTAGTAAAAGTTTCAAATAATAAATAGTTTCGATCGTTCGATTCGGAGCCGGAAAACTTTCCGGCTCCGAATCGTTTATGGAGTAGAACGTTCGTAACACAGGAACCTGTGATTGCCCGAAATTCCATTTCCTGATTCTAATCTGACATTGGGCTTATTGCTTTCCGGCCATAGACGGCCTGCCCCGGCCGTGGCGTACCAAACCCTCCGAAAGGTTGTTTCTTTGTCAGCGGAGCCGGCGATCCGTCTATCCGAACGAACGGACAGAACGGATTTCGCCATCCGACACGAGCCATGAAAGCCATGCTGATCCTGTTGTTCGGTTATCTGTTTCTGGAACGCTTCCTGTTCCGGGGCAGTCTCGGACGGCTGTTCGTTCGGGGATGGCGGCGACTGTTTCGTGACGGATGGAACGCCCTGAGCAGGGCGTTACGGCTTCCGGCCGGAAGAAGGGAGAAGCAGACACAGTTAACGTGCCGAGATTGCCCCGAGCTTCTCCCCGATTCCGGCTCGCTGGTTCCGCATGTAAGCTATGCGGTCGAGGCCGAGCCGCCGTACCACGAGCGTACGGAGTGGAAGATGCCGTCCAAGCAGCGCCTTCGCAGGGAACGCCCCGAAGGCACGGAAGAGATGATCGTCGGCACGTTCGACCCCGAGACGGGCGAAGAGATCGAACAGCGAAAAATCTCGCTGGCGGGATCGCAGTCCGTAAAAGAGGAGGTGTCCCGGACGCTGGACGCTCTGTTCGAACAGGAGTTCATGCCCGAACCGCCCGATACGGACCCCGTTTCTGCAAACGCCCCGAAAGAAAGCATGGCATAAGCTTATACGCTGATAGTTTTCCCTTTATTCATCACCCGCCGCCGAACTTTTCCGGTTTTCTGTACGTCGCCGTCTCTACTGTTTCCTATTCAGCCTGCTCTTTTCTTCTCTCTTACTTTCCCATTCATTCCCTTATCCGAATTACAGCAATCCGATCCGTCCGGCCTTCGGCCTGAGGACAGCACATGTCAAACCTTCAAATTTTTGCTCCATGCAAAAACAAGTTGTTTTCAAGCGGCTCGCCGCACTGTATTTTTTCGTGTCGTACGCCAGTCTGTGTCTGGCGCAGGGCAACGGCACTTCCGGCATCATGCAGGCCACTTCGATGGTGTCGTCCTACTTCGATCCGCTGACCAAGCTGATCTATGCCGTAGGGGCCGTCGTGGGACTGATCGGCGGCATAAAAGTGTACCAGAAGTTCAGCTCGGGAGATCCGGATACGTCAAAGACAGCGGCTTCGTGGTTCGGAGCCTGCATCTTCCTCGTTATCGCGGGAACCGTCCTGCGCTCCTTTTTCCTGTAAAACTATGACGGCTTACAACATCAACAAAGGCATCGGCCGCGAGGTCGAGTTCCATGGCCTGAAGGCCCAGTACCTGTTCTACTTCGCGGGTGGACTGCTCGGGGATTTTCTGCTGGTGATCGTGCTCTACATGATGAACGTCGGTCAGTTGTTCTGCATCCTGCTCGGCGTCGCGCTGGGCGCTGCGCTCGTGGCGCTCACCTTCCGGCTCAATGCCCGTTACGGCAGCTTCGGACTGCTCAAGGAGGCGGCCCGCAGACGCAGGCCCCGACGGATCGTCCACCGCAGGGATGTACGCCGGCTGCTTGTCCGCCCTTCCGTTCCGTTTCACCTTTAATTTCCGGACTTACGATGCGAAGCATACTGAAAACCGCAACATTGGAGAGCAAATTCCCGATCCTCTCCGTCGAGCAAGGGTGCATCCTCAGCAAGGAGGCCGACGTTACGGTCGCCTTTCGGGTAACGCTCCCGGAGCTCTTTACGGTCACGTCCGCCGAATACGAGGCGATGCACTCCTGCTGGGTCAAGGCGCTGAAGATTCTGCCGCCGCACACCGTCGTGCACAAGCAGGATTGGTTCATCGGGGAGCGTTACCGCCCCGAAGCGAATGAGACGCAAGAGAGCTTTCTTTCGCGCAGCTTCGAACGGCACTTTTTCGAACGTCCCTATCTGCACCACGATTGCTATCTGTTCGTTACGAAGACCACGCGCGAGCGGATGCGTACCCGGAGCGACTTCTCGACGCTCTGCCGGGGATTCCTCGTTCCCAAAGAGGTCCGCGACCCGGAAGCCGTAACCCGTTTTCTTGATGCCGTAAGTCAGGCCGTCGGTATTCTGAACGAGAGCGGCCTGTTCCGTCTGGAGCGTCTCACGACCGACGAGATCGCAGGAACTCCGCAGTGTACGGGCCTTCTCGGCCGCTACCTGGCCCTGAGCCGGAGCCCGCGGGCTGTACTCGAAGATATGCGCCTCGATCCGGGAGAGATGCACGTGGGCGACAAACGCCTCTGCCTGCATACGCTGAGCGATCTGGACGATCTGCCTCAAAGCGTTGAAACGGACGCCCGTTACGAGCGGCTTTCCACCGACCGGTCGGACTGCCGGCTCTCGTTCGCCGCACCGGTAGGACTGCTGCTCGGATGCAATCATATCTATAACCAGTTCGTGTTTCTGGACGATGCGGACGAGACCCTCCGCCGTTTCGAGCGGACGGCCCGCAACATGAACTCCCTGTCGCGTTACAGCCGGGCCAATGCGCTCAACAAGGAGTGGATCGACGCCTTTCTGAACGAGGCGCACGACGAGAGCCTGCTCCCGGTACGCTGTCATTGCAATGTGCTGTCGTGGTCGGAAAGTGCGGAGGAACTCAAGCGCATCCGCAACGAGGTCGGGGCCCAGCTCGCCCTGATGGGCTGTACGCCGCATCACAATACGGTGGACGTGCCTACGCTGTTTTGGGCTGCGATTCCGGGCAACGAGGCGGATTTCCCAGCCGAAGAATCGTTCCACACCTTTCTCGAACAGGCCCTCTGCTTCTTTACGGCCGAAACGAACTACCGCAGTTCGCCCTCGCCTTTCGGGATCAAAATGGTAGACCGTCTTACGGGCGTACCCGTACATCTGGACATTTCGGACGAACCGATGCGAAGAGGCACCATTACCAACCGCAACAAATTCGTTCTGGGCCCGTCCGGTTCGGGCAAGAGCTTCTTTACGAACCACATGATCCGGCAATATTGGGAACAGGGCGCTCATATCGTGCTGGTGGATACGGGAAACTCCTACAAGGGACTCTGCGAGCTGATCCGCAGCAAGACCCGGGGCGAGGACGGGGTGTATTTCACTTACACGGACGCCGAACCGATTACCTTCAACCCGTTCTATACGGCCGACGGCCTGTTCGACATCGAGAAACGGGAGTCGGTCAAAACGCTGATCCTGACCCTGTGGAAACGGGACGACGAACCGCCGTCGCGTTCCGAAGAAGTCGCGCTGTCGAATGCCGTAAACCTCTATCTGGAGCATATCGGCCGACACCCCGAACACAAGCCCTCCTTCAACGGTTTCTACCGATTCGTAGGACGGGACTACCGCCGCCTGCTGCGCCAGAAAAACGTCCGGGAAAAGGATTTCGACATCGACAACTTCCTGACGGTGCTCGAACCTTACTACGAAGGCGGAGAGTACGACTACCTGCTCAACTCGGACAAGGAGCTGGATTTGCTTCATAAACGATTCATCGTCTTCGAGTTGGATAATATCAAAGATCACAAAATCCTGCTTCCGATCGTGACGATCATCATCATGGAAACTTATATCGGCAAGATGCGGAGGCTCAAAGGCGTGCGTAAGGTGATTCTGATCGAAGAGTGCTGGAAAGCCCTCACCTCGGCCAATATGAGCGAGTATATTCGCTACCTCTATAAAACCGTCCGTAAGTATTTCGGCGAGGCGGTCATCGTTACGCAGGAAGTGGACGACATCATCTCGTCGCCCATCGTCAAGGAGACGATCATCAACAACGCCGACTGCAAGATCCTGCTGGACCAGCGCAAATACATCAACAAATTCGATCAGATTCAGACCTTGCTGGGCCTGACGGAGAAGGAGAAGGCGCAAATACTCTCGATCAACCTTTCGAACGACCCTTCCCGACACTACAAGGAGGTGTGGATCGGATTGGGAGGCGTACAGTCGGCCGTCTATGCCACCGAGGTCTCGGACGAAGAATACTTATGTTACACCACTGAAGAGAGCGAAAAGGCCGAGGTGTTCGCTTTGGCCGAAAAGCTGGACGGCAATCTGGAGGCTGCGATCCGTCAGTTGGCCCGAAAACGCCGAATGAAATCCGATCCGCTATGAGAACCGTTCGTATAACTCTCTATGCGCTCTGCCTGTGCGCGTTTGCAGCGGCCGTCGTGTTCCTCGTGCGGGAATACCGGAAGACCGAACGCCTCGATGCGGTATGCGGGGTATGGATCGCCGCGGATAACCGTTCCACCCTCCGGATCGAGCGGTACGGACGCAAGCACCTGATCGTCGTAAAACGCCTCGACGGACGCGGCCGTATCCGGGAAGCGTGTCACGAACTTTTCTACCGGGGCTGTATCGGTTATCGAAACGCCTCGGGCCGGCGCGTCGATCTGTTCACTACGCCCCGCAAGGATGCGCTGCTGATGATTCCCGGCGGCAGTTACCGTCGCCTGTCTCTCGAAACGAACCCTTAAAACCCTTATAATCCATGGCAAAAAGAAAAAACGAAGCCGGGGAGTTTCCCGGACTGTTGGCCCTGATGCGTCGGGGCATAGACTTCGGAAATTTGTTCGTCGATACGGCGGCTTCCCTGTGCGACGAGACGCAGAACGACCGGATCTGCGGCAGTTGGATCGCCCGCGAGGGCAACCGCGGTCTGTTGATCCGCAAGCAGGGGGCGGGCTATACGGCCCTGCTGTGCGACACCTCGCGCTGTTACAAGCAGATCGAGCGGGAGCTATACGTCGTCTTCCGGCGCGGCCGTCTGACAGTGCTCGCCGACGACGGTTCCCCGGGCAGCGAACAGTTCTGTTACGATTCCCACACCGGGCTGCTGAGAGCCGGTACGCTCGGCCTGTTCGAAGCCGAGGACGAGGTATTGCGCCGCGCGGCATGTGAAACCGATTTTAACCGATTCTCCTATGACGAAATCTAAGAAATACGGCCAGATCCTTCATGCCATCGACTCGATGCTCAGTATGTTGAGCACTCCCCGGCACGAGTTCGTGCGAATGGAAGCCTCCGATCGGGAGGCCCTGTGCGGCGTGTGGAAACAGACCGAAGAGGGTTCCGTGAGTCAGGTATGCGAACAGCAGGGCCGTTTTTACTGGGTGAGGCGCAGCGGCAATCCGCTCAATGGACATCGGCGTACGCGAAGTATCGAAATCATGCAGGACGCCGAAGGAAACCTCTTCTTAGACGACTTTCGTGAAAGCGCCCTGCTGCTCGACCGGGACGAAGACCGGATGCAGATCGAGGGATACGGCACATTCAAACGACAAAACGGATAACCATGAAAAAGAGAACCGAACGCGTGCTCCTCTGCCTTTTCGTTCTGCTGTGCGGCACGAAGGCGAGCGCCCAATGGACCGTATTCGACCCGTCTAATCTGGTGCAGAGCATCATCAACTCGACCAACGAGATGGTCGAGACCTCCTCTACGGCGGCCACGATGCTTAAGAACTTCGAGGAGACCGCCCGCATTTACCAACAGAGCAAGCAATATTACGACAAACTCAAAAGCGTCAGCAACCTGGTCAAAAACGCCCGCAAGGCACAGCAGTGCGTTCTGCTGGTCGGTGAGATATCAGACATCTACATGGACGGCTACCGACGGATGCTCTCCGACGATAACTTTTCGCAGAAGGAACTTTCGGCGATCGCCTACGGATACACCCGGCTGTTGCAGGAGAGCACCCATGCCTTGCAGGATCTGAAGGAGATTGTCAATCCAACGGAGATGAGTATGACCGACAAGGACCGCCTCGACGTCATCGAACGGGTTCATGCCGGGCTGCTGCGCTGCCGGAGCCTCACGGCCTACTATACGCGCAAAAACATCTCGGTATCCCTGCTGCGCTCGCGCAAAAAGGATAATACGGAGCGTATCATGGCCCTTTACGGAGGCAGCGAAGGAGAAAAGTATTGGTAAGAACGCTTGATAACGAACGGATATGCTTTTACCGCTTTCGATTCCCGACAATATGCATGCCTTGTTGCGGATGCTTTACGACGATATGATGCCTCTGTGCGGTCACATGACCCGCATCGCCTCGGCGATCGCCGGACTCGGCGCTCTGCTCTACATCTCCTACCGCGTCTGGCAGTCGATGGCCCGGGGCGAAGCCATCGACCTTTTTCCGCTGCTGAGGCCCTTCGCGCTGGGGCTGTGCATCATGCTCTTTCAGCCGCTCGTGCTGGGCGGACTGAACGGAATACTCAGCCCCGTCGTGACGGGAGCGCACCAGTTGCTGACCGACCGCACGCTCGACATGCGGCGATACCAGCGGCAAAAGGACGATCTGGAACGGGAAAGCCTCGCGCGAAATCCCTCTACGGCCTATTACGTCTCCGACGAGGAGTTCGACCGGCAGATCGGAGAACTGGGATGGTCTCCCGAAGACCTGAACGCGATGGAGAATATGTACGAAGAACGCGCCTCTTTCAGCCTGCGCTCGCTATGCGTAAGCGCATTCCGCTGGCTGCTCGAACAACTGTTCGAGATCGCGTCGGTCATCGTCGATATTATCCGGACGTTCTACCTGATCGTGCTTTCGATTCTCGGACCGCTGGTGTTCGCCGTATCGGTCTTCGACGGCTTCCGGGACTCGCTGGTACACTGGTTCGCCAAGTACGTCAGCGTATATCTCTGGCTGCCCGTCGCCGATATTTTCGGCGCGGTGCTGGCCCGTATCCAGACGCTTTCGCTGCAACAGGACATGGACCGTATGCTCGTCGATCCTTTCTATTTCGTGGACTCCAACAACTCGATCTACATTCTGTTCATGGTCGTGGGGATCATCGGCTACTTCACCATTCCTTCGGTGGCGGGATGGGTCGTACAGGCTTCCGGCTTCGGAGCCTACAACCGCAAGCTCAACGCCGCCGGCATGAAAGCCAAGAACCTCGTTACGGGAACCGCCGGATACGCATGGGGCAAGACGGCTCATCTGTGGAAATCCATGACGGCCAAGCCCCCGTCCGCCGCTTCCCGAAAATCTTAAATTTATGGAATTCAAAAGTCTGAAAAACATCGAAACCGGGTTCCGGCAGATCCGCCTGTTCACGCTGGTCTTCCTCGCGCTGTGCGCGGCCGTAACCCTTTGCGCCGTATGGATGTCGTACCGCTATGCCGAGGCCCAGCGCGAGAAGATCTACGTGCTGGATCAGGGCAAGAGCCTGATGCTGGCCCTTTCGCAGGATCTCCGGCAAAACCGGCCCGTCGAAGCCCGCGAGCATGTGCGCCGCTTTCACGAGCTTTTCTTCACCTACGGTCCCGAAAAGTCGGCGATCGAAGGCAATGTCAACCGCGCCCTGCTGATGGCCGACCGCAGCGCGATGAACTACTACAAGGTACTGATGGAGAAAGGCTATTTCAACCGCCTGATCGCGGGAGGCATTCTCCAGACCACGCAGGTAGACAGCGTAGTGTGCGACATGAATGCGTATCCCTACCGGGCCCGCGCCTATGCCACGCAGAAGATCGTGCGCGAGAGCACCGTTACCGAACGGTCGCTCGTAACTACTTGTACGCTGATCGACGCCGTGCGTTCGGACGCCAATCCGCAGGGATTCCTGATCGGAAACCTGACGGTCGTCGAAAACAAAGACCTCCGCACCTATGACCGCTAAAGAATGGATGAAAGTGCCGCGTGCGCTTCGGGATCATGCCATAGGAAAGTGCGCCTCCCTGCTCGAAGAGCTTTCGCCCCGGAAACGTACGGCCGCAGCCGCAGCGATGATACTCGTATTGGCCGGACTCTGCCTGTCCATGCTCTTGGGCGGAACGGAGCCGGAGGCCGGGACTCCTTCTATGGGCACGGCAATCGAAACGGTAAGATAACCTTTGAAAATATCGAATGATGAACGAGAAAACGGAAGAACGTCCCGAGAGCCGCACGCAGACGGCCGGGACGGAAAATAAAGAGCGAAAGCGCACCGATCCGCAGCGGCAGGCGCAAAAGAGAACCGCCGTGGCCGCCCTGCTGATGCTCATTCCCTTTTGCGCTTTCATGTACCTGATCTTCGGAGGCACGGACGCCGGGGAGGAACCCGGCACGGGCGGGATCAATACGACGATTCCGGACGGGAAGGTGCAGCGGATCGAAGCCAGCCGGCAGAAAGCCGCCGAAAAGGTGGAAGCCGAGGCGCTCGCCGGGAATAAGATACAGTCTCTCGGAGAGGCGGTATCGCTTCCCGAACCGGACAGCGCGTTACGGATAACGACGTCGCTGCCTGCGGGCGGTATCGACCGTTCGCAGGACGCCCATCGGGAGATGGCCCGGCAGATCGAATCGTTTTACAGCGATCCGGCTCCGGCGCCGCGCACCGCAGATCTGGAGCGGGAGCTCGAACGGCTGCGCGGAGAGTTGGCCGCGAAAGAGGCCGCCGAGAGCCTTGCCCGCCCCGATCCGATGGAACTGGTCGAAAGGCAGTACGCTTTGGCCACGAAGTATTTCGAGACGCCCGAAAAGGCGCGGACGGAAATGCCGGCGGCAAGAGGCGACCGGGTTCCGGTCACGAAAGTGCGGCGTCCCCCGAGTCGGATCGTATCGACGCTGGCCCGTCCTTCGGAGGATTCCGCAGCCGCCGCAGAGAACACCCCGCCGCGTAATTCCGGATTCCACACCCCGGTAGGCGCTTCGGACGCCTTGCCTGCGAACGCCATTCGGGCCTGCATCGCCGAGGACCAGACCGTAAACGGGAATGCGCGGCTGAAACTGCGGCTGCTCGAACCCCTGATGGCCGGCGAAACGGAAGTGCCGGAAAACACGGTACTTTATGCCGCAGGAAGGATCGACGGGCAGCGCCTGTCGGTCGTCGTCACCTCGATCGAATACGGGGGCAGCATCATTCCGGTCGCTCTTACGGCCTACGATACGGACGGGCAGGCCGGGCTCTATATCCCCAATACGGCGGAACGCACGGCGCTCAAGGAGGGAGCCGCCAGTATCGGGGCCGGTCTGGGCACGAGCATATCCTTCGCCCGCAGCGCGGGACAGCAGGTCGCAATGGACGTCGTGCGCGGCGTAATGAGCGGCGGATCGCAGTACCTCGCCTCGAAGATGCGGGAAGCGAAGGTATCGGTCAAAGCCGGGTACGGCGTTCTTCTGATTTCCGAACAGTAAACCGAATCGATATTATGAAACATCTATCGTTTGCAGCGGCGCTGGCGCTCCTCTTCTGTACGGAAGTACGGGCACAGGATACCGTCCGCACGTTTTCACAGCGGCAGGTCGTGGAGCCCTGCCGGGTGGAGGTCGCTTTCAGCAAAACGCTCCACATCCTTTTCCCCTCGGAGGCGGTCTATGTCGATCTGGGGAGTCTCGACCTGATCGCGGACAAGGCGGACGGGGCGCGGAACGTCGTGCGCGTCAAAGCCGCGAAACAGGGCTTCGAGGGAGAGACGAACTTCTCGGTCATCACGGCCGACGGATGCTTCTACTCTTTCACGGCGGTCTATTCCGAGAATCCCTCCCGACTCAACATCGAGATGGAGGACTGGCTGCACAAAGATCCCTACTCGGATTTTGCAAATCGGCAAATGTATATACGTCTCGATGAATTATCCGGGGAGACGCCCCTTACGGTCAACCGGATCATGTACACGATTCTCAGGCGGAACGCCTGGGATATCCGAAGCGTCGGCAGCAAGCGTTTCGGAATGGAGGTACTGCTGCGCGGAGTCTACGTGCACGGCGATCTGTTCTATCTGCACGTGCTGATGCGGAACCGTTCGAAGGTGGCTTTCGACATCGACTACATACGCTTTAAGGTCTGCGACCGGAAAACGGCACGCCGGACGGCCGTGCAGGAGACCTTCGTGAACCCGGTACGGGTATTCGACGAGATCACGCGCGTGGATGCGGAGGCTATGGTAAGGAACGTATTCGTGTTCCGCAAGTTTACGATTCCGGACGATAAGGTGCTGGTCATGGAGGTTTACGAGCGGGGCGGCGGACGTCACCTGCGCTTCGAGATCGAAAACGGCCGTCTGGTCGGAGCGCGTGAGATGGATGAACTGAAAATCGAATAGGCGATGCGAAGGAGAATTTTTATTCTGCTGGCCGCAGCAGGACTGTTGGGGCCGGCGACCGAACTATCCGCACAGCGGTGTCTGCCCGGACAGACGGGCGTTCAGCTCGGCGGGGGCGCTTGCGGCGGTTTCCTGCTGCGTGACGGATACGGAGCGTGGAGCTTTCATGCGGAACTGTCGGTAGTCCGCTATGTCCGGAAAACCCGTTACTGGGAGTTCGGAGCCGGGTATCTGAGAAAGGACTACCCGTACCGGGAAGCGATGCTGCCCAAAGAACAGTTTACGGCTGGGACAGGATACTTCGTTCCCGTTGCGCGTGACCGCCGGGACAACTTTCTGGTAACGGCGGGGCTCTCCGGGCTGTTGGGGTACGAGACGGTCAACCGGAGCGGGAAGCAGCTCTATGACGGGGCTACGTTGGTCAGCGGAAACGGTTTCGTCTACAGCGGGGAGATCGCCCTGAGAGGCGAAGCGTATCTGTGCGACCGGGTGGCGCTGTTGCTGACGCTAAGAGAGCGGGTAACGGGCGGATCGTCCGTCGCCCGCTTTCATACGCTGCTGGGCGCGGGGCTGAGGATTATGATTCATTAGAAACGAAAAAAATGGAAACCGTTATGGTAAAGACGATAGCGGCCGGCTGTACGGTCTTGCTGACCGCGCTGGCGCTTTGGGCCTGCAACGATAAAATCGACGTGAAGCAGGCTTATCCCTTCCGGCTGACCTCGTGGCATCTGCCCGAAGAAATCGCCGAAGGGGAAAACGTGGAGATCCGCCTGACACTGACAAGGGAGGGGGATTTCCACGATGCGGAGTATTACATCGGGTACATCCAGATGAAAGGCAAAGGCGAAGTGACGGACGACGAGGGAACGCTGCTGGTAAACCGCGAGCTCCATGCGCTGGACGATATGGCCGGGATCGACCGGAGCGATCCGATGCGGCAGGTGTTCACCCTGTGGTATCGCAGCCTGTCGGACAAAAACGCCGAGATACGGTTCATCGTCCGGGACAATTTCGGACAGCAGACCGAACTGACCGTAAGTTTCGACGTCGGGCGGAAAGAACAGCAGACGGAATAAAAGCAAGCGCAGGGAAACTGTCGAATGGCAGAAGAATTTTCTTCCGCCATTATTGCTTTAAATATTTAGTTCTTTGTATTTTAATATTTTATCGTTATATTTAGGGTGTATAAACAATCCCATTCAAAATGAAATACCATATTATCATCTGCGCCATCCTGAAAGACGAAACGCCCTATCTGGTCGAATGGGCGGAGCATCACCTCGGCATCGGGGTCGAGCATTTCGTCCTGTACGACAACAACAGCGTGATCCCTGCCAAACAAACCCTCGAAGCGTATGTCCGGAAAGGAGTCGTAGAGGTTATCGACTGTCCGATAACCAATACCCCGCAGGTAAAAGCCTATTCTCATTGCCTTTTCAATATGCACGACCGGGCCGATTGGATCGCATACATCGACATAGACGAGTTTATCGTCCTGAAAAAGCATCGGGACATCCACGCTTTTCTGGCCGATTACGACGAATATGCGGGAGTCTGTCTGAACTGGGTGATCCATACGGCCAACGGCCATATCGAAAAACCCGAAGGACCGGTCATGCAGAATTATACGGAACCGCTGCCCTACGACTTCCCTGCGAACCGCCATGTGAAAAGCATTGTCCAACCCGTAGGAGTCGGTATTGTCGTTTCGTCGCATTACGCCTTATACAGTGATGACTATTATGCGGTAAACGAAAAGCACCGGCACGTTCCCGGAGCCTTCAGCGAGTTCTCGAACGAGATCGCCCAGATAAACCACTATCAGACCAAAAGCTTCGAAGAGTGGCTCGACAAGGTGAAGCGGGGAATCGCGGACTCCAACTTCAACCGCCGGAAAGTCGAAGACTTCTGGCATTTCAATCCCCAGATGCTGCATTTAAAACGGCAAGTCGAGCAGCAGTATCAAGATAAAATCCGAGCGATCGGTCGATAATTACTCTGATTTAACGATTTTATCGGTTTAAGAGTTCCGTTCGCCTTATAAAGCGGACAGCAACTGTACGAACAACGAATACTATTTTTCAATGGTTTTCTGTTGTTTTTGGGTCATGTAATCCAGATATTCGGATAAAGGTTCCAAACCCATCTCTTTTCGGTATTTATCCTGTTTTGTCGAATAAATTAAACATCGAATCATCATTGCAAATAACAATCTCATCTGCTGAGGTGATTGATAATAGATTTTAACTCTTCAAGGACATATTTCCCAAATAAGTAAGCATATAGAGCAATTGATATTTCCGACGCAACAATTGTATCAATTTGTGTGGGAAAATGTCGATAAAAGTATGCTCGCACCTAATATGTTTTATTTGGCTTTATATAAAGCATAAAAAAAGTTCTCAGATTTTGCATTTTATCATAAAACCCTTAATTTTAAAGGTGGTAACGTGCAAAAATATAAATATAATTACAATGAATTTATTTTAAATAATTTAAATAATGAAATTCCCACACTTTCTACAATTGGATACAATGGATTGTGGCCCTACATGTCTTAGGATGATTGCCAAATTCTATGGCAAAAGTTATTCATTGAGGTCGTTACGTGCCAAGTGTCACATTACCCGTGCCGGAGTATCCATGCTGGGAATAAGCGATGCGGCGGAATCGTTAGGTTTTAGAACGAAAGGCGTTAAGATTACATGGGAACAATTGCGCGATGAAGTTCCTTTACCTTGTGTGGTCCATTGGAATCAGCAGCATTTCGTTGTTGTGTATGACATTAAAAAGAAAAAATGGAGGAACAACGAAGAGTTAATTTATGTATCCGATCCTGCACAAAGTAATCTTGTTTATCGCCGAGAAGAATTTCTAAAATGCTGGTATTCCACTGAGTCGAAAGAAGGTTCCCAAAAACAGGGAACGGCTTTGTTATTTGAACCGACTCCCAAATTCTATAATAACGAGGAGGAGAAAGAACCGGGACTCCGATTAAAGTATTTGCTTGGTTATTTACGACCTTACAGGCGTTTTATTTTTCAGCTATTTTTAGCCATGCTGACAGGCAGTGTCATCAGCCTGATTTTCCCTTTTATCACGCAATCCGTCGTCGATTTCGGTATCAACAACAGCAACCTGAATTTCATTATCGCGGCTTTGATCGCTCAGGTCGTACTGACTTTCGGCCAAACAGCAAACAGTCTAATTCAAAGCTGGTTGTCCCTTCATATCACGACCCGGATAAGTATTGCATTCATTTCCGATTTTTTAAGCAAACTCATGCGATTGCCTATCTCGTTCTTCGATGTGAAGATGTTGGGAGATATCATGCAACGTATAGGGGACAATAGCCGTATTCAATCTTTTTTAACCGGAACCTTGATCAGCATGGTCTTCTCTGCTTTCACCTTCGTCATATATTCCATTATCATGGCGAGCTATCATGCCGGCATATTGGCTATATTTCTTGCCGGCAGCCTGTTGTATGCATGCTGGGTTTTGGTCTTTTTGAAACAGCGCAGGAAACTGGACTATAAACGTTTCCAGCAGGCGGCGGACAATCAAAGCAGTATCGTGCAGATGATCAATGGAATGCAGGAGATCAAACTCAACAACTGCGAAAAGCAAAAGCGTTGGGAATGGGAACGGATTCAGGCTAAACTTTATAAAATATCCATTCAATCGATGACTTTAGGACAAACCCAGCAGGTCGGAGGATTATTCATCGACCAGACAAAAAATGTTTTCGTTTCGTTTTTGGCTGCCAAAGCGGTAGTTGACGGAAACATGACGTTAGGTATGATGATGGCCATGCAATACATATTGGGGCAGTTGAACGGTCCCATTTCTCAGTTTATCGGATTCATTCAGGAGGCGCAGGATGCAAAAATCAGTACGGAACGATTGAACGAGATCAACGACATGGATGACGAGGAACCTGCCGAGGAGGATAAAATACAGGATATCCCAGCACACAAGGATATCGTATTGAAAGACGTGATGTTCCAGTACGAAGGTCCTCATTCAGAAAAAGTATTGGACGGTATCAATCTGACTATACAAGCAAATAAAGTGACTGCGATCGTAGGGATAAGCGGCAGCGGGAAAACGACTCTGTTAAAATTGATGTTAGGTTTTTACCAACCGATCGAAGGCGAAATCACCTTGAACGGTATTCCGATCAAACGATACAGCGATTCGAAGTGGAGACGGAACTGCGGTGTCGTTATGCAGGAAGGCTATATTTTTTCCGATTCTTTAGAATGCAATATTGGAGTCGTTGATGAAATCCCGGACCTGGAAAAAGTTCAGAATGCAGTAAAAACAGCCAATATTGAAGATTATGTGGAAAGTCTGCCTTTGAGGTACGACACCAAAATCGGGGCAGACGGACAAGGTTTAAGTACAGGCCAAAAGCAACGCATCCTGATAGCTCGCGCAGTTTATAAAGACCCCGCATATATATTTTTCGATGAAGCGACCAATTCGTTGGATGCCAACAATGAGAAAACGATTATGGATAATATGAAACTGTTTTTTAAAGATAGAACCGTCGTCGTCGTCGCCCATCGTTTAAGCACGGTAAAAAATGCAGATACGATCGTTGTGTTGGAGAAAGGGAAAATCGTCGAGCAAGGCAATCATACGGAACTGATAGCCCATAAGGGCGCTTATTTTAATCTGGTAAAAGACCAGCTGGAATTAGGGAATTAACAAACGAGAGGACCGATTATGCCGAGACCTATATACAGCGACGAAGTGCAGGAAATCATGGGGCGTATTCCCGGATGGGTCGTCCGATGGGGACTATCTGTGATTTTTGCTATATTTATTGTACTACTTGGCGTCGCTTATTTTTTTAAATATCCGGAAGTCGTCACATCTTCTATCGTACTGACCACGACGAATCCTCCGACCGAATTGATCGCTCGCTCTACCGGAAAGGTGGAACATATATTGGTTGAGAACGGTCAGTCCGTTCTGCCGAATGAATTGATCGCGGTATTGTTCAATACGGCCGATTATCGATCTGTCCTTCAATTGGAAAGGATATTGTCAGATTCCTTGTTTTCTTTGGTTACAGGGAATGCGTATTTCAAAAATGAAACAAATCAATTGGGAGAATTACAACCCTATTATGCAACGTTGGAAAAGATCTGTAAATCTTATAACCATTATTCGCAAACAGGAGCGATCCCTCAACAAAAAATTCAGATCGAGCAACAAATAAAAATGCTGTATGCGGGCTTACGAGCACAGGAAAAACAGTTGGCGATTCTTCAAAGAGACCTCCGGTTCGAACGAAACAATCAAAAGCGGGATTCCGTATTATTTCATTCACATGCATTGACGGAGGCTGATTACGATGCGAGCGTTCAGAAATTGCTTCAAAAAGAACTATCCGTTACATCCCAGCAAAATTCCATTATTTCAACAAAAACGAATATTCTGAGTCAGGAAAAACAATTGACGGATTTAACCATCCAATATGACAACGAGCAGAACGAATTCCAGTTACAGTTCGACGAACAACGTGCTCAGTTGTTGGCCCAAATCAAATTATGGAAAGATAAATATATATTGGAGACTCCAATCGCAGGGAAAATCACATTTACAAAATATTGGGCCGAAAATCAAAATATTATCACCGGAGATCGCTTGGCAACGATCGTACCCGAAGATTCTACGCAAATTATCGGGAGAATAACCATTCCATCCTCAGGACTCGGTAAAGTCGAAGTCGGGCAACAGGTCAATGTCAAACTGAACGGGTTTCCGTATATGGAGTACGGCTTGCTGAAAGGACGTTTGATTTCCATATCTTCCGTCCCGGAAACGATCAATCAAACGGAAATAGGTTATATAGGCGAAGTCGCATTTCCTCAGGGGATGGTATCCAGCTATAAAAATAAATTCCGTTTTATTCAGCAAATGGATGGAACGGCAGAAATTATCACGAAAGACACCCGTTTGATCGAACGCTTCGTTCAACCCATAGAATCTTTATTTAAAAACCATTAATACGGTCTGTTTATGCGTCTGTCTGTTGCCATGTGCACATATAACGGAGAAAAATATATTCGGGAGCAACTGATGTCTATCCGAAACCAAACATTACGGATCGATGAAATCGTTATTTGTGACGATTGTTCAGAGGATGACACCGTTGAAATAATCGAGAATTTGATTCGACAATACGATTTGCCGATCCGTTTACACATAAATACATGGAATCACGGTTTTCGAAAGAATTTCGAACAGGCTATTTGCCGTTGTTCAGGCGATATTATCTTTTTATCGGATCAGGACGACATTTGGCTGCCAACGAAAGTCGAAACCATTATCGGCTATTTTAACAGCAATCCGGATAAGGAGTTCGTCTTTACCAATGCCGCACTTGTCAACGCCGCAGGAATACCGAGTTATAATCAAACGCTTTTCGATGTGTTGGGATTGGATAAAGAAACCCTCGATCTGTTTGACAGAGGATATGAACTCGAAATGTTAAGTATATACTGCCGCGTAACTGGGGCTACATGTGCACTACGTGCGTCCATGATGCCGTATTGCATTCCTTTATCCAATATTGTCGCTCATGACGAAATGATCGCTATGGCATCCGCTTTCCGGAATAAAATAGGATACATCGCCCAATGTTTAATCAAATACCGGCAGCATGGAAAACAAACCATCGGTTTAAAAATGGCGATCAGACATCCCGGAGAGAAATGGGAGCACACCTCAAACATTATGATGTGGCATGACGCCCTGATAGAAAAAAATGACGAAAATACCCGTAAACGCCTGCGTTTTATTTACCGGCGTTTTTGGACCTTGCGCTCTCCATGGGCATTGCTTAGAATTGTCCGAATGTATGTTTCCGGACATTATAAAAAATATTATACGGATACGTCAGCCGTATTCTGGTGGGATGTCAGAACCGTATTTTTACGGATGTGGAACAAACTCCGATCGTTAAAAACATTGTCAATCATCTCAAAAAGAATGATATGAATTCGTCAGCATTAAAAATAATCAGCCAACATACGTATATGCCGTTAAAACGGATAGGACGTCATGCATATGAGTTTTTTCTGGCGGACATATGCTATTTGCCTTTACAGCTTAAAAAGAAACAATGGTCCGCAGATCGGTGCGTATTAACTTTCGATTATAAATGTTCTTCTTTTATCTCTCATATCGGGATTTATACAGAATCGAAAGAATTAATAATAGTCCGCAATATCGATGTAACTCAGAAATGGCGTTCTTTTTCAATCGACTTATCTGATTACAAGGACTTATTGCTGCAATACGCATTAACTTCTCATGCCGTTCTACAATTGATCGTAGCTCCGGTCATAGCTTCGGAGGCCGTTTTGTTTCAAATCAAGAATATCCGGTTGCGTTCCAGAACGTCCGATGAGCAGGAAAAAGCCGCTATAAAAGAAGACTACAAAAAACGTTTATCGCAGCAGAACATTATCTGCAAAGAAAGCTATTTATACGATTCTGTTTTTCCTAATGAGATCGACCGAATAGAAACGGATGAAAAAGAGATCAGGGTACAGGGGCAGATCGTTTCAAATCCATCTTTGACCGTTTGTTTATGCGAATTACCTATTTTCAAAGACGTGGCAGTGCATAATATGACAGAGATCACCGTGCTCTGTCCCGAAAATGGGCGCTTCGAAGTGTCGGTTCCTCGTATTACAAAATATGACGGAACACTTTACGATCGTATATATTCCCGTTGGTTTTTGGCTTATCGCAGCAACAACGAACTTTATCTATGTTCGTACGGTCGTTACACAACGAAGACTCGTACAGGACACCATTTCCCGCCACTCATTCCCAAGACGAAAAAAGGGCTGGGCGATTTTAAATACAACCATTTATATGCGGATTTGAAAGATCTCGGAATATCCTATATTTCATTCAATATCCGACTCAATAACTTTTTGCACCTTACTGCCGGCCTCGACCGTATTCCGTTCGAATATAATGGTAAGACATATTATGCCGATAAACGAAAAATTGAAAAATATGACAAAACGATCCGCTGCGCTGCCGAACACAGTATTGACGTATCGGCCGTTATTTTAGTTTATCCGGAACTATGGAGCCGCGACCTTCAGGTAGGACGCCTGCTGGAATATCCGGAATACAAGCGTTGCGGAGCTTATACCATGCCGAATTTGACTAATATTGACTCAGTTAATTTGTATGCCGCTGCTTTAGATTTTTTAGCGGCTCGTTACAATCGCCCGGACGGTAAATACGGTCGAATTCATAGATGGATCGTACATAATGAAGTCAACTCCGGAAGCGTATGGACGAATGCCGGCAACAAGACACTTGTCGAATTTATGGATATCTACGTCAAGTCCATGCGGATGGTCTACTATACGGCACGGAAATACGATGCGGACGCAGAAGTCTTCATATCGCTGGATCATTGTTGGAATCAAGAATATACCGAACCGCACTGTTATCCGGCCGCCGAAGTCATGGATACATTAATGGCTTACTGTAAAGCAGAAGGAGATTTTAAATGGGGAGTAGCGATTCACCCTTATCCGGAAAGTTTACTCGATCCCAAGTCTTGGCTCGATAAAAAGGCTACTTATTCACTCGATACGTCTTATGTCACATTTAAAAATCTGGAAGTACTGGATGATTGGATCAAGCATACGGCTTCTACTTATGAAGGGAAAAAACGGACATTGTTATTGTCGGAACAGAATCCCAATTCAATGGACTATACAGATGAGGCATTACAGGAACAAGCCGCAGGATTGGCTTATGCATGGAAAAAAATGGAGGTTTGCGACGGAATCGATGCCTACCTCGCGCATAGTTGGATCGATGCTCATTTTGAAGGTGGGTTGAAAACCGGACTGAGAAAATATTCTGATGACCCCGAAGATCCGTTCGGCACAAAACCTTCATGGGTAGTCTTTCGCGATGCCGGGACAGAAAATGAACCGCAGACTTTCGAATTTGCCAAAAGAATAATTGGGATTTCGTCGTGGAAGGAGATCGTGCATTCTGTAAACAAAACATTAAAACGGACATCTGATGAATAACAAGCAACCGATATTTACCGAAGCAAATCAAAAAAATATTTGGCAAAAGATAGACGAGATAGCTCTCGTACTAATGAGATTTGATCGGGATTGTGATCCGTTTTTGATGTACGGCGAAGCCGGCATTCAGTTGTTCTTATTTCATCGCTGTTTTGAACTGGACGACGAGGAGTGTTATGCAAAAGTCACTGATAAGTATTTTCAAAAAATCGACAATATCCATAAAAAAATTCTGTATATAAACGATCCTCAGGAATGCAATGCCTGTTTAGCCGACGGGCTAGGCGGTATAGGATGGATGCTCGATTATATGATTCGGTATCCCATGATTGAAGCGGATCTTTTCGATGTAATGGGAAGTGTAGATCCGAAAATTTTCCGTCGAATGATTTACGATATACAGGAAGATCGTTACGATCTGCTGCAAGGTGCTGCTGGTATCGCACTGTATTGCATGAACCGCAATGAAAGATTCCCCCGTGAATACTTAAATAGATTCATTGCGGAACTGTATAAAAGAATGACGCTCGGTAAATTGAATAACATTCAGGATTATAGCATCCCATCCGGCTTGTCGGGACTTTATTTGCTGGTTCGGAAAATACGGCTGAAATATCCGGATATGGATTATATAGCAGAGCTTGCGGATAATCTCGGAAATCAGTTGAAATGTCAGGCTATCTCACTGAAAAACACGTCGAATACACTTCCCGGTTGGAGCCAGTCGGAAGCCGGCGTACTATGGAGCCTTTTACACATTCCTGAAACAAGGGATAGGGCTCTGGAACAATGGGCACAATACGGGAAATTGCATCTTGAGCACGATCATGAATATCTGGAAGCCGGATTGTACGGAGGCAATTTCAGTCTCGGTCATCTGTTTAATCGAATATATCGGTTGTCTGGATGTTCGGAATTCCGGAAGTTATCGTCCGATTTTTTGCATCGGGGATTAAGTCATGCGAATTATACGGACAAAAAGACGGGTTATAGGTTATGGTACACGGGAATCAATGGCGTGTATGGAGTGCATTATGGATTGCTGGGCGGTCTGGCCGGAATCGGCTTGACGCTTCTGTCGGCGGTTTCCGAAAAAGAATCCGCTTGGGATGAATCGTTATTATTGACATAGACTATGTTCATCATAAGAAAAATAATTGTTTGCATCGGACTTTTTTTCCTGTGTATAAAATGTCTTGCACAGGAAAAATGGTCGCTTCAGCAATGTATCGATTATGCTTTGCAAAATAACGTGTCTATCAAAAAGGCCGAATTCAACAGCCAACTATCCGAATTGGACCTTAATACGGCTAAAAACAGCCGTTTGCCATCCGTTTCCGGAAGTTTAGGGCATACGAACTATTTCGGACGGGGACCTTCCCGTGACGGGACATATCAAGATAATAACCAAATGTCTACGAGCGGGAGCATTTCAGGAAGCATGACAATTTTCAACGGAATGCGTATAAAACACCAGATCAAAAGTCTGGCAGCCGGTTTCGAGGCGACATTGGAAGATCTTCAGAAAGCAAAGAACGATGTAATATTGAATATTACGGCTTACTACCTGCAAGTTCTCCAATACAAGGAGTTGGTTCGAATAGCTGCTTCCCAGGTCGAACTGAGCCGCTTGCAGGTGAACAGAAGTCAGCTATTCGTAGATAACGGGAAAATGCTGGAGTCGGAATTGTTGGAAAGCAAGGCTTCATGGGCGCAGGATAAATTGAACCAGACTCAGAACAATAACAATCTATCGATGGCTCTTCTGGAGTTAAGCCAAGCATTAAACAGAAAATCTTCGGCGGGTTTCGATGTTGCAGAACCATCCGGCGATGAACTGTTAAAAACCGCACTGCATAGCTTACGGTCATACGATACGACTTTGCTGTTCTCACGAATAGACGATCGTCCTGAAATTCGCTCCGCATCGTTAAACCTTCAAAGCAGTTGGCATAACCTTCGTATTGCCCAAGCGGCCAGATATCCATCGGTATCTTTATCCGGAGGTTATAGTAACAGTTATTACTATTCGTTTGTTACAGGGTATAATAACGCAGCATTCCGGCAACAACTTAAAAATAACGGAAGTGAGTATGTGGGTATAAATCTTTCCGTACCGATATTCAACGGACTGGCAACACGGAATCAGATTCGGGCCTCTCGTATCAATATCAAGCTTCAGGAGGCGGTCTTGGATGAAACTAAAATGGCGTTGCGTAAAGAGATCGAAATCGCCTTACAGAATGCAGAAAATGCCTATCAAAAATATTTGTCCGCACAAGAGTCCTACAAAGCCGCTTCGGAATCGTTCCGATATGAAAATGAAAAAATGAAAGTCGGACGGTCTACCGTTCTGGATTATAATAATGCCAAAACCAAGATGGAAAAATCCGAATCCGATATGATACAGGCAAAATATGAAGTTATATTCAATTGTGAGATTTTAGATTTTTACGCACAAGAAAGATTTGCAAACAATTAATTGATAAGGCTTTGGCAATACGCTTAGATATAATCAATTATCTGATAAAAGCCCGTCGTTATACTTCCTATCTTGAAATCGGAATGGATAACCCGGCTGTCCATTTTCAGAAGGTTCGATGCGCGGAAAAAGAATCGGTCGATCCGTATGATTTGGACAGTAGGTATTGTACAGACTGGACACAGGAAAAGTTAAAAGAGTATCTTCCTTTTCTGACCTACCGGATGACTTCGGATCAGTTTTTTTCGGCCTATCCTCAGAAAAAATACGATGTGATATTTATCGATGGGTTGCATCTCGAAAATCAGGTAGACCGGGATATATCCAATGCTTTGAAACATTTGAATCCGGGTGGGAGCGGTCATTGTACACGATTGTCTCCCGACAACTCCGCAATCCCAATCGGAAGAGAATCCGACGGGGGACTGGGTTGGAACGGTTTGGCGTTCCATTGTAAAATATACACTATACACACCATGTGACGTAAAAATAATTGATGTGGATTGGGGTGTGGGGATTATTGAATATATGGAAGATACAGACTTTGTAGTACCGGAACATCTTGATATGGATTATGCTTATTTCATATTGCATAGGAATGAGTTTATGCATATTTACAATTGGACGCAAATATCTAATGTTGCTGAAGTTTTAGACCGAACCATATTGTTTTATCCGGAACGATTGCAAAAAATTACGAATGTTTTGCTTCGTAACTTGGATGTATTGACTGATTTTGGATTGGCTAATGGCAAAATAGGGGACTCTTTAGTATCGATTGAATAAAGTAGTTAATAATCAATATTGGAAAAATGTTGCAGACGAATTATTCAATACTATTATAGATAGTATTCCCAAGAAATATATCCTAGGACTTACGTAAAGATTGAGCGAAAAATAAATTGGCGGATTTTAAATGGCTGGATTCAATGCACGAATAAAAGTATTTTAAAAGATATGGATAAAATTGCCATCCGTATTCGTAGATTACAAAGTTATAATTTTAACAAAGTTGTCAATTATTTACTTTGTGAAATTGAACAAATCAATAGGACTATTTAAATAAATTCTGGATATATCGCTAGGGTTGGATGTTTTTTGAATTATTCCATAAAATATAGTATATATAGACATATATCATGAATATTTATCAATTAAGGATAGACATTAAAAAGGCGAAAACTTTCTAAGGGATTTGATTGATAATATAATGATAAATTCGCATCTTAATTAGAGGTAAAAAGGACACCTCCAGCTGCCTTGGAAAAACTGTTTTTGGAGGTATCGCAAAAATAAATCTGCATGGCTAAGGTACAAAATTTCTCAGAAATATCACCCGATCTTCCGTTTACGGAGTTTGATTTTTATGATCTGTATAGACAGACATTCGGGAAGAGTGAACTTGGAAGGATCAGGCGGAAGCTCCCCTTGCATGAGATAGCGGAGAAGAATTTCGGTCTGACAAGGAAGAGCATGAGACCGAAGCGAGGACGCAGAGCATACTTCACGCCGGAGGGGAAGGTGGCGCTGATGTTCCTGAAGATGTACACCGGACTGAGCAGTCCGAAACTGATGGAGCAGCTGAACGGGAACATCCACTACCAGATGTTCTGCGATGTGAGGATAGACCCGATGCATCCTCTGACGAACTACAAGCTTCTGGAGGATGTGTTTTCGGAACTTGCCTGCGGGCTGAAGATCCAACAGCAGCAGGAGATACTGGCGAACGCCTGAAAGCCGTACATGAATGACCTTGACACGATGTATACTGATGCGACCTGCTACGAGAGCGAAACTACGGATCCGAAGCTTCTGAGTGAAGGGATAGAGAAGGCATATGTGATAATGTGCGCTCTGAGTGCAAAGCTGAATCTTCACCGTCCGAGGACGAAGTATTTGGACGTGGAGAAGGCAAACCTGTCGTACAGGAAGCAGCGCAGGCATACGCAGGTTCAGACCAGGAAGCTGACCAGACGCCTGCTTAACCTTCTGGGGAAGATACTGAAGGAGAGACGCAGGATGGAGAGGGAGAACGCAGGGATGGAGGAGTTGTTGACATCCAGACAGAAGAGTGACATTGAAATCATCACGAGGATGTACCGCCAGAAGAAAAACCACTTCGAGAACGACGACCCGCGTGAGAGTGTTAAAGACAGGATAGTGAGCATCAGCAAGCCCTATGTGAGACCTATCGTGAGAGGCAAGGAAGTGAAGAGCGTAGAGTTCGGCGCGAAGTGCAACAACATCCTGGTTGACGGGCTCTCCTTCATCGAGAAGCTGTCATTCAACGCCTTCAATGAGGGGACGAGTGCCGCGCTGCCTGAAGATGCACCGGGGGCTCTTCGGTGTGGATGCGAAGAAAGTCGGTGTAGATGCAGGCTATGCCGGCAACACCAACAGGGAATACTACAGGGAGAGAGGGATACAGAATTCGTTCATGAAGCGGGAGCCGTCCGTCCTTCGTGAAGAAAGAGAACGACATCATACGCAATGAGCTGGCGAGGGTGAGGGCAACGAGGATGGAAGGCTCGTTCGGAACACAGAAGGAACACTATGGCCTGAAACGCATCAAGGCGAAGACGAAGCTGACCGAGATTCTGTACATCATCTTCGGCATCCACACGGCGAACGTAGTCCAGCTTGTCCGGAAGAAAGTCGCAGAAATTGTCTATGCAGCCTGATATTCCACATGTGGAGCGGAACTTTTACAGGAGTATTGGCTCAAGTTGTGGCTGAAAATGAAAAATCGGCTCCAAAACGAAGCCGACGACATAAAAAATGGTGAGTTCAAACGGGAAAATACAGGGACAGTCTGCCCGGTGACTCATATTGACGGAATTAAACGACAGTCCCTAATTAATGCAATAATTAAAATACGAGAACACTGTACAAAATTTTGTGTAAATAGAAACAGTATCCAGTTGCAAGTTTCTTTCTTTTAAGAGAGAGTTGAGCTTTTCATTCTATCTTTTATATTTTTTTTGCAATCATATCAAAATATCATCTTTTTAGTTGTAAAAAAGAAAAAATATACTATTTTTGTTTTTGACATTTGTAAATATATTATATAAAGCAAAAGAAGCAACACTGCTATGCCTAAATATGCCGCTAAGCAAATTGTAAACACTGTAAAGTGTTATGAATATATTGTTTTTGCTAAACCGAAAATATTTGTTTTAATAAGAAGTATTTGGAAATTAGGCAAAAACGACTTCGAATTATAAGGCATTTGCTAATGCTTCTCTCTACCCCTATATTATAGCAAATGCCGATTACTTTCAGAATATTAATTCCTTGTTATAGAGAGATAAAGAAACTAATTATGCAAATGTTGTTACCTATTTTACTAATATAATTTTGAAACTGCGATTATGAAAAAGTTGAAATTAGAAAAATTGAAACTCAACGATCTGAGTGCAGGTGATCAAAAGAATGTCCTCGGGGGTAATGTTCAACCAGCCTCATGGGTAACTACTACTACTATTTCAATAGCTAGTTATCTAATTAATTCATGTATTGAATGTACCGACACACTTCAGAACGGTTGTTTCACTCAAGAACCAGGACATCAGGATTCTTGTGGACTATGCACTACGAATTATAGATGCTATTAGTTACCTAAATTAAGTTCTTAAAAGGGAGTATGTCGAAAGTTGCGTAGTCATTATTAAGTGTTACTATCATTTGACATACTCCCGTTATAATTGTTGGTCAAAAGTTGGTATAAAATGTCTTTTTAAAGTTTTTGAATAAAATAAACTAGGACTTTGAAAAGCCCCACAAGTTCTTAATGTCGTTAATATGGTTGTGTCTATTGTAAATTCATTCTCGTTACACTTGACTGATAATACTTTTTATAGCCAAAATCCGCAGGTCTGTCATGGGTCTTCGTTGTAGTGAATGAATGCTCCACACTCTCGGATCATGCGAATACGTCGCGTGTCGAGTTCAACCTTTCTCCGTTCACGAATGAGTGTGCTACTTTGCAATAGTCGGCGATTAATTTTCTGATTTTTTTATGAAAATTCTGCAGACCATATTTTATAAATTAGGTGACATTTTAGCCTCAATTTATAGGTTGACAGTTTCAAAATCTGACAGAATTAAAGCTTAGATTTTCCGAATATTTTAGTCTTAAACCTTAAATGTTTGATCAAGATGGAATGGAAACCACTAATAGAAGATGAAAATATATACAATGCAGTAAAAAATAAAATTTATGAAATATACGACACTGTTGTAAATTACTATGATGAGGAGAATTCAGGATTATTAGGTGGATATGGCGGATGCATACTCTTTCTTTATTATTTTTACAGATTCACAAAAAAAGAGGAACATTTATTAATGCTGCAAAAAAAATGTGAAGAGGTGTTAGAAGATTTCCTCCACAGTAAAACTGCTGCTTATTGTAATGGGTATTCAGGTATATGCTGGTTAATTAGATTTTTTACAAATGAGGGGATTATAGAATCATCCGATGTCGATGAAACCTTGACTGAGATTGATAAAATAAATCACCACTTGATGTTAATGCATGTAAAGCAAAATAACTTTGACTTTCTACATGGGGCTCTTGGTATCGGGTATTATTTTGTCACACAAAACAACAAATGCGGAGATGTTGGTATTCAAAATCTGCTATCTGAGTTAGAAAATAATATAATTCACAATCCGGATGGAAGTATAAAATGGCTGTCAAATGTATTTATAAAAAAATATGAAACGTCGTTGGTTTACAATTTCGGCGTAGCTCATGGGATGGCAAGTACTGCTGGATTCTTGACTGAATTAGTAAAAGTTAACAAAAACGAAATAATTGCAAGAAGACTTTTGTCTGATCTTATTTTATTCTACAATAACAACACAAATCCCACAACATTCAGATCTGTTTTTCCAACATGGATAACAGCCGAAGGGGATAGATATGCAGAAAGTCGTTTAGCCTGGTGTTATGGAGATTTAGGAATAAGTCCTATTTTGTACAAAGCTGGAATGGTTCTGAATGATAGTAAATTGAAAGAATTTGCTTTAAATATTTTAATTAAAAGTTGTAGTCGAAGAGATTATAAATTGGACCAAGTGATGGATGCCTGTTTCTGTCATGGTACTTCCGGGGTGGCTCATATTTACAATAGGATGTATCAAAAAACAAATATCTTGGCATTTAAGGATTCTGCTTTATATTGGTTAAAAGAAACATTAAAGATGGGAAATAACCCTAATGAATTTGCGGGATATATTTTCATCCATTCTGGACATTATACTTCAAATTTCAGTTTACTTTCAGGTGTTTCTGGTGTAGGATTATCTCTTTTAGCCACAATTGATTCGTCTGAACCAAAATGGGATGAATGTCTAATGTTATCATAATGATAAAATGAAAGAGGGTAATGAGATAAAATACGACTTCTATACAGAAGGAATATTAAGAACACCGTTCTTCCCTGAAAGTTTTTTAAAGTATATTGACGATATAGACTATTTAATGTCTATAGATTCCCTTCGTGAAGCCATTCTTATAGCATCTCCAAGTCTATATGATGACCTATATGTAAAGAACAAGAGGACAGAAAGGGTTATTTTGTCTTTTGTTAAATTTTTTATAAGAGCTTGTACTAGACCTACTCCATTTGGCTTATTTGCGGGTTGTGGAATAATATCATTAAATGAAAAAGGGACACCTTGGATTGAAATCGAACAAGAGAGTGAGTATAAAACATACTCAAGAATAGATATGGATTATTTATGCGACCTTATCCGGATAATGGAACAGAACTCTAGTATTAGAAATAAGATGAGATATCATGTAAACACTACTTTATATCATATACACAATCAATTAAGATACATTGAATATAATATTAATAATAGCAAGAGGAGCTATTCGTTTTCTGAAGCAAAACTATCGGATTATTTGGATATGATTATTCAAAAAGCTACTTTACATCCTTGCACGATAGAAGAGCTGGCAAGCGAAATTATTTCTGACGATATTTCTTTTATTGAAGCAAAAGAATTTGTAGATGAATTGATTGATAATCAGATATTAATAAGCGAACTTGAGCCATCTGCCACAGGACGCGATTTGTTAACTCAACTAAGAGATAAATTAAATGAATTAGGATTAAGAAATCAACTTATTGATAAAATTATTATATTGTTAAATCGGTTCGATAGTATGACTATAGGAACAAGATATGAAGTATATAAAGATATTAATGGTCTACTATCTGATTTATTTCCAATTCCTAAAAAAAACTATCTGCATGTAGATTGTTTCATTCCGTCAAAATCCTCAATCAACAATCAAATTTGTGAAGATGTCCGGAAAGGATTGTATGTATTAAGCCATTTAACTTCTGTAAACGAGAATAGCCATATCTCATCGTTCAAAGAGGCATTTTATAAACGGTATGAGAATCAGGAAGTACCGTTGGTTGTAGCGTTGGACCCTCAAGTCGGAGTGGGATTTGGTAATTGGCAAGAACTACGAGGCGATGTAAATCCATTAATTGATGATTTAGTTTTACAAACTACAATAATTAATCAAAATACTACACTGCACCTCGATGCTGTTTCCCGGTTTTTAATTAATAAGTATGAAGAGCATATTAAGAATAATACAAATTCAATAACCATTACAAACGATGACTTGAAGCTTTTGCACAATAAAAAGGTTTTGGATAAATTACCAGCTCAATTATATACGATGATTAAGGTCATTGATATGAACGGGGATGATTCTAAACAGACCATATTAGTAAATAGTTTTGCCGGTCCTTCAGCAATAAATCTATTGGCTAGATTTGGATATCTTGACAAAAAAATTAATAATTTTATTAAAGAAGTTTCTAACGATGAAGCAAAGTTTTACGAAGGTAAAATTTTAGCTGAAATATCACATTTACCGGAAGACAGATTAGGTAATATTCAAATGCATCCACATTATCGAGAGTTTGAAATATCCTATTTATCTAATCCTTATACTTTAGATTCCAATATTAAAAGTCTTCCGGTAAATGACATAATGATTTCCGTTCCAAATGGACAAAAGATAGTACTCCGTTCTAAAAAATATGATAAAGAAATAGTCCCAAGGTTATCTACTGCTCATAATTTTTCAAATGGGTTGCCAATCTATTATTTCCTTTGCGCTATTCAACATCATAACAGCCATGGCCTTCATTTTGATTGGGGGCAATATTTTGATACCAAGCCTTTTTTGCCACGAGTTACGTTTGAAAACATTATTTTATCACCTGCCAAATGGAGAATATATCAGGTTGATCTACCGAAAAAAAACAATAGTTCGTTTGATGTTTATTATGCAAATCTTATTGAATGGAAGAATAGTAAAGGAATTCCTAATTTAGTTGAAATTGTAGAATATGACAACAAATTATTGATAGATTTTTCGAAAAAAAATATGGTAAAAATATTTATCAATCACCTCGAGAAAAAAAAGTTTTGTATTTTAGAAGAATTTTTATTTATCGACACAAAACATCCATTTGTTAAAAGAGGGGATAATCGTTTTACACATGAGTTAATTTTATGTCTTCACAAAACTTGAAAAACATGAATCAAAGAACATATATTTGTGGGAGTGAATGGTTATATTTTAAAATATACTCAGGCCCCAAAACCATAGAGTATATATTAATTTATGAAATATATCCACTGCTATTAACTTTACTTCAAAAGCACAAAATCGATAAATTCTTTTTTATTAGATATACAGATACTAACTATCATATTAGACTGCGATTGCATTTCGAAAATACAGATTATATCGGAGGCGTTCTTGTGGATTTTAATAAAATATTAAATGATTACGTTGCTAGCCATCTAATTTCAAGCGTGATAATCGACACTTATAACAGAGAAATAGAAAGATACAGGGACAGATATATGGTCGATACCGAATGGTATTTCTTTTATGATAGTAAGTTGATTCTTGATTATATAAATACTTATCCTGAAAAGGAGAATGAAAAGTGGTTGATTACTATAAAATATATAGATTTACTTTTAAATAAATGTGGGCTATCATTAAAAGATAAAATGGATTTATGCAACCAGATCTATGAAGTCATGTCTATTGAGTGTGGCACAAATAATAAAGCAACCAATGAGCAATTAAAACTTAAATATCGGAACCATTCAAAGATAATTGAAGAACTCATAAATGATGATGGGGAGACACACGAATGGATAAAAGAATTGAATATTTTTTTTAACAAAACTGATTTTTTCTTGCAAAAAATAAAGAATGATAATCAATCGGAAAGAATGGACATTTTAAAAAGTATAATCCATATGCATATCAATAGATTATTCAGGACAAAACAACGAATAAATGAGTGTGTAATTTATTATTTATTATTCAAATTTTATAATTCGACGTTTTGTATTTTAAAAAACAATATCCACATTTAATAGACTCACAAAATATGTATTCATGAAAAAATAACTAAAAAATGTCTTATGCTAAATATCGCCGGCATTTATTTTCATGCTTCCACCTGCAATGCCTACGTTTAAAGCATTTTTCTCTCATCAAGAATACACTGTTGATGTCAATACAGAAATTTCAATTTCAGACAACTAAATTTGAAGTTTATATGACATGCTCATAACATAAAGAACATCGATTTTATTGTTGTTTTCTAATTACCTTGCAATAACGAAGCAAAACAAACAAGCCTATATTCTTTGTGAATCTATCCTGTAGTCTTTACAATCAAAACTTACTAAATATGAAAACAGTTGCTATATGTAATTTGAATTTCAAAGAACTCGAACCTAAAAACCAATATTTCAATTTTTCCTTGTGTGGTAAAGATATTACCATTGGTTTATTGAATGACATTGAATTAAATAGTAAAAATGATTTGCCTGAAGATTCTGTATTGATTAAAATCAAAGCATTTTCGTGTAATTATAGAGATAAGGCATTCATGCTCCTTTATAATAAGATGTGTGAAAAGGCGAATGAAAATCATAAATGCATTTATATGCCATTTGGTTCTGAATTTGTTGCAGAAGTAATAGCAATTGGAAAAAATGTAAAAAACATTGAAGTCGGAGACAGGGTAATACCAGATAGTTGTTATCCGCATAAAGGAAATGGAGTAATTGGAGGAATTCCTACCAGTGCCGCATCACAACGAATACAATGTTTTAATGAAAATCAGGTAATCAAAATTCCTGACTCTATGCCAGATGAAGTCGCTGCTTCATTTACGATAGCTTCTCAAACTACCCATAGTATTATAAGGAGATTAAACCTAACTAAAGGATCAACTGTTTTAGTTACGGCAGCAACCTCTAATACTTCATTATCGGCCATAAGATCATTAGTCAGCAATGGGATAAAGACTTATGCAATATCTTCAAATCAACTTTTCGAAAAGGAATTATTAGACTTAGGAATTCATAAACTTATACAATATTCAACCTTAGAAAGAGGGGAGGTGAGAGACATTGAGTTTGATGCAATTATTGATCCTTTTTTTGATATTTACATCACACAATTAATAGACTTTTTAAAATACGGTGGTAAATATATTTTTTGTGGATTTTATTATCAGGATATATTATATAAGCCATTTAAACAGTCTAACAATGATTATTTTAGGGTACTAGCTAAATGTATCGTGAAAAATATTTCGTTAATAGGCAATTGCCTTGGTTGTGAAAATGATTTGCGAGATGCTTTAAATAATTTTGAGAAAGGTAAATATGATATTGTAATTGATTCGATATATACCGGAGATGAAATTGTTCCTTTTTTACAAAAGTCTTTTCATAGCATACCGCGTTTTGGGAAAATAGTGTATATGTATGATGATTAAATAATCCACTGTACATATAAGCTATAGAGATTTTTAAGTTATTGATATCTGCTGTTTGTTAATGAGTTATATTGTCGTTGGTGTCGTAAATTTAGCCATAATTCTTGTTCTTAACCCCTCAAAAATTTTCGCATAGTTTCGGCGGATCATGAACCAAACCCTTCGAGAGATAGAGGTTATGAATTAGGTCGTTCAAAGAATAAACCGCATGTCTTGTATTTTTGACTTGTATTTTTATAACCGTAATAGCAAATCTGTTGTGAGGCGTAATGGCCTTTATCGGGAGTGAATAATGATTCTTTTTGCAGATTGACGAGCGAAAGCCCCGGTTCAACTTGTAAATTTCAGTGGGATACTATTTACAATAAAGTATTCCAATTCAGAGACACCATCTGAACCAAACGTTTGCGTAGCTGCTCTGTACAGGCAAACAACCCTCTTCAGTGGCAATTGTAACGCCGCGCTCAGTTTTTCCTTACATACCGTCGAGCATCACACAAAATAGCTGACATTCTGAATCAACACTCAAAAACTCTGTTGTTCAAGACAGGGCGAGAAACTACAGCTCTCTCAATTTCGGGGAGCTATGTTGGTTCTGAAAGTCGATTCTTACCTCGACCATCGACAGGGCTCTCAATTTTTTTGTAACTTACACTAAAATCACCATAATGTTTATGCAGTTAGTAGTCAGCTTAATACATAGATAATATCCAACATCAATAACTTTTATGGTCTTGTAATAAACCTCACCATACAAGCTACGAGGTGGCAAAAGGAAATAATTTTTTATTGACCGAAGAATAGTTCAGAGGAATTAGACCTTATCTTTCTTAATACACAACAGGAATTAAATAGAAATAATTTTTTATCTTTACCATTAAAATAAAATTATAACTAATCAATAATTTTGATATCATGGACATTATGAAGCGAATAATTATTATAGTAGCATCTGTTTGCTTATCTATCATGAGTTGTCGTCAGAGGCAAAATCAACCTAAGTCAACCCATGATAAATTTAATTTGGATTTTGAGCAGGTGGAAAATGGAATGCCAGTTGGATGGGATACAAAAGGAGGCTATGACTATATATTTTCATCAGATTCAAACATTGTAAAAAGCGGAAAATATTCCGCTTCTATCGAGATGTATGAAGGAACACCTCAATTTGGAGTGCTGGGGTTGATAATACATAACAATTATGAAGGGAAACGGGTTACTCTTTCTGGATATGTAAAATCCGAAAATGTGGATGACTATGCTAGCCTGTTGATGAGGATCGATCCGGAAATAGGTGTTAAAGAGGTTAAAATAAAGGGAACTACTGATTGGAAAAAATATGAGGTCTCGCTAAAAATGAATCCTCGGAAAACAAAAGCTTTCGCTGTGGGTGCCATTTTAGTGGGAAAAGGCAAAGTATGGTTCGATGACGTTAGAATTTGTATAGACGGCAAAGATATTAATGAGTTGGAATCTGTCGAAATTGAACGAATATCATTATTGTCGATTTAATTGTGAAAGGAATTATTATCACAATCGGAATGATTTTTATACTAAGTTGTCATCATGGGCGAATCGAAGAACAATCAGGAACGGCCCATGGTGATTATTTGGAGTTTGCGAATAGCTCGAATATAGTAATTGAGCAACTCGATAGTATGCAAATCGAGAATTTGACCAATTTGGGATTGATATGGGGGTTTTTGAAATACTACCATCCCAATATCGCAAAAGGAAATTATAACTGGGACTATGAACTGTTCAAGATCTTTCCTGAAATTTTGAAATCAGAAAACAATATTCATCGCGATTCAATTTTTATAGAATGGATAAACGGTCTTGGCAAATTTGCTGAAAATAAAAAAGAAATATCTATAAAGAAAGAGATTAAATTGGCGCCCGATTTGGGATGGATAGAAAGTTCGGGGTTTTCTAACGAACTCACCTCTCTACTCATAAAAGTCAAAAACTCAAAAAGGTATAAAAAGCACCATTATGTCGGATATTATTTTACTGGTAATCCTAAATTTAAAAATGAAGAACCATATCCGAATATGCTCTATCCTGATGCCGGTTTTCGATTATTGGCATTATATAGATATTGGAACATTATTCAATATTTCTTCCCTTACAAAAATCTAATCGAGTGCGACTGGAAAGAGGTGTTGAAAGAGTTCGTTCCTAAAATCGTGAATACGAACAATGGAACGGAATATGCACTTGCGATTTTGGAACTAATTGAACGGATTCACGATTCGCATGCAATTACCTTGAACCACAATTATTCATTAGCTAATCATTTTGGGAAATTCAGTGCTTCGGTTGAGCTGACATTTATTGAAAACCAACCTGTCGTTACGGGTTTTTATAACGAAAACTTAGGCCGGGACACTGGAATGGAAATAGGCGATGTATTAACAAAAATCAATCATGTTTCGGTTGCCGAAATTATAGATGGTCTCCTAAAATATACACCTGCCTCGAACTATCCCGGAAAATTGAGAAATCTTGCGAAAAACATGTTGAGAACGAACGACTCGATTATCCATGTCGAATTTATTCGGGACAATAAACCTCAAAATAAAGTCTTAAGGGTATTTTCGGATGACAAACACGATTTATATCATGTATATTCCAAAGAAAAAGATACTTGTTTGGAATTTATTGATGACGGAATAGCATACCTTGATTACAGTGTGCTGGAGAACAAACATATACCTAAGATTTGGAAAAAGATAAAGAATACAAAGGGATTAATTCTCGATATTAGGAATGGAACATCGGGTGATTTTCCTGTTTTACTTTTTTGCCAATATTTATTACCAACAAAAACTCCTTTCTTTTTAAAGTCAACGACAAAGCATTATTCTATACCCGGATTGTTTACCATTGAGAAAGGTTATAATGTAGGTAGAAAAAATAAAAATTACTATAAGGGGAAAATTATTATTTTAGTAAATGAAAATACTCAAAGTACGGGAGAATTCCAGACAATGGCATACAGAGTTCACCCGAATGCGGTGGTAGTCGGTTCTGCAACGGCAGGAGCAGATGGGAATGTGTCAAAATTTTATCTTCCGGGAGGGATAGAAACATGGATTAGCGGAATTGGCGTTTATTACCCTGATGGAAGTGAAACCCAACGCATCGGTATTGTACCTGATGTTGAAGTAAAGCCTACTGTACAGGGTATTAGGGAAAGGCGGGACGAAGTATTGGAAAAAGCAATTGAGCTTGTTAACAGATAGAATAATATGTTTAAATTACAATTACAGGATAAGTTATAAGTAAACGATGGAGGAAAAAAGATGGAAGACAATAAATTTATTACCGTTTTGACGTTTACCTATGCTCATGAAGTCGCGATAATTCGAGGCCGGTTGGAAGCAGAGGGTATCACATGTTTTACTAAAGATGAATTGACAGCTCAAGTTAGCCCCTATTCTACTGCAATCGGTGGAGTAAAACTCCAGGTTTTGTCAAAAGATTTGAATCGAGCTATTGAAATTTTGGAAGAAGAAGGTTATATTATATAACAGAAACTGTTTCGTTCATTCGCTTTTGTGTTTCATGTCGAGCGAAGATAGCACCCTCAGTCAGATACTGGCAATTCCTTCGAGCAGCATATAAAACAGTTTCCTAGGCAGCGTCACTTCCAAAGTAAAACCGTGTATCCGGCAGGTCCGACCTCATAGACCGCCAAATCGAGCGTAACACCCGACCAATATTGGGCCGTCGGAGCAAAACATCCGTCTCCTGTTACATCATACATATACTTAAATATCATAGCGAATCCCGTACCGCCGTGGCAAAGTCCGGCATCGTTGATGCTGTCCTCTTTCGAATCGTGCCAATGAGTTGTGAATAATATGACTTTGCATTCGCTCTTGTCGGCCGAACGTTTTCCGACCTGCCTCAGGGCACGGCTACTTCCAAGTTGCTCCCCCAAAACGGCTTTTATAGGCTTTGCCCTCATTTCCCGTCGATTGAAAAGGGAAGAGGCATCCATGAACCGATCGGTCCTATTCCTAAGAAAGTATATATCCGACCGTACAGCAACTAGTTCACTGATCTCGTATCGGGAAAATCCCCGATTCGCATGTTTGCTCAGCTATAATACGATTTTCCCGATGAAATTGGGATCGGTTCTGTATTGCAAAGCGATACCAAAAGTCGTGTATGAAATCGTAATTCTCAGGATTATAGTTGAGGAACATTTTCATCTACCGCAACATAACCGGCTCATACTAGGCTTCTATCTCGGAAATATCCAAATCTATCAGAGAGAGTTCGCCCATCAGCCGGAACGAACCCTTCGCTCTGGCCAACTCGGAACAAAAGGTGTATAAATAAGCTATATTGTTGCAAAGATCATTGCAGCATTCCTTCAGATAACGATCAAGCAACTTATGGTTGGATTCGTTGGAGAACCGTTCGGCATAGTGGGTCAGAAAGTAGGATACCGAAATTTCCGGTATTACAGTTCGATTCCTCTTTTACATCCAACATTTGCATACTGTCTGCCAATATGCGGGCGATTCGTGTACTTTAGCTTCTTTGGGATTCATAATATTTGATTATAAAGTTCGGTATAATGATCTCATTCGTTCGTTAAAATGACGGATCTCGTAATAGGACAAATATTTTTCCCGCGCTTTATTTCCCATATCCGTTCTCAGTCGGGGCGATTCGGACAGTCGAACCAGAGCCGATGCCAATTTTTTGGCAGATTGTAGCAGATTCTTTTTTCCCCTTTTCAAAACCACATGCAACCCATTGACTTCGTGATCGACAATCTCGGCTAGTCCCGTCGTCGCATTGACAATGACGGGAAGGGCGTGCATCATCATTTCCACGGCTACGTATCCGAACTCCTCGTGCAGGGACGGAACGACGCCCATATCCGCGATGGAATAAAAATCATACAATGTTTTCTGATCGATATAACCGGTGAACGTCACCTTGCTCCAATCCTTAAAAGCATGAGAAAACAGCATCTGATAATCTCCTTCTCCGGCAATGATCAGACGGGAATTCGGATACCGTTCCAACAACATCCGGAAAGCCCGGACCAAAATAGCGATACCTTTTACTTCGTCCAATCGGCCGGCGAAAACAACGACGTTTTCGTCCGGAGCTATTCTGTACCGAGAACGTAGTTCGTTCCGTTTTCGACCGGATTTGTATTTATCCGGCAGCGCATTGTTGATAAGTGTCACCTTTTCAGGGTTCGTCCCATATATTCCGATAATATCGTCGTATGAATGTCGGGCGATGGCAATAACCCGGTCAGCATGTTCGTTCAGTACCTTTTTGTCCCGAAAAAAACTAGTTAAAACATAACTGTCCCTGAAAGTCTGCTGATCATCGCGTTTGTTCAGAATTTGTCGTAATTTTTTCCGGTCGCCCAAAAGTTCGAAACTCCACTCGGTATAATGGACTGTCAATATGAACGTTCCCCGATACTGCTTTTTCATCCGGCCGATCAGGGTTTCCTGACGCATAATATTGAAATGAAATATATTGTTCTCGTCGTCGACAATATACTCTCTGAGTAGGTAGGCGACACTCTCTTCTGTCTTAACGAGATAATTGGGCAAGTGACTGGGAGTTAAAGGAATGTTCAAATGATATACTCCGTCTTTTTCCCGAACCTCGAACTCTTTGATTTCGTCTGAGATCAATACATAATGTACTTTCAGTCTTGCATACCGCGCACTTCGGATCAGTTGCCGGATGTAGGTCCCTATACCGTAATGGATACTACGGGAAGTCATATTGAAAATATAAATATTCCTCATGGCAGAATCAATTTGAATGCGACACCCGTCAACCCTTGGTAAATACCTATTGGGTAAGAAGTTATGCTTTTGAAATCAACAGGGAGAGTCCCGTAAAATTCATCGGTTATCGCCAAAGGAATAGAACCTACGTCCGTACCGGAAATACCCGCATCGAACAGAAGGATCATTTCTTTAAATGCGGCCGTAAGTTCCGGATCAGAAGGAGAAATGCCGGCCAAGCGTTTTTGCAAACGTTCGAGGTATCCGGAAGGGAAAGGCCGGTAATCGTTCGTACGGACATGGGACAAACGGGCGGCAACATACATCAGAATTCCCTGCACTCCCGTATGCAAGGACAAGTCTCTTACATAAAGAGGATCCCGTTCAATGATTTTTTTATCAATGTCTTCGAGTACTTCATCGGCATCCCCATCCATAAGCGAATGACAAAGCAGGTATTCGATTCCCCAACCGATACCGCAAAGCCCATTGACAAAATCGATCGGCACATTTTCATGCACCATATCAAACACTTCATCTAACAGTTCTTCGGCATACGCACGAAAATAAGACTTACCTGTATATCGGGCATACTGCCCGAAAAATACGACACCGCCCATTTTCCCATTCAGGAGACCCGCATTGAGTACGAAATGGTAATTCAAGATCAGATGCGGAATCAGACGATTTAGCAATGAAAAGTTTTGTTCCATAATAGCGCATCACCGTCCATAACTCACTTTATGATTCTCTCAAATCATGAGCTCAGATTACCCTCCCCCTACGCTATTATTTAGGATGTTTTTAACAGTTGATCCTAAAATCTATTCTTCCTACTTTACTAATACTCTACATCGAATGATCATAAAGGTCAATAAAGAACGATTATTCTTAAATATATTAAATTGTCATTTTTCGAAACACATTGTTATATATCTGCTATTTCTTCATTATTCTTTTAAAGACATGCAGACAAGAACAATATATGACCGTTATTCACGATTTGTGTTCTAAATTAAACACAATAAATGGAATAAACAATTTTTTTGTGAATTTTCTATATTTTTCAAAAAAAGCGTTTGTATTTGTTTGTGTATCTCTCATTATGTTCTACATGTTCAGTCCGAGCATAATGAATCAGTTTACAAAATGATGATCGCTTGTAATGATAGTACGTATTGTAGACCTATAATTCAGATGGTAAGCATTGTTGATATTTTATCGCTGACATCGTAGGGAGTCGGGATATTGCCCAGTGATGCCTTGATCGTAGAAACCCTCGTGTCGCCCCCCCCCTTAAATCGTCGCGTTGATCGTATAATGACGATTCCTATGAATGTTAAAATCGGACATATTGTTCTTTCCCGGATAAATACGACGGTCATATTGAGTTAAGTCTGCTCATGGTAACCATCACCAAAACGCAGACCACATAGCAGTTTTGTCACCTCAAGGCGTTGATTGCCGGAGGTCATGCATCGCTACAACATTTCATCTCAGATCTCTGTCGCCCGGTCGATGACGGCTTTAGTTAAGAACGACATACTGGATAATCGGACCGGTAAGATGTTATTTTGAGATCCGATTTACGCTTAATTGACTGGAAACGCAATATTTTGCCAAATAAGATTAATCCAAAATGCAGACTGAGGCAATACATAGGAATTAAAATAACCTAAGGGCTGTCTATCTGTGTTTTTCGGTTGAGTCCCTACCGTTCAGCACATAGGTATCGAACCAACCGGGATAAGTGTCTGCATGAAAACGAATATGTCGAGTAGTTCCGTCATACTCCGCGAAGAACGTTTTGACATAATTGTCAGTAATGCTATTGTCGAAAAAATAGGCGCGGTCGACAAGTTTTACAGCTCGATACAAGTTATCGAGAGAACCATAATATCGTTTCCGAATTTTAGCTTCAGGTACGTCATGGCCTCCTGTTTCGACGCGGAAACGCACACGACCTATGTTTATTTCTACGTCTTTGGTCGATACGAAATAGAGATAGATCCGATACCCCATGCTTTGGGCCAGACGAATGTATTCGAGTTTGCTCTCGTCGGACATGACCGTTTCCACGGTAAAGGCTTCCACGATGTTCAACATCTTCAACCGAAGAAATTCGGCAATAAAAGCAGCAAAATAGGAATCGATCAGTACAGGAACGGGGTGACCAGCATATTGGCGGTACTGACTTTCACTGTATCGTAAATTTGCTGCCCGTTAGCCGTTTTGTAAAACAGACCGCTGGCTGCAAAACTATTTTTCAACTCTTCCTCCGAGACCAATACGTTGAAATCATTGAAAGAGAGTTTGCCT
Organism: Alistipes sp. cv1; assembly: GCF_900240235.1. NCBI lineage: Bacteria > Pseudomonadati > Bacteroidota > Bacteroidia > Bacteroidales > Rikenellaceae > Alistipes > Alistipes sp. cv1. The sequence goes on from NZ_OEPW01000005.1 coordinate 244,119, forward strand.
TTCGTACGGAGTTCTCGCTCGATCAGATCGGCATTGACATAATGGGGGCACGGCACTTTTTTACTGACTACCTGAAAGATGGTCGATTTGCCTGACCCATTGGGTCCTGCGAATATCCGCAACCTTTTTGTGCCCATTACTGAAATGGTACGGTGCGCTCAGTAACAAGCACATCCTTGTTTTCGACCGTACCGATAGTGGTACGTGTATTGTCGGGGTTCACGACTATAATGGCGTCGCCTTCGGTCGTCGTAAAACTTAGTTTACGGTGTTTGGCAATACGCACGACAGGATTGGGAACGCTCAATATTTTCAGGAGGGTTTGGGTATCGACATCGGGATCGACCTTACGGCTCACCTCCTTATCCTGTTCACGATAAAACGCACGCAATATTTTTATAGTTGATTTTGCCATAACTATCACAATAGGTAATAAATTTTACATGGTTCTCGCAATAGAAAGAGACAAATTTCTTGTCCTATTTTCTGTACAGGCTTGTACAGTGCAAAGACAGTCACAATGCTGATGGTTTTCATCCCTTTTTATCGGCTTTTTACATACTTTCCTAAATATATTCAAGTAAACGACTCTTTGCTTGTTTAGTATTGTAAGTTATGAATAAAAAAAGGACTACATGAATCGGGTGATAGGCCGAGGTTACCTATGTGTAGATTCCTATCCCCTCCATGTGCCAATTCTTTACATACCCTAATTTTCGATCGTTATCACAACATAGGTAGTCGTTCAAGTCTTTATAACCATCATACATTATTGAATCGTCATGTACCCGCGTTCCGAATGTCGCGCGTAGTTCACCGACAAGCCTTCGGCCTGTCGTATCCCGGTCGAGGCAGCATACGATATGTTCGTATCCCTGCAATCTACCTTTTGCCCGAGGAAGCAGCGATGCGGAGTTCAGGATCAGAAAGTCTTCATCCGACGAATGCCATGACACATCGCCTTGTTTGCACAGAGTCAGATACGAAAGGTAATCGGTAAATCCCTCGAACAGCCGGCAGCTCCGGTTCGACTTCTGCGGTCTGATCCATGTCGTGTCCTTCGGAGGAATGGCTCCTTTGAAATAGCGGTTGCGTATCTCGTAACCTCCGCTGTCATTGGCAAATCCTACGGCGAAATAGAACTTGCCGCGTACGGTATAGCGTACTTCTTTACAGAGGATCTGCGCTGTCTTCAGATCGATCTTGCGTGATTTCAGGTAATCGAGTAATACGGGATGAGCAAGCGACTTGACTTGAACGTTTTTAAACTCCGGCTCCGTAGGTGAGATGTTCCTCTCCTGTATGGGATCGAACGGAACCGAAGCCGGCGTATTCGCGCCGATCAGCCGCAAAAGGCGGGAAACATCGTTCATCTCATATATTTCGGCCGCCAGCGAAATGATGTTCCCGCCCCGGCCTATTCCGAAATCGTACCATGTATTGAGACGTGTATTGACCTTGAACGAGGCCCGCTTCTCTTTGCGAAGCGGGGAAAGATACCAGAGATCCGTACCCCGCCGTTTCACAGGCTGGAATCCGAGACCGGAAAGATAAACAGCCAGCGGAATCGATTTGGCGGTCCGTATGTTCATCTCGATACGGTTCGCAAAATGTCCTCGCACAGGATGCGCCGGGACACGGCCTCACGCAGCAAGGCAGGCTCGATCCTTCCGGTGGCGGCCATTTCTGAGAGCTTGCCGCGGATCTCTCCGCTTTTGTCTGAAAAGGTTTTGAAGCGATGGTAGGCCCTGCTGCCGTAACCGCAGGAAATGGACGCGAAAGATCGCGTTTCCTTGTCGTTGGCCCGCGCGTAGGCGTCCATACGGCGGCGGAATAGGGCGTTGAACTGTTTGTCTGTCATAGTAGTCGATTTTTGAATGTGATACAAAAACGGAAGCGGCCCCGAACAGGACCGCTTCCGCAATCGAACGATTTTCTGTAATGCCTTATTTATCGTCGTAGTGGCCGCAGACGCTCAATACGACGACTTTTGCATGATCGCATGCCGTAAAAAAACGAGGGCGATTATGCGGTGGAAGTACCGATACGGGAAAATAGCATAAGACACCTAAAATACCCCGAATCACAAAAAAAACGTCCGAGATTCGGACGGCCCAAAACTCAATATATCGAACAATGTCAATAGGGCAATTGCTTTTACAAAGCATAGAAATTATGCCGATAACTTCGATAGTTCAGACAGGCGGGTTGTTATAATCGGTTGTTCCGTACTTACGCCAGATTCACGTCGAGGCGGATGATAATACCCAATGCTTCCGCAATACGGATAAACGAAGATAGCTGTAAGTCCGTTTCCCCTCTCTCGATCCGGTTGATATAGGTACGTTCCCGTCCTACACGCTCGGCAAGTTCCTTTTGTGTCATACCGAGTTCTTTCCGTCGCTCCCGTAACATTTCGCCGTAATACCAAGCACGAGCCTTTGCATCGAACTCTGCTCGCTGGGGAGTGCCGACCTCGCCGACCTCTTTGGCAAGTAGCGTTTCAGCCTTTACGAACCCCGGTTTCCCCGTGAAATCCGTCTGCCGGAGTTTCTGCAGTTCCACTGCTGTCAATCGGTTGTTTGTCGTACTCATAACAATTTTCTTAAAATATGGATAGCCTTTGCAATCTCCTTGTCATAATCCTTCGTGCTTTTCTTCACAAAGCCGTTCAGTAGGATAACGCTCGATGCGAGGTTGATATTTTCATTGTCCGCCGAGAACAGGATAACCCGAACCTCATTATCTACCGAAACTCGCAATTCGTAAAAATCGGTGTTCGTTAATTTCTTAACGAACTTTGTCGGTATCGGCTGCACGGTTTGCAAAATTGCCACCGCATAGCGTAGCTTCTCTCGTGTCCGCTGGCTGGAACTCTGCTCAAATTCAATGTATTCCGGAGAAAGTATCAAATCCCTTATCATGCTTTCCGTTGTTTCTACCTTGCAAAGGTAACTAATTGGTTACTCTTATGCAAATATCTTACAAGAAAGGGGGAAGTAATCGCACCCCTTCATTTATTGTGATGGCATCTCGGTAAGGATGATCTTATAGCTCATAAATCGCCGAACAGTTTTTCCTTCAGTTCGGGCGTAAGCTCCGTCACCTGTCCCCGCTTAGCCTGCTCGATAGCCTCGCGGATAGCTTGCAGGTTCCGGGGATCGTTAAAAAAGGGATCGCCGCTCGGACTGACGCTCTCGTCGATATAAGGCTTGGATACCAGCTCGAACAGATCCTTGCCCCGCTTGATAACGACCCGTTCCGAGAGAGCCAGGTCGAAAAACTTCTTCTGGTTCTGTTTGAACTCGCTGGGCGATATAACATGTATGGCTGCCATGACTGTGTTTTTTAATTAACTAATTTCAGTATTTATTCAGGTACAAATATAGTACCTTTTCAGGCATAACGCAATCGGCATGTATTTATTGTTCCGATATGAAGCAAGTGCGCTTCCCCGGTCAGACGGTGATCCCGAAACGTTTCAGGTGTTCGCGGACGGTTCGGGCCGACGAATAGATATCACGTTCTATGGCCATACCGAAAGGCAGCCGCAGATTCAGCAGTTCGGACAGCAAAACGTAGCCCCATTCCCATTCGTGAATGTGGATATAGCCGAACAACAGCCAATCCCCGTCTTCCTGTTTCTCGGCTTCGGTAATCAGCCAAGTGCCCGATCCGCAGGGGTTGAAGTATTTGACGATTACCTCGGCGTCGAATCCCCGCCCGTCCTGCGATCTCAGCGGACGAGACATAAAATCTTTCTCTACTTTTTTTGTTATCAGTTCCATAACGGTCGTTGCAGTATTTATCCTCCCGCACAGAGTTTTTAATGGATTAAAAGCGATTGATGCAAATCAAAGGATCGTATCCGTTTCAGGCATCGGCCCTGTCCGCGTCTTCGCGAAAACGGACGACCGTCAGCGTGCGCGTTCCGAAAAACGTATCGGAACGGAAGGCGATCCGCTGGCGCAGCCAGAAAGGGGTCGAGGTGCCGAAGCCCCAACCGAAATAGCCCGACAGCTCGTGATCCGGAGAATTCATATCGGCCCATGCCAGCTGGCGGAACAGCTCTCCGCTGTCCCGGGACTGAAGCATGCTGTTCAGAATTTGCGCATAGGCCCGCAGGGAGCCGGGACCGGTATCGTAAACCGGTCCTTCCATTCGTATAACCATATTGTCGTCGTATTGAATCCCTCTTTCGGGAAGAAAGGGGGAGATGTTCTGATTGTCGAGACAATCGATCTGACAACCAGAAAGAAATGCAAAAAATTATGTTTTAGAACATGTTCGGATACATGATTCGGAGATTCGGATTCAGGATCTTTGTAACGCAATCGATCATCTTACGAATCATGGAAGAGGAATTTTCTAAACAGAGCGAGTTATTGTCTGCGCTGGCCGGAATCAGGGAAAAGCTGGAAGCCGTTCACCTCGATGTGCTGGCCGTAAAGAAACAGCACAATATGATCGAGGGCGATCCTATCCTCGACTTTTACGATACCTGCCGGATGCTTCATCTGAGCGAGCGCCAGGTGCGACGGCTGCGCGAGGAGAAAAAGCTGATCGGCTTCACTTTCGGCGTCAAGCGCATGTACCGTTATTCGGAAATCAAACGGTATATCGACAAAATAGAGAATCAGGCGCGTCAAGCCGACTTATCCCGGAAACAGACCGATCGTTCATTAAAAAACTCAGAACATGAAAACCGTTGAAACCCTCACGATTCCCCGAACCGTTTTGACGAAGCTCGTCAAACGGAACCGGCAGCTTATCTACATGAACTACTTTCTCGTACACTTGTGCGCGATGCGTAACATCGACCTCGTGTTCATGGCCGACGAAGTATGCCGGATGCTGAAGATTACCCCAGAGCAACTGGAGGCGGCGCGTAAGAAACGGCTGATCCGCTGCGGCGTTTTCGATCGCAGGTTTGTCTACCATGCGGCCGACGTCGTTCTTCTGGCAGAGTTGCTCGGACGGAAAACGTTCCCTTCGAAAGACCGGTAACGCCGTATACCGTATGATCCCATACGGCCGGCAGCATGAAAACATACAGGGAGCGCGTATGCGCTCCCTGTATGCATGAAAGGTTCGCTCCATATCAGGCCGCCCGAATTTCGGATACGACGTTATCTCCCGCTCTTTGATCGAGTTCCTCCGACGCTGGGTATTCCTCGATACCGGAAACGGTTTCCTCCGGGCTGTCGGCCGGTTTCGGCAGGTAGGGTTCCTTTACGGGAATCGCCGGTTCCGGACGGATATCGTCGCCGGGTATATCTTCTCCTTCCGGCTCCTCCGTCTGCGGAATCTCGCAGGGCGGCTCCTGCGGCAGTTCGTTCGGATCGAACGGAACGGCTTCCGGTGCGATGTGTGACTGAAGCGCCCCGAACGCGAGCGTATGCCGGATTTCGAGCTCCGTCTCGTTTACGGGAAGTTCCGTATCCGTGCATCCCAGTGTTTTCAGCCGTTGGAATATGCCCGAAAGCCGACGGTCGTAAACGTCCTTATGCCGTGAACGGATCTCCCGGTAGGCGTCCGGCTGATGAATCTCTACGAAGTCGCCGGACAGCCGGCCGATCAGTTCGGGTACGGAACAGTTTTCCATCAGCTTGCCGCGCATGAACTCCCGCAGAAGCAATACCTGTTGTTCCGGGGTAAGCTCCCTGCATATCCGTACCTGCCGCTTTTCGGACATCGGCCAGTCATGTTCATTCAGTCCGAACTGCGGGTACAACCTCCGATCGAGTGTTCGGAGCAGCAAAAACCAGAAAATCCGCTGTTCCTCCTCCGTCAAAGCTCCTTCCCTGTAGTCTGTCTTACGCAGAGCTATTTTCAGGTCGGCCGCCATATGGTCGAGAAACAGCCGGTAATTATTGGCGTGTCGCTCTTTCAGGGTATTTATCTTCTCCTCGCGCTCGATCTCCTCCTGCGTCATGGTCCGGTCGATCGTTTCCGTATCGGATTGGGGAGAAAGTATTTCGCCCGTTTCCGGATCGACGCTTTCGCCGGCGAACGATACGATATCGGGAACCGTCGTGAACGTGTTTCCAGAGAATACCGCCGAATCGTCCGGACGGGTCTGCCGAGCCGAATTACTTTCATTCTGCTCTTCCGTTACCGGAATCGGCTCGTCGTAGTAGAATTCGATGCCGCGGTCTCCGATCACGGCGTAACGTATCAGTTCTCCCGATTCGACCCGTCTTTGTATGTCGGCACACTCCTGTTCGTACTCCTCCGATGCGCTGCGGAAAGTATTTATGCTCTCCGTATAATCCGCCTCATCGGTGAAATCCTCCCTGCGCGGTTCCTCCGGTTTTTCGGGATGCGCCTCGTAGTAGCCGGCATAGCCCAGCGCACGGACCGGGCGGGATTCGTCCCGGAGGGCTTGCAGGACTTCTCCCTGCGAACAATCCTCGAAATAGCCGATCCGTATGCCGGGACATTCCGAAAGCAGTCTCTTCGCTTCGGCGATCAGGTACTCCGTATTCTTGCGTTTCATGCACGCCCGGTTCTGACAGACGTTGCAGTCGCCGCAATCCGCGAAAAGCACCTGATTGGCCCTGTTGCTCGCACAGGACATACATTCGGTTTTGTCGAAACGGTAAGAATCCAGTTGCGAAAGGTACATGCCGGCCAGACGGCTTCTGAGCTCTTTGGCCCGGAGATGCCGCCAGTGGCAGTCGAGACCCATTTTGAAATATCCGTCGTAGACTTCCCTCTGAATCTCTTTCTCGTATCGGCACAGCTCCAACGCCTGCGAAATATTGATCTCCTCGCTGTTCAGCAATTCTATTACCTCGGGGATCAGATCCAGCAGGCGGATACGGCTCAGGACGAAATCGCGCGTTCGTCCGAAATGCAGGGCCAGCGTTCCGACGTCGTAATGGCGCGTATCGATCAGGCGTTTGAACGCCTGTCCTTGCTCGAACGGCGTGATGTCTTCCCGCTGTAAGTTTTCGGCAATGGCGAAGTCTTCCGCTTCGGCGTCGCTCATCGGGCAGATCTTAGCCCGTATGGTCTCCCATCCCGCCAGTCGGGCCGCGCGAAAACGCCTCTCGCCGCATACGAGCGAGTAGCCTTCCTGCCCGTCGCTGCGGGGACGGAGCGTAACGGCATGGATCAGCCCGACCCGGGTCATGTTGTCGGCCAGTTCCCGGAGACTCTGTTCGGAAAAGTTCCGGCGGGGATTGAAATCGTTCGGAACGATCGAATCCAGCGCGATCTGCTGTTCGGGCAGATCGGCGGAGGCTTGAGGGAGCGGAGAACCCGTATTTTTTCTCGTACGGACCTTGCCGGTTGTCCGGGCTTTCTTGTTCTGTACGGCATTCCGCCGTACAGAAACGGTTGCATTGGCTTTCATAAGCACTGTTTTTGAAAGGTTAATAAAAAATGAAAGCAGGCTTATGGCCTGCTTTCAAAGAATTACTTTTTGTGGTATTGTTGCTGTTCAAAAATACATTATACTCAATCTACTTCAGATACAACAATGATTAAATTCGAAATAAAGATCCAAACTGTTTATTGTAATGAATGACAAAATAAGCGGTTGTCGGAGCGGCAAATCAATAATTTTTAGTCCTCGAATTTCGTTCGTTCCATTTCCTGCAATTTCTTTAATCCTAATTTCTCGATTTCCGGGCGCCCCTGACGCATCCACGCATCGAGTTCTCGGGGGTCGAATCGAACCGAATGCCCGAATTTGACATGCGGTATTTTTTTCTGATGGACGAGTCCGTAGATATAAGACGGCTTAAAACGGGTAATAACCGCCGCTCCTTTTATATCGACCAACCGATTCGGAGGAATCGGCTGTAAGGACGATAGCTGTTCCGTCAGAACGGACAGTTTCTGTTCGATCTTGTCGAATCGCCGATCCAGCCATACGATCAACTCTGTATTCATAAATATCTGTTTTAGCGGTTTCCGTGCTAAAATAATCGTATATATCGTCCGTTCAAAGCGTTGGCCGGAGCAGGCCGCATATGGCCGTCGAACAAGTATCTACAAAGCGTCTTGCAACTTCTCTGCCGTGCTTTTTTTGCGGTTCTGAGAAAACGATGCCAGATAGTTCCGGGTCGTCTCGATGCTATTATGTCCCAAACTTTCCGATATTTCTTCAACGGACACTCCGAGATTCTTCAACATCGTAGCATAGGAATGACGGGCCACGTAGGTTGTCAGCTTACTTTTTATCCCCAACTGTTTCCCGAGAGTTTTCATATGTTGGTTGATGCTACGAGTAAAATTCTTTTTCTGTCTGAATTGTTCTTCCGGAGAATCGTTATCCGATGTGAGACCGAAAACATAATCGGAAGGGGAAGTCTCTTTGACTTTCCATCTGTTCAGAATAGCAAGGGCATCGTCCAGCAGATAAATTTCTATCGGCAGGACATCCCGTCGGGTCCGCTCTGTTTTCTTGCGGTAAAATCGCATGAACCGGCCGTCGATCGACTCGAATCTCAGAAAAAATATATCCGCCATATTCATGCCGTTGCAATAAAAACTGAACATCCACATATCCCGGGCAAATTGGTGTTCGGTCGGAAGAGAATTGGCGTTTTTAATTTTCCGAATATCTTCAATATCCAAAGCCTTTTTAATATTACGACCGATCGGAATCTCATACTTACGGTATTTCTTAGGCCCGAATGGATAATTGTCTCTGGATACGACACCGTCCATAATAGCAATATTATAAATGGCTCTCAAACCGCGAAGATAAATTCCTACAGTAGTTAATGACATACCTCGTGAAATCATCTCCGCCTCATATCGTTCTAAGAATTTGGGAGTAATTTCAACAAAAGATAGTTTTGGTCTATAACTCTGCAAAGATTTCATCGAGTTACGATAAGCATTTGCTGTTCCGATACGTTTTGATTTTTCAAGTTCTTTCAAATATTCCTGATAGACATTATAAACATTCTCTTTTTGCTTCTGTATTTTAGCTTGTCTTTTTTCCTTCTCTAATTGTCGCTTCTCTGTCTCTGTCAGTTTCCCTAAAAACAAACGCTCGAATTTTTCAAAGGAAAACTCATTATCCAATGTTTCAAGAACATCATTAGCCCGAACAAGTTCCTTTTCCAAATCGTTCTTTTTCGATTTTAGGTCTTTATTCAACAATTTGGGCCCCCATAATATATTCCATTCTTTATCCGTAAAACGAAATTCTGTTTTATAGCGTTTCCATTTATTGCTACAATAAACGACTAATTTTACCGGATAACGAGAATCTTTTTTACTTAAACTCCTCCGATCGAGTTCAAGTCTTACAGTTGCCTGTTTCATGATTTAAAATTTTTTGCCGTAATTTTGCCGTATAATTGCCCAAGAAATGAACGAATTTCTTTTATTTATATTATGCCACTACAACACACAACATAATACATATCAGCAACTTACATAAAAATCATAAACAAAACTACAAAATACATAAAACAGCTTATGGCAACTGTTAATCAGGGGGTCCTAGGTTCAAGTCCTAGTTGAGGAGCCAGAAAATCAAGAGGTTACGATGAAAATCGCAACCTCTTTTCTTTTTTGTGCACACAATTTGCACACAACTTACAAAAACGCTTTACAGATCATTTATAAGGCGTTTTTAAATTTATTTTGCAGGGTTATTGATCTCAATTCATTAATTCACGGCCAATTAAACATTTTCCCTTGGGGAGATTGTATAGCGCGGTAAATTGATCATCATTTTCAGATACAAGCATAATCATTATAACCTACTAATATCCGACCGTTTCAATCTATAAAACGAGGTGTAAAAAATAACGAGATTGTATTTTGATATAATACTTGATTTTACGTGTGTATTTTTTTACGGACTATATCATATCTTTGTATTAACATACATAAGTATAAGCAACTATGAATCCCAATTTATCATTTAACATTTCAGAAGATTCTCCTATAACAACAGCAAAAGATGACGTATTCGGACGTAAACGAATTGTTGACGCGGTTGTACAGACTATTATCAATAAATCTCAATCGAAACATACTTGTTTTACGATTGGAATATACGGAAAATGGGGAGACGGTAAAACATCGACTCTTAACCTCATTTCCGAACAGTTAAACCAACAAGAAAATATAATTATTTCTTGTTTCAACCCATGGTTATTTAAAGATCAAGAATCCTTACTATTAGATTTCTTCAATTCGATAGACGGCAAAAATATAAGTCAAGATTTTGTAAAGGGATTAAAAAAATATGCCCCAATTGTATCTTTAGGACTTTCGGGATTAGTCAATATTTTCGCTCCGGGCGCAGGAACAATGATGGAGAAAGGTGTTACAACATTTATAGACAAACTTCCTGATTTAAAAGAAAATGTTAATTCAAGAAAGAAACAGCTAAGTGAAGAGATTGTAAAATCTCAGAAACATTTAGTAATTATAATTGATGACGTTGATCGACTTGATAAGAGTGAAATACATGCACTATTCAAATTGATTAAACAAACGGCTAGTTTCGACAATACCATTTTTATTATCGCTATGGATAAAGAAATGGTTGCGAAAGCACTATGTTCATTTTATGAAAACGGAGACATTCAAGCTGGACATAATTTCATAGAAAAGATCATCCAAGCACAGTTGTACCTCCCAAAAATCTCGCAAGGTCAGTTGTTACAATATTTTACCTTAAAATTCAAAGCAATATTGTCCAATCTGCCAAATACAGATTTAATTGACGAGCGGGAAATATTAGAAGCTCAATACAACATTCATAAATATGCATTACCTTTATTTGAAACTGCCAGACAAATAATTCAATACATTAATGTCTTGTCATTCTCGTTGCCACTACTATATACCGAAGTTAACATCTCGGATTTATGCTTATTAGAAGCGCTAAAAATTGTCAGTCCCGAAGCATATAAAACAATACGAAACAACAAAGCAAGAATTTTAGGTCAAATGCCTGACGGTGTCTATATGTTAGTTCGCTTTGCTTCTGATCAAGAAAGAAAAGAGGCCGAAGAGAAAGAAAAACAGGATTTCATAGAAATGTTAACAATAAATACTTCGCATCATTACCAATATGAGTTACATTATCTACTTGGGAAAATTCTTCCTTCATATTTTTATTCTTCCACAGTTCCTACATTAGAATATGACTCATCCAAAAGATTATGTTCTGAAAGATATTTTGAAAAGTATTTTATATACGACACTCCTTCGAACATTATTTCTGAAGACAATATTGATGTTTTAACCAACGAAATCAAAACATCAATTGATGCAAAGCGCCTAAATAGTACGTTCGATTACTATATCCAGAAGTATTCCATAGATGAATTTACCCGTGTATTACAATTGATTCTCTATAAAAGAACTTTACAAAAAGAAAATATCGGCAAACTATGTGTTGCTTTATCATTATTAAAAAGCAATAGCTCCCGTACTAGATTCACGGAAACAGATCATGCCAAACAATGGGAGCTTTTTATTGTAGACACGCTCAATATCCATATAAATAATTATGACAACGAAGGTTCGCCTATCAAAGACTTCGATACGATCCTTACGACTTTACAGGAAATCACTAAATATTCTCCAGCTTTATTTAGTCTGTTTGTTGTTGTCGAATTTTTAAGAAAAGGATTTGCCGGTTATGGAAACGAAGACAGATTAAACGAAATTGTCATGGTTGCTATAAAACGATTCATTAAAGAAAAATCTGAAACCGCTTTATTTGATTTAGGGCAAATCTGCATACTCGAATTATTTCCCGTGTGGCAAAAAGCAAACCAACAGGAATATCAAGATTTTATACGTCGACATATCCCCAAAGATGATTTCAATATCGCAAAATTAATTAATACATTAATTTACAATGGCGAATCTAAATACTACGAACCATTCTGTAAGTTGTTTGATAAAAAACTAGTTTACGAAAAGTTACAAAAAGAAATAGAACGTGTTCCAACATTAAGAAGGAAAGAAAAAAACATAGAAACATTTATGTCCATATATGAATCGGAACAACAACGCTAATCTTTAACTAATCATTTTTCTTTTTTTACCTTTCGTATCTGCAATCTGTCCGCATTTTCTGTGAAGTCTGATTTTTTTGTGATTATTTTTCGTTCACTGTGGCCCGATATAGTTACAGAATCATGTAGCGGTAAATAAAAAAGCCGGTCGGATCGCTCCGTCCGGCTTGGGCCGTCGCCGTTTGCATTGATTAAAGTTTAGGTTTTTAGAGGGTAAACGGTTCGGGCTATGATGAGTGTAGTAGGTTCTAAAAAAAAGGAGCGGGTATACCGGCGCGTCCCGCTCCCAGCCGAAGTGTCCGGAATTGGAACGTAAGCCTGATTACGAACCGGACAAACCGGCCTTACAGCTATAAAACGCCAAGTCTTTGAACGGCCTCTCTTAACAGCGGGAGCATTTCGGGCAAAGCATTGAAATGCAGAATAGGAAGCGGTATGAAAAAATAATTCCGTTTCTGCAGCTCCACGATATAATGCAGGGCTTCCTGAAACAGAAAAAAATCTTCGATGATCTTTTCGTAAGGTGTACTATACGAATCGTCTTTGAGAATCGCGGCATAAATCTGGTCATGATAACCGTAGGCGTTCGAAAAAACGGCGAACGGCAGGATGCTGTCCGGTTCGGCTTTTCCGTCGGCCATGTCGGAAAGTAATTGATGCGGATCGGGCGCAACCCATGCTTCCAACAGATCGTCGGGAATGAAGTTGTACCCGACGGTCGTAACATCGTGGTTCCGGAAAAATTCGACGCTTCGGTCATAATAAGCGACAGCGACCGGCGAACCTTTGAATTGTTGATTTTTCGTTTTCATAATTTTTTATATAAAATGGTTAATAAAAAAGGCACAAACTTTATTTGCCTTCAACAATCAGGGCAACGCCAATCGCCCGCACAGCAAAGACAAGTTCGGTTCGTGCCCTGTTATAAACACAATACATCACTTTTATTTTATCTTCATTATCTCCGTAATCAGTCTGTCGTCCGCTTTGTTGTTATACTCCGGTGCGTCGTCGCACAGATTCAGTACCGTCATATCCCGCTTACGGGCTAAGTCCACCGTGTAGGCCGTGCCGCCGGGCTGCCCATCGTAGTAACACACCAGCGCAGACGCATGATCGAGCATCGCCCGGTTGCGCTCATGGAAACACGAACGAGTAAAGTTTTGATGCAGGCACACCCGACAGTCCGCTGCGGCCAGCACTGCGGAATGAAGCTCTTTAAACTCGTAGGGAAAACCTTGCGCCTGCCCCCGGAACGGCACCACGGCGATCAGCCGCAGGTCGGTCAGTTGTTTTTTCAGCGACAGCACCGCCAACCCCGCCCACAGGTCGAAGCCCGTAGCCATGCCGCAGAGGAAAGTATCGTACCCCTGATCGTGCAGCAGCAGTACTGCGCTTGCCGTGCGCCGGACAATGCGTTCGCGGACGGACGTGTAATCGGCATCCGTTTCCGTCAGTTTGATTTTTTCCTTTCGGTAGCCCGAAAAAGCTGCCGCCCGCGACGGATCAATGTCGTTCAGGATTTGCAGTTTATCATATTCGATTCTCATAGCGGTAAGCATAAAAAAAGGCCGAACGTCCGAAACGTTCCTGTAAACGCTCCGGGGTTCGGCCCATCCAATCTAATGTTATTATGAAAAATTGCTCGTAGAGCCATAAAAAAGGGGGGCGAAGCTCAGGCGATTCAGTCCACCGTGCACACGAAGTTACCCGCGCAACCGCCTGCCGGGAACGCCCCCCGGAAAAGAAGAAGTAGTTAATAAAGGCCGGAAACAACCGTTTTGCCCCGCAGCCTGACCGTGTTATAGAACATCTATCAAATAAATAATTGGAATATCCTGAAAAAAGGGGGACGCACCCAAGCAATCGTACCCATACCCATATTTCGACAACAGCTTGCCGGATTGCACGTCCCCCGGTTATGAAAAAATTAGTAAAAAAGGGTAATGTAATAAGTCGGGACGCTGCCGATGAAAACCCATCGGTGCGTGTCCGGCCTATATCGGTGTAGAGAAAAATTGTATCGGAAGGGGAGTGCGACGGCACGGGATTGTCCGGCCTGCCGTCCTCACATGAACAGGCGAACGCCGCGCACTCCCTTAGTTTTCGGTTTGGAAATACGGGGCTTTCCCGAACGCTCTGATCGGAATACGCCGCGCATGGCCGGAGTTCTCCGGCTGCGGATAAATGACAGGGTTTAGATTTTGGCCGTAACATAGTAACCGGGATAGAAGTTGATACTTCATTCGATTTCCCGGCGTCCGGCCCGTTGCGGTAAGGCAATAAAAAAAGGGCGAGGACGCAGGTACAATTTCCCTTGCGGTCGGCCTTCGGAGCCTTAGTCTCGGTAGTTGTCCTTACGCCCAAGCCCCGCCCCGGTAACACGTACCGAGGCATGGCAAGGGTTTCAACAACTCTTATACCGAGACATGATAATGTTATATTTCTATAACAATCCGAAGTTTACCACAAGGTATAAAGGTCGTTTAACCTTTAGCGATATGTTACGGTCTAAACCGTATTATTATCCTGCAAAGATAACATAATCTTTCATTTAAAAGTTAATACTAATTTTCTTATGAAATTGTGCTGCACACATTGAATCCGGTTTATTAGTTTTCAATTTACCGGAAATAAAAAACGAGTGTGGATTTGTGGCAGATAAGTTGCGTAGGCTTAGGACAGCCTGTAAACACATATAAGCACAAAAGGCCCACACCCGTTAAGGTATAGAATCCAAAATCTGAATACCTCGCACCGGGCATGAGCCGTAATGTGAGGACTTTTGCGCTTTGCTGGTTTACTTTAAGGTCCTAATTTAACGCAACTGCAAAGCCAACCCACCGTTTCCGGTAAATTGTTTGTTCAAATATACGAAACAAATCGCAATGAACAACAACCGAGTATTCCGATTTTGTGTCTTTTTAAGAACTTTTTTGCTTTTTCCGCGATTTTGGGCATTTTTCTGATTCGCAATTTGTTCGGACCAAATTGTACCGGAAAGGAAATGTCCCGTTTCGGATAAAGCCAGCCAGTCTCCCGGACCAAACGAGGGGCGCGGGTTCAGGCAGTTTTGTATGTAAGATGTGGGAAAGGGCACGGGCCGAAACAGTCCATGCCGGGCGAGGGAATGGACTATTTGCTACGGTTCATGCGCCTGTCGGCACACCTGTCACTATCTGCAATAGTCTCCATAATCAATCAAGTTTGACGTAATGATAACGGCCCAAACATACGGATTATTTTAATAATTACAAGGGCCTCTCAGTTTATTTTCTTAGCGTCAGGATGTTATCAGCATTGATCCTTACCGTCGATAAAGTCAACAGTATCCTTTTCAATTTGAGCATGAATTACGGAATATGGTTCGCTGTTTTTTATCTGCGCAATAAAAAGAATGATAAAACACTTCTTTTTTTTGTTAATTTTGTTTAACATAACTATTTATGAAATGACTACACAAACTTATAAACCAGCAACTCCGGAAACCCTAGCCGCTTTGTATACAAACATGGGAAATCATTTCGTTTTGCTTTATCCTAAGTTACAGAATGCCGTTGCTGTTATAAAGGCATTACAACAACGTCAAAATAAAACAGAAGAAGAAACTTTTGCTTTAGACTTATACGAATTACTTGCATTTGCAGTTACCGTAAATCTGGATATAGCTACTTTTTTCAGGGCTGAACTCAGATCAGAGCATCCGAATGAAAAAAGAGTTAATATACGATATGTAAACGTTACCGTTATTGAAGGATATAAATATTTATCCGCATTACACAAAAAAGACAGAGACAATGCAAAATGGACAAAATTTAAGTCCATAGCAAGTGCACTTAATAATCAAGAGATTAATGATGACATCGCCGTTTTTGACAAAGTTTTAGATGAGTTCAAGAAACAATTTATAACAAAAAATAATAATGGTAAGTTAATGGATATTGACAATCGGAATCTTGCTATTCATTATGATAAAGATCCTTTTAAAGTTTACGAATATTACCAAAGTTTAAGTGAGGATGTCGAAGCTAAACGAGTCAATAAATTTCTCGAATTAATAGATAAACTAGTTTGTTTTTTAAGTAAATATCTCAATCGAATCAAAATAGAATTGAAAACGAATGTAATACCTACATCTACAAATCTTCCATTGTTGGAGCAAATCAATGTTTTTACCCCTGATATTCATAATTTTTTTGATTCTTTAGGAAAGAGTATAGAAATATATAGCAAAAATTTGGACAAAATGGTACACATTCGAAAAATGCAAAATGATTTTGCTGAAAGAGTCAACGATAAATTCGGAATTGACAAAATCGCTTTAACAAAAAATATAGAGGCGATAATCGATGATATGAAGCCGGGTATATTAGTATTGTTAATATATCTGGATTTATGTTCTGCCATAAGAGCATATTTATCCTCTGAATCGTATTGCGAAAAACAATTAAATTTGCGACATATTGAAGTAATTGTATATGAAGGGTGTCGACATTTGTATGGTTTTGATGAAAAGCAACGGGAAAAATCTTTCTGGCAAACCAAATTACTTCCGGCATTGCATAACTCCAACGATGAAGGAATAAAAAAACTATTGACAGAGATACAAGAAGGACTGGAAAAAATTTCATCGGATAATACGATTAATAATACCATATTAAGAGAGTGCTTTGTACATTATAGGTACATGAATAGAGATAATGTTGTAACACTTTTTGAAGAATCAGAAAAATCCGTCGCAATCTTTGAACTCAATAAAGCTGTACTTTTATTAAAGATACTTCCAAGAGTATTAAATATCAATGAAATAACAATACAACAAAAACATCAAGATATAAAAGAGCAAAGCAAACGGACGCAAGAGGAGTTTATAGAAATCTTAAGGATGCCTCTAAACAAAATTACCGATCCGCACAAAAAAAAGGAGTTTGAAGAAAAACTTCATCAAATAATATCTATTCATAATAAGTTTTTATCTTAAATTATTGTAACTTACTAATTTTCAACACTCTTATAGCAGGATTATTCGACGATCTATAACATTAATAATGACAAAATTGTTTTCAGATTCACGACAATTTTTTGTTTATTTCAATATATGGTATATATAAACGTAAATAGTTTTTCGGATATAGCATACGAATCCTCATACCTTAAAGTGAAAAGAAACAGAATTTGGAAAATTCGATTTAACCGAATTAGAGATTGTAATGAATTATTTAGGGAAACTACATTAATCCGGATGAGTTCGGGAAAAAACTTTTATCTAAACGATACATGACATATACAGCAGGTTAAAAACGACCGTTCCATATCATAAATTTACCTGATTAAAAATCAACTCAAACAAAGTTCATTTAATTCAGGGAAACAGTTGGTTTCCCTGATTAATATATATATATTTGTATTGAGACTGATTTAACAAGGTCAAAGTACATTCATAGTAATGAGCAAAAGCCAGAAGTATAAAGCGACTGGCATAGTGCAAAATCGGAGAAAAACGGGAAAGACATCTTTATAAAAGACTGAAATACACCTCACTGTAAAAATTGCAAAATTTCTTGTTGAGGAGCCAGAAAATCAAGAGGTTACGATGAAAATCGCAACCCCTTTTCTTTTTGGTGCACACAATTTGCACACAACTAAAGGCATTTACTTCACAAACCTTGTAAATTGTGATATAAAACAGACATTCATAAGCGTAATTATTATTGCGTTTACAAATTTTATTGTAATTTTATTTTAAAATTACGAACCAATATCAATATACAATCTTCTAAGGCCTATAATTCATGACCCAATATCCATCAATAAAACCTTTTCTAAAATGGGCTGGAGGTAAAGATAAACTATTTAACCAGTTAGAGATATTTTTACCACCGGAAATTAAAAAAGGAGAGATAACAAATTACTACGAACCCTTTCTCGGCAGTGGAGCTGTTTTTTTTAATTTGATTAAACAACAAACTTTTGAAAAAGTCGTATTGTCTGATATAAATGAAGAACTCATTCTTGTATATACAGTTATTCAAAATGACGTAGAAGAACTTATTCAGATTTTAGACCAACTTAAATCTAGATATCTGCAGTTGTCCGAAAGTGATAAAGAAAAATTCTATTACGATTTGAGAACTGCATATAATTACATGCGATTCAACATTAACTACAAAAAATATTCAAATGCATGGATACCAAGAGCTGCTCAAATGATTTTTTTGAATAAAACCTGTTATAATGGTTTATATCGACAAAATTTAAGAGGAGATTTCAATGTTCCTTTTGGGAAAAACTTTTCTCCCCCTCTATACGAATACGACAATATGCTACTAATCTCTAGTATTTTAAAAAAGACTAACATACTAATTTCTGATTTTGAAGATATTTTAGACCAAGTTCCTCAAGATTCATTTGTCTATTTGGACCCTCCATATAGGCCCATAAGTAAAACGGCAAGATTTAATGATTACTATAAATTAGGTTTTAATGAGAAAGATAATGATCGTTTAATGCACCTTCTAAAAATATTAAATCAAAATGGCGTTAAATTCATGTTAAACAATTCGTTTAAAGTTAATGATGAATATGTTCAAAAATATTATTCACAATACAATATTGCATTTATTAAAGCCAACAGAATGATGAGCAGCATTCCGAATAAAAGAAATAAAGTTTCCGAAATTGTAATTACGAATTATTAATAATGAATAATCCTTCATCTATAACAATAGCTGTGATTAGTGATTTGCATTGCACTAGTCAAAAAGGGACTCAAAGAATTACTCATTTACATGGCGAATTGACACCAGTTCCTAAAAATAGACATCCTGTAGAATCATTAAAGTCGTTATCTATTAATGCAGACTATTTAATTTGCACAGGAGATATCGCAGATAAAGGCGATTGTAAAGGTTATTATGATGGAATGAGATATATCCAAGATCTACAAAAAAAATTGGGTGCAAAAAGAATGATTATATTAAATGGAAATCATGATATAAATCTCAATGCAACCGATACATGCCGACATATGAAAGATTATGATTGTGATGTATTTAACGATCCTAAATATTGGAGTAATCATTATAAAATTATAGAAGATGATAATTTAATTTTTCTCATACTGGATACGTCATTTCATATTACAAATTCAGAATCTCTCAATACGCAACCATCATTTGACCACTATTTATTTCAAAAATTAAATGACGAATTGTCACAATTGGCCTCCTCAGATAAAATCAAAATCGCATTATGTCATCATCATCCACTCAACCATTCTGACATGGATGATATCTATAAAAAGAATGATGTTATAGACAGAGGAGATACTCTTTTAGATTTACTAAAAAAGAATGATTTTGATTTAATAATACATGGGCATAAACATTTCCCTAAAATTAGAAATTATGAGGATTTAGTAATTTTTTGTGCGGGGAGTTTTGCATCTTTAGAAAATGTAATTGAATACGGGCAAAAAAACACATTCCACATATTAGAGATAAATAAAGTCAATCATAATTGTCAAGGGATTATTCATACATGGATATTTGCGCATAATGCAGGATGGAAACAGCCAGACACAAAAACCCTTTTCCCTGCTAAAACAGGCTTTGGATATCATGAAAAAAATGTAAAGGCTTTAGCCGATGAACTCATTCAAAAAAATAAGAAATGGTATTATAAAGAAAAATATAATGTGCATTTACCTTTTATTGATGTATTAAGACAATTTCCTGCATTAGAATTTTTAGATCCATCTCAACAAGAAGAATTGGAAACATATTTACGTGAAAAATGGAAAATAATAGTTTATCCTAGTCTTTTATTAGGAGCAGATCATTTATGCAAAATGTTAACTGACTAGATCATGGCAAAAAAAATTTCATCAGATTCGTTCAATGCTCGCTACATGACTTTTAAACAAGTAGCTGAAACATTCATTATCACGAACGATTTTAAAAAAATAATTAATCCTAATAATAGTCTCTTAATAGGATCCAGAGGGTGTGGAAAAACAACGTTGTTAAAAATGCTCCATCCTCAAGCGATAAAACATTGGGATGCTGTAAATAAAGGAGGACTCATGGAACAAATTGAGTTTTATGGAGTCTATATTCCCTCTGACAAACAATGGAATAAACAAATCAGTGTTTTTGAAAATAAATTTAGTCATAATCCCGCATTCATAACTTCTATTTCAAAAGGATTGGTAAACTTGAATATACTCAATGCTTTATGTAACACATTCTCTAATCTAATCTCAAAAGGCGATGACAATACTTCAGAACTGGAAACTCGTTTATCCATAGAATTAATTAATTTATGGAAACTTCCGAAACCAATAGTGCCTCAAATATATGCTATATCACAAAAATTATTGTCTTATGTTGATGATTTAAACATTATCATAAATAAAAACAATACAGAAGTCGAATTAGACGATTTTTGTTATTGGGATTTTGTTAACAAAGTAGAGGTCGCAATAAATGCTTTTGAAGAAATCTTTAAATCAATCGACTTTTTTGCAAATCGCCCATTTATATGGGCTTTATGTTTCGACGAACTTGAAATAGCTCCTCATTGGTTATTTGAGGAGCTATTAAAAAATAACCTCAGAAGTAGAAGTCAAAAAATAATATATAAAATGACAACTATTCCTGAAGTGTCAAGTGGAATAGAGGTTCCCAAAGGAATATTAAACGTATCGTCTGCTCCGGGGGATGATTACGAATTTATCCAAATGGGAATTTATAACAATAAATCACAAGAAAACTGGAAAGATTTCTGTGAAAGTTATATGCAAAAAGTAATAAGAAATAAATTTGGAAAAACATTTACTCCAAAATCTTTTTTTGGAGTAAACGATTATAATTTAGGTCTTAAAGAATCTGATAAATCAAAATTTGCCAGTATATATACAACAAAAAAAGAAACTGAATTCAACAAAGACGGCATAATGTGGCTAGTAATGAAAGAACTAGCCCAAAATGACAAATCATTTTATAAATATCTACTCAAAAAAGGATTAGATCCACTTAATCCAGTTCCGGTAACTAAATCTCAAATAGACCAAATACACCGCAAAATCAAGCCCATTGTATTATATCGCTATTATTTCAATAGAAACAGTAATACAAAACGTTCTCGGAAAGTTGTTTCATTTTATCACGGTATCGATTTCATTTATGAGTTTGCAGATGGAAATCCAAGAGCATTCGTGAATCTAATTAATAATTTTTTACCGGAAATGAAACTTAATTCGAGTGGAGATCCAAAAAAAATAAATGTAAATACCCAAGCAACTATTATAAATAATTTTTGCATGGAATATTTTTACCCTCGAATAGCATTTTATTCAGACAGTGCTGTGCGTTTTCGTGGTAAAACAATTACTTTAGAACATATCATCAATCTTATTGGGCAGTATTTTAAAGATCAATATATTGGAGAGAATTTTAGTGCGGATCCATATAGTCGCATTAAATTTGATGAGAAATGTCCCAAAGAAATTGAATCATTATTCAATAAAGGTCTTGAAGCCGGTGGTATATTAGCCCTTGAAGTAGAAAAAAATGTATTTGGACAAAGAAATACATTAGGAACTTATAGATTATCATATTCTTTACATCCATATTTTGGGTTGCCTCAAAGATCCTACAGAGAAAAAAATCTTAGCGAGATAATAGCTCCCTTACTAAAAAATGAACCAGATACTCAACTTACTTTAAATTTGAAATAAGATGAGATTACATTCTTTTAAACAGATTGACTTATTTAATTTCCCCTTGAAATTCGATTTGTTTATCGCCGCTTCAGGCTATGAACAACGTGCTTCTTTCATTAGTAATAATGGGATTAATGCTGAGAAAAAAATAGTTCTCGCATTTGAAGACAACAAGGAACACTCTAATCGCATAATCAATGATGCTTTTTTTGAAAAAAAAGGTTTTAAATTTATCCCCATAAAAGGCAATGATAATCAGACAATTAATTACTTATTAGACGATTTTATCAACCATTCAACATCGCAAAATATTAATATTTTAATCGACTATTCCTCTATGACAAGGGTTATATACGGGGGGATTCTAAAATATTTCAGAATGTTAGATAAATCAGATATAAAAATCAAACTTTATTTTTCTTACAGTATAGCTGAATATGTTGCCCCTCCCGAAATAGAACCTGAAACCTTTAATTTCTATCCCATAAATTCTTATTGTAACTTGTCCCTTCCTACCAAAGCAACAGCATTAATAGCTGGTCTTGGGTATGAGAAGAAAAGAGTATTTGGATTAAGAGAATATTTCGACGCTGAAGCTCTCTATCTATTTTACACCGATAAAAGTCCATATACCGATATTGTGAAAATAAAAAATAAAGAGGTAATTACAAGCGTTTCTGAAAATAACCTTTTCCCATATATTTTATCAGATATGTTATATACAAAAATGCTATTATATGATTTATGTGAAACACTAAATGAAAAATTCCGTATTGTTATAGCCCCATGTGGCCCCAAGCCGTTCACGTTACTTTGTTTCATAACATCATTAAGCATCAGCAACGTAGATATTTGGAGAATAAGTGCGGGTGATGATGACAATGATGCAATTATGAATAGAAAACCAACAGGCGATACAATAAGTATTGAATTAGTATTTAATTGACTTAAATTATTATTGTCTGTTTTAACTTTAACATCATAAAGTTGTGATAGTAAAATATGTTTAAGTTGTAATGAAGTATTTCTCACAAGAATATAAAATCTATCAAGAGCATATATATTATCAGAGAATCATCTATTAATACTTGTTAAACCAGAACCGCGTTTTCCACAAATCCTCCGGCGCATACATCAAATAGCGATTCCCGTGCCTAATAAACGGGTTTCTGAACCGGTGTAGCCTGTTGAGCGCAAAGACTGACAGGGGCGGATAGGCATGGATGCAAAACAGTCGGATATTGCTCACAGGGCGACGGAACCAACCGCGCGAACGTAAAACCGCATCGGCATAATACAGGAAAATCAGGACCCGGATATCGTATTCGTATCTCTCGATGTAGACCGTTCGGTTTTCGGCATCGAACAGGTATTCCATAAACCCGCAAAGGCGGCAGGCGTATTTCGCCCGGCATGACAGCCGCACGTATTCGTCCATGCTGAGTATCCGGATATTCACGTTCAGCCGCTTTTCGTACAGGGCGATCATATCCGCCATCAAATCGTGGATCGGCTGAAAGCGCGGTTTCGTCAAATCGTCCAGATCGGGATCGCCCTTTACCCGCAGCCGACGCAATATGTCGCCCGGTATCTCCCTGGAACGAATATTGAAATTTTCCCGGACGAACCGGACGAGTATTTCCCGGTTCGTTTTTTCAATCCCCATTGCGCTGTTTGTCATTCATGTAACCGTGTGCGTACTTTCTCATCATCGGGTAGATCGTCAGATAGTTCATAAAATGAAGAATCTGGAACGGCGGGGTTTCGATCCGGCGGTTACGCAGAAAAGCCGTGTAGCGCAGTAGTTTCTGGTAACGGAGAAAATTCAGCATCACGATTTCCGGCGGGGTGCGGTACGATTCTCCCAAAATCTGATGGTAACACCGGTCATGCAACTCGTAGGCGTACAAATAGATCGCGTAGGTAAAAATTTGTCCGGGTTCGGCGGTCTGGTCGGCGAATTTCATCAGTACTCCGACCGGATCGCACTCCAACCACGACACCAACAGCGGATCGGGGATTTCGTGCTGGCTGACGAATACGATGGTATGGTTTTGCAGGAAATCGGCGCTTCGGTTGTAGCGGTCGAGTTCGTGCGGGGATAATAAGAGTTCTTTTTTCATAATGATATTCAATAATAGTAATTTGGTAAATCGTTTACCGGCACAGGTCGCAGACGGCGCCGCAGACCAACCAGAGGGAGAGGATACTACTGCGCGGAACAACGATGTCGGCAAAAGGATTTTCGGCAGGAACGCGCCTGAACTCATTCAGCCCTGCCCGTCCATTTTGCCCGTTCAGCCCGGCGGAATCGGACAAAGTGGCTCCGGGCAAAGCAGAACCCGGCAAAACCGTTAAACGGACGGACTGGTTCGGCGCGGGTTGCAGGATGCGGAACAGGCGGAAGTGTTCGGTTTCAACCAGATGGATATTGCCGTAGAGGATTGCGCCTTTTTGCTCCCGGAGCAGCAACAATGAATTTCGCAGAAACGGATTCAGCAGATCGTCCGCATAAGGCACGGCGAACTCGGCCCCGTGGGACGATGCCGCCGAGAGGATCAGGCAGTCGTCCGGTTCGCCCCGGAACAGGCGTTCGGGCAGCGTGCGGTACACCGGAATCCGGGCGACGGAACCGGAATTGGAGACTTCGGACACAGGTTCCCCGCACCCGAACATCAGCCATGCGAGGCTGAAGCCGGGATATTTCTGGTGGATGCGTTTGGCCACGTTGGGGCTGATGCCGTTATTGCCCCGCCTGATCTGGTAGAGGGTTTCCCCGCACGACAGACCGATGGCGCGGGCGAAGGCATTGACCGAAAGGCCCGAATGTTCGATCACTTTACACAGCCGTTCCCAGTTTGCATTGGTCGGTTCGTTCATGGCTCGTTACGTTGCAAGGCGATCCAACGGCAGGACGGAGAAGTGTCGGATTCGCGTAGTCATGGATGCTGGATTTTGGATTGGAAAATAGCGCCCGCGATTCCGTAGCAAAGAATATAGATCGGTCTTGTGCAGGGAGAAAAAAAGAGGGCGCATTTGCAGCCCCTCAGCACAGGTCGTGGAAAACCCGAAATAGGTAACTGTCCTGCGCCCTTGTCAGCTCCGTCCCAAACGGACAGAACACAACAAGGTCAGACAACCGTTATACCTATCTCAAACCCTCTTGGAAGAGGTTTCCACGTTTGTGCTGAGGTATAAAGAGTTGTAACCCTTTATATTGTTATGTCCTTCGGCTATGCCGAATCGTTGTAGTTCCTTAAAGTTTGCATAGTAATTGCTTTTTAGGTTCGTTCCCGGACGGCACGAGCCGCCCCCTGTACAACAAACCTTTTTTAAGGAACCGTAAAACAAAGATACGAATAAAAATTAATTCAGCGCACCGGGTATGTATTTCTGGAAATTTCTTGCTAATTTTGTGAGTATGAAGACCTCGATCGACTTCCTGCCCGAGCGCAAACAACGCGACCTGCACGAACTCGTCCGCCTGATCCGCGACGAGGTAAAAGACGTCGTAATGGTTATTCTCTACGGCAGTTACGCCAAAAATACCTATGTCGAGTGCGACGAACGCCGCGACTTCGGCGTGAAAACCTATTTTATGAGCGACTACGATATTTTGGTCGTGACGAAAAAGCGGTTGGGAGTGCGGGAAGGCACTGCCGAAACCCGTATCCGGGACCGTTTTTTGGAAAGCCGGGCCGACGAATTTCAGACTTGGCCGCAGTTTATCAATGAAAGTATTTCCAAACTGAACCATGCGCTGTCCGAAGGACGTTATTTTTACGTCGATATTTTGAATCAGGGGATTATACTCTATGATTCGGGGGAATATCAGTTGGCCGCGCCGCGCGAACTGAATTATTCTGAAATTCAACGGATGGCACAGGAATATTTTGATGATAAATTCCCGGATGCATATCGTTGTTATGAAACAGCTAAATTTAATACGTCCAAAGGTTGGTATCATTTGGCAGCTTTCATGTTACATCAAGCGGCTGAGACTTTTATAAAAACAATTCCGTTAGTTTATATCCTATACGGATATAAAGAACACGATCTCGATTTCCTAATTAAAAAGTGCAAACCTTTCACGATGGAATTGGCTAAGGTTTTCCCGCGCGATACTCCGGAAGAGGAACGCCTGTTCAAACTGTTGCAGCGGGCCTATATCGAAGCGCGTTACAACAAAAAGAACTTCATCGTAACCAAAGCCGACATCGACGCTCTTACCCCCAAAGTCGAACAGCTCCGCGATATTACCGAAAAGATTTGCACCGAACGGATCGCCGAATACAAAGCGTTAAACAAAAAATAGAATTCACACAATATATAATTTAATCACATTCAATTTTTTATAGCTTAAATCAAGACTATCAGAAACGCTGAATCGATATAACAGGATTACGGATAGAATTTCATTATGAAATATTTTATATTTTTGTCCCAAAATACTAATATTCAATGAAAGAAGCAATTATCGCCGTATTGAGCGCAATAGCAGGTGGCAGTCTGATCTCATTCTTCTTTAAAAGATCCGATCAAAAAAAAAACCAAAAAAAAAGAGAAACTAGACATTGTCCTTAAAGAACTATGTAGTTATAATTTGGTTTTAATGAACACTGTTCAGACCCATATAAAATTATTAACTGACAACAGTTCCATTCTATCTAAAATTAATAATTCTTCCAAATCACTTTTAGAAACGCAAAAAGTTATAAATATTGATTTATCTAAAGTAGAAGCAATCAAGACGAAGTGTGAGCGAGGGGAACAGAATTGCGATGAGTGTAAAATTATATGCGATAGGGTAAAAAGCAATGATACCGCATTTAACGACTGGAAGGAAACTTGTGATCGTGATAAAAGTATTGTTGCACAAAAAAATAAAGAAGAAGTAGAGAGACTAATAAAAGTAATCCAGCCCTTTAGCAGCCTGCTTAACAAAATACCTGAATTATATTCAATCAATAGCTCCCATTTATATGACCTTATAGGCAAGATAGACTTAAATACCACTAAAGCTCTCACTAAACTTATAAAAAATTCGAATGACACAGAAAAACTTAGCATTAAATCAATGTCCGATGCTATTGATATATTGACAGAACAAATGCGATCAATTGAAGAAGCGAAACTCGAAATAAGCAATATGCTTAAATAACAAGAAGATATAATCATTTCCATCGTGACAAAAGCCAACATTGACGCCCTTACCCCCAAAATCGAATAGCTCCGCGATATTACCGACAGAATTTGCAAAGAACAAATAGCTCGCTACGAAGAGCGGAATCGAAAATAATATACAACTACTTTATCTAATACATTATGAACAGAATACTATTTATTTTTATTCTCGCTTGGACATTCTATGTCCCGGGACATGCCCAAAGTCAAGATTCGGTTCAGGTCTATGATGGAACGACACTCTTTACGGGCGATACGATTCGTATCGGCTACAAAGGATTAAACAACGAAAAGTACTGGGAAATTCAAGAACCTACAATGACTGAATTCGGAGTACGCTACAATCCGGTAAAGGCGAATCTTGATCTCAAAACAGCGAAAGTAATCGATTGCAATCCTAAAAATGCAGATAAGATTTTCTTTAACGGGCGTCCGGTAATCGTCGTTTCAGCAGACGGTTATCCCAACGAATTATATGTGAATATCGACCCGGCGATAGCAAGAGGAGAGATCGCATGGGTATACGAAGACCACACCGCAGAAAATGCGACGGAGCTTACCCCCGAATTAATGCTGGCTTGTTGTATACGCAGCAACAATCTTCCTATAACGGATTATGTTCTTCAGTACTTAATCAAAATAAAAGACAAAAAACTTTATCAAGCCTGCCTGAGCGACGAATTCGAATACAACAAGGCAAAGCCGGAATACGAAAATATGCTCAAAGACTTAATGGCTGGATTCGATTTTTCGAAAACCTATTATATTAAAACAGATCTTTCAATCGATAAATATAATTTTCAGGATAACGGATATCCGGTAGATTTTTATGGCAGCCACAGCCAATACTTTATTCCACAGCCGGATTTTAATTTTTTACCGACCAACCGGGAACATTTCAAATTTCTGCCCGTATCGCCCAGCGATGGCGAAAAAGCCAACAAAAGGCGCAAAGGAGTGTCCAGTACCGGCTATATCCCCTCGCTCGCGTATGGCCGTGTCTATATGAAATTGCTCGACAAAAGAATGGAGCTTCCTAAAAATGAAGTTCTAAACATGGAAAGGATGTATCGGCAATCTGTCATTGGAGCCGAGATTTTGAAAATGGAAGTGTATGATTGCCCAAATTGCGAATATAATCTGATGGGAGTCATAAAATAAATCAAGCGTTTTGAGAAACGGGCTGAGTTTTCATTCTCAGCCCGTTTTCGTTAATCAACGGTTTTAGTGAGCAGGCCGCTTTTTCTGCAGGTCATTCGCTTCCTGATACCTACGGTTCACTCCGGCATAATCGACCGTTTCAGCCTCCGTCTCGTATTCGCGGGCAATCTGTTTGCTTTTTCGAATCGCCGAATCGCTCGGATGAAAGTCGTACACATCGTCGAGTATCAGGATCATCGAGTCGCGCCCGTAATTGTATGCCCGCAGGTAGCGGTATTTCCAACTGTCGCGCCTGTACTGCCAGAAATCGGAAGACAACGTAACCATGACGGCGATGGAAACGGCCAATAACGCTTTCCAGAAATGATTCCGGTTGCGTAGCCGCTGATTTCGCAGGACGCTGTTTTCAAAATTCTCGACGGACGTTTTCAACTCGGCGAACCCAGCCAATAATACGCTTTCGATTTTTTTCATGTCGGAACGGACCGCAGCCTCGATCTGTTCGCACAACCTTTCGACGGATTTTGTAGATGCCTTGTCCCGGTTGATGAGCGCAATCTCATTCAAGATCTTTCGATACAGGTCTTCGAGGTTCGTCATGTCGGGCAAGCTGAAATTGAAATTCGGCGAAAGATTGGAAACCGTCCGTACCATTAACTGCATCTGTTGTACATAGAACTCAAAGCCTACTTTCAGGCTTAAAATATCGGCTTTCAAATCCAGATCGACCGTACTGCCGTCGGACGGTGTCGCATTTGCGTCCGGTCGGTTCTTTTTCAGGTCGGTCACGATATTCAGGATTTTATTGACCGTAGCATATAACTCGGTTAATAATTCAGTATTTTCCATCATTAAAATTTCATTTTAAATTGTTGTTTCGGTTTGATTTGCCGCTTACGGTTGTTCTCGGCGATCTGATTGAGAATAGCCTCGGTCGTAGCCGCGATCAGGGCCGTAATACGGGCGATATACTCTTCTTGGGATTCTCCGAGGCGGCGTTGCATCTGTTCGGGCGATATGCCGATCCCGCAGTCCGACGGCGGCAGCGGGATGCGACCGCAACCGCCGAAACGCTTCAGGTCGAGTTCTCCGCAGTCTTTCGCCGAAAATCCGCCTTTGCCGAAAGCGGACAAATAACCGCTGACAGCCGTTTGCAGTTTGCCGACGGATTGTACCGAATATTGTACGCCCGTGCGTTGCGTGGTATGCACGACCGGAGCGACACGGGGCCCGACGGACGATGCTCCGGAAACCGGAGCCTGTGCCCGGCTTTGGCTCTGACCCGGAGAAAAACGGCGGTCGAGTTTCGAGAAGCTGAACGCGCGATCCACTTTCGACCCCGAAAAGGTGCGCCCGTTCTGACTGAATAGCACCCCCTGTTTCCGGTCGGAATGTCCGTTGTATTTGAAATGCATCGTAACGCCCTGCTTCCGCAACCTATTTTCCAACTCGGGCCACGACCGGCAATGCGGCAATACATTTTTCACGGCATGGTAAATCTGGTAGCGGGTTTTGTCGGGCTCCCGCAGCCGATCCACGTTCACGCGCTCTTTACCCGGAGAAAAATACAGGCCGTATTTCTGCGTCAGTTCCTTGCACGCCTTTTCATTGCGGTAGCGGTCGTTGCCGTCCGGGATCGCTTTTCCCCGGTTATCGACGCGGTTATACACCAAATGGCAATGCGGATGCTCCCGGTCGGTATGCCGGACAAGAATATACTGCGTATCGCACACGTTCATTTTCTCCATGTACTCGCGGGCGATCTGCGTCATCGTCCGGTCGGATATTTTTTCGCCGGGCGCAAAACTCAACGACGTATGGCATACGCAATTTTTAATTCCGGGATTCAGTCAGGTCTGATCTCTGAAGCTGGTAATAACGGATTGCTTCGATTGGGGATCGACTCCGCAACTGTCGATCAGGCGGGCTTTGCCTTCGCCCTTATACAGGTAGTTCACGCATCCGGCGAACGACGTTCCCTTAACGATCTTTCCGATCATAGCGTACAGTCTTTAAAATTCGGGTAACGGAATCGAGCGCCCGTTCCAATTCGGTTACGGAAGCGGCATGAGCGACCGCATTGGCATGGCGGGCCAACTGATTCAGGTTATTGGAGACTGCTCTCAACTCCCGGACGAATTGCAAATGGTCGGGCGAGAAACGCTCGCGGACGAATCCCTGCATCAATGTCTCGCGTATCACTCAACCGGGCGAACGACCACTCTGGCGGCACAACGACTGAAGCCGGATTTTCTCTTGGGTATTCAACCGGACGCTTACTAAAAAAGATCGCGTTTGCGAAGCGGGCAGCATCGGGCGCCCGCCTTTGTTCAATAAATTTTTCATGGTTTTCAACGATTGATTTTAATAATAAATTTGAGTCAGACCAACGGGATTTTCGATCCGACCGACGGGAGCAAGCGGGTTAATGTTTACATTAACATAAACTTGCTTCCACTCTTTTTACCCGTACTGTAAATATGAACGCCGAATCACGGCGTCAATAGAAAAAGTGCCGACGAACCAGTCCGCACTGAGCACGCCGGGACAGCCGAACCCGGACTCTGAGACCCTGAAAATCTCGGAGGGAGGGTTCGGTTGTCCCGGCGCATGGCATGAGTTTCCCGCTGTCCATCGTACTACTTTTTTCGGGCAGCACTACGGGCAACGGCTAAAACGGCCTGCGTCGGTTCGTCTTTGGATCGGGTTTGGCTCTCGGCTCACATGAGCAACTCCCGCCGGGAGAATACGAGCCGATTGCCGTACTTGCGGTGCGGCAGAAGACGGGCAGAAGTAAGTTTGTAGATTTTGGCTCTCGAGGTGGGATAACCGTTATCCCGCAAAAGCTCCAAAGCACCGGAAAGAGCGATCGTATCAGGCGGCACTGCCTGCGGTGTCCTTCAGTCGGGCAGGACAGCCGCTAATGCATCCCGGATGATCGTTTCGAGTTCTTCCCTTGTCGTTACAATGATTTCGGACATGACTTGAAATTTAAAGGGTTCGACGATATAAAAACTCTAACAATAAACGATTTATTGTGTTTCGGCATCTAAGATACGAACCACGATGCAAAATGTTTCAACCGTTCCGGCTGTTTCCGGTTATTTCCGGCCCTTTACCGAATTGTCCAATGCAAAAGTTATTTCTTTTTCTTATCGGCAGAATCCGCCTCAACTGCTTTCAGGGCTTTGGCATTTAAGCGCGAAACGACTTTTTTACCCGTTTTGGCTTCGATCTCCTTACGGGTATTCCCGGCGATCGTTCCGCCTTGATACGCGATTTTCCGGTTCTCGGCAACCGTTTTCGGCTGTTTCTCTTTCGATATTTCGGTCGTGGTCGCTTCGGCCAGCATGTTCAGCACCAATTCCAGATTGGTCATGTTATCGCGCAGGCTCTCGGTCTTTAAACCTTTATAACGCTTGTAGTCTTTCGTAGTCATACCCGCCCATCCGTGCGTAATAATATCGGTCAGCGTCGCAAACTCCTGCCCTTTTTTCACGCCCCGGCGTTCCCATTCGTCGGTCAGCTCGCGCCGGACTTCGATGGACTTCAGCCGTTGGTTGATCCAGTTGTCGGAATAACCTTTGCGGTGGTAATACTCCATCATTCGGTCGATGCCTTGTTCCGGATCGTCGATCTCTTCCAGACGTTCGCGCCCGATCTCGGCCAGCCACATTTTGAACGGCTCGGCTTTCGGCGAGGGGATAGACTGGATCAGGCGGAAAAGCTGTTCGATGTCGGCCACGTCGGTCAGACGCATCTTTCCGTCGGAAGCCTGCATTTTCAACTGGTGACAATTTGTCACCGTTTCATTTCCTTCCTCTTTCAGCCGCTGTTTCAGTTTGTTCCAGTATTTTCGTCCATCCATGCTGTCGGTTAGTGCGCTAACCACGTCCACAATGGATATATACCACTTCTCCGCATCCTCGTCCCATACGGAACGGACTTGTTTATCTTCGAACAGTTTGATCGCATTTTCTTTTGTCATGGCCGGATAATTTTCTGTATAAAGGTAATTATTTGTTTCCGAAATTCGTCAGCAAAGCGGCGTTCTTCTGCCGTTCCTCTTTCTCGAACGAGGCGAGGTAACTTTCCGTTGTTTTGAGACTGTTGTGTCCGAGGCTTTCGGAAATATAGGCGATGTTCGCCCCACTCCGTTTCAGAACCGTAGCGTAGGAATGGCGGGCCGTGTAGGTGCTGATCCCGTCGATGCCGAACTTTTCTCCGATCACTTTCATATGTTCATTGATACGTTTAGTCAAATCTTTCGTGCGCTTTTTATGAATCAACGGATCGTCGGTCGGTTTGATAAGAGGAAAGATCAGACTATCCGGACTCGGGGGATTTCCCCAACGATCCATAATTCTTTGCATCTCCGGCGTAATAATCGCTTTAATTTCTTTGATGGTATTCGTTGTATTGGCTGTTTTCTGACGTACATAACAAATCTCCCCGTCTACAATATTTTTATATTTCAATCGCACGAGGTCTGCGGTATTGATGCCGTTGCATAAGTACATAAAAAACCATATGTCACGGTAACGTTCCGTGTCTTTCCCGTCCTCGTATTTCAGAATTTGTGCTATCTGTTCCAATGTCAACGCTTTTTTCCGACCCTCGCCGGTTTTGATCTCATAGCGGTCTTTTCCAAAAGGATATTGGGATTCTTTGATCGCTCCGGACTTCCGGGCGAGGTTCATCATGGCACGGATCGCCCGCATATGCATTCCGACGGTCGTATGGTTTTTATCTTTCAACAAAAACTTTTCGAAACGCCGGAGCCAATCGACCGTGATATAATCGAATGGAATTTGTTTGCCTCCGAATTTCTCGACATTTTTCAGAATGTTATCATAGTAAAGCATCGTACCGATCCGTTCCTCCTTTAAAAGGCTGTCAATTTTGACTTGGAAAGCGGCATTAATGGTATCTCCTGCATTACGGCTTAAACGCACATTCAGCGCGTCGAAAGTAAACTCGCCTTTCTCGGCCAATGCGATTACATTGGCCTTAACAAGCGAAAAGCTATTCTCTATATCTTTCCGAATCTCCCCCAATTCATGTGAACGGGTATTAGGCAATCTTCCCCAATCATCGACAGATAACATTTTACCCGTCGAATAATACTTGCGTACACGTTTAAATGTCACACGGATTTTTACAGGATACGATCCGTTCTTATTCTCCTTACGGTCATCCAGAATGGATGAGACCGTGATTCCGTCTTTCGAATAGTTATACATATTGATCCCCGTTAAACGATTAAACCTGAAATGGTGCACACAAATTTACCTTATCAGTTTTACAAATATAGTATAAATATCTGAAAAACAAATATAATAACAAGATTAACAATCTAAAAATGGTGCACACAATTTGCACACAACTATTGAATTTAGAAGAAAAATAAGGAAATTACATTTTTCGAATTGTAATAATAAATGCCTAATAAATAGTATTTTATAAAAAAATTACAACTAAAAGAAAACAAATATAAAGTAAATAATACGACTGTTAATCAGGGGGTAATAGGTTCAAGTCCTAGTTGAGGAGCTTAAAAATCAAGCACTTGCAAATTCCTTTGCAAGTGCTTTTTCATTGAATACTCAATGTGCCTTGCGTAAGTTTTAAACTCTGTCCTTTCTCTTTGTGTTGCCTATGTTATTATTGCCAACCTACACAGGACACGTAATTGG
This sequence comes from Alistipes sp. cv1, assembly GCF_900240235.1. Taxonomy (NCBI): domain Bacteria; kingdom Pseudomonadati; phylum Bacteroidota; class Bacteroidia; order Bacteroidales; family Rikenellaceae; genus Alistipes; species Alistipes sp. cv1. The sequence goes on from NZ_OEPW01000005.1 coordinate 277,895, forward strand.
GAATGCAATCCCCGCCCGGCCGTTTATTTCCGACCTTTCTTCCCACGTTTCACCCTTTTAATTAACGCTTCAGTCAGACTGTCGAGGTAGGGTTTCAGAACTCCGTGCCGCTGGTTCATCTTGATATTACCGGCTTCCTCAGGACTCATTTGATACCGTTGCGTTCCTGCATCAAATGGCGATGGTAGGTACTGACATAACGGGAAAATCCGTTGAGAGTCCCCCGCACTGCCGGCATATCTCGATATAGGAGAGGTCGGTGGCTGCGTACAATTCAGTGTCGGATGATATTTTGCTTCCATCTCCAGCTTGCACTCTCTTGTCCGGTTACATTTGTTCTCTTTTAAGGCTGCTCCGATTTTATTCTACTTTTCCCGTTGATACACAATTTACTTACATCACCGCTAATCGTCAAATTTGATTCTTCTCCCATGATTATGGATCTACTACGCAACGCACAAAGCAAGCATCCGAACCTCCGGATCTAATTAGGTTGTCCGTACTGATAAAATTGAAATCAAATGAAAAATAGTTGATATCCCATCCCAGGCTGGCACCATCCGTCGGCGTAAAGTAGTCTTTAGGAATCTCCGCGTTTAACCAATAGATGGCTCCCGGTCGTTTGTATATGTCGTAAAACAACGGACGATCTTTAGGATCTGGATATAATTTTGTTCGGCCGCCAGCATATCTTAATACTCCATTGAGGATTTCAGGATCTCCCCAACTGGCAGTATAGCTTTGTTTTCTGTGTCCGTAGCCGGAGGCGCCAATGGGGAAGAACAGATTTTTGCCCGTATCGCTGTTATACGCGAAACAGCCTCTCATTCCACGTCCAGACGTACTGTGTTCATAGTCATAGCCGTAAGCATCTACGATATCATCGGCCGTTTCCGTGGCATCATCTCCGTACAATACACCGTATCCCTGCTCTACACTATCCGCCCTCAATTCCCAAAAGTCTGCGGCTGTAGCCACCCTGGCATTCGCCATTTGAGGAGCACCGAACTTATTGTCCTTACCAAGATTAGTAATGGTTGTCCACTCCATTTTGACTCCAGTTCCTGCATTGGTAAAGCCATCTTCAGGATATACTTTGAAATCTTCCGGCGTGACATTTATCCACGGTTCAAATGGGTTTTTATTACTCAATGCGTCTATCGGCTGATTCCAATTTCCGAATTTGAACAGCGACCCTTCGTCCAACGGAGTGGAAGCCAGGTCGGTCGAAGTCTTCATATTCTTGGCATACCACTTCACGCCGCCTGTAACCAAATCGTCAGGCTTGTCACCTTGCCGTATGAAAATCAGATGCTGGCAGGTATAATTGTGATATTCCACGCGGATAATAGCGTAACGGTTCTCTGTCGAACTCCCGGAGAAATCCACGCTGAAGTCAATCTCGCTGCCGGTTTTACCATATATGGCTTTTCCATATTCCGGATCATCCTTTAACTCTGTTTTGTCCGATGTTACCGACAGGGTGATTCCATCTCCGTTATATCTCTTGATGACATAGGCTTTCCATGGGCCTTCGGATTGGAATGTCTTGAATATTTGGTCATTCTCTCTCGGCAATCGCTTCAACACGACATGAAACGACTTATTATTTTCGGAAGATCGATATATGCCCTTCGGATTCACGACACGACGTACCTGGTATATCGGAACTTCATTATAAAAGCACTCATCCAATCCTTCCAGCTTAGTTGTAATCTCGACTCTCGCCAATCTCTGATATGCCACGTAAGGATTGTTTCCGGTGTATCCGGTCGTTGATATCATCTGCTTGGCGCGCGTGTACATAGGAATATATATGTTGTATGTATTCTCTTCCGTAGGATGTTTCTCTACACGGTATTTATCGTCCGATTCAGAACCGGCAGTCGTAAAATCTTCGGATATTTTACCGTCGGGCAAAGTAAAATCTTTATATTCACGTTCTCCTCGTTTAGGAACAGTATTGTAGTATTGCTCATTTGTTCCGATTTTATCTGCATATAGGACCGTTTCCGTTGTTTTATGTAATGACAGGAAACCGTTCCACGGTGCGTCAACACCATTCAGAGCACCCGTATAATAAATATCGCTGCTGGCGTTATGGGGCGCCCAATTGTTTTCCTTGATTTCCGCTTTTATGTACTCTATCTTTCGACCGCCAGTATTCACCTTAATGGGATACATCATGGAATGGTTGTACAGGTATGAGATATAATAGGGCTCAGGAGTCATCACGCCCGGCTCCGGCTCCTCGTACTCGATATGCCAGTCCGCCTCGTTCGCGAAGTTTTTGAATTTCAATGTCAGCTTGTAGTGGCAGTTGCGCTTGGCGTTATAATCATGTATCACGTCCTGTCCCAGCATGAAACGATAAATGATGTGCCCGTTACCCAATCGCTCGGAATTGTTGGAGATGTAGTGCGCATGTACTTCAATGTATGTACCGTAAGGTACGTTATCTTTTAGGCGGTAATCAGGGTATTTATCCGGCTTGTTCGGCAATCCGGGGAAATCCAATATCCCGTTACCGTCTGAATCCTGCCTCTTGTCAGGCATACTACTACCCGCTCCCTGTATATTCTCGTAAAAGTATAGTGCGGGAGCTGTTTCATCGTGAGAACCGAAATGGGGACTACCTACCGCGACACGATGGTCTGCACAGCCTTCTCCGTATTCAAAACCTTCTGTTATATCTCCTTCATGATAAGTAATGATTTCTCCATCAATCATATCAGGCCCGGTCTCTGGCACACTCAAGGTGTACCCCTCTTTTCCCACATTATTTTCCTTTCCCAAATAGCATTGCAAAGGAATATCTTTAATCTGCACGGATTGGAGATAGATAAACACTCCTTCTTTCAATGCGCTACCGTCGTATGCCACGGTCACTTTGGAAGCCGCACGGCGTAGCCACGCGTGGAGTTTTACGCTTTTTTCATTTACTACAAGAGACTCGTCGTCCGCCGATAGAGCGGGAACGGAGCTTTTTGTGAAAAAGCCAATCATCTGACCATTGTTAACCACGTCTTTAGAGTCCCATGTGAGGGGAATACTTTTGAGCTCGTCTATCGTTTGTATGGCATCAGAATAGGCCGTATTTGTAAGCAGGTCTGGGATGTTCGCCACGGCATACATATAATATTTGCCGAAGTTGATTTCCTCCGGCAGCTTGAAAGTGGCGCGTTTGGTACTTGTTTCCGCACTGTTCCCGTTTTCAGCATTCGTATCATCACGTTTTTCATCGGACACGGAATATTCTTCTATCTCCCAACTGTTTATTAACTTCTTTGTACTGTGATCATACAACAATATATGCAAGCTATTGATACCCTTTAATGCATCTCCGGCAGCCCGTGTCCGGCTCAGTGCCGAGGACATGGGTTTGAAATCCAACGTGGCGGATATACTTGCCTTGCCTTCACCTATGGTTTCTTCCTTCATAAATTCGTCATAACAACCTGTAACGGTTGAAATCATCAGGAAGAGAACGGTATGTCGTACAAAATGCTTCATATACTTATTTATTGTTTTATAATCCGAATTCCGGTTCAAGGATTACCTCGCTATATGGAATCACATCCACTATGATTTCATTACTATTATACATTGTTATATCCACCACGACATGGGTGTTGCGGAAAAGTGCCTTCAAGTTGGGTAACTTGCAGACGAAAGGTTCATCCCTTCCGGTTATCTTGATTGTCAGGGTGTACTCCTGCTCGCCGTCTGTTGCTCCCGCTTTGGGGCTCTTGCTTTCGGGCAGGTAGAAAACGGGAATATTCTTCGCCACACCCGGTTTCGAGTTATCGAGGTTGTCTATATCCACTGTCGGTTTTCCAACGGTAACCGTCCCGTGGGTATAGGTGATTGCCTTATCCGCTTGTGCCGGCAGTTCGTAGTCTTTCAGCCAGCCGGCGGCTTCCGTGACGGCGTAATCGTCATTTTCGGACGAGGCGTCGGAAACCTCCTTCAACCAATCTATCCAAGTTTTTCCGTTGAAAAGTTGCTCGTTCTGTTCGCTGTCATTGACATGCGCCATCAGAAAGTTCTTGTCGGCATGGCTCGCTATGGTGAAATTGTCCACAATTACTTCCTCTCCACGCCAGTTCATAAAGTTCACCATGAATTTGGTGGCGACACGTACCACGTAGAACGTCCCGTCGAAATTCCCTTTTTCAGGAAAATCTATCTCGTACATGGAGGACATCGGGATGGGTTTTCCGCCCGAATAGTCCGGAGCGAAGTAGAGGTTGTTCACCACGGCTTCAAAGCCGGGCATTCCTTCTGTATAACTGTTGAAGAAAGCGGTCAGCGTTTGATTTTCACCCTCTACAGTTACACCTTCTACCGTGGACACGCTCTCTTCATTGGCGAAGAGGAATATCTTCTTCTTTTCGTTCGGTGTTACCTTGAGTAAAATGGTTTTCTGTGCCTGCGCACCCTCCAGCGAAAAGTGGCGGTTATGTTCCACCGTTCCGTCAGCCGCATGTAGTACAACCACGCGTACACTGTTCATCTTCTCGTTGTCGGGCAGTTCTGCCGTACTCGCCCTTGTTTGTCCTATGGTGGCGATATTCAGATACAGGACAGCTTCCGTAACGTTGTCCGGCAAGGATTCTTCCTGACTGCTGCACGCCACCATAAAAAGCAATGCGAATGCCGTCAGGCAGATTACAATGCTATGTATAATGTTCGGTTTCATCAGTCCAACCTTTCTTCCTGATTATTCAATTTCAATGTTACTCGGCACCACACGCCAAGAGTGAATCAGTATGTAGCTGTTGATCCACTGGTTGTCCTCGTCAAGGAAGAATGTCATCACATAGTCGTCCTCGCGGTCCAGGAACTCCTGGTCGGTCATCGAACGGTTGTACTCTTCCTCGTAATAGTCCTTTGCCAACAGCGCATAGTCTATCACCGGGATGCGGGCCACCGTTTCGCCGTCTTCTTTGCCGGCGATGGTCAGAAACATCTTCTCACGATGTGTTTCCATCATACGTCCCACGGTCAGGTCGGCGATGGCCCCCTTTACTTGGATGACGGCACGGGTATCATCTTTTCCTACGCCAGCCTCGCCGTTCTGCGTTTTCCAAGGACGGTAGGTAATGTTCTCGTCTTCCATCAATTCATTGTCATGAGCCATCAAACCGTTCTCGTCCTCTATACGGAAGGCGAATTGATTCACATCCACATCCTCTCCCGAAAGGTGATGCAGTATGACGCGGACATGATTGGTGTTCTTGGTCAGGCACATGGTGTAATCGTAACTGTCCCCGTCATCGTTCGAGGGCAGCGACACATCCAAAGTGCCATGAAAGAGGCGGTAAAGCCTTTCTTTGCTGTATGCGCCGGACTCGTCGTACTTACGGTTCAGGGCACACTGCAACTGCTTCATACGGGTCTCGCCGACACGGGCTTCGGGTACGGAGAAAGACTCTTCACGCTCGCCATCGTTCCGGAGACCGCACCATGCCAACAGTCGATAATCGCCGGCGGGCAGGTCGAGCGACATCGAGTAGTTCTCCGCCGTAGTCGGATCTATCTGTTCTTCACGCTGCCATACCAGTACACCCGATTTGTCGAAGGCATACAGGTGAACTGATGAAACCTCGTTTGCGAAAGCATCAGCCCACTTCAAGTTCTTATCGTAACGGAATTTGAGCCGGTAATATACCGAACAGTCGCCTTCTTCCTCGTAGAACCATCTGTCGCAGGACGGAAGAGCCGACAGGCAGACTGACGCCACGCAGACCTTGGCTGCCAAATTCCTTATCATTGCCCGTATATCCATATCGTTTACTCTTTCTTGATATTTATATATTGTGTGCGGAATTTCCGCATCCGGATTTTCTCGTCAAATGGGATACCTGTCTTGCGTTCAGGTCTCCGATGCCGCACCTCCCTTGTGTACCGGTGGGCGGGTACTGTATTCGTTATTCTGTTTAATTAATATGTGTGGGAGACGGGAGCCGCCTCCCACACTGTATGTATCAGGAACGCCTTCGGGCGTCCGGGTTCATATTACCACTTCAACTCATAGTTGTTCTCGACAATGCGCCAAGACAGGATATCGATTTCAGCAGCGATGTAGTGGTCATTGTCTTCGGGCTTCTCGGGATAAATTACCTGGTCGGGATCGTAAACAGGGGTGCCGAGACCGGCGATCTTAGTCACGGTTGTTTTATATATGTGATTGCGAACTATACCTTTGGTAGCCGTTTCGTTAGTTTGATTAGCTTCTTTATGATGAACAATCTCATAGTAATAGTAGGTCATACCGGACTTCCAGACCAGAGCCCTGTCAACTATATCCTTGTCTGCAAGTTTGCCGTTAATGACATCGGATGAAACAGTTGCCGTCACGGCGGTGTTTGAAGAAGTGTACCACTTCTTCGCTTTTGCGACATCTGTCAACTGGGCATATACATAGCAGTTGCGCGCTTTTCCATCGCTTGGCTCGGATGTTGCCTGTCCCACGATTACAATCTTAAGATCGCTGGCACTAAGCCCTGTACGTGTCGTGTTGTCTCCCGAATAGTAAGTATATCCACCGGCTGTCAATTGATTGAGAATACTTGCCTTCAATACGGGGAGGTTTGAAGACTCGGTCGTAGAATATGTGTCGGCAGAATAGATACCCAAGTGTCTTATAATAGTGAAAGGCGTTGTACCGTCTGCCTTACAAAGAGTCCCCTTGAGGATAACCTTGGTGCGGTTGATAGAGGAACTCGCATAATCCAAAGCATTCTCATTGGTGTACAATGAAGTGCTAAAGGCATTATTGATAGTGTTGTTGTAAGTATCATAGTCGTTCGCGGCATCCTCAGAATTGATGGCCCAGAAACTGCGGTGTGTGCCGTTCCACCAACTACTTGTCCATGTGGGATCAATAGCCTTGACCAATCTGCCCTCATCGGTTTCGGCGGTCAGGCTCCAACCGTTGAGTTTCAGGTAAACCTGTTCTCCACCTACTGGTACTTTGAGGTCATTACCATCCTTATCTTTCAGTGCAAGTTTGTCACTGCCGGCAGCACTTACAGCAGAACCCAGGGCAACGCTGACCTTGGCCACGCTACGCTCGACATAGATTGTGACGGGGTTGGCCTTGGCAAGGGCTTCAGTTTTCTGTAGATGGTCAGACTCGATAGGGACAGCACATACCTCTGCGCTATTTTCCCCATATACGGAATTGAACATCACGAATTTGCCTTTTGTGGTCAGACCGGTGGCGGCATAATCGGCGGCAACAGCCTTCAGATTGGTAAGGCTCATTGATGTGTTACCCAAAAGGACATTACCATCATCATCTCTGGGAGGATTCAGCACAGCCGCAATTCTCTGCGGAAGTCTGTCTCCGTCCTTGGTACTGATGACAATCGTGGCCTTGAGTTTACTTCCGATATCATCGTTGCCATTTCCGTCAGGAAACGTCTGATCCGCATCAGTGGGTTCCCAGTCATAGAAGTTTACATAGCTGCCGTTTAAAAGTTTAACGTTAGCAACGGCGCCGTTCGCGGTGAAAAAATAAAAACGGACTTTTTCAACATCGTTTTCGGCTTCACTTCCATCCTCGTAACCGGCAGCGGCACGAGTACCTGTCACATCAGAGGACATCAGGTTTACGGCCATATAGCTGGTATTGGCCTCACCGTTACCGTTGTCCTCGCCGCCAGGAGTAATCTCCTCCTGTGAGCATCCTGCCATAAACAGGGCTGCCAGCATGGACATGAATAAAAAATTTCTTTTCATTGTCGATAAATTAAAATGTTTGAAAATATTGTTCCTTATCTCTTGGTTTATCCTGTCTATTTGAGGTCATTGCAATCTTTCGTTCAGTTCGTCGAGCGTCCTGCCGGCCTTTTCAAATCCCATCTCTTTCGCCTTGCTCAGGTACCGGCGTGCCGTGTTATAATCTTTCTTGCGTATGGCTAATGCGCCCCGTGCATAGACAGCCTCGGCGGAGTCGCCTGCCTTGTCGAGATACCTATGTGCCGTTTCAAAATCATCGCGCCGGATAGCGGCATTGGCGGCATTGAGGTTTGCAATCTCATCGTTCGGGAACATACGCACGGCTGTTTCAAAGACATCGGTAAACTCATCCGTGCCCGGTTCATACTTTCCGGCAACGAGGTAGAACTCATTCTGACTTAGCTTCTGCGGCTGCTCAGCCATAATGCGCTTTATCTCTTCCACTTCGCTGAACGTGCGTATGGCGTAGTCTATGCGGTAGTCCGTATGGCGCAACGCCGGATAGAAATGTTGCAGCATGAAGCGGTATTCTTCCGGGTAAGTGCGCTTGATCTTTGCCTCCTTGGCATCCGGTTCCATGTCGCTGTCTATCAAAGCCAGAATCTCCCCGCGATGGTTAATGTTCGATTGTTCCACCTGACGGCGCAGGCCCGCCCAGTCTTCCGGTTCGTAGTCTGTCCGGATGATACTGTCTGCAAAGTGGTACAGCTGCCCGATGTGCTTTTTAAGTGCGGCTGTACGCCCGATGGCCAGCTCCGTGTTGTGCTTGTAGGGACTTTCCGGCGAAGCGAAACCTTTCAGCCACACGGAAGTGATGGAGACATCCTTGTCGTTGCGTACGGAGTCGATAGTCGCCTGTATCTTGCCCAATTCGACCGTATTGCGACGGTAATCGGGATAAATCGCCGTTTGGTCGACCGGGAAGTCTATGTATGCCGATCCGGATAACGAACGACTTTTCATGATTTCCGCTTCGGGTTGCACAAATATCAATTCCGGGAAGAAAGCCTCTCGATGACGCCCCAATACGCCTTCGTATTCCGCCAATATCTCGTGACAACACCCCCAATCGCTGCGGTGGAATTTAAGCGTTGCCCCGTCCATCCAGTCTTCGTACTCCGTAAGGCTATTGTATGCCAGACTGTTCGGTTTGCCCGACGCGCGATAAACCGTTTCATTTTCCCCCGAGATACAGCCCATGCCGTTCCGTACGTAATAGTAGTACCGCCTGCGCCCGTAAATTCCCACCGAGGGCAGGTCAAGAGAATCCGTCCCGTTGACCAAACGCGGCGTGAGCAGCACGGTACGGTTGGCATCCACATCAAGTTTGTTTATATCCAAATTTATCTCCACGGCAAGGTATTTTCCTTCTCGATTCATGTTGGAATTTTCAACGGAAACACCAGGTATGACAGTATCGGTATTTTGTCCTACCGCTTCTGGCAAATGTCCCAATCCCAACAGGATTACCGGTATGAGTATTGTTCTTTTCATGTTAGTTGCATTTTTTAGAATAGATAAACCAGGTTGATGGCCGCTTTGGTGGGGCCCATGTAGTGGTGGGGCTTGTCCGTTTCCACCTTTTTGCCGCATCCGCTACACCGATACCTGTCATAGCGGGTATAAGAGTAGCCCAAACCGATTTCCGTTTCCAGATTCCAATGGCGGCCAAGGATAAAGGCGTAGCCGTATGATACGCCCGCACCGATAAACCAGCCTTGATAGCGGGTATCTTTCAGCTTCCGGAAGTCAGTGCCCAACATATTGATTTTCCCGTCGAATCCGCCGATGTTGTACTGTCCGCCATGTAAATGCGCACCGAAAAAGTGTCCGCCGAAGCGGTCGCATAGCCAATAGCGAACTTCCGGCTGCACTGCCCAGTGCTTCCACCGCCTGTCATGCGAAAGCGTCCATCCGTTGAACTGTCCGCTCACGTCCAATGTCCACCTGGGGGCGAACCCTACTTCAACACCCAGATTCGGGCTGAAAAAAGCATCGGAAAGCAGGTTGGTTTTCACCGCCACCTTCTGCGCATAGAGTTCCTGCGAGACACAGGAAACGACTATCGTAAACAATAAAAGCGCGCGTTTCATTTTCTATCTTCTATTTATCGTTTTACCATATCATTTATTCAAATATCTAACTACGATGCTTCAGCCCAGGCAATAAAAAGCGGCAATACAGACGGACACGGCAACTCCATGGTCTGGCATGTATCGTTGATAGGTATGATGATAGACACCTCCGGAAAGCGGCGGGAGTCAATTGATACAAAGAACGCCTTCGTTCCGGCGTACAAAGCATTGCCGGCACAAATCGCATTCTCTAAACACCGGTACGGACCCTCTCCCGAGAACCGTACGACATGCGGTGTCTTTCCCGAACTATATCGGAAACTGGCATCCCCACCATGCAAGCCGGTGGATTCGAAAAAAAACTGTGATTTTTTTATAAAAAGACCATAGATACCGGTAACCGATCGGTATCCGATGACAGCACTCTCCGTACGATAGATCGGCCTTGACGCCGACTGTTGGGCGCGAAGGAGATTGAAAGCCCCTGCACCTATGAAACACAGGCAGAGAGTAAGACACAGCATATACAGCCTTTTCTCCATATACGGGTTTCGTTTTGTGTTAAAAACTAACCGGTTATGGTGCCGTGTGCCGCAATCTAACAAAGGCCCGCAGAGGGACTGTACAACGATTCGCTATGTTTAGCGAAAAACCAGAAACAATTGCTGTGTATAATGCGCTTATACACAGCCTGAAATATCACGGACAATGTTTTACCGGAACGCAATCGCATTTCCGGGTAAATGATACGAGACATAATGCATTGGTTATAACCAGACTGCGGGAGACCGGCAAATATCGAAACGGTAAAACAATGCGCTGCAAGACGGCGCGGAGATGTACGAAAAAAAGCGTTCCAGACCGCTTACTGTGCGGTTTGTGGAGGGATCGGTTGCATGGCGATAATAGGTCCGAATAGGACACGATGCGGTAAAACAATCGGGGACGCGGTAAAACGGACGGACTTATCAAGAAAACTCCGTACCCGGACTATCCTGATTTACTGTTCTTATATTTTTTTTGCATAAAACGCAGATAATGTATATTTTTGTATCATAAAATGAAGACCAGTCCGGTTTTGTCTGTTTGTTGGCAGCAAGGATACGAAATCAGACAAGATTCGCTAAACATAGCGATTTTACTTTGGTTTTTCGCTAAACATAGCGAATCGCATGCTTAGGGCGGTTTCCCCCGTTCCCTCTTTTTCAATACAGCTTCGTGACTTTTTCGTTGATCCGGTCCACCGTGCCGCTGTCGAGTTGCGCCAGGTAGCATCGCGTCGTCCGTTCCGAGGTGTGGCCCAGGCCTTCGCTGATATGCGGCATCGGGACGCCCATGCCCCGGGCCTCGGTCGCCCACGTATGCCGGGCCACGTTGAAGGTCAGCCGGCGGCAGCCCACGCTCCGCGAGACTTTCTTCAGTTGTGTGATATAGTATTGCAGGGCCATGCGGTAAAAGGTATATAGTTTTCCGGGCGGCATGTCGCCAGCCATCTCTTCGTTTCTGAATGCCGAGCGGATCATGCCCCGCCCCATGCAGGGAAGCGCCCACGGGGAGGCGGGATCGTCGTAGCGGGAGATGATCTCCTGCAGTTGCGGCGTAAGGGCCACGCTGAACGGCTGGTGCGTCTTCTGCCGCTCGTAGTGCAGCGTGCCGCCACGGATATTCTCCTTACGCAGATAGCATATATCGACGAAAGACATGCCCCGTGCGTAGAAACTGAACAGGAACATATCGCGAGCCTCGTTCAGTTCGCGGTCCCCGAAATCGCTGGTGGCGAGGATACGCAGCAGACTGCGGTTGACGGCCAGTTTCGGGGTTCGGGCGGGCTTGAACGACACGTTCGGAAACGGGTCCCGGTGGATGGGGGCGCAGCCGTACACGCGGGCGCGGTTGTAGAGTGCATGCAGGGTCCTCAGATAGAATGTTACCGTATTGCGCTTGCGGCCCCGGCTTTCGAGGTAGGCCGCAAAGGCGGAGACCGTACCGCCGTCGAGCTGCGAAAAGCGCCATTGGCGGTGGGCCGCGAACTTGACCCACGCGCTCCGGAGCGAGCGGTACGAGCGGGCCGTGCCGAAGCGTCCAGCATTTTCGAGTTCGCGGGCAACATGCTCTGCGAAGATCTCCACGTAGCGGTTGTCGCCGCCGAGCTTATACGTTCCAGTGATGTCCGATACCGTGTAAGGTTTGCCGGTCTCGTGAAGGCGGTCGGCGATGGCTCGCAGTTGCCGGATATACTCTTCGATGCACTCATTCGCATCGCGGATCAAGGTGAGGTGGGCTTTGCCGCGGTTCGTAGCCACGGCACGCCCTCTCCGGGCGTCGAACTCTTCGGGGCGCAGGCGGTAAGGGGTGGTCAGGATGCTGCGGCGGCGGTTGTGGATCACCTGGACGATGAGCGCACGGCGCCCCGCCGAGTCTGGTCGGTAGTTGAGCCTGGGGGTAATGGAGGTTTTCATTGCGTTGTGCTTTGATCGGTTTATAAACTCTTGCGATAAACACCGGTAAAGCACACCCGAAAGCATAAGTGCAGGTGTTCCCACTACGGCCCTTCGAATGGAAGCATCGGGAATTCTGCATGATGGTATTTGTAGTTTTCCATTTTTTCTCTGTTTCCTTGCGGCATTACCCGTGTCTGAAATGATACATAAGGGCCCCAAGATACGCTTATTTGTCTGTTTGTCGACATGCAACGGAGGGTCTGACATCTGCGGCCGTCTTCTTCCGGACAATCGAACGGCCCCAGAAGAATCGTTTTCGAACGGGAATCGGTAAAAAAGGTAATTTGCCGGGCAAGGTACATACTGCAAGTTGTCACTGTTTCCAATAATCCGACACCATTTAATAACGCTATTTCAGATGATTGCGTTAAAGTGCCAGCCGGATCGCTCACCGACTATCAGACTGCCGGGGAGAGGATTTGGGTCACATAGAGGTTATAACGGACCACATACCCTTGCTAACCGAATAGCCTGAAACACGAAGACCTGGGACGCATAGGGATGCATTTTACCCTTGTGTTTCGGTTTTGCTACATATGGTGAATTCATAAAAAAGTCCATAACTTACTGATGACAGCATAATTATGGACTATATGATTTAGCTAAAAGATGCTTATTCACTACTTGTGAGGATTATAATCAAGGAGATTATGGTAAGAAATACAGATGTCATGCTGATTCTTACAATCAAATTGTCATTAACTACGATAGAAATATTATATAAATGCACAGCTTGTGATTTTTGAAAAGACTCTAAAGCTTGTGTTGGAGAATTACAAAACGATGGCATTCCGGTTTGGAATAAATCTTACTATGAACGCATAAAGATTCCCTTTGACAATACGAAATGTAAAAATTACATTTTAGTCCCTGTTTGCTTCGGCACATGCAGTCAACATTCTTATTCTGGGAATTTTGATGCAAACAAATGTAATCCATCGGAGAAAATTAAAATTTTAAAAGAGGATTCGTATAAAGGTATGTATGAATACATTTTAAATTATACAAAAGCCACACAATAACTTCTTACTTAGTTTGACATTAAAAACGTAAAATCATGAAAACTATTCAAAAACTCAAGAAGCTTCAGCTTACCTCCGATGAACTCTCCAAATTAAAGGGGGTATTGTAGAATTTAGAATCAGCATGTATTCCGACGTTGATAAAAATAAAGCTTATCACAGTGTTCCTGCGCTCCTGCGGAAATAACAAAACAAGTCCTCTGGTTGTAGTTGTAAATAAAGATAAATAAAAAAGTTATTGTGTAGCTTTTATTACTATATGAATACTAACAATAAACGGATCAATTTGCTAAAACCCTCTGTATTTACGAGGTGATAATTAAGCCCCGAGTAACATTTACCTTAATTCTATTTCCCCAGCACGGGAATCTGCACCTTTCCTTCGTCCCAGTCGCTGACCGTAACGGTAATTTCAGAGGATGTGACGTCGATGTGGATCGGAATTATCACCTCTTTACCGCAGTGATAATCGATCCGTTCGCCGTACCGGACCAGGTAGTCGGACAAAGAAATCTCTGCGATCGTCTCTTCTTCCGATCGCAAGGCCATCGAGTCGGTAAAGCGTTCCCCGAAAGCGGTTATTTCCCGCAGAAACACTCCCGTAGGGTCGAACAGCAGGGAGGCCATATGTCCGACCTCTTCATGCGTCGTGTTATTTCCCTTTTTATCGGTGTACCGGTATTCCACCACGAGGGTCGGTTTGGGATTGATCTCGATGTCGGTATCCTTTTTCAGCGAGCAGCCGCACACTTTGCGGAAGCACCGGCACAGGATACCGTCCGCACGTTTTCACAGCGGCAGGTCGTGGAGCCCTGCCGGGTGGAGGTCGCTTTCAGCAAAACGCTCCACATCCTTTTCCCCTCGGAGGCGGTCTATGTCGATCTGGGGAGTCTCGACCTGATCGCGGACAAGGCGGACGGGGCGCGGAACGTCGTGCGCGTCAAAGCCGCGAAACAGGGCTTCGAGGAAGAGACGAACTTTTCGGTCATCACGGCCGACGGATGCTTCTACTCTTTCACGGCGGTCTATTCCGAAAATCCTTCCCGGCTCAACATCGAGATGGAGGACTGACTGCACAAAGATCCCTACTCGGATTTTGCGAACCGGCAGACGTACATACGTCTCGACGAACTCGCCGGGGAGACGCCCCTTACGGTCAACCGGATCATGTACACGATTCTCAGGCGGAACGCTCGGGACATCCGAAGCGTCGGCAGCAAGCGTTTCGGAATGGAGGTACTGCTGCGCGGAGTCTACGTGCACGGCGATCTGTTCTATCTGCACGTGCTGATGCGGAACCATTCGAAGGTGGCTTTCGACATCGACTACATACGCTTTAAGGTCTGCGACCGGAAAACGGCACGCCGGACGGCCGTGCAGGAGACCTTCGTGAACCCGGTACGGGTATTCGACGAGATCACGCGCGTG